>CAZFKC010000162.1:0-2240 GCA_964519175.1 uncultured Nannocystaceae bacterium
GGCTGCGCGTCGGTGCGGACAGCATCGTCGGCGCGGGCGCGGTGGTGATCCGCGATCTGCCGCCGCGCTGCACCGCGGTGGGCGTGCCGGCCAAGGTCATCTCGCAGCGCCGCTGACGCCCCGGCGGGCTCACTCGCGGATTCTGCTCGCAGGAAGTGCAGAAACGCGGAGCGAAGGGTTCACTCGTCGATTCTGCTCCGCGCACGAGCAGAATCGCGGAGTGAAATCGGTGGCCAGGGGCCGAAGGCGAGCAGTGGGATGAAGCAGAGCGGTTCGGTCGCGAGCACGCGCGCTGCTGCGAGGCCTACGAGGACGTGTCCGATGCTCGCCACGGATCCGCTCGACGCCGCGACGGTGGCGGCGATTCCCGGTCCACGCAGAGCG
The DNA here is from genome assembly GCA_964519175.1 of uncultured Nannocystaceae bacterium. GTDB lineage: Bacteria > Myxococcota_A > Polyangia > Nannocystales > Nannocystaceae > Xiheibacterium. The sequence continues at coordinate 385 of CAZFKC010000162.1, forward strand.
CGGCGCGCTGCTCCGCTGGCATCGCGCGAGGGAATCGAGCCCGCAGTGCATCCAGCTCGGCGAGCTTGCGTGCGTTCCACCGCCGGACCGCCGCGCGATCCCACGCCACGCGTCCGCCGAGCTCCGCGGCCCAGCGCGGCTCGAGCCGGGCGCCGCGCAGGAGCTTCGCCTCGTACGACTCCATGCCGAGGTGCACGCGCGTGCAGCCGAGCGCGCCCGCATGCGCGAGCGGAGCGTAGTAGGCCACGTGGAAGTACTCGAACGCGTCGCCACCCGCGACGCCGCAGACGCGCATGCGCAGCGCGTCGCCGTCGACGAACGCCGTCGCCCCGGCGACGAGGCGTCCGTGTCGGTCGCGCGCCGTGAACATGCGGAACGCGTCGCCGAAGCGCTCGCGCTGGTCCATGAACGCGGCCGCGAGCACGCCGGAATCGATCGCGTGGCCGTGCCGCGCCTCGCTCGCGCACACGATCGGCACGAGCTCCGCGATGCAGCGCACGTCGTGCTCGATCGCGGTGCGCAGCCCGGCACGCTCGAACGTCATCAGCTCCGCACGCACGCGGCCACGACGGTGACGCGGGAGCGCGGCGAGCCACGCACCGAGGTCGGGCGCCGCATCGATGACCGCGTCGTAGCCGACGAGCACGGCCAGCGGATTCGCGAGCAGCGACAGCGAGCGATCGTCGAGATGCAGCGCGACCACACCGCTCGCGCCGACCGCTTCCGCGTGCTCGAGGCATGCGCCCTCGAGCGCCGAGATGGCATCAGGCGGCGGTTCGTCGGCGAGCAGCTCCGCCGCGAAGCCCCAGGGCGCACCGAGCACGACGTGCGGGCCGGCACCCGGGCCGAGCTCCGCGAGGATCCGCGTCGGCTCGAGATACGCGTGGCCGGTGCCACGGGCGATCCACCCCGGCATCGCGGCGACGAGCCGCTCGCCGTCGGTCACCTCCACGCGGAACGTCGCGGCGCCGTCGACCGAGGCGAGGAACCTCCGCCCGGTCACGAAGCTCGCCTGCGCAGCGAGACGATCCCAGTCGGGGTGGAGCTCCGCGAGCCCGCCCCGCACTTCGGCGCGCAGGCTCATGCGGCCGCCTTCGGTGCGTCGGCCTGCCAGAGTTGCCGGAAGCCGAGCTGACGCAGCGACCCACCGGCGCGCGGTGTCTCCGTGCGACGTGCATACACGAGTGGCACCGCGCCCTCGAGCTCTGCGCCGTGCGCGAGCTGCCAGGCCATGCGCTGGAACGGCGCGAAGTCTCGATCGAGCCCGATGCCGATCGCATTGCATGCGCGCGCACGCGCGGCCCAGCGGCGATAGAACGCGACCTCGAACAGCGCACGCCCGTGCACCGACATCTGTGCGCGCCGCACGAACCACTCGACGGCTGCACGCGCGGCGGCGCTACCGGTGCGAAAGCGGAGCGCCGGCAGTCGGCCGACCTCGGGCATCAGCCGCGCGACGTGATCGATCGCCGAGCCCAGCATCGCGCGCCCGAGCTCGCCCTCGGCCCACGGGCTCGCCCACGCGGAGTCGATCGTCTGCCACCCGGGTCCGTGCAGCTCGACGAGGTCGCGCTCGGCGGCATCGGACAAAGGGTCGAGCGACGCAGATGACAGCCGCACGCGCGCGCTCGACTCGCGCGCGAGCTGTGTGGAGAGCAGGCGCTCGTGGTCATCGAGCAGCCCGAGCAGCTCGTCGGTGCGATCGCCCGCCGCATACTCGAGGAACACCGCCGGGAACATGCAGGCCGCGGCGCGCTCGCTCGGTCCTTGCTGCAGCATCCGCACGTCGAAGCCCGCGCATGCAGACCCGGCCGCGAGCGTCCGCAGCAGCGCACACACGCGGGTGATCGCACGCG
>CAZFKC010000162.1:2340-15691 GCA_964519175.1 uncultured Nannocystaceae bacterium
AGCGAGCAGTCCCAGAGCTCGAGCGCCGGCACGTGTTGCGGCGCATGAGGGGGGGTCACGGCGCGGTAGACCGCCGCCGCGACCGTTCGATCACCCGCCCCCGATCACGGGATGTTGATCGCCCCGCACGGCCAGGTCGCATCGATCTCGTGCGAGCCGCCGTCCTTCCACAGATCGCAGCTCGCCCCGAGCAGCTCGATCGTGGACTCGTCGAGCATGTCCCAGTCGGCCGGGCACGCGATCTCCATGCCGTCGAGGAGCAGCGTGCCTTCGCACTGCTGCTCGAGGTCGACGATGCCGTCGATCGGGATCTCGCAGCTGATGAAGCTGCCGATGATCTCGTGGAACGCGTCGACGAGGTCGCCGGCGTCCAGCGCGACGTAGTACGGCGCCGGCATCGGATCGTCGAGCGCCTTGCCCACGCCCGCGTTCGCGACGTCCTGCAGGTGGTCCGCACCGACCTCGGTGCCCACGCTGATCACGAACGTCGAGATGCCGTCGTCGAACGCGTCCTGCACCGCGGTGATCACCTCGGGCTGGCCGTTCTGTGGGTTCGGCTCGGCGCACGTGTCGGGCTCGCCGTCGGTCGCGAGCACGATCGCCTTCGGGCCCGGCTCCGCGAACGCGTCGAGCCCCTGGGCGACGAGCGCGAGCGACTCGCCGGTCGGCGTCTCGTCGATCGGATCCGCGGGCCCGTAGACCGCATCGATCGCGTCGAAGTTGTCGAGCGCCGGCGGGACCTCGGTGAGCATCGGGCACATGCCGCCTTCGAAGCCGTCGACGCTCGAGTACATCGCGAGCCCGAAGCGCACGTCCGACTGCAGCACCTCGACGGTGCCGCCGGGGCCCATCAACGTCTCGTACAGCGCCGTCCAGCGCTCCTGCCCGCTGAAGTCCTCCGTCATGCTCCCCGACTGATCGACCTGCAGCACGATCGTCGGGATCACCGGCGACACCATCACGCTGATCTCGGTACAGCCCTCGCTGTTCGAGTCCGGGTTCGTCATCTCGGTGGCGAACGTCGTCACCTGCATGTCGAGCTTCGGCCCGGAGTCGACCGAGTCCATCGTGATGCCGATGCCGCCGGTATCCGTGCCGGTCACGTCCTCCGACTCGGGTGGGCTCTCGCGAGGACAGCCGACCGCGAGGAGCAGCGCGGCGCCCGCGAGCACCGCTCGCCGATGGTTCAGGTGCATGCCGCTAGCCTATGCGACCGAGCGCGTCGACGCACGCGGGGAACCACCCGGGACCTTCGTGTTCGTGCGCGAAGCCACCGCGCCGAGCAGCACCTGCTCGAGCCGATCGGCGAGCACGTCGCGATCGAATTGTGTGGCGGCCAGGGTTCTCGACGCCGCGCGAGCGCGCGCGAGTGCGAGAGCGTCGGTGCCGAGCGCATGCAGCATCGCGGCGGCGCGGCTGGGCTCGGCGTGGGGCAAGGCCACACCTGCGCCCGTCTTCGCCAGCAGCTCGGCGTGCCAACCGCCATAGTTGATCGCGATCGGTCGGCCCGCGGCGAGCGCGTCGAAGAACTTGTTCGCGCTGTTGGCCTGCATCTCCGGCAGTGGCATGAACAGCGACGTCGCCACCGTTGCACACCCGAGCAGGCCCGGCATCGCGCGCTTGGGCACGGGCGGCAGCAGGTGCAGGTGATCACCGAGCAGGCCGTGGGCGCGCGCCCTGCCCTCGATCTGCGCCCGCTCGGCCCCGTCGCCGACGATCGCGAAGCGCAGCGGCGACCCGGCGGCGCGTGATCTCGCGGCGACCTCGACCAGCCACGGCACGTCGTTGATGGCGCCGAACGTGCCGGCGTAGAGCACGAGCGGCGCCCTTGGATCGAGCCCGGGCAGCAGCTGCGCGCGCGTCTCGGCGGCCGCAGTCTCGGCGCCCGCGAACGCCGCGCGATCGCACGCGTTGGGGATCATGTGGATGTGCTCGCGCGGGATCCCACGCGCCGCCACACCGTCGGCCATGCCGGGCGAGAGCGCGACGACATCGGCCGCGCCGTGGTAGGCCAGCCACTCGAGCGCCCGCGCACCGGCACGCAAGAGCGGATTCTTCAGCGCCCCCATCGCGATCGGCAGCTCGGGCCACAGATCGCGCACCTCGAACACCATCGGCACGCGCTGGCCGAGGCTGCCGATGAGCCCGGGCACCGCGATCGTGAGCGGCGTGCTGGTCGCGAAGACGACGTCCGCACTGCGCCGCACGGCCTCGCGGCTCGCGAGCGCGGCGAAGCGGGCGAACGCCTGCATGCGCTCGCGGTAGCCCATCTGGTTCGCGTACTGCACCGGCAAGACCACCAGCTGGATCCCGTCGATCTCGGTCTCGGTGGGCGCGGTCAGCGAGCGCCAGCGTGCGGGCATCATCGCGTTGGACGTGACGAGCGTGACCTCGTGGCCGCGCGCGACCAGGCGACGGGCGAGCTCGTAGGAGCGGGTGCCCCCCGCGGCCTCGGGCGAGACGAAGTACTGGTGGAGATAGAGGATGCGCATCGGCTCATCCCACGCTGGCCACGTTGGACACGTTCGCGACGGAGTCGATGGAGGGGCTGACGACGTCGAGCTCGTCGAGGTCGAACGCGTCGTCGTCGATGACTTGTGGGCCCAGTCCCGGGCGATAGCCAGTGCCGAGCGCGAGGAGCTCGCGAACACGCGCCGCATCACGACGGTCGGCGGCGGCCTCGAGCCGCGCGACCCAAGGCAGGATGGTCGGCGCATCGAGGGTCTGCGGCGTGACGATGTTGATGCCCTCGATCGCGCTCGGCCGCGCGCTCTCGCCGTCGTGCACGAGCTCCTCGTAGAGCTTCTCGCCCGGACGCAGCCCGACGTACTCGATCGCGATCTCGCCCTCTTGACCGGCGAGCCGGATCATCTGCGCCGCCATGTCGGAGATCCGCACGGGCTCGCCCATGTCGAGCAGGAACACCTCGCCGCCCTTGCCGGCCGCGCCCGCCTGCAGCACCAGCCGCACCGCCTCGGGGATCGTCATGAAGAAGCGGGTCATGTCCGGGTGCGTAACCGTGACCGGACCGCCGCGCTCGATCTGGCGCCGGAACGTGTGCAGCACCGAGCCGCGCGAGCCGAGCACGTTGCCGAAGCGGACGCAGCACATCTTGGTGGTGCTCGTGCGCGCCTTCGCCTGCACGATCATCTCCGCAGCGCGCTTGCTCGCGCCCATGACGTTGGTGGGATTGACCGCCTTGTCGGTCGAGACGAACACGAAGCGCTCGACGCCGTGGGCGTGCGCCGCCTCGACGATGTTGCGGGTGCCACGGACGTTGTTGTCGACCGCGGCCGTCGGGTGCGACTCCATCATCGGCACGTGCTTGTAGGCCGCGGCGTGGAACACGACCTGCGGCCGGTGGCGCGCGAAGATCCGCTTCACCACCGCCGCATCGCGGATGTCGGCGAGCGCCGTGACCGTGCGATCACCCATCAGCGGACGGATCTCGGCGTCGATGTCGAAGAGATTGTTCTCGCCGTACTCGAAGAGGATGAGCGCGGCCGGCTCGAGCGCCGCGAGCTGGCGACAGAGCTCCGAGCCGATCGAGCCGCCTGCGCCGGTGACGAGCACCCGCTTGCCGCGGAAGGCCGCGAGCACGTCGCCCTGCCGCTGCGGATCGTTGCCGACCACCTCGCGCCCGAGCAGATCCTCGATCTTCACCTCGCGCACCTTCGCGACCTCGGCGCGCCCGGAGAGCAGCTCCCAGTACGCGGGCACCGTGCGCAGCGGCAGCCCGACCTTGCGGCAGCGCTCGACGACCTCCCGCCTCCTCGCTCGGCTCGCCGCCGGCATGGAGAGGATGAGCGTGTCGGCGCCGGTCTTCGCCGCGATCGCTGCGGCATCGTCGATGCGACCCAGCACCGGGATGCCGGCGATGCGCTGGCCCTGCTTCTCGCTGGCGTCGTCGAGGAAGCCGACCACCTCGTAGCCGGCCTGCGGACAGGCGCGGAGCTGTTCGCCGGCCAGGCGGCCGTCGCGATCGGCTCCGACCAGGATTGCGCGGATCGTCCGATCGGCCCGCGGCGCCGTCTCGCGGGCGCGCTTCTCGTCGTGGGCGCGGACCAGCCCGCGCGCGCCCCACTGCAGCGCGAGCGTGAACAAACCCTCGAGCGCGACGACGCCGGCCGGCAGATCGATCGCCGGCCACGCCTGGCGTGCGACCAGCATCATCGCGCTGCCGAGCGCGGTCGCGAGCGCGAGCCGCTCGGTCTCGACCAGCCCGAACAGGCGCCAGCTCATGCGGTGTACGCCGAAGGCCCGCGCGAGTACGACACGCAGCGCGATCACGGGAGCGATCGCCCAGACGAAAGTGTCGGTCCACGGCGCTGGTGGCAGCGACTCGAAGCGGACCACGAACGCGCTCGCGAGCGCCACCGCGACCGCACCGACGTCGATGGCGGCCCGGATCAGGTCACGTCGACGCGCCGAGCCCAGCCAGCTCGGACCGGCGGGGGTCGTTGCGACGGATTGCTGGTGGGGACTTGCCGCGAGCGGCGAGGGGGGACACGTATGTGGCGGAGTCGAGAGCATGATCGCGAATCGTTCGATGAAGGCCTCCGCAGACGTAATGTCCGCGAACAAGCGCAGCAAGGGCAGCCGGGGCCACGGAACGTCCCGCTGCGGGACTCGGATCGCCGCAGTGATTGCGCTGGCGACGTCGTTGCTCGGTGGCTGCGCGGCCGACCGCTTCCGCTACACGCGGATGGCCCCCGGACCGAACGGCTTCGAGGCGCGTGACCTCGACGACATCATCGCGGACAGCAGCGGCGCCGGCGTCACGGTGGAGCAGGTGGTCTACGACTTCTCCGCGGAGAAGGACGAGTACCGCCTCGGCAAGAACGACGTGCTCGACATCTTCGTGATGAGCCATCCCGAGCTCAGCTCGACGCGCACGTCGGCGAACCAGGGCCAGCCGGGTGGCATCACGATCCGCAAGGACGGCAAGGTGCACCTGCCGGTGGTCGGAGCGATCCCGGCCGAGGGGCTGACGCTCACCGAGTTCGAGACGGCGCTCCGCAACGCGATCGCACGCTTCGTCGTCGAGCCGCAGGTGAGCGTCGAGATCCTGCGCTACGAGTCGCAGAAGTTCTTCGTGCTCGGACAGGTCGGCAAGCCCGGCACGTTCGCGGTCGATGGCGACACCACGCTGCTCGAGGCGCTGACCCTCGCGGGCGGCACGACACCCGTCGCCGATCTCGACGGCGCGACCGTCGTGCGCAAGGGCGAGCTCTTGCCGATCAACCTCGCCGACCTGATGCGCCGCGGCGACACCACCCGCAACGTGTTCATGCGCGCGGGCGACGTGGTGTTCGTGCCCGACAACACCGACCGCAAGGTCTACGTGCTCGGCGAGGTGCTCCAGCCCAAGGTGGTGCCCATGGCGCCGGACGGGATCACCCTCGCCGAGGCCCTCGCGTCGGCCGGTGGCCCGGCACCCGCGCGGGCCCGTCGTGAGATCGCTGTCATCCGCGGCGGCTTCGCGAAGCCGGTCGTGTACACCCTCGACCTCCAGCAGGCACTGCTGGTCGACGAGCAGATTCGCCTGCGGCCGGGCGACCGGGTCGTCATCGCGCCGACCGGCCTGTCGACGGCGAGCCGCTACATGCAGATGGTGCTGCCGTTCCTTCAGGGTGCGCAGGCGATCGGGCTCGCGGCCTCGGGTGGCGCCGCCGTGTCGGCCCGCGCGGCCGCAGCTGCGACCGCTGCCGCGCAGTGACGCGCTTCCGCCTCGGCGCGTCAGCATTCGACATCGTGCGGGCGACGCAAGTCGCCCGCCGTCGATTTCCCGCCGGGCGCTGCGAATCGGTGCAGTCCTGTCCGCTGCGCAGGCGTCCGCGCGCTCGCAAACTCTGTTCACCCACGGGTCGCGGCGCTACGATGCCGATTCCGTGGCGAACGTACTCGTCGTCGACGACAGCATGGTCATGCGGCAGATGGTGGTCGCGTGCCTCCGTGTGCGCGACCACTTCCAGTTCACGCACGCCGCGAGCGGGCTCGAGGCGATCGAGCGGCTGTCGCTGACGCCGTTCGATCTCGTCGTGCTCGATCTCAACATGCCCGACATCGGCGGCATCGAGGTGCTCGAGTTCGTGCGCGGGCAGGACAACCTCGCCGCGCTGCCGATCCTCGTGGTGACGACGCGCGGCGACGAGAGCTCGAAGAGCCGTGCCCTCGCGGCCGGTGCCTCGGGGTTCATGACGAAGCCGTTCGCTCCCGAGGCGCTGCTCGAGCACGTCGATCGACTGCTCGGTCAGGGAGCCCCGCAGTGACCCACGGCGTCGACGTCGAAGAGTTCCGCCAGGGATTCCTCGCCGAAGCGGACGAGAACCTCGCCCGCATCTCGACTGCGCTCGCGGCGATCGAGCGCGAGCCGAAGCGCGCCCACGCACGCGAGCTCGGCGAGCTCATCCGCGCCCTTCACACGCTGAAGGGCCTCGCGGGGATGATGGGCATCGAGCCCATCGTCGAGCTCAGTCACGTCATGGAGACGCGGGTGCGCGCGTTCCAGCAGGCCGGCGCGCCCGTGCCCCCGGCCGCGCTCGATCCCCTCGTCGTCGGCACGCGCGAGCTCGGGCAGCGCGTGCGCTCCGTGGCCGAGCGCGCTGCGGTTGCGCGACCGCCCGAGGCGCTGCTCGTCGAGCTCGCCCGACCGATCGACGAGCCCACCGGCCCTCGCCCGGCGGAGGTGCAGCTCGGGGGCCTGCCGGCCGACGTCCGCGAGAAGCTCTCGCCGTCCGATCTCGCCGAGCTCGCGCAGGCCACCACGCAGGGCGAGCTCACCGCGTGCGTGCGCTTCGTGCCGACGCCCGAGAAGGCCGCACGCGGCGCTTCGATCACCGCGGTCCGCAGCGGCATCGAGCGCGTCGCCAGGATCGTGCGGGTCGTGCCGCGCTCGCGGCCACGCGACGAGCACGTGCCGGGCGGGCTCGAGTTCGTCATCGTGGCGGCAGGTCGAGTCGGCCTCGACGCGCTGGCCGAGTCCGCCGGCGTTCCGGTGGGCGACGTCGAGCCGCTGGTCGCCATCGCTCCTCCTCCTCCGCCGCCGCCCGCATCGGAGCCCGAGCCCGCGCTCGAGCCGGCCGGACGCCGTGGGATCGTGCGCGTCGACGTCGCGCGCCTCGACGTCGCGGTCGAGCTGCTCGCCGCCATCACCCACGGCCGCACGCGGATGCACGAGCAGATCCGCGAGCTCGCGGGCCGCGGTGTCGACGTGCGCGCGTTGCAGTCGCGCTTCGACGACGACGCGCGCGTGCTGAGGCGCCTGCGTGGTGCGCTCGTCGAGCTGCGCATGGTGCCGCTGCGCGAGATCGTCGAGCCGCTCCCGCTGATGATCCGCGGTCTGCGTGCGTCGACCGGCAAGGACGTCGGGCTCGTGCTCGACGTCGGCGCGGTGGAGCTCGACAAGAGCGTCGCCGAGCGGCTGCTGCCCTCGCTCATCCACCTCATGCGCAACGCCGTCGATCACGGCATCGAGGCGGCCGAGCGCCGGCGTGCCGCGGGCAAGCCCGAGCAGGGCACCATCTCGGTGCGCGCGGTCGCGAGCTCCACGACGCACCTGGACATCGAGGTCACCGACGATGGTGGCGGCATCGACCGCCGCCTGGTCGAGGCGAAGCACGGGCGTCCGATCGGCGCCCGTGACGACGAGCTGCTCGAGGTGCTGACCAGCCCCGGCTTCTCGACGCGCGATGCCGTGAGCACCACGAGTGGTCGCGGGGTCGGGCTCGACGTCGTCCGCCGCGCGATCGAGGCGCTCGGCGGCACGCTCGAGCTCGACAACCGCCCGGGCCAGGGCACGACGTGGCGGCTGCGTGCGCCGCTCACCGTGGCGCTCGTCGACGCGTTCGCCTGCGAGGCCAGCGACCAGCGCTACCTCGTGCCGTGTGCCGCGGTCGAGGCGATCGTGGAGATCGACGAGCTCCCGCGCATCGAGCCCCCGCGCACCGACGGCGCCCACGGCACGCTCGGCATGCTCTCGACGCGCGGCAAGCTCGTGCCACTCGTCGCGCTCGGCGATGCGCTGGGCATGCGCGTCGCCCACGACGATCGCAAGGCGCTGCTGGTCCAGGTGGGCCGGCAACAGTGCGCGTTCGGGGTCACCCGCATGCTCGGGCGGCACGAGGTGATCGTGCGACCGCTCGCGGATCCGCTGGTGCAGCGCGTGGGCGTCGCCGGCAGCGCCGATCTCGGCGACGGCCGCCCGACCCTCGTGCTCGACCTCCGCGCGCTCGGCCAACGCATCACCCGACGCAGCGAGCCCGCCGTGGGAGTAGCTTCATGACGGCCGCGAGCGAAGTGCTGCATGTCGTGTTCAAGGTCGGCGGCGCCGAGTACGTGCTGCCCGCGTCGCAGGTCGCCGAGCTGGACTCGTTCTCGACCGCGACTGCGGTGCCGGGCACGGCCGCATACGTCGTCGGGCTCGTGCATGTCCGCGGCAAGGTGCTCCCGCTCGTCGATCTGCGGGTGCGCTTCGGCCTGCCCTCCGCCGAGCACGCGCTCGATCACCGCGTGCTCGTCGTCGAGTGCGACGAGCGCCGCGTGGGGTTGCTGGTGGACAGCGCACGCGAGGTGGTCAAGCTGCAGCCGGAGTCCTTCGCGCCGCCACCGGAGCTGGTGGTCGAGCGCACCTCCGGGTTCGTCAAGGCGGTCGCGCAGCTCGGTCCCCGGCTGTTGATGCTGCTCGATTGTGATCGCGTCGTCGACCAGGAGTCCCGTCATGTCCCGAGTGTCTGAGTCCGAACCGAACCCGCGCACGAACGGCGCGCGTCCCGACGCGCAGCGTGCGGTGTTGCTCGAGATCACGCGCGAGCTGGCCGCGGGCGCGAACGAGGGCAAGGCGATCGCCGAGAACAACCGCAAGGTCGCCGAGGTGATCGCCGCGGTGCAGCACGAGCTGGCGGCGGGCGTCGGCGGGTTCGTCGAGGTGTCGGCCGCGATCGCGGCGATGCGCAAGGACGCCGACGAGCTCGCGCGCGGCACGGAGACCACCGCCTCGACGCTCGAGGAGATCTCCCGCTCGGTGCGTGGCGTCGCAGCCAACGCCGAGGACCTCGCCGCCTCCAGCGAGGAGCTGCTCTCGACGCAGAGCGAGTCCACCGCCACGGTGAACGACGTGGCCGCCCGCAGCGAGGCGACCGCGACGAGCGTCGAAGAGGTCGCCGTCACCATCGAGGAGATGGCGCGCGGCGTCGGCGCGATCACCTCCGACGCGTCGATGATCGACGACCGCGTGGGCCGCGTCGCCAGCACCATCGCGCAGATGTCGGCCGCGCTCGAGCGCTCCTCTCGGGATCTGTCGGGGCTCGACGAAGCCATCGACGCGACCGCCAGCAACACCGAGGAGGTGGCGCGCACCGTCCACGAGGTCGCCGAGCACAGCAAGCAGCTCGAGACCAACGCCGCCGGCGCGGCCCAGATGGTCGCCGAGATCGCCGCATCGGTCGAAGGCGTCGCCGCCACCACCGAGCGCAACGCCGAGGTCGTGGAGGCCAACGCGGCCGGCATCGAGCAGCTCGCGCGGGCGTCGACCTCGATGTCGCAGAGCGCCGAGCAGATCGGTGAGCTCGCGGTGACGAGCGCGGCGGCAGCGAACCAGCTCGAGGCGGCCACGCGGCAGATCGTCACGATCGGCCAGAACGCGCGGCAGACCGCCGACCGCGTGGTCGCGACCGCGCGCGAGGGCGGCAGCGCGGTGAAGCGCTCGATCGCCGGCTTCGCCGTCATCCAGCAGGCGATCGTCGAGGCGGCCGGCGTGCTGAAGGAGATGGGCAAGCGCGTCGAGGAGATCGGCGACATCGTCCAGACCATCAACCTCATCGCCGATCGCACGAACCTGCTGTCGCTCAACGCGAGCATCGAGGCCGCGCGCGCGGGCGATCACGGTCGCGGCTTCGCCGTCGTCGCCGAGGAGATCCGGGCGCTCGCCGATCGGGCCGGGCAGGCCAGCTCGGACGTCGCGAAGATCGTGCGCGGCCTGCAGACCTCGTCCGGCGAGGCGGCGGTCGCCGCACGCGAGGGCGTGAAGGCCACCGAGGAGGGCACCCGCCTCGCGGGCGAGGCCGACCGTGCGCTCTCCGGCATCCTCGAGGGGGTCGACGAGCTCGCGCAGACCACCCGCGCCGTCGATGCGGCGACGAGCGAGCAGCTGCGCGCCGTGTCCTCGCTCGCGCAGACGAGCGGTCGGCTCGCGGACGAGGGCAAGCTGGTCTCGCGGGGCGCCGCCGAGCAGACCCGCGCGACGCAGGCGCTGGCGAAGGCGGCCGCCGACATGCGCAAGATGGCGCGTCAGACCAACGACGCGACCACCGAGCAAGCCACTGCGTTGCGCGAGCTGGTGCGCACGAACACCAAGCTGGCCGCCTCGGCGCAGGCGGTCTCGCGCGCCGCGGAGCAGCAGTCGGCGGGCGCATCGGCGCTCGCACGCACGACGGGGAGCCTGCGCAGCTCGAGCCAGCAGGTCGTGCGCCTCGTCGCCGAGCAAGCCAAGGACGCCGCGTCGATCAGCGCGCTCGCGAAGGAGGTCGCCGGCGGCACGCAGCGCATGGTCACCGGGCTCACCGAGCAGGCCAAGGGTGCGTCGGAGATCGCCAAGACGATGGGCGACGCGCGCAAGCAGGTCACCCAGATCGCGCGTGCGGTCGGTGAGCAGGCCAAGGCGAACCAGCAGGCCGAGCAGGCCGTGCGCGACGTCGCCCGGCTCGCCGCGGTCGTCAGTCGTGCGGCCGCCGAGCAGAGCGGGGCGATCACCTCGCTCGCGAGCGCGGGCGAGCAGGTACGCCAGGCGACGCGGCAGATCGCGGCTGCCGTCACACAGCAGGCCGAGGTGTCCACGGCGCTCGCCGCAGCCAGCCAGCGCAACATCGCTTCGATGACGACGCTGCGCGACGAGACCGTGCAGCAGGCCGAGGCCAGCACGCGGATCAGCGGCCTCTTGCAGTCGATCGCGCGCCGTAGCGAAGAGCTCTCGGCCCTGCCCCGCGCGACCGATGCGGGCGAAGGAGCGGGCAGCGGGTGAGCGTCGCAGCGGTCAGGCCGAGCGCCGCAGAGGCGGAGCGCATCGCGAGGGCCAAGGCTGCGCTCGCGGATGGGCCGGCCGGGATCACTGTGCTCGTGCGCCAGCTCGACGATCCGAGCTGGCTCGTGCGACGCACCGTCGTCGAGTTGCTCGCGCGCGAGGGCGAGCTCGCCAGCCCTGCCCTGCTCGACGTGCTCCAGCACTCACGCAGCCACGAGGCCCGCGTCGCCGCGGTGGTGGACGCGCTCTCCGCCACGCCGGCGCCCATCGATCCCGAGCTCATCGCGCTGCTGCACCATGCCGACACTGCCGTCGTCGCAGACGCGGTCGCAGTGCTCGGACGCCGGCGGTCCCGCGCCGCCCTGCCCGAGCTCCGCGAGCTCGTGCGCGGCGAAGACGACAACGTCGCGGTCGCGGCGATCGAGGCGCTCGGTCGCATCGGCGGCCGCGCGGCCGTCGAAGCCCTGGTCGCTGCAGTCCGCAGCGGTCGCTTCTTCCGCACGTTCCCCGCGATCGACGTGCTCGGCCGCACCGGCGACCCACGAGCGATCGCCCCGCTCGCCGAGCTGCTCGAGGACTCCGCATACGTGCACGAGGCCGCCCGCGCGATGGGCCACACCGGCGATCCGGGGGCGATCGCACCGCTGCTCGAGCTCGCCAAGCGGCCGGGTGAAGCGCTGGTGCGCATCGCCGCCACCGCGCTCGCGGAGCTGCGCGAGCGCTATGCGGCGCTCTACGGCAATGCCGATGCGATCGATCTGCTGATCCGCGACCGCGCCGCCAGCAGCATCGCGCGCCGTCTCACCATGGCGCTGCGCACCTCGGCCCCGCCCGAGCAGGCGGCGATCGTGCGCATCCTCGGTGCACTCGGATCCAACGAGATCGCGCCGTCGCTGCTGGCCTTGCTCGACGGGCCCGAGATCGTCGCCCGCGCGGCTGCGGACGTGCTCAAGCGCCTCGGCAACGCGGGCGCCTCGAGTCTCGCGGTCGCACTCCGCGACGGGGACAGCGCGCGCCGACGCCTCGTGCTCGAGGTGCTGCAGCCCCGCTCGGTCTCCGCCGACGACGTGCTGGTCGCGCTCGGCGATCCCGACGGCACCGTGCGCGCGCGGGCGTGCGAGCTGCTCGGTCGCATCGGACAGCTCGCGGCCGTGCCCGCGCTCTTCGAGGTGCTCGCCGATCCCAACCCGCGGGTCGCCCACGCCGCGCTCGGTGCAATCCAGGCGCTCGGCGGAGACATCACCGAGCAGCTCGGCCTCGCGGCGGCAAAATCCGACGATCCGCGCCTGCGCCGGCAGGCCTATCGTCTGCTCGGCTACTTCGGTCACGCGAGCGCGGTGCCCGTGCTCGTCGCCGGCCTCTCGGACTCCGACGCGACGCTGCGCGAGCTCGCGCTGCAGAGCCTCGGCAACATCGAAGAACCCGACGCCCAGGCCGCGGTGATCGCCGCGGCGCGCGGCGACGAGCCGCGTCTACGCGCCGCCGCGATGCGCACGCTCGCGCACGCGGACGTCGCCGTCGCGGCCCCGCTGCTCCTCGACGCGCTCGACGATCCCGATGCGTGGACGCGCTACTACGCCTGCCAGGCGCTGGGCCGACTGCGTCACGAGCCCGCCGCCGCCGCGTTGTCGTTCCGCCTCGCCGACCCGGCGGGTCAGGTGCGCGTCGCAGCGATCGAGGCGATGAGCCAGCTCAGCTCGTCCATCGCGACCGCGCACCTGCTCGAGGCCGCTCGCTCGAACGACCACGACATCCGTCGGGCGTGCCTCATGGGCATGGCGCTCACGCGACGTCCCGAGTGGCTGGCGATCGTGGTCGAGGCCGCGGCCTCCGACGACGCCGCGACGCGACTGGTGGCTTGCTCGGCGCTCGCGGCGTTCGACGACCCGAAGGTGCCGGCGCGGCTCGGCGAGCTCGCCGGCGACGACGACGACGAGTCGGTGCGGCTCGCGGCCATGTCCGCGCTCGGCGAGCTGTCCGGCCCTGCGGCCGTCGGTGCGCTGGTCCGGCTGCTCGAGCACCCCGACACGCACGCGCGCTCGAGCGAGCTGATCGCGAGCCGCGTCGCCGGGCGCGTCGAGGGTATCCTCGAGGCGCTCGAGCGCGCGGACGACGAGACCGCCGCGGTGCTCACCTCGGCACTCGCACGCATGCGCACGCCGGCCGCCACCGCCGCGCTCATGTCTGCACTCGACCTCGGCAACCCTGCGGCGCGCCGCGCCGCGGCGATCACCGCGGCAGCGCTGGGCACCAACACCTTCGTCGAGACTCTGCGGGTCCGACTCGTGAACGACCCGGATCCCGAGGTCCGCCGCGTCATCGCGTCGGCGCTGC
>CAZFKC010000163.1:0-6522 GCA_964519175.1 uncultured Nannocystaceae bacterium
CCGTCGCTTCTGCGCCCGTCGTCGCGGCTCCGGTCGCCGCGCCCGCGCCCCCGCCGACGCTGCCCGACGGCACCGCGATCCTCCCGTGCCTCGACCCGCCGCCCGCGGGCATGGCCTGCATCCCCGGTGGCGCGTTCGTGCGCGGCACCGCCGACGGGCCGCCGAGCACGCGCCCGCAGGCGACGATCCACCTGCAGACGTTCTACATGGATCTCGACGAGGTCACGAACGAGCAGTACGCGGCGTGTCGCAAGACCAGCAAGTGCCTGCGCGGCGGTCCGCTCTACAACGACTTCGGGCGTCCACTGCAGCCGATCACGGGGATCAGCTGGTTCGCGGCGGTGCGCTTCTGCGAGCTGCAGGGCAAGCACCTGCCCACCGAAGCGCAGTGGGAGAAGGCCGCGCGCGGACCGGACGGCGCGCTGTATCCGTGGGGCGACGAGCCGGTCACGTGCGAGCGCGCGGTGATCAAGGACGAGCGCGGGCGCAGCTGCGGCGTGAAGAAGAAGCGCGAGCACCCCGACAACGGACGCACGTTCGAGATCGGCTCGCGACCCGCAGGCGTGTACGGGCTGCGCGACATGATCGGCAACGCGTGGGAGTGGGTCTACGACTGGTCGAGCAAGGACTGGGCGCGCTGCGGCGACGCGTGTGCGGGCATCGATCCGAAGGGGCCGTGCGGCGGCGCGCTGCAGTGTCGCGGGCACACGACGCGGGTGGTGCGGGGTGGCTCGTGGTACTGGGACGCGAGCTACGCGACGGGGGCGTACCGGCGCACGCACGTGCCGAACAACCCCATCGAGAACTTCCACCACTTCGGGTTTCGCTGCGCCGCGTCGGTCGACGAGGCGCAGCAGCTGGTCGCCTCACCGCGCGGCGACGCCGGACCCTGACGACGGCCGCACGCGCGCGGCGTCGTAGCCCCACAGGATCGCGTCCGCGACCGCCATCGCGATCATCGTCGCGCCGCGGCCGGTCGTGTGCACGTAGTCGTCCTTCGCGAGCGGCGGATCGGCGTGCACCCACGCATCCATCCCGCCGGGGTTGTTCATGAACGCCTGTGCGTCCCACAGCGCGCAGCCGTGCTCGGTGGCCATCTCGCGCTCGATCCGGCGCACGATCGCCAGGTTCGCGTCGTGCATCGGGCCGAGCTCGTCGTCGGGCTTGCCCTGATCGCCGGGGGCCATCAGCACGCAGCTCGCGTGCGGCAGCGTGCTGCGGATGCGCGCCAGGACCTCGCCGTACTGGGCCTCGAAGCGGCGCTCGGAGAAGTTCTTGTCGAAGGCCTCGTTCGTACCGAACGCGAACACGAAGAGCGCGGGATCGCGACGCACCATGTGCTCGGCCCACAGCGTCGCGTCCCAGTCGAGCATCCACGACGCGTGCTGGCCGACGATGCCGAGCGTGTCCACCACGACGCCGGGCGTCGCGGTCTCGGCGACGACGCCGAACGTGCGCACCTCGCCGTCGTCGGTCGTGCGCAGCGCGAGCGTGTGCGCGCCCGCGTCGACCGGCAGCTGCAGGTAGCCCGCGCTCGCGCGCTCGCCCTTCGTGTCGAGCTTCGCGGCCGGCTTGCCGTCGATCGTGAGCTCGGCCTTGCCACCGCCGGGCTGCTGCAGGTACCAGAGCTCGAAGCTCGCGACCGACTTGCTCGAGCTCGAGCCCTTCGCAGGTGTGATCGAGCAGCTCGCGTTCTTCTTCTTCGCCGCGAGCGCGGCCCCGAGCAGGCCATAGTGCGCGCCCTCGCTCGCGCTCTTGCCCCGGCTGTGCTTCGTCCACTGCTTGCTGCTGCCGAGCGCGTACTCCTGGTGGCGCGACCACTTCGTGGCCTTGCCCATCGGCACGAAGCCGGGGCCGCCGTCGCCGAAGCGGGCCTGCAGGTAGGCGCGCAGGTAGCCGGTCCAGCGATCGGCGGCGGTGCCCGAGGCGCCGTAGACGAGCACGCGCACCTTGCCGTCCTCGTCCTTGCCGGCGGCGAGCTCGGCCAGCGCGGTGTGGAACGTCGCGAGCGGGTGCGTGCCTTCGGGCTCGAACAGCGGGGTGAAGCGGCCGTGCGTGTCGGCGTCGGCGGGCGGGAGCTCGAGCGGGAGCGTGGTCTGGCCGAGCGCGATCTGCTGGGCCTTCGCGTGCGCGTCGCGGATCTCGGGGGTGCTCACCGGGCGGTCGCGTGGGACGCTCGGGGCGGCGAGCTCCGGCTCGGTCTCGCGCGTCACCGGCGGGAGCTCCGACGGTGGCGTCGTGCCGATCTGCGGGCCCGGTGGGGCCTCGGTGTGGCAACCGGTCAGGGCGAGCGCGAGTACGAGCTTGCCGCTTCGCTTCACCCTTTCGAAGGTGAGCGGGGCCGGGCGGGCGGTCAAGTAATCGGGCACGGGCACGGGCACGGGCACGTTCACGGGGCAGGCTGCTGCGCAGGCCTGCTCAGTGGCGCCGGCCGTCGTCGAAAGGCTCCCGCAGCTCCCGATGCCAGTAGCTCAGCGCACCCGTCAGCCGCTTGCGCGTGGCCTTGTCGAGCTTGCCGGTGAGATCGTGGCGCTCGCCCGGATCCGCGGCGAGATCGAAGATGTCGATGCGACCGCTCGGCATCGTCTTGATGACCTTGTACGGCCACGCGACCATGCCGTGCATCGCGTCGTCGAGCGCGCGGTGCTTCTCGAACATCACCGGCGGATGCGGCGCCGTCTCGCGCGCGTAGAGCCACGGCACGAGCGAGGTGCCGCGCAGCCGCGGGTCGATCGGCTCGCCCATCAGCTCGAGCATGGTGGGCACGAAGTCGATGAGCGAGACCGACTCCTGCACCATGCGCGGCGAGAAGCCCGGCCCGGACACGATGAGCGGCACGTGCACGAGCTCGTCGTAGAGATTCGCCGAGTGGTAGAGCGAGCCGTGATCGAGATAGGGGTCGAGGCCCTCGCCGTGGTCGGCGTGCAGCAAGATGATCAGATCGCGACCCGGTCGCTTCGAGGCCACCTGATCGAGCAGCCGTCCCACGTGCTCGTCGGTGAAGCGGATCTCGTGGTCGTAGACGTCCTTGTACTTGTCGCCGAACTCCGGCGTGCCCGGGTGCTTCATGTAGCGCGCGTGCGGATCGCCGTAGTACGCCCACATGAGCAGCGGGCGCGTCTCGGTCTTGCCGTGCTCGTCGAGCCACGCGAGCGTCTCGTCCGTGATGAAGTCCGAGCAGGTCATGTTGAGCGGCGGGCCGCGCTCGTCGAGGCACGCGCACGACCAGTGCTCGAAGCCCTGATCGAGGCCGAAGAACGGCCGGAAGTAGCGCACCGAGTGGAACGCCGCGCTCGCGTAGCCGAGCTCCTTCAGGCGCTCGGCGAACAGCAGCTCGCTGTTCGCGATCGTGGGCCACTCGTTCTTGTTGCGCGCGAGCTCGGTGAAGTGGCGGCCCACCAGCATCGAGGGGATCGAGAACCGCGTCGACGGCCCGCCCGAGCGCGCCTGGGCGAACACCACCGCGTCCCGCTTCGCCCACGCGTCGATGCGCGGCGACGTGTCGCGTGGATACCCGTACACGCCCAGGTGATCGGCGCGCAGCGTGTCGATCGTGATCACCAGGATGTCCGGGCGCCACTGCGGCTTCGGCAGCGCAGCCTCGCCTGCCGCGGGCGTCGACGCGGGGGGCTGCGCGAACAGGCTCGCGATCTCGCCTTCCTCGGACGCGGAGAGATCCTCGCCGTCGCAGTCCTGATCGATGCCGTCGCCCGCGATCTCCTCGGCGTTCGGCGTGACCCCGGCGTCGTGATCGTCGCAGTCGCAGACGTCGCCGCACAGCCACGTGGCCGCGCCGTCGTCGTCGCGATCGGAGACGCGGCCGATGCCCTCGAGCAGCGCCGCGCCGACGCGCGAGCTGGAGGCCAGCCGGTCGATCGCGACGAGCTGTGCGCCTGCGTTCGCGAGCCAGGTGGCGGCGGAGGCCGCCGCGAGCCCGCCGACGAGCACCCAGCGTGCGTGCGCACCGAGCCGCAGCGCCGCGGCGTAGGCCAGCAGCGCGAGCGGAACGAGCGCGAGCCGGACATCCACGGTGTCCCAGTCGATCTCGCGGTCGCGCATCAGCACGAACGCGACCGCGCCCGCGATGCCGAGCGCCGCGACGCTCGCGGACACCTTCGGGCCCAGCAGGGCGAGCACTCGCACGACCGGACGCACCGCGGCGCCGACCAGCGCCCCGATCGCGAGCCCGGGAACGAGCAAGAGCCCCACCTCGAGCGCGATCGCGGCGCCCGCAGACGCACGCGGCAGCGCGTCGCCGTACCACGCGGCCCAGCCGGCATCCCCGATCGCGACCGTCGCGAGCGCGATGGCCCCCGCCGCCGCGTGCTGCGGGATCCGTCGACGGGCGCGCGGCGGCGTCACTGCTTGCCGCGCTCCTCCGCGCGCCGGGCCGCGGGCGAGTCGTCGGGGTCTTCTTCGGTGACGAAGAAGTTGAGCTCGTGCTTCGTGGGTTCGGGGCGGTCGTGCACGATGTCGTAGACCGAGTTGACGAACGGGCGCGCGAGCCACTCGAGGTAGTTCTGCGCCGGCTGCACGTTATAGCGGTAGTCGCCGTTGACGTGCCAGATCAGCAACGTTCGGAGCACGACCGACTCGGCGTCGAAGGGCAGCGCCGCGATGTTGCGGCGGAAGCGGCCCTTGTAGCGGCTCCAGTAGCCCTCGGCGTTCGACAGGTAGAGCACGCGGATCGGCACCTCGAGCTCGCGCGCTGCCTGGGCGATGGACGCGATCGCACCGTCCTTGGCGGTGAGATCGGCCACGAGCGCGCGCACGCGACCGGCGAGCACGAGCTCGCGCACGTACGCGTAGTGCTCGGGGTCGGTCAGCCAGCTCGGGGTCGAGTGCTCGGTCATCGTCGCCGCCACCATCCGCAGCCGTCGCAGCACCCAGCCGCGGTTGCGCCCGTACGCGCGGACGTGGCGCTTGAACGCGCCCGGCTCGTTGCGGATCGCGGCGAGCGCTTCCTCCTTCGTGTCCTGCTCCCACATGCGCAGGAACTCGGCGGGCGTCTCGGCGCTGCGCAGGAACGCGCGATACACGGTGTGCATGTCGACGACGGCGGGGTCGTAGTCGACCAGCCACGCGAGCTCCGGGCGCGCCCAGCCGATGAACAGGTAGGCCTGATCGGAGCCGACGCCGAGGTAGCCCCCGCCCTTGTTCGCGATCGTGTCGGCGAACGCGTCGAGCCGCCGCTCGTTGCCGGCGACGTAGTGGGTCTCGTTGTCGACGCCGGCGATCGAGTGGCGCTCCTCCGCGGGCTCGTCGGCGCGCGTGCCGAAGAAGACCGCGCGTGTCGCATCGGGCAGCGGCGCGACGCCGCCGGGTGCGACGGCGGGCTCGGGTGGGGGTGTCGGCAGGGCGGGCGCCGGCTCCGGCGGTCGCGTTGCCCGTGCGATCGCAGCGGGGGCCTCGTCGGCGCGCGGCTGCACGTGCACCGCGGGCTCGGGGGAGATCGTCGGCTCCGCCTTGCGAGACGAGCAGGCCGCAGCGAGAAGGAGCAGGATCGCGAGCGCACGCATCGGACGGACGCGATCGTCCGCAATCGTCGAGCGCTGCGCCAGTCTGGTCATGCGGCCAGGATTTGCTTTTCGTCGCGCCCCGCGGGCGCTCCGGCGGGGTCCGGACGCGCCGGCGGCCGCGCCTGTTCCCGTGCTCGCGCTCGCGTCAGATCCGACGCATGACCACGTTGGCGACGGCCCACAGCGCGAGCAACGGGCCCCACCACTGCAGCGGGATCCAGAACAGGGTGTGCGCGGCGGGCTGCCCGGGGCGATTCCAGCGGCGGCCGAGCAGCGAGCACAGGGCGCCGGTCGCGAGCATCACCACCGATGCCGGCCAGTCCTCGTACGCGGCGCCGAGCCGCGACTCCACCCACCACTCGACGAGGGCGCCACCGCCGAGCAGCATCGCGATCGGCAGCCAGCCCCGGCCTCTCCACACGATGAACATCTCGCGCGGGGTCGTACCGCGCGGGCCGGTCGGGTTCACGCCGCAGTGCTCGTCGAGCCCGACGTGGCGTCGCCACGGCGGACAGCGAGGAGGGCCGCGCGCGCGAGCAAGAACGCAGGACGGCGCGGCCCGAAGGATCTCAGCAGAAGCACTCGTAGCACCAGCAGTACTCGGAGGCGTCGCACCAGCCGTCGCCGCAGTACGGTCCGCAGTCGCCGCAATCCCACGGGCAGCTGCCGCACCACTCGTCGCCGTTGCACCACCCGTCGCCGCAGACCGGCGGACACGCGCCGCAATCCTGCGGGCAGTTGTTGCAGTCGTCGGCGCCGTTGCAGGCCCCGTCGCCGCAGACCGGCGGACACGCGCCGCAATCTCCGGGGCAGCTGCCGCAGTGCTCGTCGCCGTTGCACGCGCCGTCGCCACACACGGGCGCGCACGCACCACAGTCGCCGGGGCAGCTGCCGCACCACTCGTCGCCGTTGCAGGAGCCGTCGCCGCACGACGGTGGGCAGCCGCCGCAGTCGCCGGGGCAGCTGCCGCACCACTCGTCGCCGTTGCAGGAGCCGTCGCCGC
>CAZFKC010000163.1:6622-6988 GCA_964519175.1 uncultured Nannocystaceae bacterium
ACGCGGGCGGGCACACGCCGCAGTCCTGCGCGCAGTTGCTGCAGTCGTCCGCGCCGTTGCACGAGCCGTCGCCACACACGGGCGGACAGCCGCCGCAATCGCCGGGACAGTTGCCGCAGTCGTCGGCGCCGTTGCACGAGCCGTCGCCGCAGTAGGGCGCGCAGCCGCCACAGTCCTGCGGGCAGTTGTTGCAGTCCTCGCCGCCGCTGCAGCTCGCGTCGCCGCACGACGGGCCGCAGCCGCCGCAGTCCTGCGGGCAGTTCGCACAGCTCTCGCCGCCGCTGCACGGGCCGTCGCCGCACGAGGCTCCACAGCCGCCGCAGTCCTGCGGGCAGTTCATGCAGCTCTCGCCGTCGGCACACGCAC
>CAZFKC010000163.1:7088-15486 GCA_964519175.1 uncultured Nannocystaceae bacterium
CAGCCGCCGCAGTCCTGCGGGCAGTTCATGCAGCTCTCGCCGTCGGCACACGCACCGTCGCCGCACGCATCGCTGCAGCCGCCGCAGTCCTGTGGGCAATCGGTGCAGCTCTCCGACGCCGCGCACGAGCCGTCGCCGCAGCCGGGTGCACAGCCGCCGCAGTCCTGCGCGCAGTCGCTGCAGGTCTCGGCACCGGAGCAGAGCACGTCGCCGCAGACGTCCATGCAGACGCCGCAGTCCTCGCTGCAGCTCGCACAGCTCTCGCCGTCCTTGCAGGTGCCGTCGCCACAGCCGGCGTGCGTGCACTCGGCGGTGCACGTCGGCGAGACCTCGTCGCAGTCCTCGCCGGGCTCGACGATGCCGTTGCCGCAGGTCCCCTCGTCGCCGTCGGTGGTGATGAACGAGTCGTCGTCGCCGCCCTCGCTCGATCCGCTCGCGGCGTCGGGGCCGGTCGGCACGCACTGGCTCGCGAGCCCGTCACCGGCGTGCGGGCCGAAACGCCGGCCGGAATCGCAGCTCGGATCGACGCCGCTGCACCAGCCCGCCTCGCACGACGCGGCCGGTCCGAGCCCGCCGCACTGTCCGTCGTTCGTGCAGTGATGGTCCGCGCCGCCGCACGCGGCGAGCTGCGAGACGATCACGACGGCGAGCCAACGCCACATCGAACACCATGGTAGCGAGCGCGCCGCGGGCTGTCCGGACGGACGCGCGAGCATTTGTGCGCGATCACGCCCGCAGGCGTGCAGGCCCTGGGGGCGCGAGGCAGCGTGTGGGGCTCACGGGCCGCGCTGCGCTGCGTCCGCCGGGCAATCGCGCACGCGCTCGACGGCGATCATGCCGGGGTCGCCGTCGTTCTCGGCGGGTGTGCTCGCGACGGCGCGCACTGTCGCGCTCTCGAGGATCACCATTTCGTGGGCGAGCTCGAAGTCGCCCAGCGACAGCGCCGAGGCCGCGAACGAGATCCCGTCGTCGACGACGATGCGCATCCGCAGCCCGACCGGATCCTCGAGCGGTTGCGTGGCGAGCTCGGTCTCGCCGTCACCGGCGTCGACCGTCGCGAACAGCGACCCGCGCTGGTAGTGGATCGAGTACGTCGACACGACGCCCTGGAGCGTGAGCCCCAGCCGGGCCTCCGTGCCGGGGTCCGGCACGGTGAGCACCTCGACCTCGAAGCTGCGGCCGGCCACCGTCATCGAGGTGCGCTCGACGCCCGCCGAGCCCGCGCCGACGGGCGGCAGATCGAGCACGAGCCGACCGTCGGTGATCGACGCGGTGCTGTTCTCGGAGAACGCGTTCCACCCGGGCAGCGGCACCACGTCGAACTCGAGATCCGCGCACTCGTCCGACGGCGGCAGATCCGGTGGGGGACCGTCGTCGCTCGAGCTCGACGACTCGGGCAGCGTGGTGGTCGAGCTCGACGAGCTGGTCGAGGCGGATTCGGTGCTCGCGACCATCGTCGTGCCCGAGCTGGTCGTCTCGCCGCCGACGCAGGTGCCCGCGTAGTCGGGCGCCGCGTGCTCGCCGTAGCGCTGGTGCGACGCACAGTCGTCGTCGGCGAAGCTGCAGTACCCGGT
Source organism: uncultured Nannocystaceae bacterium (assembly GCA_964519175.1). Lineage (GTDB taxonomy): Bacteria > Myxococcota_A > Polyangia > Nannocystales > Nannocystaceae > Xiheibacterium. The sequence goes on from CAZFKC010000163.1 coordinate 8,663, forward strand.
GGGCTGACAGACGCCGCCGCTGCAGTCCTCCTGCGTCGCGCACTGGAACGTCGGGTCGCTGCACGCCGCGAGCGCGCGTGTAGCCACTGCCGCGAACGACCACGCCCCGAGCTGCGAGAGACCGCCGCGCACCCGCACGCATCGTAGCGCGCGTGCGGCCGCGCGCGCGACGAGGCGGCGTGGGCGCTACGAACACGTTGGCAGGCGCATGCGCGACCGGGAGCGGGTGCCGGGATCCGGCAGCGCGCGCGCCCACACGATCGAGAGGCCGGCGGACGTGGGAGGGGCGTCCACGACCGCCTTTGTGCCGAGGGCCGGACTTGAACCGGCGACCTAGGGGTTATGAATCCCTCGCTCTAACCACCTGAGCTACCTCGGCAGTGGTTGCGGCGGAGCGTTATGCGCGAGTGCGGGCGCACCGTCAAGCGTCCGCGCACGCCGGCGGCCGCGCGGTGATCGGGCGTCCACCGGGCTCATCGCAGCACGCGCGTGCAGGGCCGCAGGCGGAGGAAAATCCGGTCTCCCCTCCCGACCGCGGGGCCGTGTGATCGCTCCAGCCCACGGTCGTCCACCGCCGTCGACGCGCGTGCTAGACGGGAAGCATGCCACGCGACGTCGTCATCGTGAGTGCAGTGCGCACGCCGATCGGGAGCTTCGGCGGTGCGCTCGCTTCGGTTCGTGCACCCCAGCTGGGCGCCACCGCGATCAAGGCCGCGCTCGCGCGCGCGAAGGTCGACGGGGCCGACGTCGGCGAGGTGCTGATGGGCTGCGTGCTGCCGGCCGGGCAGGGCCAGGCGCCCGCCCGCCAGGCGCTCATCGGTGCGGGCATCCCCAACGCGGTCGGGGCCGTCACGGTCAACAAGGTGTGCGGCTCGGGCCTCAAGACGGTGATGCTCGCGGCCTCGGCGATCAAGGCCGGCGACGCCGAGATCATCGTCGCGGGCGGCATGGAGAGCATGAGCAACGCGCCGTACTACCTGCCGCAGGCGCGCACGGGCTACCGCATGGGCCACGGCCAGGTCGTCGACGGCATGGTCTTCGACGGCCTGTGGGATCCGTACAACGACTTCCACATGGGCGTCGCCGGTGAGCTCTGCGCGTCCGAGCGCAAGATCGATCGCGAGCGCCAGGACGCGTTCGCCACGCGCAGCTACCAGCTCGCGCAGAATGCCGTGCGCGAGGGGCTCTTCGCCGAGGAGCTCGTGCCGGTCGAGATCACCGGCAAGAAGGGCGAGACCACCACGTTCTCCGCCGACGAGGAGCCGTTCCGCGGCAGCGTCGACAAGCTCGCGGGCCTGCGCCCGGCCTTCAAGAAGGACGGCACGATCACCGCCGGCAACGCGTCGACGATCAACGACGGCGCGGCCGCGACCGTCGTGATGTCGGCCGACGAGGCCAAGCGCCGCGGGCTCGCCCCGCTCGCGCGCATCGTCGGCTACGCCGGGGCCGCAGGCGCGCCCGAGTGGTTCACCACCGCGCCGGCCAAGGCGATGCAGAACCTGCTCACCAAGACCGGCCACAAGGTCTCCGACGTCGATCTCTGGGAGATCAACGAGGCCTTCAGCGTGGTCGCGCTCGTCAACCAAGACGAGCTCGGCATCCCCACCGAGCGGCTGAACGTGCGCGGTGGCGCCGTCGCGCTGGGGCATCCGATCGGCGCTTCGGGTGCGCGCATCCTGACGACGCTCATCTACGCGCTGCGCCAGACCGGCAAGCAGCGCGGCGTGGCGTCCTTGTGCATCGGCGGCGGCGAAGCGGTCGCGCTCATGGTGGAGGTGCTGTGATGGGAATCGACACGATCGGAGTGCTGGGCGCGGGGCAGATGGGCGGCGGCATCGCGCAGGTCGCCGCGGGCAAGGGCATCAGGGTGCTGCTCGCCGACGTCGACCGCGCGCGCGCCGAAGCGGGCAAGGCGAAGATCGCCAAGACGCTCGGCAAGCTGGTCGAGAAGGGCAAGATCACGGCGGGCGATCGCGACGCGCTGCTCGGCAACATCGAGCCGGTCGACTCGATCGCGGCGTTCTCGTCCGTGGACTTCGCGATCGAGGCCGCGACCGAGAACATCGAGCTCAAGAAGAAGCTGATGGCGGGGCTGGACGGCGCGTGCAAGCCGGGGGCGATCATCGCGACGAACACGAGCTCGATCGGCATCACGCTGCTCGGCGCGGAGACGAAGCGACCCGAGCGCGTCGTCGGCATGCACTTCATGAACCCGGTGCCGCTGATGGAGCTCGTGGAGATCATCCGCGGGCTGCCCACCTCCGACGAGACCTACGCGACCACCATCGCGTTCGCCGAGCGTCTGGGCAAGGTCACCGTCACGAGCAAGGACAGCCCGGGGTTCATCGTGAACCGCGTGCTCATCCCGCTCATCAACGAGGCCTGCTTCGCGCTGCAGGAGAGCCTCGGCACGGCCGCCGACATCGACACCGGCGTCAAGAAGGGCCTGAACCATCCCATGGGCCCGCTCGAGCTCGCCGATCTCATCGGGCTCGACACCTGCCTCGCGATCGCCGAGGTGCTGCACCGCGAGCTCGGCGACGACAAGTACCGCCCGGCCAACATCCTGCGCGTGCACGTGCAGGCCGGCTGGCTCGGCCGCAAGACCGGCCGCGGCTTCTACGACTACGGGGCCAAGTGATGGCCGCGTACGAGACGCTGAAGGTCGAGGACCGCGCGGCGAAGAGCGGAGCGATCCGCATCGTCACGATCGATCGTCCCGCGGTGCTCAACGCGCTCGATGCCACGGTCATCCGCGAGCTGACCGCGGTCGTCGAGGACGCGGGCGGCCGCGCCGAGCTGCGCGGCTTCCTGCTCACCGGCGGCGGCGAGAAGGCGTTCGTCGCCGGCGCCGACATCGCCGCGATGTCCGACATGGACCCGGAGCGCGCGCTCGCGTTCGCGGGCAGCGGTCACGCGCTCGGCGAGATGCTCGCCACCCTGCCGATCCCCACGCTCGCCGCCGTCGGCGGCTTCGCGCTCGGGGGCGGCTGCGAGCTCGCGCTCGCGTGCGACTTCATCTACGCGAGCGACAACGCGAAGTTCGGCCAGCCCGAGGTGAAGCTCGGCGTGATCCCGGGCTTCGGCGGCACGCAGCGCATGGCCCGGCGGGTCGGGCTCGCACGCGCGCTCGAGCTCTGCATGAGCGGAGCGATCATCGGCGCCGACGAAGCGCTGCGCATCGGGCTCTGCAACCGCGTGGTGCCCAAGGCCGAGCTGCTGGCGACCGCGCTCGCGACGCTCGAGACGATCGCGCAGATGGGCCCGCTCGCGATCGCGAAGGTGAAGGAAGTCCTCCACCAGGGCAGCGAGCTGCCGCTCGCGGAGGCGATGCTGCTCGAGCAGCGCGGCTTCGCGGAGCTGTTCGCGAGCGCCGACCAGAAGGAGGGCATGGCCGCCTTCCTCGGCAAGCGCGCGCCGGCCTTCCTGGGCAAGTAGCCCGATCCGCGAGCGTCGCACCCGCCGCGGGCGCCCTCGCGGTGCACGGGCTTTGGCGGTAAGCTGTCGCGAGAGCCGATGGATCTGACGCTCACCGACGAGCACGACGCGCTGGTGCGAATGGTGCGGGAATTCGCCGAGCGCGAGGTGAAGCCCGTCGCGGCGGCGATCGACCGGGACGCCCGCTTCCCCGCCGAGCTCGTGCGGCGCATGGGCGAGCTGGGGCTCATGGGCATCGAGGTGCCGGTCGAGCTCGGCGGCAGCGGGCTCGACACGATCGCCTACGTCCTCGCGATGGAGGAGGTCTCGGCCGCCTGCGCCTCGACGGGCGTCATCATGAGCGTGAACAACTCGCTCGTGTGCGATCCGCTGCGCAAGTTCGCGACGCCCGAGCAGCAAGAGAAGTGGCTCGTGCCGCTCGCGTCCGGCGAGAAGCTGGGCTGCTTCATGCTCAGCGAGCCCGAGGCCGGCTCGGATGCCGCCGCGCAGAAGACGGTCGCGGTGCCCGACGGCGACGGCTTCGTCATCGACGGCATCAAGAACTGGATCACGAACGGCCCGCAGGCCGACACCGGGATCCTGTTCTGCATGACCGACAAGGCCGCCGGACACCGCGGCATCAGTGCCTTCGTGATCGACATGAACGCGCCGGGCGTGCGGCGCGGGCACAAGGACGACAAGCTCGGCATCCGCGGCAGCCACAGCTCGCAGATCTTCTTCGACGAGCACCGCGTCGGTGGCGACCAGCTGCTCGGCAAGGTCGGCGAGGGCTTCCGCGTCGCGATGGCCACGCTCGACTGCGGCCGCATCGGCATCGCGGCGCAGGCCCTCGGCATCGCGCGCGCGTCGTTCGAGACCGCGGCCGCGTATGCGTGCATGCGCAAGACCTTCGGCAAGCGCGTGATCGATCACCAGGCGATCGCGTTCATGCTCGCCGACATGGAGTGCGAGCTCGAGGCCGCACGCCTGCTCACGCTGCGGGCGGCCGCCGCGAAGATGGCCGGACGCCGGCACAGCCGCGAGAGCGCGATGGCGAAGCTCTACGCCTCCGAGGCCGCCAATCGCCTGGCCAAGTCCGCGATCCAGATCCACGGCGGCAACGGCTACGTCACCGAGTTCCCGGTCGAACGCTTCTACCGCGACGCGAAGATCACCGAGATCTACGAGGGCACGAGCGAGATCCAGCGCGTGGTGATCGCTGCCGACATGCTGCGCGCGTGAGCGCGCACCGAAGAAGGGCAACCCCAATGACCCACCCAGACCGCAAGACGACCACGTTCCTCGCCACCCTCGCGCTCGTCGCCGCCACGCTCGGCGGTTGCAAGAAGACCGACACCGACCATCCCGATGTCGCGAGCGCGCACCGTGGCAGCAAGTACCACGGTGACATCGTCACCGGCACCTACCGCGACGAGCACAAGGACCAGGGCAAGGGCATCCATCCCTCCACCTTGCGCTCGATCGAGGACACGATCTCGAACACCTACGAGCGGGACTTCGAGCGCTGTCTCGAGGACGAGATGGACACCGCGCAGACCCGCTTCATGCGCAGCATGTTCACCGTCGAGTTCCGCATCGACACGAAGGGCGACGCCGGCGACGCGAAGGTGCTCGACATCTGGCTGAAGAAGCAGAACGCCAAGGGCAGCGACATCGGCGAGGTCGCGCCGGACGGGCTCAAGGCCTGCGTGATCGCGGCGATCGACGAGTGGGTCTTCGACCCGCCGCCGGAGGTCGACTACGTGCACACCTACCGCGGTCAGGTCGGCGAGGCGTTCTAGCGCGGCGATGGAGCCGCTCGAGGCAGGGATGTTCGGGTTCGAGCCCAGCGCCGCGGAGCTCGCGGTCGCGGCCACGGCACGCCGCATCGCCGACGACGTGCTCGAGCCGCGCGCGGCCGAGCTCGATCGCCGCGGCGGATTCCCGCGCGAGTCGCTGGCCACGCTCGCCGGCGACGGCCTGCTCGGCATCAACGTCGCGCGGGCGTACGGTGGGCTCGAGGCCGGCGCGGTCGCGTACAGCCTCGCGGTCACCGAGCTCGCGGCGGCGTGCGCATCGACGACGGTGGCGCTGTGCGTCAGCAACATGGTGGCCGAGGTCCTCCAGCGCTTCGGCACGCCTGCGCAGCGCGAGCAGCACATCCCGCGGCTCGTCGACGGTCGCAACGTCGTCGGTGCGTTCGCGCTGTCCGAGGCGGGCGCCGGCAGCGATCCCGCCGGCATGCGCACGCGGGCGCAGCGAACCGATCGGGGCTGGGTGCTCGACGGCAGCAAGCTGTGGATCACGAGCGGCAGCGATGCGGGGCTGTTCGTGGTGTGGGCGCGTACCAGCGACGCACCCGGCGCGCGCGGCATCTCGGCGTTCCTCGTGCCGGGCGACACCCCGGGGCTCGGGCGCGGCAAGCCGGAGCACAAGCTCGGGCTCTGCGGCAGCACGACGACGGCGATCGAATTCTCCGGGTGCGAGCTGCCGGCCGACGCGTTGCTCGACGAGGTCGGGCGCGGCTTCCCCATCGCGATGATGGCGCTCGACGGCGGCCGCATCGGCATCGCGTCGCAGGCGCTCGGCATCGGGCTCGCGGCCACGAACGCCGCGGCGGCGTGGGCCCGCGAGCAGCACGGCGCCGCGGTGCCGCAGTGGATCCAGCTCGCGCTCGCCGACAACGCGACCGAGCTCGACGGCGCGCGGCTGCTGACCTTGCGCGCGGCGTGGCTGAAGACCGCGGGCCAGCCGTTCTCGCACCAGGCCAGCATGGCCAAGCTGATGGCGAGCGAGCGGGCGTTCGCGGCCTGCAACCGCGCGCTCGGGGTGGTGGGCGCCGAAGGGCAGGCGACCGGCGGCCTCGTGGAGCGGTGCTTCCGCGACGTGCGGGTGACGATGATCTACGAGGGCACGAGCGAGGTGCAGCGCCTCGTCATCTCGCGGGACATCGCGCGCCGCTTCGGCGAAGGGGTGCGCACGTGATCGACTGGCCCGAGCAGGTCGAGGGCTTGCTCGGTGCGGTGCGCTCGCTCGCGCAGCGCGAGGTCGCGCCGCACGCGGTGCGCTGGGACGACCAGGGCCACGTCGACGACGAGCTCGCGGCGCGGCTCGGCGGCGAGCTCGGCCTCTTCGGCATCGGCGTCGACGAGGCCGACGGCGGCAGCGGGGTCGGGATGCTGGGTGCGGTCGCGGTGCTCGAGGAGCTCGCGCGATCGAGCGGTGGGCTCGCGGCTGCGCTGGCGATCCACGAGGGCGCGGGCATCGGGCTCGCGCTGCAGGCCGAGCCGGCTCGCCGCGCGGCGGTGGTGCAACAGTGGCTGCTCGCCCGGGCACCGGGCGCGTGGGTCGGTCCGCGGCACCAGGTCGCGTGCACGGCCGATGGCGCCGGCTGGCGGCTCCGCGGA
>CAZFKC010000164.1:0-14655 GCA_964519175.1 uncultured Nannocystaceae bacterium
CGGGCTCGCGATCGCGACGGCGCTGCTCGTGCTCGCACGCTCGCGCCGCCCCGAGCTACGCGCATGGCTCGATGCGCTCGACGTCCGTGTCCTGGTCGCGTTCCACATCCTGCGCGCACCGATCGGGCTGTGGTTCCTCGTCATGTACGCCGAAGGCCGCCTGCCCGGCGAGCTCGCGCTGCGTGCCGGCTGGGGTGACATCGCCACCGGCCTGCTCGCGCTCGCCGTGCTCCCGCTGCAGCTCGTGCGTCGCCGCGACCGTGCATTGCTCTGGGCCTGGAACGCATTCGGGCTCGCCGACATCGCAATGGTCGTGCTCACCGCCCAGGGAATCCTGCTGTTCGGCGACGCCGCGCAGCTCGCGGGCGCGCTCGGGATGCCGTTCCTGCTGCTGCCGTGGTTCGTCGTACCGCTCGTCATCGCGACGCATCTCTTGGTGTTCGCGCGTCTGCGCGCGACTCGCTATGGTTCACCGCAGTGACTCGCTCGCAGCTGCCGCTCTTCGCCCTGCTCGCGCTCGCCCCGCTCCTCTTCGCCTGTGATCGTCGCAACGACGTCGTCGTCGCGCCGGAGCCGGTCGTCACCACGCCCGCCCCGGACGAGCCCGTCGCCGCGATGTCGCCCGGCTGCGAGAAGGATCCTTGCCCCTGCCCGACGCCCGATCCGCTCGCGGCCGTCACGATCCCCGCGCGCCCCGACTGGATGGACCGCTATTCGAAGTCCAACAAGGGCGACATGCGCTACTTCGACATCTCGGCGCTGATGAAGCAGCACGAGCTCACGCGCGATCGTGCGGTCGAGCTGCAGAACTTCTACCGCGATCTGTCACGCACCGAGCCCGACGGCGGACCCACGGCATGGTTCGAGAAGGCGCTCGCGCGCGCGAAGCAGGGCGAGTTCGAGCACCGCCGCGAGCTCGCGAAGCTGAACGACGCGCCGTTCATCGTCGTGTTCGACCTGGACGAGACGCTCTACGACCAGGCGTACCCGGCCGACATCGGCGAGAAGTGCTTCGACCTCGCGATCGAGGGCGAGAAGCCGCGCAAGGTGAAGCTCGCGCCCGGTGCGAACGAGCTGCTCGATCGCGTGGGCGCGCTCGGGGGCGCAGTGGTGATCTTCAGCGCGAACCTCGACGACAAGACGATGGAGAACCTGCGCGCGTGGACGTTCGGCGGCAAGGCGCTGCCCGACCATCCCGCGATCGCCGGCGTGCTCACCAACAGTCACCTCGTGCTGCAGACCAAGGACGAGGGCCGGCCGGTGCTCGACCCCGCCAAGGACCTGCGCATCTTCGACGAGACGCTGCGCAAGGTCGTGCTCGTCGACGACAACCCGCTGCGCACGTTCCAGGCCGCCAACGTGCGCGTCGTGAAGAAGTTCGACGCCGCGCTCTACTGCAACGCCGACAAGACCCTGCGTCGCAAGCTCTTCGACGGCACGCTCTCCGCGATCGGCGACGAGATCGAGGAGGCCGCCCGCTACATGCGCACGAAGAAGGTGGACTTCGCGACCGCGTACCTGCCGTACACGCAGACCGGCCAGCTCGCCACGGAGATGTTGCGCGCCGGCGGCATGTCGCGGCGCGCAGCGATCGACCACGTCCGCGCCAACCCCGAGCTCGTCGATCGCGACTTCTGAGCACCGCCATGCACCGCCCGATGGTCCTCTGCGCGCTCGCGCTGCTCACCGCCTGCCGACCCACGGCCGATCGCACGAAGTCGCCGGCCACCGCCAGCGAGGACGGCCGGCTCGAGCTCCTGCTCTACGAGCCCGGCGCCCGGCCAGCCCCCGCCGACGACTGCGACGTGACGCTGTGTGCCTCGCTGGTTCAGCTCATCGAGGGGGCGACGAAGAGCATCGACTTCGCGATCTACGGCATGCGCAACCAGACCAAGGTGCTGGAGGCGCTCGTCGCCGCAAAGGCGCGCGGCGTGAAGGTGCGTGGGGTCGTCGACCGCGACCGCGAGGGCAAGAACTACTACACGAGCACGGACGAGCTGGTCGAGACGATCGGCGGCATCGAGAGCGATCAGAAGGCCGACGAGAAGATCGCGAAGCAGAAGGCGCGCAAGGACTTCGGCGGCGAGCCGCGCTGCGAGCGTCCGGCCTACACCGAGGGGCCGGTGCAGTGCCTCGCCTACGACCTCGGCGAGAGCTGTCTGCTCGCCGCGCACGCGAGCCGTGAGCCGCTCGAGGGCGGCGACGCGATCATGCACGACAAGTTCTTCGTCGTGGACAACGCCGCGGTGTGGACGGGCTCCACCAACGTCAGCGACTCGTGCTCGGGCGGCTACAACGCGAACCTCGTGGTGGTCGCGCGCTCGGCCAAGCTGGCCGCCTGGTACACCGAAGAGTTCGAGCAGATGTGGCGGAACGGCCGCTTCCACACGCTCAAGAGCTCGAGCGGGCACAAGCGCGTCGAGCTGGGCAACGCCACCGTCGATCTGCGCTTCTCGCCGCAGGACGATCCGATCCGCTTCGGCGTACGCCCGCTGCTCAAGGACGCCACGCAGCGCATCGACATCGCGGTGTTCTTCCTCACCCACAAGCACATCGTCGAGGACCTCATCGCCGCGCACCGTCGCGGCGTGAAGGTGCGCGTCGTCATCGACTCCACCGGGGCGCGCAACGAGTACAGCAAGCACGAGCTGTTGCGCGCCGCCGGCATCGCGGTGAAGGTCGAGAACTGGGGCGGCAAGATGCACATGAAGTCGGCCGCGATCGACGGCCGCCACGTGATCGCCGGCTCGATGAACTGGACCAGCTCCGGCGAGTACAACAACGACGAGAACACGCTGCTCATCGAGAGCCCCGAGCTCGCTGCGCAGTACCACGCGTTCTTCGAGACGCTCTGGACCGGCCTGCCCGACGAGCTGCTCACCGCGAATCCCGATCCGGAATCGCGGCCGTCCGGCACGTCGTGCAGCGACGGGGTCGACAACGACTACGACGGCAAGAAGGATGCGGAGGATCCCGGCTGTGGCGAGAATCCACCGCCGCTGCCGCCACTCTTGCCCTGGCGCATCGTGCCGAAGGGCGAGCGACTCACGTGCGACATCGACATGCCCGGCCAGGCCACGCGGCGCAGTGCGTCACCGCTGTTCCCCGACGCCGCGGCCCCGAAGCCCGACCCGAGCGCGACGCCGGCGGAAGCTGACTGAGTTTGGTCGCGCCGTCCGGCGCTCTTCCTGGCGCGCGCAGCGATGCTCGCTGTCCGCCGTGGCGGAGCCACGTCGGGCTCGATTGGCTGACAGTCTCCGAGTCGGGGCAGCCGGCTGGCTCAGCGCGTCGCCTGTAGCTGGTACGCCGCGCAGCTCGTGCCGGTGGTCGTGCGGTACAGCCGGATGAAGATCTGGTTGGGCCACGGGACCATCGCGTCCGATGGCGGCGTGCAGCAGCCCGGATCGTCGTCGACGAACGACCACGTGGTGAGCCCCACCGCCGTGCCGTTGGTGCCGCCGGTCGTGCAGACCTGCCCCGCGGCATCGCACTGCCCGGTGACGACGTCGAACACGAACGCGTCGTCCTCGTTGATCGCGAACTGGATCGTCGGCGTGCCCTCGCCCGGGCGCGCGGCCGCGGGGAAGGAGACCGTGTACCACTCGATCGCGCCCTCTTGCGCGACGTTGCCGACCACCCCGAGCACGTTGTCGCCGGCGGCCATGAGCATGCCGAGATCGGTGGGCATGTTGCAGTTGCTGCTGACGCCGTCGTCGGGGCAGTCGCAGCCCTCGTCGCCCATCTCGTCGCAGTTCTGATCGATCCCGTCGCACAGCTCGACCGCACCGGGGTTGATGTCCGGGTCGTCGTCGTCGCAGTCGTCACCGGCAGCGCAGCTGTCCCCGAAATCGTCGCCGTCTTCGTCGACGCAGTTCGTGTTGTCGGACGAGGTGTCGTCGGCGGTGCCGTTGGTGTTGGTACCGCTGTTGCTGTTGCTGCCGCTGTTGCTGTTGCTGCTCGGGCCTTCGCTGCCGGTGGCGAAGCTGTCGCTGCCGCCGGTCGGCGTCGTCGCGGCCGTGTTGCCGCCCGGTCCGAAGCTCGCGGCGTCGTCGGCCGACGACGAGCCCCCGGTCGCGCAGCCGAGCGCGAGACAGCCGAGGAGATGGGCGGAGCGAAGACGCAAGCGAACCGACCCCGCGCGCAAGCGCGCAGCATGGTCAGTATAGCGGAGCTTCCGCCAGAGCCGAAGTCTCGGACGCGGCCGGACTAAATCAGCACTTTGAGCTCGTAGCGGCGGAACGTGGCGGAGCGCCGGGGATCGACGCGCCAGCTCCCCCTGCCCGGCTCCGTGATGCCCGCGGGTGCCAGCTCGCCGACCAGTCCCACCTTGCGGCCGAGATCCCAGCCGTCCATCGCCGTGACCTCGTCGGCACACACGCCGACGAGCAAGAGGAAGAGCACGCTGCCGTGCACGGTGTCGACCTTGCCGAGCTGGGGATCCGGCACGCACACGACCCCTTGCAGCGCGCTGCCTTCGAGGAGCGGCGCGCCGAGATCGATGATGTGCCCGGTGTCGAGCTCGCCGTGTCCCGTCATCACGTACTGACCGATCGCCTGCAACAGGCGCAACGGCCAGCTCGGCGGCTGCGCCTCGTCGGGCGCGCGCGCGAGCCGGAGCGTGAGCTCGAAGCCGAAGCCCGAGATGTCCGCGCGCGGCGAGCTCTTCTCGAACAGCTCGGAGAGCCCGTAGGTCACGTAGTGCCACTGCGCGGGCGCGCTCGCCTCCCACACGCAGATCGCCGGCAGCGGGTTCGGGCTGTCGAGCTCGTATGCGGTCGCGCTGGTGAACTGGTGCGGCAGCACGCCGGGATGCACGATCGAGCAGGCCTGATCGATCGACTGCCAGCCCGGCGCCGCGATGGGATAGTCGTGCTCGCTCACGCGCGTCGCTCGAACTCGGCCATGAACTCGACCAGCGCGTCGACGCCGGCCTCGGGGAACGCGTTGTAGATCGACGCGCGACAGCCTCCGACGAGGCGGTGACCCTTCAGCCCGCAGAAGCCGGCCGCTTCGGCCGACTTCAGGAACCGCTTCGTCTGCGCCTCGCTGTCCGCGTCGTCCTTGCCCGAGAGCGTCCAGGTGACGTTCATGCGCGAGCGGCTGCCCGGCTGCGCGTGCGCGCGGTAGAGCGAGCTGGCATCGAGCGCGCCGTAGAGCTTGCTGGCCTTGCGCTCGTTGATCGCGCCGATGCCGACGACCCCACCGTTGTCGCGCATCCACTCGAGCACGCAGCGCAGCACGAGGATGCCGAAGGTGTTCGGCGTGTTGAACAGGCTGTTCTCCGCCGCGTGCGTCTGGTAGCGCAGCATCGTGGGCACCGGGGCGGCGGGCTCGCGCGCGAGCAGGTCCTCGCGGATGAACACGAGCGTCACACCCGACGGACCGAGGTTCTTCTGGGCGCCGGCATAGCCGACCGCCGCGCGCTCGATACCCATCGGACGGCTGCCGATGTTCGACGACAGGTCGACGACGAGCGGCGTGTCGCCTTCGAGCGTGGGCAGCTGCTCCCACTCGGTGCCGTAGATCGTGTTGTTGCTCGTGACGTGCACGTAGCTCGCGCCGGCGTAGCTCGCCGCGGCCGGCATCGCGGGGATGCGGTCGTGCTTCGTCGACGCCGAGCTCGCGATCACCTCGGTGGGCCCGAGCAGCTTGCTCTCGGCGATCGCCTTCTTCGCCCACACGCCGGTCTCGACGTAGCAGGCCGGGCGATCGGCCTGGCGCAGGTTCATCGGCACCATCGCGAACTGCAGGCTCGCGCCACCTTGGAGCAGCAGCACCTTGTGCGTGCGCGGGATCCCGAGCACCGAGTGGCAGAGCTCGATCGCGCCCTCGTGGATCGTGTCGAACGCGGCGGAGCGGTGGCTGATCTCCAGGATCGACAGGCGCGACTCGAGCGAGTCGTCACCGGGGAGTGCGAGCTGCTTCACTGCGGCCGCACAGCGATCGAACACCTCGGTCGGGAGGATCGCGGGGCCGGCAGAGAGGTTCCAGGGGCGTGCCATGGGGGGAACTTACACGCTGCCGGGAAGGATTGGCGATCAGTCGTCCGGGCACGCGGCTTTCACGATCTCGACGGCATCGCGGAAGACCGGACCGTAGTCGCGCGCGCAGATCGGCCCCACGAACGAGTGCGGGAACAGTGCGGCGAAGTCGCCGAGCCCCGCCGAGAGCGGATTCAAGCAGGGCGACTCCTCGGTGCTGGCGATCAGCACCACGACCACGTCGTCGTAGCTGCGCACGCGCTCGAGGATCGAGCTCTCGGCGAAGTAGGGATCGAGGTCCGCCTGGTACTCGCTCGGATAGCTGTCGGACACGATCACGAGCACGAGCAGCGCGCCTTCGCCGTAGAAGCCGTCGTTGCATGCGCCGGGGTCGGTGAGCGGCGGCGAGATCGCAGCGAGCGCAGCTCCGAGCGGTGCATCGCGATCGGTGCCGGCGGTGCCGACCTCGAGCGCGCAGCGCAGCGCGGTGTCGAGGTCGTCCTCGTCGGTCATGTAGTTGTGGCCTTCGGCGTAGGGCCCGCACTGTTGCACGCCGCCGCCCGGGTCGGTCGAGACCAGCAGCCCGCCGACCTGCTCGCAGGGCTGCGACGCCGCGGGATAGAGCTCGGTCGTCACGACGCCGATGTGCACGACGTCGATGGTCTCGACGGCTTCGCGCACGCCGTCGATGAACACGTCGTAGTTCGCGGCGACGTTGCTCTGGTAGGTGGCCATCGTGGCCGAGCGATCGATCACGAACAGGAAGTCGACCTCGCGGCAGAGCTGCTCTGGCGGACCACCGGGACGGTCGTCGCCGTCGCCCCCGTCGAAGCGCCCGGACGCTCCCCATCCGCCGTCTGCGCCCTCGAAGATCACGGGCGAGCGCCCGCACGCGACGACGAGGGCGATCGCGCCACATCCGACCCAACGCGCCACTGCGGCACCAACGCCGGGCCACAGCGTGCCTTACAGGACACCTGCGCGGCGGCGACGATCCGGCGCCCTTCGCTTCGCCGTACCGCACCCGTGGCGGGCGTAACCCGCGGCTGCCCTGTCGCATACTCTGGGGTGCCGGCGTCGCTGCGCTGCCGAGGACCCCATGACCGACGATCCCATGCGCTCGCTCGCACGCCGCGAGTTCCTGATGAAGGCCGCCTCCGGCACCGTCGTCGCCGGACTCTGCGGAGGGCTCTTCGCGATCAGCGACGTGCTCACCCGCACTGCCCAGGCCGACACGCGCGCCGACGGACGCCCGCGCGTGCCGCCCGGCCAGCGCGTGATCGAGGCCTTGAAGCCGATGGGCGGCGAGCCCGGTGATCCTGCACCGTCGAGCTTCCGCCTCAAGATCCACGGCGAGGTCGACTCGCCGTTCGAGCTCGACTTCGCCGAGCTGGTCGCGTTCGGTGCCGTCGAGCGCACCGTCGACGTGCACTGCGTCACCGGCTGGACGGTGCTCGACGCGGTGTGGAAGGGCGTGCGCGTGAAGGACCTCGCGAAGAAGGCCGGCGTACGCGACACCGCGCGACACGTGATCTTCGAGGCTGCGCACGGCTACACCGCGAACGTGCGCATGAACGAGGCGATGGCCGACGACGTGCTGGTGACGTGGCAGCTCGGCGAGAAGCCGCTCCGCCGCCCGCACGGGGCCCCGGTGCGCGCGCTCGTGCCGGATCTGTACTTCTGGAAGAGCGCGAAGTGGGTCACCGGCATCCGCTTCGTCAAGCGCGACGAGCCCGGCTACTGGGAGACGCGCGGCTACCACAACCACGCCGATCCGTGGAAAGAAGAGCGCTATGGCTGACGGTGATCCGAAGCCGCCACCACGCGCGCGCTTCAAGTGGCGACCGTGGCTGCGCGCGCTGCATCGCGACCTCGGCTACCTCGCGGTCGGGCTCACGATGATCTACGCGCTCTCCGGGCTGGCGGTGAACCACATCGCGGACTGGGATCCGAGCTTCACGCAGATCGAGCGCGAGCGGGTCGTCGGCGCACCGCTGCCCGACGACGATCAGGCCGCCGCCACGCAGGTGATGGCCGAGCTCGGCATCGTCGAGGCCCCGATCGACGTCTATCGTGTGAGCGAGACGGAGCTCGAGATCGCGTTCGAGCGCAGCACGCTGCACGTCGATCCGCAGACCGGCCGCGTGTTCGAGGAGGGCCAGGAGCCGCGCGTGTTCCTGCGCGTCGCGAACTGGCTGCACCTGAACCGCGGCAAGCAGGCCTGGACATGGTTCGCCGACGGATACGCCATCGCGCTCGTCGTGCTCGCGACCACCGGCCTGATGATGATCCCGGGGCGCAAGGGCTTCGTCGGGCGCGGTGCGATCATCGCGGCCGTCGGCGCCGCGCTGCCGCTCGGCTACCTCTGGTACTTCGGCGGGCCCTGAGCGATCGTTCGTCGGTGACCGCGGGCTTCGAGCTGCGCTTGCCGGATGGACGTGCGATCGAGCTCCGGCCCGACGCCGCCCTCCACGTCGTGCTCGGCCGCTGCGACGTGATCGCCGACGAGCACGGCCACGCGCTCGCACGGCTGGCCGCGGTCGACTGGGCGCGGCCGCGATCGATCCCGGCGCTCGACGTGCCCGGGGCGTTGCCGCCGGGCGCCGGCTCGGCGGTGCTCAACCTGCTCGCGACGCGGGCCCGCGATGCCGGCATCGCGTCGCTGCGCTATCGCGGTCCCTACCCGAGCGAGGCGTTGTTCGACACGCTGCGGGGCAGCTTCGCCGTCGCGCACGGCTCGAGCACGGCGGACGCCCGCGAGCGCTTCACGGCCGACGTCGAATCCGCCGCATTCGCAGGGCGCTCGGTCGAGCCCGCCGTCGACTTCGTGCCCGACCCGCATGCGTGGTCGTGGCCCGATGCACGCGTGTGCGCGCAGCATCGCCACGGGCTGGAGCGCGTGTGGATCGATGGACGCGCGTGGGACCGCGACGGTGTCGGCCCACGTCGACTCCGGCGCGACGATCATGGGTGGCGTGCGGTGTTCGAGATCGCCGACGAAGCCGTGGCGAGCATCGGCACGTTCGACGACGAGGGCCGACCGCTCGGGCGCCCACTCGGCGCGATACCCGTGCCGAAGGAGCTCGTCGGGCTCGAGCTCCCGCCGGCGGCGTGCGCCGTCGTGGCCGAGGCGGTGACGACCGGCGCGATCGCACCGCTGCGTGCCGCGATCGCCGAGCTGCTCCGCGATCGTCCGCTCGTGTTCGGTGACTCCGGCTTCGAGCTCGCGCGCCTCGAGGCCACACGCATCGTGCTGCACGCCACGATCGCCGCGCAGCTCGAGCGCATTCCACCTGCGCGCTCGCTGGCCGTGCTCGTCGCGGCCGTGCACCCCTGCGTCGCCCGTGCTGCCCAGCGCGCGCTCGCGCATGCCCACGGCGGAAATCCGCCCGGGCCCGGTGTCGATCCCGGGCGATGACGCGCGTCGGGAGCTGGGTGGCGATCGCGACGCTCGCCGCGTGCGGCGGCAGCGGCGACGGTGCACGGACGGACACGAGCACGACGACGGGCGACACGAGCAGCGAAACGACGACCACCGCGGGTACGACGTCGGTCGGCGAGTCGAGCTCGAGCGCGGCCGCCACGAGCAGCTCGGGATCGCTCGGCGGCAGCGACGGCACGAGCAGCGAGACGGGCGAGCCGGGCTGGACCGTCTCGACCGCGCGCATCACCGATCAGAACCGCCACTACGTCGAGATGCATGGCGGCTGGGGACCACAGCTGCGTGCGCCGATGCGAGACCCCGACGGTACGGCGTGGTTCGTGCTCGATCGCGGTGAGGACGTGCTGCACAACCGCTCCATCGTGTACGTGCGCGAAGACGGCGACGCGTGGGCCGAGGTCGCGAGCCAGGCGCACACGCCCGGCGTCCAGCAGAACGCGGCGAGCGTGATGCAGGCCGGCACGATCCACACCTACGCGATCGACGTCGACAGCCACTGGCTGACGCACTGCACGTTCGAAACGCAGAGCGCGAGCGCGGGTGGGTGCAACGCGATCGCGATCGGTGGCCCCTACCTCGTGCCCGAGGATGCGAACTATGTCGGCGCTGCGCTCGCGCCCGATCCGGCCCACCTGGTGTGGTTCACGATCGTCGGGGACGCTGGCGGTGCGGGTCAGCTCGTCTACACCTACGACTACGGCGGGGGCTGGAACGGCCCCGTCGTCACGCAGCTGCCGGGCTTCAACGACATCGGCTACGTGTTCGCGGCGTTCACCGCACCGTCGCACGCGGTGATGGTCGGCCAGACGTTCACCGGCGTGTACCCGACCGGCACGTACGACGCGGTCGTCGTCGAGCTCGACTTCGGCGAGCCCGCGCAGCTCTTCGTGCTCGGTGCCGGCGGTGGCGTCGACGTGCGCAGCGGCGCCGACATCTGGGTCGACCCCGGAAGCGGCGCCGTGCACGTGCTCGCCGAGACCGACGCGGGGCTCGGCTACTGGTTCCGTCCCGCCGGCGCGGCGTGGACGGATCACCTGCTCGCGCTCGAGCTCGTGCCGGACACGTTCCGCGGGCGCTTCGCCGTGCCGCCGGGCGGGCCGCTCGCGCTCGCGCGCGGCAGTGCGACGACGGGTGGATTGGAGCTGCGCATCGCCGCCACGTCGCCCGACCAACCCGCGTCGTGGGCCGACGCCGAAGCCGTCGCGCTGCCGATCCCGGTGGCCGGTTTCGACGCGCCGTCGGCAATCTACGCCGCGGGCCCGTCCTACCAGGACGACTACCTGGAGGGCCCGACGCGAGCGCTCGGGCGGTTTCACGTGGCGGCGTGCGGTCGCTACCAGTCGGCCGACGCCGAGATCTGGCAAGTGCAGGTGCATTGAGCGATGCTGCTGCCATGCACGCTGCACGCTGGATTGCCCTGGGATCGCTGACGTTGCTGCTCGCCTGTCCGAAGGACGACAACTCCGACGACGGTGCGACGAACCCGACGACGACCGATCCGACGACCACCACGGCACCTGCGGAGAGCTCGAGCGGTCCTGCGGAGTCCAGCTCGAGCGAAGGCAGCAGCAGTGGTGCGCCCGAGAGCTCCGGCCCCGCCGACAGCTCGACGGGCGAGGAGTGTCCCGCCGGATCCGAGTGCATGGACGACACGATGTGCCCCGGCGGCGGAACGTGCGTCGGCTGTGTCTGCATCGGCGGCAACCAGTGCGATCCGATCGTGCAGGGCGAGTGGAACGCGTGCGTCGGCAAGGACGGCAACACCGACAACACGCTGTGCAACTGGGTCGGCATGGGTGGCGCGACCGGCTTCATCGGCTGCCTCAACTCGTCCGAGATGGACGGCAGCAACGTGTGCTTCATCTCCGGCTGCAAGGACGCCTGCGACTGCTTCGCGCCGCCGACGACCGGCACCGCCGAGGTGGTGTGCGCCGCGATCCTCGCCGACGGTGGCACCGGCTGCGGCCTCGATTGCAGCGCGGGCAAGACCTGCCCCGACGGCATGGAGTGCAAGGCCAACGACATCTGCTTCTGGCCGGGGATGTGATGCGCATCGGTCGACGTCGCGTGTTGCTCGGCGTGTCCGCGATCGCGGTCGCGCCGGCGATCATCGGCTGCGAGGTCAAGAGCGGTGGCTGGGGCACGCGGCCGGCGAAGGACGGACTCGCACGGATCACCGCGCGCATCGACGCGCGGCCGACCACCGACGGCGCCGGGGCCACGCTCGCGCGTGTGTTCCCCGGGCCTCGGCTCGCCAACCTCGATCCGTTCGTGCTGCTCGACGACTTCGACGTGCGCGAGCCGGCCGGCTTCCCCGAGCATCCGCACCGTGGGTTCGAGGCGTTCACGTACATGATCGCCGGCGAGTTCCACCACGCGGACAACCTCGGCAACGAGTCGTCGATCTCGGCCGGTGGCACGCAGCGGTTCACCTCGGGTCGCGGCGCGCGGCACAGCGAGATGCCCGGTGCGGGCGCGAGCAATCGCGGGCTGCAGCTGTGGGTCAACCTGTCGGCCGACCGCAAGCAGATGGAACCCGAGTACGAGGGCATCGCCGCCGCCGACATGCCGGTCACCGAACGCGACGGTCTTCGACTGCGCACGGTGGTCGGGCCCGACTCGCCGGTGCGGCTGCACACTGCGCTCGACTACCTCGACGTCGAGCTGCTCGCGGCGCGCGGCTGGGAGCGCGAGGTCACCGTGGGGCACAACGGCCTCGTGTACGTGCTCGACGGCGAGCTCGAGCTGCTCGGTGAGCCGGTGAAGCGCGGCACCGCGGTGCTGCTCGCCCCGGGTGCGGTGACCGTGAAGGGCGGCGCGGGTGCACGCTTCGCGTGGCTCACCGGCAAGCCGCACGGCCAGCCGATCCGCCACAAGGGCCCGTTCGTCGACTGATCAGCCGGTGTACGCGGCGTAGATGCGCTGCACGAGCTCGTCGTGCACGGTCTGCTGGCCCTCGTCGAGCAGCTCGAAGATCTCGAGGATCGGGAACGGATTGCCCTCGAGATCCTCGACCGCCGCATGCCCCATGCGCACGACCACGAGATCGAGCGAGGGCACGACCTCGATGAACTGACTGCCGAGCCCCACGGCGCAGAACGAGTCCTCGGGCGCGCCGGGGTGCAGCGCGCCGCGATCGAGTGGCGTGGAGTCGACGAGGTCCAGCGTCGGATCGCCGGCGCCGCGCCAGAAGAAGTGGCCGTAGCCGTCGTTCATGTCCTGGCTCGCCATCGCCGCCTGTTCGACCCACGCCTCCGGCACGATCTGCTCGCCCTCCCAGCAGCCGCGCTGCAGCATGAGGTAGCCGAAGCGCGCGTGATCGCGGCAGCTCGCGATCACGTTCATGTAGAGCGCAGGATTGCCGGCCGGGTCGGTGAGCCACTCCGCGTCCATGCCGATCGGCTCCCACACGTGCTCGCGCGCGTAGTCGTCGGCGCGGGTGCCGAGCCCACGGAAGATCGGCTCGAACAGCTGCACCGCGACGTTGCTGTACTCCCACGCCGTGCCCGGGTCGTGCTGCAGCTCGACCGCCAGCGCCTTCGCGGTCATGTCCTCGGCGCCGAACATGCCGGCCATGTCGTCGAGCACGCCGGTGTAGAGCCCGGCGGTCATCGACAGCAGGTGCCGCAGCGTCACCGCTTCGCGCGGGTCGCCGGCGAGCTCCGGCAGGTACTCGGCGATCGAGTCGTCGATGCTGCCGAGCTCGCCGCGCGCGAGCGCGATGCCGACGATCGCGGAGACGTGGGACTTGGCCACGGACCAGCTCTTCATCGGGGTCTGTTCCGTCGCGTCGCCGAAGTAGCGCTCGAGCACCAGCTCGCCGTCCTTCACGACCAGCAAGCAGTGCGACTCCTCGCTCTCCGCGTACGCGACGGCGTCCTCGAGCAGCGCGGGGTCGAAGCCGTGCGTCGCGGGATCGCCGACGGTCCAGTCGGGCTCGGGCCAGCTCGCATCCGGCCGGCATGCCGTGGGCAGATCGCCCGACTCGGTGCCGTCGTCGACCGCACCGCTCGTCTGCGAACTGTCGGCGGCGGACTCGTCGCTCTCCGCGTCCGCATCGGCCGCCGCCTCACCGTCCGTCGTCGCGCCCGCCGTGGTCGCCGATCCGCTCGACGAGGCGTCGTCGAGCGGCGCATCGGCGGCGCGATCGGGCTCGGCACCGCACGCGAGCGCGGTGAGGAACACAGCTGTGCAGGCAATCGTCGCGCGTGTCGAAGTGGCGATCATGGTCCCCCCGGTGACAGGGCAACCTCACCGCGCCGCTCGATCAGTCTAGCCCGCGTGCGTCGACGTGCACGGACGTCGTACGCGGCCCGCTTGGGCGAGTTGCCTTGGCTTCACGCGCGAGCGCCTGATATGCTGGTCGACGTGGGTGGTTGGCTGAAGAGCATCGCGAGGATCGGCGTGGGTGTACTGGTCGCCGCGGCCGCGTGCCAGCGGATCGACATCGAGCAGCACCGCGAGGTCGCGCTCGCGGACGCGCAGGGGATGTTCGGCCACTTCTACTGCAAGCAGATGTTCGAGTGTGCGTGCGCGCAGGGGCACTTCTTCGACGACGAGGACGCCTGCCGACGCTACGTCGGCGACGAGATCGCCGAGCTGCGCGATGCGCCACCGATCATCGACGTGGTCTACGACCCGTGGTGCGTGGGCGCGATCGTCGACGAGCTCGACGAGCTGGGCTGTGGCGTCGAGACCGACGCCGACGGCGGCTGCCGTTCGCCGTGTCCCGCCTACCACGGCGAGCAGCTCGACGGGCAGCCGTGCATCGCGACGGACGACGCGAGGTACAGCAACTGCACGCGCGGGCTCACCTGTGTCGTCGACGCCTGCGACTACCATGCGGCCAGCGACGCGTACCTGTGCACCGGCGAGTGCGTGGACCCGTGCGAGCGACAGGTGCAGCCCGGCTCGTCGTGCACGAACGGCTGCGCCACCGACGAACGCTGCGACGAGCAGACCGGCACGTGTCAGGAGCTGGTCGAAATCGGCGAGCCGTGCAGCGGCCACTCGCAGTGCGCGAGCGGCTACTGCCCCGCGGGCGCATGCGCCGACCAGCCCGCGCGCGGCGAGTCGTGCGCGCAGACGTTCGCGTGCGCCGCGGGGCTCACCTGCGACACGAACAGCTACACCTGCGTGGACTCGGATCCACGGGTGTGCCAGTGGATCATCGACATCGGCTGAGATACCGTGAACTTCAGCAAGCGGTTTCCGACGGCAGCTCGGTGAGCT
>CAZFKC010000165.1:0-14108 GCA_964519175.1 uncultured Nannocystaceae bacterium
CCGGAGTGTGGGCGGCGAGGATTTCGATCCCTTGGACAGTCGAAGAATGTCGAGCGGCCGCTCGACGGGCCCGTCCTGGCGGTCGAGGCCAGGAGGTCCCAGGAGGTCCCAGGAGGTCCCCAGGAGGTCCTGGATGGATGCGCTCGCTCAGCCGCTCAGCCGCTCGGCCGCGCCGGGCCCGCTGGCACCGGATCGAGCGCACCGGCGAGCAGGTCGCGGTAGAAGCGATCGAACACGTGCGCGCCGAGCCGGAGGCCCTGGTCGACGAAGTAGCGCGCGCGCGTGTCGTCCCAGCCGGGCTCGATCACCGCGAAGAACTCCTCGGCGTGGCGCTCGTCGATCTGCGCGTGCAGCTTGTAGTGCACGAGCTCGTCGGCCGCGACCCAGCCGCGCTCGACGACCGCGCGCCCGATCGTCGCCGAGATGCCCGCGAAGGCGTGCTCGATGATGCCCATGCATGCGATGCCGACCTCGAGCTCGTCGAGCAGGCACGCGGTGGTCAGCACCGAGTTGAACGCGCGCACCGCCGGCCACAGCGACATCGCGTCGAGCTGCTCGGGCGCGCAGCCGATGCTGCGCAGGAACACCTGGAACGTGTTGTGGTGGAACGCGTGCTCGCGGAACTCGCCGTGCTCCTCGACGAGGTTGTGCAGGATGTCGATGCGCGCGTGCGGATCGGGGATGCGCCCGACCAGCGCCGCCATCGGGCGCGAGAAGAACGTCACCGCGAAGAAGAACTGCTCCTGCGTGCGCTGGAACACCGGCAGCGTCATCTCGCCGCCGGTGAGCGCGACGAGGTAGGGATTGTCGGCGATCCTGCTGCGCTCGAGGATCTCGATCGCGGCCTGCGTCACGCGGGGGGCTCGGCTCGGTGTGCTCATTCAGATCGCCGCGGTGTCGATGTTCCACGCGCGACCGAGCGGGAGCCCGGTGCCCCAGATCGTCGCGGGTGCACGAACGATAGCGTCGTCGGCGAGCCGTGCGTGCACCTCCCGTGCGACGGTCGCCGGGAACGCGACGAACACCGCCGGGGCGCCATGGCTCGCCGCGGCCGCGGCGGCCAGCTGCACGAGCTCGGCCGCCGCCTCGGCGTCGGCGTAGTCGAGCGCGCCGAGGTGCAGGCTCGCGAGCTCGCTGCCGTCGTCGGCGAACAGACGCTTCGCGCGGCGCGTGTCGTCGAGCCGTCCGCTGGCACGACCGTCGGCGAGCGCGAGCCACGTCGGCGCGAGCTCGGAGCGCAGCGCTGGATCGGCGGGCACGAGCGCGAAGGCGTCACTCGAGGGCAGCCGCGCCGCGACGGGCCGCACCGAGCCGCCCGCGCGCGCGGGCACGCGCAGCACCTCGATGTGCGCGAGCGCGACGAAGCGCGGCACGCCGACCCGGCCCGTGTAGCGCTCGGGCGTGACCGCGGTGCCGTCCATGACCACCGCGAACGCGGCGTCGGCCCAGGGCTCCGCCCAGCCGCGCACCGCGGCGATCAAGCGCAGCAGCACCCGTCCGCCGCGCGCGCCGGGATCGAGCTTCAGATCGCCGAGGTAGACCACGTCGCGCGTCGTGCCGCCGGGCTCGCGCAGCCGTGCGCGCGCGCAGCCGATCGTGCCCAGCACCTCGCCACCGTCGAGGGCGACGAAGCACGCAGCCTCGCCGATCGCCCGGAAGAACCGCGAGTAGTCGTCGCCGTGGTCGATGCGGAACCAGCGGCCGGGGCCGAGTGGGTAGCGGAACTGCAGCTCGAAGCGCGCGAGCGCAGCCGCGAGCGCGGGCTCGGGTCGCGCGCACAGCTGCTCGATCTTCATCGCGCTCGTCCCAGGTGGAGCTCGCGGTAGAAGAAGCTGCGATCGCGCGCGAGCAGATCGTCGGTCGGCAGCCACGCGAGCGCGGGTGCGAGCGCGCGGACGTCGAGGCTGGAGTTGAGCTGGCGGACGAACACCAGCCCACGCTCGCGCAGCGCCGCCGCGGCCGCGGCGAGGGTCGACGACGCCGCGGATGGATCGAGCCAGTCGAGCGCGTTCGACAGGTGCACGAAGTCGAAGCCATCGCCGGGCTCGGCGAGCGCGTCGTCGACGGTGCCGAGGCGCAGCTCGAGCTCGGGCAGCGCTGCGGGACACGGCGCGTCGAGCCACGGCGCACGGGCATCCGGCGGATCACGCCCCTCGAGCAGCTGCACGAGCCACGGGTTCGCGCGCGCATCGGGCCGGGCCTGCGCGTCGCGGATGCGCGCGGCGAAGTGGCGTGCGAACGGCTCGCGTGGGTTCGCGGTCGCGGCCGCGCCGAACAGCCGCACGAGGATCGGCAGCGCGAACACCTCCTCCAGCGCCGCGTCGAGCTCGTGGTCGACCAGCGCCTCGCGCAGCGCGGCGAACAGTCGCTCGTAGCGCCCGGCCTGATCGGGCCCGAGCTCCGCGACCCCGCTCGAGCGGACCGAGCGCGCCTTCGGGCTCGCCGATCGCCGCCAGCGCATCGACGAGCCACGCACGACGCTCGCCGATCGCCATCGCGGCGTGGCCGAAGCACGCCCGCCGACGCTCGGGTGCGTCGCGCAGCGCGGCGAGCTTGAGCCGCGTGAGCACGAGCTGCGCCGGATTCGGATCGACGACCGTCATCGCGGACAGCCCGCCCGTCGCGGCGAGGAACGCCACCGTGCACCCGCCCGAGGCGATCACGAGCGCGCGCGCACCGGGCCGCAGTCGCCGGATCACCTCGAGATCGAGCAGCGGATCCTCGCGGACCTGCGCGAACGCGATCGGCAGCGTGGCCGCGGCGTCGAGCCAGCTCACGCCGACACACCGATGCCGAACGCTTCGAAACGCGCGCGCAGATCGTCGGGGATCGGCAGCTTGCCGCGGAAGCCCGGGCTCGCGGGATCGAGATCCATGAGCGCGACGACGGTGCCGCCGGTCGCACGCAGGTCCGCGGCACCGCCCGGACCGAGCACGCGGTACGTCAGCGTCAGCGAGCTGCGCCCGACCGCGGCGAGCCGCAGCTCGATCGCAACCGTCTCGCCGAAGCGCGTTGGCCTCTTGAAGTCGGCCTCGGTGTGCACCGACGGGAACCCGATCTTGCGCGTGGTGATGACCTGGTCGTAGGGCAGCCCGAGCCGCTCGCCGAACCAGCTCTCCATCGCCTGGTGGAAGAGCTCGAAGAAGCGCGGGAAGTAGACGATGCCCGCGGGATCGCAGTGCCCCCAGCCGATCGCGACGGGCAACGCGTACACGCCGTGGGCCTCGGAGCTTTCGGCCACCATCGCCGGCCAAAGTGTATGCTCCGCCCATGTCGCTCGTCGAGTACGAGAACCTCGAAGGCATCGCCCGGCTGACGCTCTCAGCGCCCCCGGCCAACACCTACTCCTACGAGATGATGCAGGCGCTCGACGCCGCGATCCTCCGGGCGCGCTTCGACGCAGACGTGCACGCGATCGTCGTGCGGGGTGCCGGCGAGAAGTTCTTCTGCGCCGGGGCCGACATCGCGATGCTGAAGGGCGCCGATCCCTACTTCAAGTACAACTTCTGCCTGCACGCGAACGAGACGCTCCTGCGGCTCGAGCAGACCCCCAAGCTCGTCGTCGCGGCGATCGACGGCCACTGCGTGGGCGGCGGGCTCGAGATCGCGTTGGCGGCCGACCTCCGCGTCGCGCGGCGCGGCTCCGGGAAGTGCGGGCTGCCCGAGGTGAAGCTCGGCGTGCTGCCCGGCACCGGCGGCACGCAACGGCTCGTGCGCGTGCTCGGCAAGGCCAAGGCGATCGAGCTGATGGCCACCGGCGAGACCTTCGACTTCGAGCGCGCGCTGCAGCTCGGCGTGCTCAACCAAGTCTGGGACGACGCCGACGGCACCACGTTCCATGCCCACGTGCTCGAATGGGTGCGCGGCTTCGTGCCGCCGCGTGCACCGTCGCGGGCGGTCGGCTTCATCAAGCGCGCGTGCCAGAGCGGCGCCGAGATCGGCCTGCACGAAGGGCTCGCGCTGGAGCGCGAGCTGCAGCAGCGCCTGTTCGAAGGCGACGACGCCGGCGAGGGCATCGCCGCGTACCTCGAGAAGCGCGCGCCGCAGTTCAAGGGCACCTGACATGGCACGCACGACGACGACGATCACGGTCGCGCTCGCGCTCCTCTCGGCGTCGTGCACCGACGACGGAGCGAGCGACGGCGGGGACACGTTCGGCAGCGAGGCGCCGATCCCCGGCACCGGATCATCGAGCAGCGGACCCGGCACCGGCGGCAGCGAGGGCGCCACGGGGCCGACCACCGGCAGCGCCGACACCACGGGCGACGGCAACGCGTGCAACGACTCGCCCGAGGCACTGGCCGACTGCGTCGAGCCCGAGCGCTACGCCGACGATCTCGAATTCATCACCGGTGTGCGCACGCCGTCGTCGCAGCACTGGCAGGAGGTGCAGGACCTCTGCGCCGATCGCCTCGCCGAGTACGGCTACGAGGTGCAGCTGTTCGAGTACGGCACCGGCGTCGACGTGCTCGGTCGCAGGGCCGGCTCGGCGCTGCCCGACGAGATCGTGATGGTCGGCGCCCACTACGATCACATCGCCGACTGCAACGGCGCCGACGACAACGCCACCGGCGTCGCGGCGACCCTCGAGATCGCACGCGTACTCGCGATGGCCGACACGATGCGCACCGTGCTCGTCGCGTGCTGGGACGAGGAGGAGGCCGGACTGGTGGGCTCGACGGCGTTCGCGGCCTCGGCGGTCGCCGACGAGCTCGCGATCACGACCTACATCAACTTCGACATGATCGGCTACTACAGCGACGAGCCGATGAGCCAGCAGATCCCGCCCGGGCTCGACATCGCGTTCCCGAACGCGTACGCGGAGGTCGAGGACAACGAGTTCCGCGGCGACTTCGCGGCGCTCGTGCCCAACTCGCTCGCGCTGCAGACCGCGATGGACTTCAAGGCCCAGGGCGAGCGCGTCGGGCTGCGCTCGGTCATCATCGACCTGCCGCCCGGCAGCGAGACCTCGGAGCTGTTCGCCGACCTGCGCCGCTCCGACCACGCCGCGTTCTGGGACAACGGGCTGCCCGCGGTGTTCGTCACCGACAGCGGCGAGTTCCGCAACCCGCACTATCACTGCACGGGTGGACCCGACGAGATCGCCGACCTCAGCGAGGACTTCGCGGTCGGGATCACGCGCGCCACCGTCGGCGCCGCAGCGCTTGCCGCCGGGCTGTAGCTCAGCTGCGGCGGGTCATCTGCTCGCGCAGGGAGGCGGCCCAGCCGTCGAGATCGACCTCGAGCGTCTCGAGCGGCCCGCCGCGCGCGAGCTCGCCGATGCGCTCGGTGAGCAGCTGCTTCGCGCGGCGCAGCCGCGTTCGCACCGTGCCCTCGGGCACGCCGAGCACGAGCGCGAGCTCCGGCCCCGCGAGCTGCTCCCAGTAGTGCAGCTCGAGCAGCTCCTGCAGCTCGATGGGGATCGCCCGCAGCGCGTGCAGCAGCAGCTTCTGCTCCTGTGACGCGCCGATGAGCTCGGTCGGGGTCGGCGACAGATCGGCAGCCGACATCGAGGTCGAGTCGAAGCGCCGCCCCGCGACGAGCTTGGCCTCGTAGTGCGAGTACAGCCGGTTGCGGGCGATCGCGAACAGGTAGCTGCGGAACGTGGCCTCGGCGCGGAAGCGATCGCGCTGCTCGAGGCACGCGAGCAAGGTCGTCTGGGCCAGATCGCCGGCCTCGTCGCCGACCTTGTTGCGGAAGAAGCGGTGCAGCGCGTCGAAGTGGCGCAGGAACAGCTGCTGGCCCGCGACCTGCTCGCCCGCGCGCCAGCGATGCAACAGCTCGAAGTCGGTCGCGACGGGCGGCGTCGACATCCGCCGCGGAGCATAGCAGGGCGACCGCGCTCAGCTGCAGGCCTCGAACGCGCACGCATCCGCGAAGTAGGTGCAGGTCAGCTGCGCCGCGAAGCAGCCCTCGCACTCGACCGGCATGCAGAGGTTGCCCACCGTCGTCGCCAGGCAGGCCTCGCCGGGCCCGCACTCGGCGCTCGCGGTGCATGGCAACGCGCAGGTCGTGCTCGGTGGATCGGGGGGCAGGCCGGTCGTGCCCTCGCCGATCGGTCCGCCGTCGCCCGGCCCGTCGTCGGTGATCGACGCGAGGTCGAAGCTGGTCTCGATGCGATGGCCACCGTGCGCGACGCCGAGCGTGGCGCGGGCGTCGTAGGTCGCCTCCGCGACGAGGATGCGATAGCGATAGATCGCGCCGAGATCGTTGGCGACCGACGCGAACGCATCGCTCAGCGCGCTCGCGTCGCTGGCCAGGTACGCCCGCCCCTCGCTCAGTCGCTCGAGCGCCTGCTCGTCGATCGCGTCGCCGAGCCCGACCGCGTACAGCTTCAGATCGGGCGCCACCTCGCCGACGTGGGCCATCGCCGCATCCGCGCTGCGATAGCTGCTGCTCGCGGTGTCGGCCCCGTCGGAGAGCACGATGTCGACCGCCTGCATCGCCGCGAAGTCGCCCTCCTTCGGCCGGAGATCCGCGAGGTTCGCGACGGCGTCGTAGAGCTTCGTGAACGCCTGCGACTCCGGGGCCTGGTAGGGCTGGTACGCGCCGTCGAGCCGCCCGTCGAGCGCGCTGCGGCCCGCGGCGTCGAGCGTGAAGTAGCCCAGCTGCTCGCTGCCGAGCGCGACCGGCACCTGGGCCTCGCTCGCGAAGCCGGCCAGCGCGACCACGGCCTCGTCGGGCAGCGCATCGAGGAAGCCCTTCGCCGCCGCGCGCACGCGCTCGGTCGCACCGGCCTCCTCGATGCTGTAGCTGCGATCGAGCAGCAGCGTGACGAGCAAGCCGTTCTTCTGCGTCAGAGTCGCCGCGCCTTCGACTCCCACGTCGTGGTCGTCGATGCTCATGCGCACGTCGGACGCGTCGAGCTCGCGCACCGACGTGCCGTCCTGCGTGAGCACGAAGAACACGTCGACGTAGGTGCAGCTCTGCGCCGGTGCGCCTGCGCAGGGCTCGGTCGAGTAGATCCCGCGGAAGACCTCGATGCAGAGCCCACCGTCGCACTTGCGGAGCCCGTCTCCGGGTGGATCGCAGCCGCCCGAAGCGGGCGCGACGAGGGCCAGGGCGAGCAGGAACGGCAGCGAGCTGGGCGCGCGACGCATCGATCGAACCTCCGATGCGGGCGGCTGTCCGAGTCGCGGCGCGATCGATTGCGGAAATCCGCACGCGCGATTCCGACGCCCACAGGCGCGCTAGACTGGGCCACCGGTGGCAGCCGCGGGCGAGCAGCGAGGCGAGGCCGAGGCGGTGCGGGTCGGACTCTCGACCGCGCTCGATCGCCGGCACGCGTGGGCGCAGCTGTTCGGGGACGCACCATGGCCCGGGGACGCACCATGGCCCGGGGACGCACCCGGACCCGGCGACGCGCCCGGACTCGAGCCGGTCCACGTCGCGCAGTTCCGCATCGTCCGTCGGCTCGGGGCCGGCGGCATGGGCGTCGTCTACGAAGCGGTCGACGAGCGGCTCGGTCGCAAGGTCGCGGTCAAGCTGCTGCGCGGGGGATCGGTCGCCGCCGATGCGAACGCCGCGCGACTGCTGCGCGAGGCCCGGGCGATGGCGCTCGTCATGCACCCGAACGCGGTGACGATCCACGAGGTCGGCGAGCACGACGGGCGCACGTTCATCGCGATGGAGCTCGTGGCCGGACGCACGTTGCGGGCGTGGGCCGCCGAGTCGGCGCGCGACACCGAGGCCGTGCTCGGCGTGTTCGAGCAGGCTGCGCGCGGGCTCGCGGCCGCGCACGCGGTCGGGCTCGTGCACCGCGACTTCAAGCCGGAGAACGTGCTGGTCGGCGACGACGGCCGCGTGCGCGTGCTCGACTTCGGACTGGCGCGCACGCGCGAGCACGACGATGCGTGGCTCGGTGCGCAGGGTCCTGGCGCGCGCGATCCGGACGCGCTCGACATCCGCGTGACGGCCAGCGGAGCGATCGCCGGCACGCCCGCATACATGGCTCCCGAGCAGTGGCGCGAGCAGGCCCCCGATCACCGCGCCGATCAATTCGCGTGGGCCGTCTCGCTGTGGGAGGTGCTGTTCGGGAAGCGGCCGTACGCGGGTGCCACCGTCGCCGAGCTCGCCCGCGCGGTCATGGATGGTGCACCGACGAGCCCGACCGCGTCCGCCCGCGTGCCGACCTGGCTGTTGGCCATCCTGCAGCGTGCACTCGCGACCGAGCCCGCGGATCGCTTCGCGTCGATGGACGAGCTGCTCGCCGCGCTCGCCGAGCGTGGCCGCGCTGCGCGAGCGCCTCGCCGCCGCCGGATCGCGATCGCGGTGGCGCTGCCCGGCACGCTCGCGATCGCGACGGCCGCCTGGCTCGCGGCGCCGACCGTCGCCGCGGACCCCTGCCCCACCGGCATGTCGCGGATCCCCGGCAACGACGTGCTCGCGCCCTACTGCCTCGATCGCACCGAGGTCACGGTCGCGGCCTGGCAGGCCTGCGTCGACGCCGGCGGCTGCGATGCGGCGCCGCGCACCGCGTACAACGATCTGAAGCAGGGCGCCGAGCAGGTCGCATTGCTCGCCGAGATCAGCCAGGGCTGCACGAGCGCGGAGCAGCTCGATCATCCGGTGAACTGCGTGAGCCACGAGCAGGCCGAGCGCATGTGCGCGTGGCGAGGGGCGCGACTGCCCACCGACGACGAGTGGCAGTGGGCGGCGCACGGCGCCGACAAGGAGTGGCCGTATCCGTGGGGCACCACGGCGCCCGATCAGACGATCTGCATCAGCGTCGACTGGAAGAACCCCCGACGTTCGACGTGCGTCGTCGATCCGAGCCGGCAGAACGACCGCAGCCCCCAGAGCCTCGTCGATCTCGTCGGCAACGTGTGGGAGTGGACGAGCACGCGCTCGGGTCCCGAGGAGATGGACGCACGGATCTATCGCGGCGGCGGCTTCCGCAACCAGTACACCGGGCCCTGGCCCGAGGCCGCCGACGGCAGCCCGCGCTCGTTCTGGGGCGAGGCGACGTTCAAGGATCCCGAGGTCGGCTTCCGCTGTGCGAGCACGCTCGTCGACGACGGCTAGCCCTCAGCGCGCCTCGTGCAGCTCGCCGAGCTTCGTCACGAACTCGTCGGCCGCGGCCCGCACGAGTCGCTCGCGACGGCGGCGCTCGTCGTCGCGGGCACCGGCGGTCTCGTCATGGAACGAGAACGACGACGCGCTCGTCGGTGCCGCGGTCGGTGACGGCGCTACGACCAGCCACGGCGGCGTGCTTGCAGCCGCGCTGCACAGCACCTGCTCGGCCGGCGCGTACGAGGGGGGCGGCACCACGACCTTCGGCGGCGGCATCCGGCGCTGGCGCTGGTCGCCGACGACGAACAGCGTGATGCCGGTGACGACGGCCGCGAGCCCGAGCCCGAGCAGCACGCCACCACCCGTGCGCATGGCGTCGCTGTGCTTCGCGACGCCGAGTCCGAGCAGCGCGCCGCCCATCGCGACCGGCAGCGTCGCGTAGCCCGCGAGGAAGCCCCCGGCCCGGCGCATCCGGTTCGGCTTCGGCCTCGGTGGCGGGACCCAGTCGATGTGTCCCGCGGCGGGATAGTAGAGCTGCGTGCTCGCGTGCTCGCCGGTCTGCTCGAGCTCGGGCTTCGCCCGCTTGTAGTACCAGAGCGCCCGTCCCGATCGCACCTCGACGCCCTTCGCGTCGAGCACCGCCTCGAGCGTCACGCCCTGTGCTGCCAAGACCGGTGCGAACGCGCCGCGACAGCGCTGCGCGACCGCGGGCGACACCGCGACGTCGGTGCGATCGTCCGCGCGGGTCTGCTGTCCGAACGTCAGGTTCGTCGCGCGCGCGCGATCGAGCTCGCGCCGCCCGACCGAGAGCTCGTTGATCTCGAACAGCACGTCGACGTCGAGCGCACGCGC
Organism: uncultured Nannocystaceae bacterium; assembly: GCA_964519175.1. Taxonomy (GTDB): domain Bacteria; phylum Myxococcota_A; class Polyangia; order Nannocystales; family Nannocystaceae; genus Xiheibacterium. The sequence continues at coordinate 9,865 of CAZFKC010000165.1, forward strand.
CATCTCCAGCGGCGGGCGGTCGGGATGCTTGAGCGCCTGCCAGCTCACCACCTGGTAGCCGGCCTTCGCCGCCCGGGCCTCGAGCCCCGACATCAGCACGCCGCACTGCATCACGATGAGGTCCTTCTCCTTCGCGACGCTCTGCTCCGCGGTCGTGGTCTCGCACGCCCCCGCGGAGGTCGGGGGGAAGAAGGCGATCTTGATGCCGGGCCGCAGGAGTTGCGCAGCATCCGGCGCCATCGGCCCGTGCTCGTCGCCCTCGGCGTTGTTCTGCTCGGACTGCCCGATCTCGACGCTCGCGCTGTAGTAGCGCGTGGGCGGCTCGGGGGGCGGCGGCGGAGGGGAGTACGGCATCGGGCAGCCGGACGAGCTCGCGAGGGCGGCGACGAGCACCGCGGAGTGCAGGCGTGGCTTCACGTCCGCGACCGTCCGGGTGCGCGGCGATTCGATTGCGCCGCGGAGCAGATTCTCGCCGGCGTGCAAGCGCCTGGTCCCCACTCGACTCCGGCGCTGGCGTTGCTAGCCTCTGCATGCGGATGTCTGCGACCGAGCGACTGCGCGAGCGAACCCGAGCCCTGCACGAGCGCGTCGAGCAGGCGAGCATGCTCGAGCAGCGCGCGCAGACGCGGTCCGGCTACGCCGACATGCTGCGCCGCATCGCCGGCTGCCTGCGGACGATCGAGCCCGCGCTCGCGCGATTTCCCTGGTCGGAGCTCGCCCTCGACTTCGAGGCGCGACGACGGCTGCCGCTCGTCGAGCAGGACCTGCGCTGGCTCGGCGAGAGCTCGGCTCCACCCGACGTCGTCGTGGAGCCGCCCACGGATCTCGCCGAGGCGCTCGGGATGCTCTACGTGCTCGAGGGCTCGACGCTCGGCGGCCAGCTCATCCTGCGCACCGTGGCGCGCGAGCTCGGCCTCGACGCCGAGCACGGTGCGTCGTACTTCCACGGCCACGGCGCGCGCACGGGCACGATGTGGAAGGAGCTGAAGGCGCGTGCCGACGCGTGGTGCGGCACCGACGAGCTCCGCTTCGCCCACGCGCTCGCCGGCGCCGAGCGAGCATTCACCGCGTTCGAGCACGCATTCGTGGCGTAGCTCAGCGCCGGCGCGGGAACGTGACCTCGAACGCCGTGTGCCCGTCCGCGGAGCGCACCACGATCGTGCCGCCGTGCGCGTCGATGATCTGCTTCACGATGTAGAGCCCGAGCCCCAGCCCGCCCTTGTTGCTGGCCTTGCGCAACGAGCTGGGCTTGTACGGGTCGAACAACCGCGGCAGCAGCTCGTCGGGAATCGTGGGGCCGTGGTTCTCGACGGTGAGCACGAAGCGTTCGTCGTCGCCGCGCAGATCGACGACCACGGGCGCCGACGGATCGCCGTGGTGGCGGGCGTTGCTCAGCAGGTTCGCGAACAGCTGCGCGAAGCGATCGGGGTCGAGCTGGGCGTGGCCGGGCCCCGACAGCGTGAGCTGGACCGCCGCTCCCGGACGCGCGAGCGCGCCCTCGTCGACGATCTGTCGCACCAGGGCATGCACGTCGGCGTCCGCCATCGTGAGCCCGAGCCCGAGCCCGGCCTGCAGCCGGCTGAAGTCGAGCAGCTCGTCGATCATGCGGCGCATGCGATCGGTCGACGAGGTGAGCCTGCTGCCGACGTTGACGAGCGCGCCGCGATCCAGGTTGCTGCCGGCCGAGATCATCGACGCCGCCAACGAGATCGCATTGAGTGGTCCGCGGAGATCGTGGCCGACGATGCCGATGAACAGATCGCGGGTGCGCTCGAACTCGGCAGCGCGACGCAGCACGCTCTCGACGAGCTCGGCCCGCAGCGCCGACGCCACGTGGCGGTCGTCCGCGCTCCACGGACGCGAACGATTGCGCACCGTCTCGACGTACTCGGCGAACGATCCGCGCGGGCTGAGCCGCGGGCCGAGCTTGCCGTGCGGATAGAGCTTGTCGGGGTTGCCCGCCCACCGCACCGTCTCGACCTCCTCGCGGCGGAACCACAGCACGTAGCCGCGACGCTCGGCGTCGTAGCGCACGGCCATGAGACCCGCCGCGACCGCGGGCGGCGCGAGCCCGGGCCGGCGCACCGCCAGATCGTCGAACGCGAGCAGGTCGCGCTCGGACAGGCCCTCGATCCACGTCAGGAGCTCGGCGATGACCGTGCGCGGCGGGACCGCGCCGAGGGTCTCGATGCGGCTGTCGAAGCTGACCGCGACGCCACTCGCGTCGGCGAGCTCGAGCAACAGCGAGGGATCACTGGTCAGCGCACGCACCGGGTCGTCGTCGGTGCGCGTCGCACGTGCGAGCGCATGGACGATCTCCGCGGCCCTCGCCTTGCGCGCCTCGGCCGACTTCGCCTCGGCGCGCTCGACGAGCAGGCCCAGCGTCTGCGAGAGCAACCGACAGGCCATGCGCACGGCGTAGGTGACGAAACGCGGCGACATGTGGTGGCACGCGAGCAGCCCCCACAACCGACCGGCGACGACGATCGATACGCTCATCGACGCGGCGACGCCCATGTTGGTGAGGTACTCGACGTGGATCGGCGAGACGCTGCGCAGCACGCTGTGGCTGAGATCGAACGGCGCGCCGGTCTCGGGATGCATCGCCGGCACGAGCTGCGCGGGTCGGTAGCGCACGTCGGTGATCAAGCGCAGCGGGTTCTCGAGGTAGAGCCGCCGCGCCTGGGCCGGGATGTCGGTGGCCGGGTAGCGCAGTCCGAGGAACGGGTCGAGATCGCCGCGGCGTTCCTCCGCGACCACTTCGCCACTGTCGTCGTGGCGGAAGCGATAGGCCATCACGCGGTCGAAGCCGTTCAGCCGACGCACCTCGCGGGCCGCGATCTCGAGCAGCTCGGACAGCCCGTTCGCGCGCTGCAGCATGTCGAGCGCACGCTGCACGCGCCACGCGAACTCGGCGCGCTCCGGCGCGTCGGTAGGCACCGGCTCGAGCTCCACGAACACGGTGCCGCCCATCGGATGCACGATCGCGTCGTACTCGCGCCCACCGACCTTCGTCGCGAGCGGGTTCACGTCGGCGTGCGCATCGACCAGCACCGTCGCGACGGCGCGCTCGATCGCGGTGCCGAGGTCAGCCGGCTGCAGCCCGGCGGTGGGGCGCTGCAGCTGCCGCTCCGCGTTCGCGCTGGCCGTGACGAGCTGCGATGCCGCGTCGAACCCGAGCAGCACACCGTGGGGCTGGATCGCGCCGGGCACGTGGATCGGCTCGCTGTCGCAGTTCGACAGATCGACGGCCGCAGGCTGCTCGGACCCCTCGCTCACGCGCCGCACACGGTAGCAAGGATCAGGTGTCCTTGCCGACGGTGGGCCGGTGCTCGCCCACCCACGCGATCTCGACGCGGCCGTCGGCCAGCACGTCGTAGTAGATCTGCAGGCACCGCTGCGGGTTCACCGATCCGCCGAGCGTGACGTGCCGCGAGTAGAGGTGGCGCTCGCCGGTCGAGCTCGTCCAGGTTCGCTGCGCGCCGAACTTCGCGATCGTCGACGGGCTGTCCTTGGGCTTCCACTCGGCGGCGTGGCCGAGCGCCTTCGCGAGTGTCTCCGCGAACGTACCGTCGTGCTGGCCGAACATCGCGAGCACCACGAGCACGCGGAAGCACTTCTCCGCGTCGCGATACACCGAGTCGAGCGCCGATGCATGCGCGCTGGGCAACACCACGAGGCGATCGGTGAACAGCGCGGCGGCGAGCTTCACGGCGTCGGCGGCGTCTTCGATCGTCGAGCCGCCCTCGGCGAGCTCGTCGCGCTGCTGCTCGGCGCGGCGCAGCTGCTGCCGCGCCGACACGAGCTCGTTGCGCGTCGCATCCAGATCGCGTTCGAGCTCGGCGGCGAGCTCGAATGCGGCGGTGACATCCGCCGCGAGCGTCGTCCACGTGTTGCCCGGCTGCGCCGCAGGCCGGGGCTCGCTCGGCTGCGGGCGCGCGGGCGTGGGCGCGGCCTCCTCGACCGGCGCGCTGACCGGCGCGAGCACGGGCGTGGGCACGTCGGGGACCGCCGGCTCGCGGGCCTCCGCCGTCGACGCTCCGATCGGCGGCGCTTCGACCGGCGGCGCTTCGACCGGAGCGGGCTCGACCACCTCGAGCCGCGGCGCTTCGCACGGCGTCGGCGTCGGTAGGTCGACCGGCAGCTCCGCGGCGCGCGGCAGCTCGGCGATCGCGGCCGCGGTGCGCGACGGCGCCGCGGTGCGCGACGGCTTGGGCTCGGGCGCGAGCTTCGTCGGAGCCGGC
>CAZFKC010000166.1:0-13972 GCA_964519175.1 uncultured Nannocystaceae bacterium
TGCGCAGGGGATTTGCGGCGTTTCTGGGGAATGTCGTCCTCCCTCGTGCGCGCGCGCTCCAGCCCCCGCGTCTTCTCGATCGTGGTGATCGGTGGAGGTCTTCTTCGTGCCGACGTTGATCCGCGGAGCCGCTGCCGGACACGAACGACAGTGATGAGAACGCTGGCGGCGCTGCTCTTGCTCGTCCCGACGATCGCGAGCGCCGAGAAGCTGCACGGCGAGCACGTACCTTCGCCGAGCGCCATCCGCGAGCTCGGGCTGCAGGCTGCACCCCACGCCCCCCTGCATGCGCAGTCGATGGTCGTCTTCCTCGCGTTCGAGGGCCCCAACATCGCCTACGCCGAGCTCGACGACTCGCACAGCAACACCAGCCACATCGATCGCGCTGCCGTGCAGTACGCGCCCTACGGCGACGACACTGCCCGCGCCGCGCTCGTGCAGGCCGTGCTGCTGGACTGGTCGCCCTACGCCGTCACGATCACCGAGTCGCGCCCCGCCTCCGGCGACTACGTGATGGCCGTCGTGAGCCCGACGAACCCCTACGCCGGCGAGGCCGCCGGCATCGCGCCGCTCGACTGCGGCGACACCTGGACCCGCAACAACGTCGTGTTCGCGTTCCACGGCGCCAACGACGGCTACGCGATCAACGAGCAGGCGCGCACCGTCGGTCAGGAGGTCGCGCACTCGATCGGGCTCGAGCACACCACCGTCGACGACGACATCATGTCGTACGCCTACGGCCCCGCCGACTTCTGGTTCGTCGATCAGTGCTCGGCGATCCTCACCACGCCCGCCGCACCCGAGATCTACTGCGTCGATCAACACGCGCAGTTCTGTCCCGCCGGCCAGCAGAACTCCCACGCCGAGCTGCTCGAGCTCGTCGGTGCCGGCACGCCCGATACCCAGGGCCCGGTGCTCACGATCACCGCACCGCAGGACGGCACGCAGTTCACCGAGGGCGACGACTTCACGATCACCGTCGATGCCGCCGACGAGGTCGGCGTGATCGAGGTCGAGCTGTTCTCCAACGGCGTCTCGATGGCGAACGACGACAGTGCGCCGTACGGCTGGCCCGCGAACGGCATCCCGGCCGGACAGTACGAGCTCTACGCCGAGGCGCGCGACGCCGCGGGCAACGTCACGCAGAGCGACGTCGTGGTCATCGACGTCGCGCCTGCGGACGCGAGCCCGGAGCCCGGCGAGAGCACCGGCGATCCGGGCGGCGCCGAGAGCTCCTCGGGCGACGAGCCCGGAGATCCGCTCGACCCGAGCGGCGAGCTCGACGACGACGGCCTGCCGCCGGGCTACGGGCAGAACCGCGGCGAAGCCGAGGGCTGCACGATCGCGACCGGGCGCCCGTCGTTCGCCATGCTGCTCGCCGTGCTCGCGCTCGGTCGCCGACGCCGGCGCGCCGCGTGATCAGCCGCGCTTCTTCGCGGACTTCTTCTTCGCCGCCGGCTTGGCCGGGGCCGGGGCCTTCGGCGCGCTCGTCTTCTTCGCGCTCGTCTTCTTCGCGCCCGCCTTCTTCGCACCCGCCTTCTTCGCGCCCGCCGGCTTCGCACCGGTCTTCGCATACTTCGGCTGGTACAGCTGCACGCGCACGCCGCCCGGCATCGTCAGGTGCGTGACGAAGCCGTAGCCGTGGTCGGCGATCTCGTCGTCGAGCTTCACGCCCTTCTTCTTCAGATCCGCGACCGTGCCCTCGAGATCGTCGGTGAAGAACGAGATGTCGTGCTGGCCCGACGTGCCGCCGTGATCGATCGGGTGCACGCCGAGATCGCCCTGTTCGAAGTCGAAGATCAGCCAGCCACCGCCGACGTCGTGGGCGGGCAGGCCGAGCTTGTCGCGCAGGAATGCGCGCAGCTCCTTGTCCTTCGAGGAGTAGAACATTCCGTGGATGCCGCGGATCATGGGAGGTTGCCTTTCGTCGGTGGGAGCCGAGCTCTCGCGTGGCGCGGCCGCGACCGGCGGGACCGCTGGTGCGCCGAACCACGCCAGCCATTCGTCGAGCACGCCGAGGCGCTCGCGATCGATACGATAGACCACCGCGCGACCCGAGCGCTCGCTCGCGAGCAGGCCCGCCGACTCGAGCACCTTGAGGTGGCGCGTGGTGGTCGGCCACGCGTGGGCGAAGCGCCCGGCGATGTCGCCCGCCGCCATCGCGCCGCCGCGGAAGTGGATGGTGAGCAGGATCTGACGGCGGGCGGGATGCGCCAGCGCGGTGCAGACCGCTTCGAGTGCGGCCAGTCGTTGTTCCGCGCTCGGGCTAGCCGTCGACACGCTCGACGAACGCTAGCTCGGGACTCGGGCCGCCGTCGATCATCGGGCCCATCGGCTCCCAGATCTTCATCACCTCGGGGAGCTGGTGCGCGAGCCCGGGGGCCTGCTCGTCGCGCCAGCTGAAGATCTCGATGAAGAAGGGCCGGCCGGTGCGCTTGTCGGTCGCGCGGTAGACCAGCGCGGGCGTGTCGGTGGCCAGGCCGGCGCGCTCGAGCACGGCCCAGTGCTGGCGGACCAGCTCGAACAGCGCCTCTTCGTGCCCCGGCTTGGGGCGGTACACACAGTGCATCATCACGGGCTTGGACATGGCGCATGATGTTTAGCGCCGCGGCTTAGTATCTGTCAAGGCAATCCTTAGCTTCGGCGCTAAACATGCCCTCCGCGGCGAGGGTGTATGCTGCCTGTCCGAGCCATGGCCGCATCGAGCACCGCCCGCGTCACCTACCGCTCCCTCGAGCTCGCGTCGGCCGCTGCAGTCAGCGACCGCGGCGGCGGGCTGCGCTTCGTCGCGCTGGACGCCCCGCCGCCGGTGCGCACGGTCCTCGCGCTCGGCCAGGACGGTGCGCCCCAGATCGCGGTCGAGGTCGTCCTTGCCATCGAGGTCGAGGCGCCCGGCGTCGTGCGAGGTGCGGTCGTGCGCGAGGTCGATTCGGCGCTGCTGCACCAGCCGGTCGGCAGCGAGCGCCTGGCCAGCGGTGCGGCGGGCGGCGAGCTCCCGCCCTCCGAGGATCACGGCTCGGCCTCGTCGAGCAGCGAGCACGGCGACGACAGCTTCGCATCGACGATGGCCGTGCCTGCGCCGGTCGTCGGCGACGGCGAGCCGTCCGACGCGATCGACGTCGACGGCGAGCCCGACGAGCGCGACGACGGCAACGAAGACGGCAACGGCGACAGCGCGGCCGACAGCGGCTCGGGGCGCGCGAAGAAGCGCCGCGGACGGAAGCGCAAGTGAGCGGCAAGGGCCGCCCGCTCTCGCCCGGCGATCGTGCGCACGTGATCGCACCGTCGGGCCCGGTCGCGGTCGAGCGCTTCGAACGCGGCGTCAAGTCGCTGCGCCGACGCATCGATCTCGAGCTGCTCCACGCCGACAACCTGCTCGAGCAAGAGGGCTACTTCGCCGGCTCCGACGCCCAGCGGTTGCAGGCCACGCAGCTCGCGCTCGGCGATCCGGATGCGCGCGCCGTGTTCACCGCGCGCGGTGGCTACGGCGCCACGCGCCTGTTGCCCGCGCTCGACCCCGAGCGACTGCGTGCACACCCGAAGCCGATCGTCGGCTTCTCCGACATCACCGCGCTCCTGGCCTGGGCCTACACGCGCTGCGGCGTGTGCGGCATCCACGGGCCCGTGCTCACGCAGCTCGGCACGCTCGTCGACGAGGACGTCGATCGCCTCGTCGATCTCCTGCGCGGCGAGGTCCCCGCGCCGCTCGTCGCCGAGGAAGGCACCGTGCTGCACGGCGGCACCGTCGAGGGCCCGCTCGTCGCCGGCAACCTCGAGGTGCTGCGCTCGCTCGTCGGCACCCGCGCGATGCCCTCGCTGCAGGGTGCGATCCTCGCGATCGAGGAGGTCGGCGAGCGTCCGTATCGCATGGATCGCGCGCTCACCCAGCTGCTGCAGAGCGGGGCGCTGCGAGGGATCCGCGGCGTCGTCGTCGGCCAGCTCCACGCCTGCGAGGAGCCGCCCGACGGCAACCTCGGGCCCTCGGCCACCGAGGTCGTGCACGAGCGGCTCGCCACGCTGGGCGTCCCGGTGGTCAGCGGCTTCCCGTTCGGCCACGAGAGCCACCGCAACGCGGCGCTGCCGTTCGGGACGCGCGTGCGTCTGCTCGCCGATCACTGCACGCTGGAGCTGCTCGAGCCGGTCGTCGAGTGAGCGCGCGCCCTGCTACTCTCGCGCCGTGCTGATCGCCTTGACCACGGGGCGCGCGTTGCTGCTCGCCATCGCCGTGCTGCTCGCCCTGCTCTGGCTGCGCCGTCGCCTCGCCCGCGTCGACCCGCACGAGCTGATGACGCAGCGCCTGCATCGCGACGGCGAGGATCTCTACAAGCGCTGGGTGCAGAACGCGTTCCTGGTCGTCACGGGCAACTGCGACTTCGCCCACCTGCCGCGCGCCGAGGCGATCCGCATGCTGTCGGCGTGGTGGGAGGTGCACGGACCGGCCGAGCACGCGCGCAATCTGGCGGGCCTCGCCGACGCGGGGCGCCCCGACAACGCGTGGGATCTGCTGCGCTTCATGCTGCTCGCGCGCATCGGCGTGGCCGCCGGCTACCTCGACGACCTCTCGGCGTGGGCGCACATCCGTCCGATCGCGCTGCGTCTGCAGCGGGCCTATCCGGACTGGCCTTCGATGGCGCAGGCCTACTTGCTCGCCCGTCGTCAGGCGCGCGGGCTCGCGGCCGACGGCACCGAGGACGATCCCTCGACGCAGGCGATCCGCGACAACATCGCGCACCTGCACGGCACGCGCTGGCGCGAGATGCCGTATCGGTTGCGGCTCGAGGACGGCGATGCATGAGCGGACCCGCGCGCCCCGAGCCCGAGCGTGAGATCGTCGAGCTCGAGCTCGACGCGATCGGCCCGCGCGGCGACGCGAGCACGACCGACGCCGACGGCAAGCCGATCTACGTCGCGTGGGGCATCCCCGGCGAGCGCGTGCGCGCGCGCATCTACAAGCGCGGCCGCCACTCGACCAGCGCGGACACGCACGAGATCGTGCGCGCGTCGCCACACCGCGTCGAGCCGCGCTGCCCGCTGTTCGGGCACTGCAACGGCTGCCAGCTCCAGCACATCGCGGTGGAGCACCAGCTCGTGCTCAAGCGCGACATGGTGGTGACCCAGCTGGCCCGCTTCGGCGGCTTCGTCGATCCGCCGGTGCCACCCACCATCGGCGCCGCGGATCCGTGGCACTACCGCAACCACGCGCGCTTCACGGTGCGCGGCGGACGGCTCGGCTACGTGCGTCGACACCGGCGGCAGTTCTTCGAGGTGCCGCACTGCTACATCATGGAGCCGTCGATCAACGACGTGCTCTCACAGCTGCAGGGTCGGCTGCACGAGACGACGCAGTGCAACGTGCGCGTCGGGGCCGGCGCGGCCGAGGCGTCGATCCAGCCCAAGCTCTCGCTCGACGACATCGCGAGTGGGCAGCCCTACGTGCACGAGCGCCTCGGTGGCCGCGACTTCCGCGTGTCCACGGCGGCGTTCTTCCAGGTCAACCGCGCGCAGGCCGAGCGCATGATCGAGCTCGTGCGCGACGCGGTGCTCGAGGTCGACGCGAAGGTCGTGGTCGATGCCTATGCAGGCGTCGGCACGTTCGCGGTGCTGCTGGCCCCCTTCGTCGAGCGCGTCATCGCGATCGAGGAATCGGGGCCCGCGGTCCGCGATGCCGAGCACAACCTCGCGGGGCTGACGAACGTCGAGCTGGCGCTGGGCAAGACCGAGCTCGTGCTCGCGGCGATGGCGGAGACGGGCACGACCGCCGTCGACGCGATCGTGCTCGACCCACCGCGCTCGGGCTGCCTGCCGCCTGCGCTGGCCGCCGTGATCGCCATGCGTCCGCGCGCGGTCGTCTACGTCTCGTGCGACCCGGCCACGCTCGCCCGCGATCTCCGCGTGCTGTGCGACGGCGGCTTCACGCTCGAGCGCGTGCAACCGCTCGACATGTTCCCGCACACGGTGCACGTCGAGTGCATCGCGGTGCTGCACCGCGCGCACGAAAATCAGGCAGTCGGCACCTCCCCGTCCACGCGCGCTGACACGTGAACGAAAGCCTCGCGCGGCCCGCCCCTATACATGGGCAACGCGAGAGGAAGATGCCGACCGCCCGGGGGACCGGAAGCGGAAGACTGGACCACCACAACACCCTGCCGGTCCTACGAAGTCATGGCCGCTCGCCGAACGATCCTTCACGCGCCGTCTCGCGCTGGGACGATTTTCTCGGCGCGCGGATCCGAGGGAGCTCAGCCCGTGCCGGAGCTGCTGCCCACACCACCGCTGGAGCTGCCCTCGTAGGCGCCGGTCGTGCCCGCGTCGCAATCGCCGCACCCGTACTGGGCGATCTCGTCGACGCAGACCTGGTCCCACACGACCATGCAACAGTACGGATCCGTCGCGCACACGCAGCTCGCGATCGTCTCGTCGGTGCAGCCCGCCTCTTCGTGCGCGGCACAGCACTCGCCGAACACGCCGAAGCCCGCCGGGCCGATCGCACCGCAGGCACCGCAGCCGAGGCTGTCCACCTCGGCGATGCAGAGCTCGTCCCAGGCCGTGTCGCAGCAGTAGGGATCGTCGGCGCAGACACACGCAGCCAGCACCGCGTCGCCGCACCCCGTGCCGTCGGCAGGCACGCAGCAGTCGCCATCGTTCGCGGGCGGAGGATCGGGCGGATCGGCGGTCGCACCCGAGTCGCTGCTCGAGCCACCGCGCTCGCCCGCGCCGCCGATGTCGAAGTGGACGCCCTCGCCCCCGTCGAGCGACGACTCGTCGAGCGCGTCGTCGCTCGCGTTGCCGGAGGTCGACGACACCGTCGTGCCGCTCGCCGAGTCTCGGCCGTCACCGCTCGACGTGCCGCTGCTCGTCGTGCTCTGCGCGACACCGGTGCTGCCACCCTCGTCGCTCGTCGCGCTCGTCTCGGCATTGCCGGACACCTGACCGAGCGACGTGATGCAGCCGCTCGCGCCCCAGGAGCTGGCGAGCGAGACGAAGCCGACGAGCGCGCGCGAGCTGCGATCAGCCCACGGGCGCAGTGAACGGAGGCGCACCACTGCAGGTCCACTCGAAGTTGTCGAGGATGACCGCGCTGTCGTACGAGCCATCCTTCATGTCGAAGATCGCGAAGATCATCGTGATGTCGTCGCCCGGATTCACCGGCGCGCTGCTCACCAGCCACTTGGTGCCGGCGTGGCCTTCCATCGCGAAGCCTTCGAGCTCGGGCGCATCGCACGTGCCGGGGCACGCCGCGCTCGGGGCGTCCTTGTAGTCGAGGAACACGCCGTTGGCGGTGATGGGATTGCCCATCTCGTCGAACGAGATGTTGCCGGTCCAGCGCTCGGACTCGAGCCACGCGACGTACATGTCATTGTACGAGGTGTCGTGCTGGACGTACGACGGATACTCGGCGGAGAAGAACGCGAACTCGTACGCGAGCCCGTCGGCGCCCTCGGGCACCGTCGTGCTCATGCGCAGCTCGGCGTAGTCGACTGCCTCGAGCTCACCGTTGATCCACTGCTGCCACAGCGTGTTCGAGCAGTCGCCGGTGCCGATCAGCTTCGGCGCTTCGGTGCAGTCGATGCCGTCGTCCGACACGCGCCGCATGTTGATGGGCGGCGGCAGCTCCGACGTGTGCGGACCACCGAAATCCGTGCTCGGACAGCCCACCTGCTGCGGGCAGCCGATCATCGCGAGATCGGCCGGCGAGAGCGGGATGTGCGAGGCGACGCCGGTCGAGAGGATCACCATGCGCTGGCCCTCGCGTGGCGAGAACACGGTGGTGTTGCCGAGCCCGCCCTCGTGCACCTTCATCGCCTCGGGCGCGCCGGTGTAGCTGCCGACGATCGTGTCGCTGCCCGGACAGTTGAGCCCGAGCGCGTGCCACGGATCGCCGTCGCGCTGATCGCAGGGCAACGTCGTGGGGGCTTCGCACGAGGCCGGCACGTCGTAGAAGCCGACGTCGAAGACCGACTGCTCGGTCGTGCTCGCATCACCCTCGTCGGCGCTCGTCACCTCGTGCGTCGAGCTCTCGTCGTGGTTGTGATGCGTGTCCTGGCCACCGGAGCTGTCGGCGACGCTTCCGCCGCTCGAGTCGTTGCCGGCGCTGCCTTCGGCGACGCCATGGTTGGCGCCGACGAGCGCTCGCATCTCGCAGCCGCCGAGCACCGCGACTGCGGCACCTGCAACGACGACGACGCGCGACAGCGTCACGAGCTCCACCATCTCCCCCACCATAGCGCAGGGAAGCGCCGGTGTCGTCAATCTTCGATTGCGCGCCGGACGGCTGCCGCTTGCGGACCGTCGGGGTACTCGGCGAGGAACGCCTTGGCCGCGCGCTTCGCCTCGCTCGACTTGCCGAGGGCCGCGAGCGCACGAATCTCGATGGCGCGCCGCTCTTCGCCGAGCATACCGTTGGGGAACTCTCGTTCGACCTGCCCGGTGAGGGCGAGCGCACGATCCGGATCGCCCGCGAGTGCCCGCCGCGCCTGCGCGACGAGCTTCGCTTCGCGGAGGTAGGCGTCGTCGCTCGTGTCCTCGGCGGGCGGATCGACGGGCGTGATCGCAGGTGTGACAGCCGTGTCTTGGGTGCCGCCGTCGGTGGTGCGTTTGCGAGTCTTCGCACCGCGATCGCGATCGGCGTCGGTGGGCGGCGCATCGCTCGTGGGCACGGCATCGGTCGGCACCGCGACCGCGGGCTGGGGCGCGGGCACGACCGGCGCATCCCGGAGCGCGGGCGCGGGCTCGGGCGCAACGCCGCTGCGACGCACCGCGGGTGCGGGCGTGGGCTCGGGCTGCAGCGCGCGATCGCTCTGCGAGGACGGCTCGAGCTCGCTGCGGATGCTCGCGTGCTTGCTCGCGTCCTCGACGTCGCCGGAGGACGCCCACACCGCGATGCCACCGACGAGCAGCACACCGATCGCCAGCTTCGCGCCGACCGACCAGCCGGAGCTGCCGGCCGCGGCGGCGACCGGAAGAAGCGGAGCGGTCTGCGACGCGATCGCACCGCGCAACGCGGTGAGCGTGGCCCCGTAGTCGATGCCGGTGACGGTGGCCGTTGCACCCTGCGCGAGGTCGGCACGCAACGCGGCGCTCGCCTCCGGATCGTCGAGCCAACGCAGTGGCTGCGTCAGCGGCTCCTGCACGTCAGTCATGCGCCCGCTCCCATGATCGCCTTGCCGGTGGTGCGGGGACGCGCCGCGCCCTGCTCCGCCGACAGCTGCTGGTGCACGCGCGCGAACTCTCGACGCGCGGCGTGCAGCCGCGAATAGACCGTACCGACCGGAATGCCGAGGCCGCGCGCGATGGCATCGCACGACTCGCCTTCGAGCTCGAAGAGGATGAACACGACGCGCTTGTCCGCAGTGAGAGTGTCGAGTGCTCGCTGCACGCGCGCGAGTGCCTGCCGGGCTTCCGCGGTGTCACCGACGGTTGCTCCGCCGGAGGGCAGGAGCGCGATGGCATCGGTGTCGGCATCCTCGGGCTTTCGTTTCGTCTTCTTGCGGCGGTCGGAGGCGACGCGGAATGCGATCTCCGCGAGCCAGGTGGTGGGCTTGGCGGCTCCAGTGACGAAGCCACCGCGTCGGTGCGCGACGAGAAAAACTTCTTGCAGCAGATCCGGAACGTCTTGCCCCTGTACCCCGAGTCGCAGCAGGAAGCGTGCGACGAAATCTGCGTGGGCGCGGTAGAGCGCCTCCGCGTCCAGATGGGCACCTGTCACGGCTGGGGAGAAGGGTCCCACGGACTGCATGGCGGTTCCAGGTGTTTCCCTTCAGCCACGTGGCCCTCACACCAGTCCGCGCACAACGTCGGTCCGGCACGGTTTTCGCCTCACCAGAGCACGAACGTGAGCCCGGCCTCGAGCATGCCGCCGAAGCGTGCAAACCCGCGGGACGACACCGCTCCCGTGGCCGACGTGGCCTCGAACGTCGGTCGCGCGATCGCGGGCAGGCCCTCGACGCCCATGAGGAAGGCGACGCGCGGCGACAGGGGCACCTCGAGATCGACACCCACGGGGATCGCGACCCAGGGCACGCGTGCGGTCTGATCGTCGTCGAACCCCTGACCGGCTGCGAATCCCGCGCCGGCGAGCACGCCGACGCAGCCGCGCGGGCGCAGCCGGGTCCACGGCGGACCGGCGCAGATGTCGAAGCGGCCGCCGACGGCGGTGAGCAGCGCGCGGCCTTCGCCGATACGCTCGCGCCCCGACGACGCGAAGAGCCCACCGATCTGTAGATCGAGGATGTTGCGCCACGACGCGCGCAGCGCGAGTCGACCCCCACCACCGACGTCGGGCGGCGTGCCGATCGAGAACTCGGCCGCAGCCTCGGCCATGAGCTTCCAGCGTCGCGGCCGCTTGCGCGGACGCGGTGGCGTCGGCTCGGGCTTCGGCTCCGTCGTCTCGTCGTCGCGTCGCGGCGGTGGATCGGGCGGACGCAGCGGCGGCCGATCGCCCGCGACGCTCTCCAGCAACGTCGCATCGATCGCGAGCGCGATCGCGAGCCCGACGACCGCATGGAGATCGGCGCAGCGTTCGGGCGCGGGCTCGAAGCGACGCACGGCGATCACCTGCTCGCCGCGGCGGATCGTGAACGCGAGCTTGCGCGGATCGTCCGCGTCGCCGACGACCTCGACGACGAGTCGGGCATCGATGCGCTCGTGATCGAACCACGTGCGGATCTGCCCGACGAGTCGCTCGGTCTCGAGACACGTCGCCCCCGGGCGCACCACGAGTGCCTCGGCGAGCGGCACGGTGGGCTCCTCGACGTCGGGCGGAATCGACGCGAGCGGCTCCTCGGACGACGTCGGCGGAGGCGTCGACGACGGCGCCAGCGCGAGCGCCGATACGAGTGCGAGAGGCAACATCCCGTCGCCACGCGGGGCGGCGCGGCGACATCACGCTACCCCGCGCGCCCGAGCGCGTCGAGCCCCTGCCCCGCGCGCGCCCGAACGCGGCAGCCGAGGCTGCTCACTCGAAGGGATTCTCGCCGGGGTCGGTGTCGATCGTCAGGTTCATCGTGAAGACGCCGGGCGCTCCGCTGCCCGCCTTGTTCGCACGCGTCGACACGATGGTGCCGCCCTCTTCCGCCTCGAACTCCTCGGCGAGCGCGGGGTTCACCAGCACGTACACACCCGGTGCACCGGTCGCATCGCTGGTGAAGGTGCCGTCGTCCTGCAGGTACCGCACGAGCGCAGCCGTCGCGTCGCCGCTCGTCTTCGACACGATGCGCAGGCCGGCCATCGGTGCGCCCGTGTAGCGGTTGCGCGCCACGCCTACGACACCGCCGTTGTCGCCGAGCGGCAGGTGATCCGCGAGCTCGGCGTCGCCCGCGAGCGCCTCGCTCCACGCCACGAGGTCGGCCTCGCGCACCACGAAGATGTCGTGGATCGCGTTGCTCGGCTCGTACTCGCCGCCCTCCCCCGGCTTCGCGAGCCCGGTCGCGGTCGCACGGAAGCCGTCGGCGTTCACGATCGCCACCATGCCGATCATGTCGTCGGGCATGATCGTGACGTCGAAACGACCCATCGCATCGGATGTCGCCTCGGCGACCGTGGGCGCGGCCATGATGCCGAGCGTGCCCACCTGGAACGCGTTGCGGATCGTGACCGCCTGGTTCGTGATCGGCGTCGTGCTCGGGAACTCGAACAGCGTCGCAGTGATGCGCATCGAGCCCGCGGCACCGGGCTCGGCACACGCGGCCGCCGCATCCGGTGGGTTGTCGCTGAACGTGAGGCAGTTGCAGCTCGCGCAGCCGGCGTTGTTGTAGCACTCGCCGGGCGGCGGATAGAGCGGCTCGGCGGCACCGGGCTCGCCGCAGGCACCGGCGCCGGTGGTGGCAGCGGTCGGATCGGCGTCGCTCGTGCCGGAGCCGCTGCCGGCCTCGCTGCCCGGCGAGCCGTCGTCGTCCTCCGCAGGCGACGCGCAAGCGATCGTGATCGAGAACGTGAGTGCGAGCGAGCGTTGCCGGTTCATGTCTTCCGCTTTCGTGCGGCCCAGAAGCGAGCCTGGAGCGCGAGCCCGAACAGATCGATCTTCGCGCGGTACGTGCCGTCGTTGACGATGTTGCCGAGCTTCACCGTGTTGGTCGGGTCGCGGTACGCGTTGGCCTGCACGATCCCGTGCGTCACGCGGACCTCGGCCTGGAACACGTGCATGTACCCGGCGGTGACGTCGAGCTGCGGCAGCGCGTGCCACGTGAGCCCGCCGCCGAAGCCGAGCATCTCGCCGTACGGGAAGCGCAGCGAGTAGGTGCGGTCGTCCTTCGGGTACGCCGACGACTGCCAGAACCCGCCGCCGCGCACCGTGAGGTGCTCCGGCCAGATCTCGACGTCGGAGCCGAGTCGCACCGAGTAGGTGTCGCGATACGCGAGCGGCACGTCGGTGGCGACGAGCGGGCTGTAGGCGCTGCCGTTGCCGAAGCTGTCGAGATAGAGCAGCGTCGGGTCGCCGTACACGGGACCGTCGCCGGGCGCGAAGTCGGCGTCGGGATTGCCGAACTCCACGTCGATCTTCTCCAGCGACCCGTAGTTCTCCCACACGAAGTCGGCCTCGACGTCGAAGACGCGGTGGACGTAGCGGACGCCGGCGCGGATCACCGTGGGGAACGTCTGCTGCAGATCGACGCGACTGCGGCTCGCGAGCTTCGCGTCACCGTTGTCCGGGCCGGGCGTGTAGCGCAGCGAGCCCTTCGCCTTCGTCCGCATCGGCAGTCGCACCGAGAGCCCGAGCTCGAGCCAGTCCAGCGGCTGACCGAGCACGCCGATCTGCCCCGAGGGCACGAAGCGATCGCGCACCTGGATGCGTGCGACGTTGTCGCTCGTCCATTCCTCGTTCGACTTGTCGCCGACCGCACCCTGGCGCGTCGCGACCTCGAAGTCGGCGGAGAAGAAACCGACGAGGAAGTTGGCCCCGATCGCGAAGTAGCGGTTGGGGCGATACGAGAGCCCGGCTCCGCCCGAGAGGAACAGGAAGTCGCCCTTGCGGATGACGTAGCGCTGCGCGCCCTGGCTCGGCCACGCGTGGGCCCCGAAGCCGGACGGCGGGCTGATGCCGGCGGAGATCGCCAGTCCTTCGATCCCGACGTCGCCCCACGAGAGCACGATCATCGGCGCGGGCCCGAAGCGCTTCGCGTTGCGCACGGTCGGCCACGCCGACATCGTGTTGGGATCGACGGCCGGATCGCGCACCGCGACGTCGTCGTTGCCGGGCGGCACCACCATGTCGCCGCTGCCCCGGCGCGTGAAGCTCGATCCGACGTGGTGCACGTTGGCGGAGATCATGAGCTGCGGGCCCGAGCCCTTCGCGAGCCCGGCGGGGTTGTAGTGCCACGCGTCGAGCGAGTCGGCGCGCGCGACGAAGGCGGTGCCGCGTCCGATCGGCAGCGTGCCGAGATCGGGGAACTCGAAGCCGCCGGCCCGCGCGCTCCGGCTCGCGCTCAGCGACCCGACCATCGCGCTGGCCAGCACGACCAGCCCTGCGGCGGCGCGACGACTCCCCCTCTGCACCTCGACCACGCGAGGCAATCCCCGTGCCGCCGTCCTGCGAGCCGCGGTGCTAGGATCGCCCGCGATGTCGCATCGCTCGCAGCGCTCGCGCGCTGGGCAGCTTGCCCAACGTGCTGCGCTGTTCGCTGCGCTCTCGCCCGCGTGCTCGAACGGCCTGCCGCCCGTCTTCGAGACCGACCGCGGGGTGTACTCGGAGCGCCTCGACTACGAGGCGGTCGAGCAGCGCCTCGCGACGCTCGAGACCCACCGCACCGAGCTCTACCTCGCGATCGGCCCCGACGACGTCGAGACCGGCGCGCTCGAGAGCGTGCTGCTCGCGGCGCGTCGACACGGCGTGCCGGTGCGCGCGTGGCTGCTGCTCGACGATGACGACGGCCATTGGCCGGGCGAGCACAACCTCGCCGCCTTCGATGCCCACGTGCGGGCGTTCTGGCGCTGGAATCGGGAGGCGCACCTCGGCGTGGAGTGGATCCTCGTCGAC
>CAZFKC010000167.1:0-10526 GCA_964519175.1 uncultured Nannocystaceae bacterium
GACCCCCACGGCCCCGCCGCCCGAGCCCGCGCCCGAGGCCGGCACGCCGCCGAGCAGCCGGGGATGGACCGTCTTCATGGAGCCCGCCACGGCGGCCGGTGTCGCTGCGGCGGCCGGCGTCTCGTCGGCGCCGACGCCCGCGGCGACGCCGGTCGAGCCCACGCCGGGCGTTCCGGTCGCGAACGAGGGCGAGCCGGGATCGGCGAGCGGAGCCACGGGCCCGCGGCGCGGATGGACCATGTTCATGGAGGCGCCGATCGACGACGCCGGCCGGCGCTCGTTCGGACCGACGACGCCCGAGCCCGCGGCGCCGCCCGTGCCGGAAGCTCCGGCCGCGCCCGCCGAAGAGCCGTCGTCGGACAACCGCGGCTGGACCGTCTTCGGTGCGCCGGCCCCCGGAGCACCGGCGGGCGTCGATGCGCTGCCGGTGACGCCGCCCGCCGTCCCGCTGCCCCCGCCGCCGCAGGAGCACGGCAGCGACGCGCAGCCCCGCGGGGCCCACGATGCGAGCGTCGCTCCGACCGCGTCGGGCTCGGTCACCGCGACCGCGGAGCCGGACCCCGCACCGGGCCGCGCGAAGACCGTCGTCGCCACCGGCGTCGCGGCCGTGCAGGGCAGCGTGGGGGGTGTCACCGGTCGCACGGTCTTCCCCGCGCCGGGGGCCCCGGGCGGCGAGATGCCGGACACGCAGTACTTCCGTCGCGGCGACATCCCGCCCGAGCGGCCCACGGCGCGCTCGACCGCGGTCGACGTGGTCCCGCCCGCGCGCGCGCACGACGATCGCAACGCGGGCGCGGGGGCCATCGTCGCGCCCGGCCGCGAGGCCCCGATCGCGCGCAGCTCCGGACGTCGCGTCGTGCCGATCGTCGTGGTCGGCCTCGTCGCGGCCGGGCTCATCGTCGCTGCAGCGATGTACTTCACCTGAGCGCGGCACGACGCGCGCATCGACCGATGCGCGCGACTGCATCGGTCGCACGGATGCACCGCGGCGCGTCGCCGGTCACGAGCGCGGCGGCTCGTGCTCGTCGCTCGCCGGCGCGTCCGCGGCGGGATCGCCCTCGGCCGGCCACTGGCCCGGCATCGCTCCGCCGGCGCCGTACACCATCGTCGAGTCGTAGTCGGGCGGCGGCGCGGACTCGGCCGCCGCGAACTCGTCCTCGACCGGCACGTCGGCCTCGAGCTCGGCGGGCGGATAGCCCTCGTCGTCGATGTCCGCTTCGCCGGCCTCGAGCACCTCGGCGTCCTCGTCCTCGCCACCCAGGCTGCCGACGTCGATCGGCGCGGTGCCGCCGGCGGCGACGTGGGTCGGCGTCGCGGACGGCGACGGCGAGGGCGACGGCAGCACCGGGCGTCGACCGGCACGCCAGTCGGCGATGGTCTGGCAGAGCAGGGCGTACTCGATCATGCTCGGCGATCTTAGCGGCCCGCGGCCCCGTCGGGAAGCGGCGCCGCCACGATGCGATAGACCTTCTCCTCGCGCCGTCCGTCGCGGATCCGGGCCACCCGCAGCGTCTGCAGCTCGTGCGCCCGCTCGAACAGCGTCGCGTAGGCCGTGGGCGTCGCGAGCGTGTCGCCCTCGACCGTGAGGATGATGTCGCCGACGAGGACGTCGCACGCGGCCGCGAGCTCGGGATCGTCGGGGAAGCGCGCGGTGATCGTCCAGCCCGCGAAGCGGCCGCCGCTGCGGTGGGGCTCGGGCGCGAGCTGACGCAGCAGCCACGCGGGCCCGCGCTCCATCGCGCGATCGAGCTCGTCGACGAAGATCGTGCCGGGCTCGCGCGCACGCACGGCGACGGGCTCCGGCTCGTCGAGCGGCGGCTCCTCGGGCGCGGCAATGGCCGGCGGCTCGATGGGCGGCGTGCTCGACGGATCCTCGGCGGGGTCGCGCCGGCACGCGATCGCGGCGAGCAGCAGGACGAGCGCAGCACGATGCGGACGCGGCACGGCGCGCATCATGGGGCCGCGATCGCGCCGCGGCCAGTTTCCGTCGCGCGCCGCACCTGCGGCAGGGCGAGGACGCACGCGCGCACGACCGCGTCGGTCACCACATCCGCGGCGGCGCTGCCGTCGAGCTCGACGAGCCCGGGCAGCCCGGCCCCGAGCGCGCTCGCATAGGCCTCGGCGACGCGGCGCTGGGTCGCGAGCGCGTCGAAGATCTCGCGCGTGCCCGTGTCGCCCGTGCGCGCGGCCACGCGTGCGCACGCGGTCTCGGGCGGCAGGGCGAGCACGAGCGTGAGATCCGGCCAGGGCGCGTGCGCGTTGATCGAGCGCACCCACGCCGGATCGCAGTCGAGCCCCTGGTACGCCCACGACGAGAGCACGTAGCGATCGCAGATCACCACCTCGCCGCGCGCGAGCGCGGGCTCGATCTCGGCGGTGACGTGATCGATGCGATCGGCCGCGAACAAGAGCGCGAGCGCCCGCGGATCGAGCGGACGATCGAGCGCGCGCAGGTGCTCGCGGATCGCCACGCCGATCGAGCGCTGCGAGGGCTGCTGGGTGCGCAGCACCGTGAGCCCCGCTCGCTCCAGGAGCTCGGCCAGACGGCGCGCCTGCGTGGTGGTGCCGGCGCCGTCGAGCCCTTCGAGCGCGATGAAGCTGCCCCGCGTGCTCACGCGGCGAAGGGTAGCAACAGCCGGGCGCCGCAGGTGCCGTGCAGGGCGCCGCCCTCGTCGGCGGAGCGATCCTGTGCGGGGGGCGCGGGGCGTGGCACACTGGCCGGGACCCCGGGACGACGGCCATGAGCGGCCCACGGCAGCAGAAGGAAACGATCGCGATCGGCAGCGGCGGCATCGAGGTGCCCGCGCCCGGCGCGACGATGGGACCTGCCCACGGCCCGCCGCCGATGATGTCGAGCGCGCCGATGTCGAGCGCGTCGTCGCCCGTGATGGCCGCACACTCGAGCGGGTCCGGCTACCCACCGCCTCCGCACCACCCCCAGCAGGGCCAGCCGCAGCACGTGCCTCCACCGTCCCATCCCCAGCCGCCGTACCCGCCGCAGCCGCCGTATCCGCAGCAGCCGCAGCCGTACCCGCCGCAGCCGCCGTATCCGCAGCAGCCGCAGGCGCCGTACCCACAGCAGCCGTACCCGCAGCAGCCCGCGCCGTCGGCGTTTCCGCCTGCGCCGTCGGGTGGGCCGCCGGGCGGCTTCCCGCCGCCGCAGCCCGCTCCGCCGCCGCCGCGACGCGGACGGGAGGACGAGCTGATCGCCGGCGGCAGCAAGACCGTCTTCGAGTTCACCGGCGCGGCCGCGGACACGGGCTCGCACCAGGGCTCGCGCCCGACGTTCGTCGGCGGCAGTCAGCTCGATCTGTCGCGCGCGGGCAGCAACCGCGAGACGAACCTGCGCTCGGGCGCGACGACGTGGATCTTCCTCGGCTTCGGTGCGCTCGTCGTCGCGGGCATCGTCGCGATGCTGTCGATGCGCAGCGAGACCCCGAGCGGCGGCGAGGCTGCGGCCGCGGTCGCGGGCGGTGCGGAGGCCGAGCCCGCGAAGCCGGCAGAGCCGCCGGCGAAGGTCGAGGAGGCCAAGACCGAGGCGAAGGCCGAGGACGCGAAGGCCGAGGAGGCGAAGGCCGAGGATCCGAAGGCCGCGCCGACGGAGCCGCCGAAGACCGAGCCGACGCCGCCGACGGAGCCGCCGAAGACCGAGCCGACGACGCCGACGGAGCCGCCGAAGACCGACCCCGCGACGCCGACCGAGCCGCCGAAGACCGAGCCGACGACGCCGCCGAAGAGCGATCC
Organism: uncultured Nannocystaceae bacterium; assembly: GCA_964519175.1. Lineage (GTDB taxonomy): Bacteria > Myxococcota_A > Polyangia > Nannocystales > Nannocystaceae > Xiheibacterium. The sequence goes on from CAZFKC010000167.1 coordinate 3,745, forward strand.
CCCGCCGAAGAAGCCGAGCTCGGGCGGCAAGAAGAAGCCCCCGAAGAAGACCGACGGCCCGACGGAGCCCCCGAAGCCGGGCGGCACGCTGAAGCCGAAGAAGCCGCCGCGGGATCCGTTCAAGGATCTTCCGACACCGCCCGGATAGCGGCTCGCCAGGGGCGAGCCCTATCCCCCGTGAACGTGCCCGTGCCCGTGCCCGTGCCCGGTCTCAGCGCCCACGCGAGCGCCGTCGCTGGATCCCAGCCCCGATCCCCCCGAGACACCCGAACGCAATCACGACGACCCCCGCCGCAATCGCGGTCTTCATCGGCGGCACGGCGAGCGAAGGCGCCTCCGCGAGCGCCACGCGAGCCCGCTCGACATGCGGATCCCCCGGCCGCAGCCGCTCGGCACTGCGCAGCAGCATCCCACGCCCCCAGCTCGGCAGCCCCTCGGTCCCGGCCTCGGCGAGCAGCGCCTGCACGCGCAACGTGTCCGCGAGCTCCGGTGCCTCGGCCTCGACGAGCACCGCCGCCTTGCGACTGAGCGCAGCCCCGCGCGCCCCATCACCGCGCGCGATCGCAGCCGAAGCACCTTGCCGATACACGTCCGCGAGCCGCCCGGGCGCCGCGAGCTCGGGCTGCTCCGCGAGCAGTCGATCGAGCCGCTCGATCGCGAGCTCCGGATCGCGCTCGGCCACCGCGGCATCGATCGTGCGCGCCTCTTCGTCGGCGCGCCGACGATCGAGCCAGTCGAAGTACGCATGCGCGTGCCGTGACGGCTGATCGTCGCAGCGCGGATCGGGCAGCTGACCCGGCTCCGGCGGCCCGCACCACAGCACCTCGAGCAGCGCCGAGTTCTCGCGCGCGAGCACGTCGCGGATCGCGATGCCCGCGTGCTGGCGATGGTTCAAGAAGCGCTGCGCCACCCCGGTGCCGCCGCCCAGCAGTCGCACGCTGCGGCTGATCACCTTCGGCAGCGGCCCGTCGACGAGCTGCAGGAACGCCGCGCGCGCGGCCTGTCGCACCGCGGGGATCCGTGCGTCGACATGCGCGAGCATCATCGGCGCGGCCTCGCCGGTCTTCGCGACGCCCCACGCCTGCAGCAACCCCGCGAGCCGGCGAGGGTCGCTCTTCAGCGCCGCCTCGGCGCGCTCGGGCACCCAGCGATCCATGCGATCGAGCTGGTGCGCCGCGTACTCGGCCCGCTTGCGTCCGGCCTCGTCGCGATCGTCGGCGGGCGGGATCGCGGCCAGCATCAGGGGCGCCACCGCATCGTCGCCGACGCCCTGGATCGCGCGGCCGACCTCGTCGCGGAACGTCCCCTCGTGCACGTAGGCCGCGTCGAGCAGCGTGTTCGTGACGTCGGCCGCGAGGTGGGGATCGTGGCCGATCGACGAGGCCGCGCGCAGCATCGCCGCCTGCAGCACGCAGTCGCGATAGACCGCGATCAGCATCGGCGAGAGCTTGCTGCGCGGCAGCATCAGCAGATCCTCGAACCAGTCCTCGGACAGCTTGATCGAGTGCCCGTGGGCCTTCTTCCACGCCAGCTCGAAGTAGCCGTAGCGGTTCGGCACGTCGCCACCGATCGCGCGCAGCATCGAGCGGTAGTCGCCCTTCGGTGCGCGACGCGGGGCCAGGATCGCGGTCTTCAGCGCGGGCCACAGCGCCCGCGGCGACTCGGCGATGCGGCGCGCCGGCCCGCCGATCTCGTCGAGCGGACCCTTGCGGATCGCGGTCATGAGCTCGTCGAGCTCCTCGGCCTCGCTCGGTGGGTGCACCGGCTGCGCGAGCGTGGCGGCGCCCGACTTCGCCTTCGGATCGGCGCGGGCGAGCAGGGCCTCGGCGACCATGCGCACGTCCTGCACGCGCGCCTGCGGATCCTCGCGATGCGAGCGCGAGCCCACGGCGGTGCTCACCTCGACGTCGAGCGAGCGCTCGCAGGCCACCAGCAGTGCGAGCCCGGCGAGCCAGTGCGGGCTTCGAGTCGTGCTCATCGTGCGCGCTCCTCCGGCGCGCGCGCCTTCACGCGCGTCGTCAATGCAATCGATCGTTCGCGGTCGGCGAGCCGGGCTCGGCGACGAACCGGACGAAGCGCAGGCCGACGCCCGTCAGCGCGCGCAGCCCCTCTTTGTCCGCGTACTGCAGGTAGTAGTGGTTCTGCACGCGGGCCATCGCGCAGATCGAGCCGTCGCCCTCGCCGGTCGAGAAGCGCACGATCACCCGCGTCCGCAGCGGCAGCGGGTCGGCCATCTCGACGAACATCCCCGACTCGGAGATGTTGCGCGCGACATGCCAGACCTCGCCGTGCTGCTCGCTCGCGATCAGCACGCGAAACACCTTGTCGATGCGCGCCGCGCCACGGCGATCGGACGAAAGCTCCTGCATTCCACGAGCATGCCCAGGTCCGGTCGATGGGAGCAAATATCCTACATGTAGGCACGGCCTATCCTCCCCCCGGGAGCACCGACGCCGCGGCCCAGAGCACGCCGAGCTGCGCGAACGCGACGGCGGTCGCGGCCGCGCCGAGCACGGTCGCCGCGGCGCGCGGGCGGATCGGACCCTGCGGGGCGGCCATCGCCAGCGCCGCGAGCCCGAGGCTGGACGCGGGCCAGGCGGGCATCCCGAGCCCGGGCAGCAGCGATGCCGCCGCGGCCGCCACCGCCGCGAGCGCAACGATGGCGGCGCCTCTCGCCAGCAGGACCGGGGCCCGGGGCATGGTCCGGCCGTATCAGAAGCGCCGCGCGGTTGCACGAAACCGGCCAGCTCACCACACTCCGCACCGCTTGACCCCCCCTGCCCACGAGCACCGCTTCGGCTTCGTCGCCGTGTGCGGCCGACCGAACGTCGGCAAGTCGACCCTGGTGAACGCGATGGTCGGCGAGCCCGTCGCCGTCGCGACCGAGCACCCGCAGACGACCCGCGAGCGGATGCTGGGGATCTGCACGAAGGACGCGTTCCAGGCCGTGCTCGTCGACACGCCCGGGCTGCACCGCCCGAAGAGCGCGCTCAACCGCGTGATGGTGGCGCAGGCGCTCGCGGGCTGCCGCGACGTCGACGTGGTCCTCTTCCTCGCCGAGACGCCGCAGCTCGACCCCGAGGCCGCCGCCCGCTGGGCGCCCGGTGACGTCGCGAAGGAGGGCCTCGATGCGCTCGCGCGCCTCGGTCGCCCGCTCGTGCTCGTGCTGACCAAGACCGATCGCCTCGTCGATCCGCGCGCGCTCCTGCCGATCACCGCCGCGTGGCGATCGCTGCACGAGTTCGACGCGGTCGTGCCGGTCGCCGCGCTGCAGGACGAGGGCATCGACGCGCTGCTCGCCGAGCTCGTCGCGCGGCTGCCCGAGGGCCCGGCCCACTATCCCGCCGATCAGCTCACCGATCGCCCCATGCGCTGGCACGCCGCCGAGCAGATCCGGGCCGAGCTGTTCGTCCACCTCGCGCAGGAGCTGCCCTACAGCTGCGCCGTCGTGGTCGACACGTACCAGGAGAAGCGCGACACCGATGCGATCACCGCGACGATCCACGTCGAGCGCGACAGCCAGCGCGGCATGGTGATCGGCAAGGGCGCGCGCGTCGTCAAGGCGATCTCGATCGGGGCCCGCGGTCGCATCGAGCGGCTCACCGGACGCCCGTGCGATCTGCGGATCCGCGTCGACGTCGCGCGCGACTGGACCCGCGATCCGACGCGGCTGGCCGCGTTCGGCTACGTCGCACCCGATCCGCTGTCGCCGGCCGATGCCGACACCGGTGCGATCGAAGGGCCCGAGGATCCGACATGAGCGACGACGACGAGCAGCTCTCCGAGGACGAAGCGACGGGGACCGGACGCGCACCGATCGTCGCGATCGTCGGGCGTCCGAACGTCGGCAAGTCGACGCTCTTCAACCGCCTCGTCGGGGCCCGCAAGGCCATCGTCGAGGACAACCCGGGCGTCACGCGCGATCGCATGTACGGCGTCGCGAGCTGGATCGGCCGCGCGTTCATCGTGGTCGACACGGGCGGCATCGATCCCGGCGTCGAGACCGGGCTCACCGCCCAGATCCGCGCCCAGGCCGAGCTCGCGATCGCCGAGGCCGACCTCGTGCTGTTCGTGGTCGACGCGCACGCGGGCCCCAGCGCCGACGATCGCGACGTCGCCGAGCGGCTGCGTCGCTCCGGCAAGCCCGTGCTCGTGGTCGCGAACAAGGCCGACTCGCCCGAGCGCGAGCGCGCCGCGACGTGGGCGTGGGAGCTCGGGCTCGCCGAGGTCGTCGCCGTGTCCGCCGCGCACGGCCGCGGCATCGCCGATCTGTGCGATGCGATCGTCGAGCGCGCGTGTCCGGAGGGCACCGCCGACGAGGTCGAGCTGATGCCGCCCGGCATCCGCATCGCGTTCCTCGGGCGTCCGAACGCGGGCAAGTCGACGCTGGTCAACGCGCTGCTCGGCGAGGCGCGCGTCATCGTGGACGACACGCCGGGCACCACGCGCGACGCGGTCGATCTGCCGCTGCGCTGGGGCGACGAGGACTTCGTGCTCTGCGACACCGCGGGGCTGCGTCGGCGTCGACAGGTCGCGCGCGCGCAGGAGCAGCTCGCCGCGATCAAGTCGATCCGCGCGATGGAGCGCACGCACGTCGTGGTGCTCGTGCTCGACGCGAGCGAAGGGCCGACCGATCAGGATCAACGCATCGCGCGCATGGCGTTCGAGCGCGGCAAGGGCGTGGTGGTGCTCTTGCACAAGTGGGATCTCGTCGCCGACGACAAGAAGAAGAGCCACGAGATCACGACCGCGACGGACGAGGCGCTCGGCTTCCTCGAGCGGCCGTACGTGGTGAAGACGTCGGTGGTGGGCAAGGGTCGCGATGCGGGGCAGGGGCACGCGCGCAACCTCGACGCCGTGATGCGGGCCTGCCGCGCGACCGCCCGGGCGCTGAGCAAGCGCATCGCGACCCCGGACCTGAACGACGAGCTGCAGCGCGCGGTCGCCGAGCTGTCGCCGCCGGCGTTCGGGGGCGCGATCGTCCGGCTGTACTTCGCGACGCAGGCGGGCACCGAGCCGCCGCTCTTCGCGATCTCGAGCAACCGCGGGCGCTCGCTGACCCCGGCCTACGAGCGCTACCTGCTCCGGCGCTTCCGCCAGCGCTGGGATCTGCGCGGGATCCCGATCCGCATCGTGGTCCGCGGTCGCGGCCGCGGCGGCCAGATGCCCGGGGACTAGCGACGGAGGCTCGGTCGGCCGCCGGCTGCCCGTCTCGTCGGTTGGCACCGGTGCCGCCCGATCGCCAACCGGGTTGCGCCGAGCGAGCCGCCGACCCCCGCGTCGGTGCGCGAACCCCTCGTGAAATTTGGGCTCGCGCAGGGGCTATCGATGGCGGCCCGCTTGCTTTAAGCTCCAGCTCGGGTGACTGCGCGCGCCAGGGGGATGCGCGAGGACGCCCGCCGAAAGGACCTTCCCATGCGCAGCCTGTCCATCGTCACCCGCACCGGTTTGCTCGCCGGCGTCGCGCTTGCGCTGCCCACTCTGCTGGCCTGTCTCGACCACCCGCTGAAGGGCGTGAAGTACGAGCAGACGTCGGAGAAGCAGAACGCGATCCAGCTGACGGTCAACAAGGACGTCGACATCCTCTTCGTCATCGACAACTCGGGCTCGATGGGTGAGGAGCAAGCGCTCCTGTCCGCGAACTTCCCGGCGTTCATCAACGTCCTCGAGGCCGACGACGTCAAGGCGAACTACCGCATCGGCGTCACGACGACCGACAACGGCAACCAGTGGTGCACCGCGACGTCGCCCGAGGCCGGCAAGCTGCAGATGTCGAGCTGCCGCGAGCGCCAGGGCGAGTTCATCTTCAACGGCGTGCCGCCGGCCGACGCGACCGACGCCGCGTGCTTGAACAACTGCATGTTCGACACCATCGAGACGATCCCGACGTCCACCGAGGAGGACGCCGAGGAGCGCCCGCGGCCGTGGCTGGAGAGCATCGAGGGCGAGTCCAACCTCGCCGAGGTCGACGGGGTCACCCCGACCACGGTCGAGGCCTTCCAGTGCTTCGGCCCGCAGGGCATCGCCGGCTGCGGCTTCGAGTCGCACCTCGAGTCGATGTACAAGGCGTTCTTGCGCGCCGACAAGGAAGACGAGAACCAGTACGGCTTCCTGCGCAGCAACGCGATCCTCTCGGTCGTGATCGTGACCGACGAGGTCGACTGCTCGAACAACAACGACTTCAGCTCGATCTTCGCCGACGAGGCCCACGGCGGCAACCAGGTGTTCTGGTCCGATCCGATGGCGAGCACGCCGTCCTCCGCCGTCTGTTGGCGCGCGGGCGTGGCCTGCACGCCGAACGGCGACGGCACGTACAGCGAGTGCCACGCCGCCAACAAGGACGTCGACGGCAACGTCGACGTGCCGGACAACAAGGCGGTCCTCCACCCGGTGAAGCGCTACGTCGACTTCGTGCAGGGGCTCGAGGAGGACAAGCAGGCGATCACGAAGGGCCAGGAAGTCCTGATCGCGCTCATCACCGGCGTGCCCACGAACTACGACACCGGCGACTCCGACATCTCGTACGGCGACGCCAACAACGCGTCAGAGCAGGCCGACTTCGGCATCGGTGCCGGCTGCATCAACAACAGCACCGACCCGCCGGCGACCGCGCGCCCGCCGGTGCGCGAGCGCGAGTTCGCCGAGGCCTTCCAGATCGGCGACCAGCGCAACCTCTACTCGATCTGCGAGGACGACTTCTCGCCCGCGCTCGACGCGATCGCGAACGCGATCCGCGACCAGATCAAGCCGGCCTGCATGCCGACCTGCGTCGCCGACAGCGA
>CAZFKC010000167.1:10626-13797 GCA_964519175.1 uncultured Nannocystaceae bacterium
GGCGGCACGTCGGTGAGCGCGACCTGCCAGCTGTCGCAGAACAAGAAGGCCGACTGCCCGCTGCTCCCGTAGCGCGCGGCATCACGACCACGTCGTGATCGAAACGACGAGCTGGCCCCGGCCGGCTCGTCGTTTTCGTTTCGGCCTTGCGAGGCCTAGAAGCGCATCCCCAGCCGCAGCCCCGCCTGCAGGTACACCGGGAAGATCGTCGGTGCGGTGAGCAGCGCGAAGTAGCGGATCGTGGCGCCGATGCTCCAGCGATCCGCGAGCATCACCTCGATGCCCGCGCCGGCGTGCAGGCGCGGGACGATGCCCTGCCGGCAGATGCCCACGTCGGTCGCACACGCCAGGCCCACGTCGCAGCCGCCGCCATCCAGGCACTTGCCGTTCAGCTGCCCGTCCTGCGCCGCGCTCGGCGTGCGGATGAACATCCCCCCGATGCCCGCCTCGAGCAGCGGGCGCGCGCGGCCGAGGTCCATCGAGAACACCACCGCGCCGCCGAAGTCGACCGTGTGCAGCGTGCCGCCGCGCGCCGAGAGCTTCGGCGGATCGTCGCCGCTCTTCGTGAACGCGTCCTGCACCCGGTGGCCCGTGTACGACGCCGACACGCGCAGCGACACCGGGTGGTAGATCAGCACGTCGAGATCGAGGCCGAGCCCGCCGCCGCGGATCGGCCGCGGCGTGCGACCGAGGAACGCCATGCGGTAGGCCGCGTAGATCGGCGAGACTGCGAACGCCACGCGACGACGCGACGACGCGCCGCTCGCCCACGGTCCGTCCTTCTTGCGATCGTCGGTCGGGGGTTGGCCCGCCGGCGCGCGCATGAAGGCCGCGCGGTCGGGATCCTGCGGTCGCGCGCTCGGGGCCGGCGTGCGCGGCGAGCTCGTGCGCAAGGGTGCTGCGCGCAGCTCGCCCGGCGCAGCGATCCCCAGCGCCGCAGCGAGCAGGGCGGACCGGATCGGCCGCTTCCGCCCGTCGGACGACCGTTGCTGCACGCGCGCAGTATACCGGCAGCCCACGGCGCGGGCGCCTGCACCCGCGGGGCACCACGGCGATGGACACGCGCGCCGCCCTTACGGTACGACTCTCGCCGGAAGAGCCCGATCGTGAGCGACGACGAAAAGCCCAAGGGCGACCCCGCTGCGCCTTCCTCCGGCCAGCCCGACGGCACCGGCGACTCGCCGGATCGCATGGATCTGCCGAAGTGGAACCGTGCCCGGGTCAAGCGCAGCCAGCCGGAGACGGGGGCCGCCCCCGACGCGTTCCAGCAAGGGGTCCGCGATGCCGGCCGCACCGCCGTCAAGCGCGGGCCGCTCGTCGTCGGCGTGCTCGTGCTGATCGCCGGCGGAATCGCGGGCGGGATCTGGTGGCGAGGCGCGACCGCGGAGAAGACCGCGGCCTCGACCCGCATGCTCGCGGTCGCCACCGCGTGGCGTGCCCGCGGCAAGGTCGATCCCCAGGCGGTCGCGCAGCTCGGCAAGCATCCCCCGCGGATCCCCCTCGCGCGCGACAAGGAAGAGCTGCAGCGCAACGTGGACGAGGCGCTCGCCGAGCTCGCCGGTGACAGCAGCAAGGCCGCGACGCTCGCGGTGCTCGTGCGCGCCGCAGCGGCGCAGGAGCAGGGCGACTTCGCCTCCGCGCAGGCCGGCTTCCGCGAGTTCCTCTCCAAGGCCGGCGACGGCCACCAGCTCGCCTACCTCGCGAAGGAGGGGCTCGCGCTCTCGCTCGAGGCGTCCGGCGACACCGACGGTGCGCTCGCCGAGCTCGAGAAGCTCGCGGGGGCCGAGGGCGACTTCTACCGCGATCAGGCGCTCTACCAGCGCGCGCGGCTGCTCGAGGATCTCGGCCGCAAGGACGAGGCGATCACGGTCTACAAGCAGTACGCCGCCGAGTTCCCGCTGACCGAGCGCTCGATCGCCCGCAACGAAGTGCGCGAGCACCTCGGCGCGCTCGATCCCAGCGCCGTTCCGCCCGAGCCGCTCGGGGGCCCGGGCGGTCCGCTCGGCGGACTGGTTCAAGAGTGAGCTCGCTCCGCCACGCGTGCTCGCGCTTCGTGCTCGCGGCCGCGTGTGCGAGCGCCGGTGCGACCGGCTGTGCGACCGGCAACGAGCCGCCGCCGATCTACCCCGAGGGCGACGACGGTGCGCGTCGGCTCGGCACCGTGTCGATCATGCGGCAGGTGACGCTGCCCGACAATTTCATCCTGCGGCCCGACGAGTTCGGCAGCGTGGGCGTCGATCCCGAGCGCGGGCTCGTCTACGTCGGCAGCCGCGAGGGCTCGTTGCTCGCGCTCGCCGAGGCGGACGGCGAGGTGGTGTGGGAGCTGCCGCTGGGCGGCCCGGTGTCGAGCCCGCCCGTGCTCGCGCGCACCGAGGACGCGGAGCACCTGCTGGTCGGCACCGACAACGGCACGCTGTTCTCGATCGATCCCGTGACGACGAAGGAGCGCTGGAGCTACCCGACCGACGGTCGCATCCGCAATCCGGCGGTGGTGGTCGAGGGCGTCGTGTACATGGTCAACTCGCGCGACCAGGTGTTCGCGCTCGACGCTCGCACGGGCGCGTGGCGCTGGCAGTACGAGCAGGAGCTGCAGACCGACTTCACGGTGCTCGGCCACGCGGGGCTGGCGTTCGTACCGGCGGTCGATCCGACGGCGGGCGATCCGGGCACGATCTACGCGTGCTTCGACAACGGCAAGGTGGTCGCGCTGTCGGCCGGCTCCGGCGAGGCGCTGTGGATCGGCACGGTGGGCGCGACGGACACGCCGAACTTCGTCGACTGCGACTCGACGCCGCTGCCGGATCCCGAGACGGACACGCTCTACGTGGTGGGCCAGTCGACGGGCGTGCACGCGCTCGCGCTCGAGGACGGCGCTCGCAAGTGGCGCTTTCCGCTCGAGGGCGGCAGCGCGGTGGTCGATGGGCCGGGCGGCTCGCTGCTGGTCTCGTCGTCGCTCGAAGGCGTCTTCGCGCTCGATCGCGAGGGCCGCTCGCTGTGGCGCACGCAGCTCGATCCGGGCAGCGTCTCCGCGCCGCTCGTCGCGGGCGACACGATCGTGGTGACGCACTCCGATCTCGGGCTCGTCGCGTTCGAGCCCGCCACCGGCGAGGTGCTCGGCCGCATGTTCACGGGCAGCGGCATGTCGAGCACCCCGACCTGGGACCCCCGCTC
>CAZFKC010000168.1:0-13711 GCA_964519175.1 uncultured Nannocystaceae bacterium
CGCTGGACGCTTCACGCTGGACGCTTCACGCTGGACGCTTCACGCTGGACGCTTCACGCTGGACGCTTCGCGCTGGACGCTTCGCGCTGGACGCTTCACGCTACCCGCGAGCCACGCAATCGGCTGTCAGCCTCTCAGCGCCCGGGCGGGCTGCCGAAGCGCTGCGCGAGGCCCAGCACGGAGGTGACGACCACGCGCTGCGCGGCCTCGTCGCCCGCGTTGCTCGCGACCAACACCGCGACGCCCTGATCCATCAGCAGCATCGCACCCACGTAGTTCATGGTGTTGCTGCCGTCGTGCGCGAGCACGGTGCCCTTCGCCCACGGCAGCTCCGTGATCCCCCAGCCCATCGCATAGCCGCCGGGCTTGTCGGGCAGCGGCATCGGTCGGTGCAGTCGCGCCCAGGTGTCGGCGGAGAGCAGCGTCTCGTCGCGCACGAGCTGGCGGCGCACGAACGCCGCCCAGTCGCCGAGCGAGCAGTGCAGCGTGCCGGCGGGGCCGAGGTACGCGGGGTTGTCGAGCTCGACCGCGAGGTACTGCGGCGCCTTGCCGGCGTGGGCCCACACGCCATCGGGTGCGCTCTGCGTCGCGGTCGGCCCGAAGCCGCAGCTCGACATCGCGAAGGGCGTGAGCACGTGCTCGCGCACGAGCTCCTCCCAGCTCTTCGCCGTCTCGGTCTCCAACATCGCGCCGGCGAGGATGTAGCCCGTGTTCGAGTACTCGAACACGGTGCCGGGCTCGTGCACGGGCTTGCCCGCGAGCGCGGCCTCGACGACGACGCGGCGTTGCTCGACGAGCGAGCGATCGGCGAGCCGGGGGAGCAGGGACGCGTCGGCGACGTTGGCGGGCAGACCCGCACGGTGCTGCAGCAGCTGCTCGAGCGTCACCTTGCGCAGCTTCGGGTTCATCCGCTTCTTCAGCTCGGGCCACACCGCCTCGGCGGTCGTGTCCCACCCGATCGCGCCGGCCTCGACGAGGCGCGCCGCGACGAACGCGGTGATCGCCTTCGTGTCGGAGCCGAGGTGCACGGCGTCGCCGATCGCGACCTTCGGCGCGGCGCCGATGCGACGCACGCCCGTGGCTCCCTGCGCCACCACGCGTTCCCGATCGATCACGATCGCGAGCAGGGCCGGCACGCCAGCGTCGGCCCGCAGCTTCTCGAGATCGGCGGAGAGATCGATCGGCGCGTTCGGATCCGCGGCGGGTTGCGCCGCGGCTCGCGATGCGGGCGCGTCCGTCGTCGGCGCGACGGTGGGCGCGGCCGCGGGTCGGGGCCCGCACGCGCCGAGGACGAGGATCGCGAGCGCGAGGCGCCGCATGATCAGCCCCCGACCGCCGCGGCGAAGATCTGCAGCGGTGCAGCCTGGTTCGTCGCGACCTCGGCCGGGCTGTACGACTCGGTGCCCCAGATCTGCGCGCCGTTGTCCGCGTTGCCGCGCAACGCTCCGCTTCCGGCCGGCGCGACCACGGGCAACACGCCGCCGACACACTCCGCCAGCGCCTCGTTCGGCAGCGGTCCGAACAGCAGCACGCCGCCCTCGAGCGCGCCGGACACCTGGTAGACGACGGTGAGCTGATCGACGATATCGACGTCCTGCACGATCGCCTCGACCGTGCACGGCAGCTGGCTGTCGAGCATCGGCGTGCACAACCGATCCAGCCAGCCCTCGCCACCCAGCTCGCTGCCGCCGAAGACGGCCGCGCCCTCGGTGCCGTCCTGGCGCAGCTCGGGATGGCCGTCGTAGAACGCGCCGAGACACTCGCGGTACTGCAACACCGCGATCACGGTCGCGGTGCCGACGAACGGATCGTCGGCCTGACTCTGGCCGCGCAGCAGCTCGAGCTTCACGTAACCGTGGGTGAGCCCGGTGGGGCCGCCGGTCGAGTCGACCGACTCGCCGGAGCTCGAGCTCGCCGCGGTGGTGCCGAGCGTGCCGGTCTCGCTCGGGTCGGTCTCGCTCGCCGTCGTTGCGCTCGAGCCCTCGCCTTCACCGCTCGGGGCACAGCCGATCACGAACGCGAGCAACCAGGCGGCGGGGGCAGGGCGGCGCATGCGGGCCCATGATGCCACGCGATCCGCCTCAGCCCTCGGGGGTGACGCGGATGATCGGTCCCATGTCGGTCGCGGCCTCCGCGGGCGAGTAGGCGGCCGCCCCCCAGATCGTGGAGCCGTCGGCCGCCTCGCCGTGCACGGCATCGCCACCGCCGACGCGGACCGAGGGCAGCAGCCCCGCGCCGCACATCGCCGCTGCCGCGGTGGGCAGCGGGCCGAAGCGCAGCCGCTGCTCCTCGAGCATGTCGGTCGTGACCGCGTAGCGCACGCTGAGCTGCGGCACGACGTCGAGCTGCTGCTCGATCGACTCGATCGTGCACGCGACGAAGCCATCGCCGTCGACGCAGAGTCGATCGCGCCAGCCCTCGCCGCCTTGGTCCGCACCGCCGAAGATCCCGGGGCCGGCCGGGCCCTCCTCCCGGAGCTCCGGATGCGCGTCGTAGAACGCGACCAGACACTCGCGGTACTGCAGCGTCACGACGACGTGGGTCGTGCCGGCGTAGGGCATCGCGGTCTGGTCGAGCGCGCGGTCGAGCTGCAGCTCGACGATCCCGTGCGCGAGCTCGTCGCTCGGTCCTGCGCTCGTCGAGCTCTCGTCGGCGGCGCCGCTCGACGTGTCCCCGGAGCTCGACGTGCCCGTGTCGCTCGCACTGCCGCCGTCGCCACACGCGAGCGCGAGCATGGCGACGACGACGGGCGAGCAGCGCTGCATGCGGTCGAGCTTGCCGGATCGCCGCGCGCCTGCCCAGCCCCGCGGCCGCGTCAGAGCTCGAAGCGGCGCAGCCAGAGCTGGAAGTGCTGCGTGGCGTCGCGATTCGTCCCCAACGCGTACAGGCTGCCATCGGCCGCGACCTCGACGTCGTAGATGTCGCCGAGCTGCGTGCCCGCGGCCTCACCGACGCCGTGGACCTGCTCGAGCGCGCCGCTCTCCGCGTAGACGCGCAGCTCCATGACGTAGTCGGTATCCGCTTCGGCGAGCGTGAAGACAGCGCTGCGATCACCGACGGCGGCCAGCACCCGCGGCTGCAACCATGCGATGGGCGGCGACGGATAGTCCGTGACCGCAGGCGTCGGCGTGAGCATCTCGTCGACGCGCTGCAGCGCCGAGCTGTCGACCTCGCCGTCTTCGATCACGCTCGCGAAGATCCAGCCCGAGCCCACGCGGACCGCGGGGCTCACGAGCTCGCCCGCGGCCTGGCCGTCGAGCTGGACGATCGCTCCGGATTGATCGAGTCGCCACGCGCGCACGTGCGTCCGCAGGCTGCTGCCGGTCGACCACGCGAGCAGCGTGCCGCCCGCGTCCTCCGCGAGCGATGGCCAGTCGTATTGGCCGTCGCTCTCCAGTCGCGCGGTCCACTGCGTCTCGGCGTCACGGTCGTAGGCATGCACGACGAGATCGGGATCGAAGCCATCGACGGTCGCGTACGCCGCCCAGATCCCGCCGGCCTCGCTGACGAAGAGCGCGCGCAGCTCTTCGGTCGGCGCGTCGCCGCCGTTGCCGGTCGCGCCGGGGTGCTCGACGGTCCAGAGCGCGGCGCCGACGTCCGGCGTGCGTCGCTGCACCCAGAAGCCGTCGGGGCTGCGTCCCCATCCCAGCGCAACGACACCGTCGGGCCCGATGTCGAACTGGAACAGTCCCGCGTCGTCGGCCGGCACGTCCTCGAGCACGACGGGTGGGTTCCGCGGCTGACCGGAGCCGTCGAGGCGCTGCGCGACGAAAGCTCCCGGCACGCCGACGACCACGACGGGCGAGCCGTCGGGCTCGAGCGCCAGGTGCACGTCGAGCTCGTCCGCGGCTTCGGCCTCGTCGAGGGCGACATTCCAGACGCACGGCGACGAGCACTCGCCCGGTGCGCCCGCGGTGTCGTACGGCTCGGCGCCCGTGCTGTCCGCGGCACCATCGCCCGTGGTGCTCGTGCTCGTGCCACCGGCCCCGCCTTCGCCGCTGCCCTCCGCGGTCTCGCCGATGAAGCCGGGGCCGAGCGAGCACGACGGCAACGCGAAGATGCACGAGGCGAGCAGCAGGGAGGTTCGACGGTCCATGCCTCGATCAGTCTCCGCTCTTCGCGGGGGTGATCGGGGCCTGGGACAGCTCGCGCTCGAGCTCGCTGCGCACGTCGTCGAGCGTCGTCGCGGTGCCGAAGCGGCGCTCGTGCTCGGCCAGCCGTCGGCGTGCGCCGTCGTGATCGCCGGCGACGAGCGCTTCGCGGGCCGCGACCAGCAGCGCGATCTCGTCGCCGATCGGCGATGGCGCGGGCGGCTCGTCCGAATCGCCGGACGTGCGACCGCGATCCGTGCGTTCGGCGATGGGCCGCGGCGTCGCGCGTGGGCGGGCCTCGGTGGTCGATGCCACCTCGGCTTCGACGGGCGCCGGCACGGCCGGCTGCGCCTGCGCGACGGTCGAGCTCGGCAGCGGCTTCGATGGCGTCGCCTCGGTCGCTGCGATCGCGCTCGCCCGCACCGGCGCCGCGACGGGGACGAGCGTCGAGGCCAGCCCCGCGACGACGACCGCCGCGATCGCGCCCCAGCCGATCGCGAGGGTGCTCGTGCCCGCAGTGCCGCCGAGGAGCCCGGCGAGCGCGCCCCAGCAGCGCGCCTCGGCCGCGGGTGCGGGCTCGCTGTGCTCGGCCGCCCGCACGACGAGCTGCCGGCACGCCTCCTCGCCCCGCGCACCGAAGTGCCGCGCGAACGATCCGCGCGCCGCGAGCAGCCGCGAGTAGGCGGTGTTGGGGTTGACGCCGAGCGCAGCGCCGAGCTCGATCCGACCGAGCGCCTCGAGCTCACCGAGCACGAACGCCGCGCGCTTGGGCTCGTCGAGCGCGTCGAGGAACTGCACGAGCTCGGCCCAGGCTTCGCGACGCGCGAGCTCCTCGTCGAGGCTGCGCGTGCTCGGCTCGGCGCGTGCGATCGCGGCGAGCTTGCGCTCGCGCCGTTGCAGCGCCCGGCGGTGTCGCCACGCGATGCGTCGCACGATGCCGGCCAGCCACGCGCGCTGACGATCGGGCTCGCGCTGCGTCGCCCAGCGCCGGTGCGCGGTGAGGAACACGTCGTGCACGGCGTCCTCGCAATCGGCCGCGGGCACGCCGAGCTGCTGCAACGCGCGCCACGCGAAGGCGAACTCGTCGCGGTAGAGCTGGGCGAACGCGCGGCGGCCGCCTGCGCGGAGCGATGCGGGGTGATCCACGGCCGGATCCCATAGTCTCCCCATCCTGCGGGGCTGATCGAGCCGGCGGTGGGAATTACCTGGGAACCTCGTCGCGGCGTCGTCGAGCTCAGCGATCCCCGAAGCGCACCGCGAGCCCGGCCCACGCGCGCAGGCCCCCTCTGCCGGTGCCCACCGTGCGCGCGGCGTCGTCGCGCAGCGCGAAGCGAGGCGGAACGAGGGCGAGCACGAGATCCGCACCGAGCTGCAGCGCGACGCGGCGATGCACGTACCAGTGCACGCCGGGCGCGGCCACGAGCGCGAGCCACAGCGACGTGGTGGTGTCGGGCTCGCGGACGTCGTGGGCGCGTGCGATCACGGCCCCCAGCTCCGGGCCTCCGCAGAGTGCGGCCCGCAGCGCACGTCGGCCGAGCACGCCGCAGGCGCGCGGCGAAACATCGACGGCCGTCATCGTCGCCGTCGCGCGATCGAAGCCGGGGATCGCGACGGAGCGCGGCGACAGCCAGCTCGCGCGCAGCTCGATCGCGAAGCGCCGCCGACCGTAGGCGGCCGCGATCCCGAGGCCGGCGTCGAGCCCGGGCAGCTGCGCGAGGCCGGCGATCGCATGCACGCCGATCCAACCCTGGCCCGCGCTCGCACGCGTCGTCGTGCGCGGGTCCGCCGGCGCGATGCGGTCGTCCTCGCGACGCTCGATCGGCGGCGACGTGGCGAGGGGCGCTGCGGATGGCCCCGGCGACGGTACGCGCATGGGTGGTGGCGCGACCGCGAGCGGCACGGCCTGCTGCGCGACGGCGAGCGGATCGGCCGCGAGCGCGACGAGCAACGCGGTGAGCTGCGCCAGCGCAGCACACTCGTCGGCCTCGAACGTGCGTGCCTCGCCGTCGATCGTCAGCGCGAGCGCGAAGCGTCCGGCGTGCGCGACGATCTCCGCACGCGCGGCGATGGTGCCATCGGCCGCGAGCAACAGCCGCTCCGCGAGCGCATCGACGTCGGCGTTCGTCGGGCACACGTCGGGTGCGATCCACTCGATCGTGGCGCGGTCCTTCGCCACCTCGTCGTCGGCGGGGGCGAGCCACGCGGCGAGCGTGACCGCCGGCAGCAGCATCGCGCGCGAGCGTAGCAGCCGCGGGGCAGCGCGCTCCTCGAAGCATCCCAAGCGTCGCGACGGTGAGCCCGGCGGGATTCGAACCCGCGGCCCGCGGATTAAAAGTCCGCTGCTCTACCAGGCTGAGCTACAGGCCCGTGCGATCGAAGAGCGCGCCCGGCCGGCGTTCGGCTGGCAGTGAGAGTGGCGACCCCAACGGGATTCGAACCCGTGTTACCGGCTTGAAAGGCCAGCGTCCTAGGCCTCTGGACGATGGGGTCGTACGTGGCCGGAACGAGCGTGCAGCGGTGTAACGCATGCGCCCGCCGGGCGCAAGCCGGGCGGGCGCAGGCCGCGTGGCCGCGGCGAGAAATGCGGATGCCGATCAGCCGGGCGGCTTCACGAGCAGCGTGCCGGCCGACGCGGTGAAGGTCGGCTTCAGCAGCGGGTACTCGTCGGGGCGTGTCTGGTAGACGATCGCGAAGATGTTCTCGAAGCGGCGCCGCACCGCGATGTAGAGCACGCTCGCGGGCTGTCCGCCCGAGGCCGGGTACTCGACCGAGATGTCGAAGTCCGTCTGCGTGTCGACGATCGGCGTGCCCTTGGTGCCGCCGGTGTACCCGCCCTTCGCGAGGTAGACGTCGATGAACTCGTCGGCCCAGTCCTTGGGCGACTTCTTCTTCTCGCCCTTCTTCTCGGCCTGGAAGACCATGAGGTTCATGCGGTCGACGGTGGCCTTGCAGGCCGAGACGAAGCCGCCCGACACCTGCGCGACCGCCATCGTGGGGTTGTCCTCGACGAGCGCGACGTTGATCGGCGGCCGGATGAAGACGGTCTCGCCGAACAGCGTGGTCGGACGATCCGCGGTCTCCGCATCGCACGATTTCGGCTTCTCGCCGGCCGGCTCGCCGCCACCTTCGGCGCTACCACCTTCGGCCGCGCCACCTTCGGCCGAGCTGCCGCCGTCGCCACCGCTGCTCGCGACGGTTCCGCCGCTGCCACCGTCGGGTGGGTTCGTGCCTTCGGGCTTGTCCTTCTTGCATGCCGTCGCGCCGAGCGCCAAGACGAGAGACGTTGCGATGACGAGAGTCGGGGCGAGTACGCTGCGCACGAGGTTCACGGGGACGATGCTCCTTGGAATCGAGGGCACGGTATCACACCAGGTGCGGGGCGATCGACCGATCGCGCCCGCTCGCGCGTGCCACGGATGGCCCCCGCGCCGGGTTCCCGCGAGCCGGTCGGCCCCGCTGCCGGCGCATGCGGGCGTACGTGCCGATCAGGAGCCAGCGCCGGCGCCCGGCTCGTCGAGCGCGAGCACGCGGTCGGCCGTGACGCGATAGCGGCGCTCCGCCGCGTGGGTGCTGGTCGCGTCGGGCGCGACCAGACCGCTCGGACGCACGAGCATGCGGATCGGCGCGCGTTCGATCTCCGCCAGCACGACCCCGGGCACCACGATCGCCCCGCCGTCGACGCTCGCCCGCTCGCGCCACGCCGCGAGCGCGTCGCGACCCCGACCCGCAGCCACGAGCAGTGCGGCGTCCTTGCGCAGCACGACGTCGAACGCGAACGCCGAGCCGGCACGCGGCGTCGCGATGACGGCGTCGCCGAGGTCCTTGACCGTGAGCTGCGCGTCGCGGGACAGCGTCTCGATCGCGCGCGCGAGCTCGCAGCCGAGCGGCAGGATCCACAGCGGAGGCGCGTCGTCGGTGTGCACCGCCGCGAGCTCGCCCGCGACGAAGCCCAGACGTTCGAAGGTCGCGCGCACGAGCGGTGCCTCCCAGCTCCACTGGGCGATCGAGAACGCCGAGCGCACGGGGATCGCGGTCTGCTCGCCACGCGCGTGCTCCGACAGTCGGACGAGCGCGGCGTCGAGCGCCGGATCGCCGAGCTCGAGCAGCGCGGCGACCGTGGCGTGGTGCGGCAGCGTCACCGCGGGGTCGACGATCAGCGTGGTCGTGTCGCCACACGTGGGCGCGACGGGGACGGCGTCCGCGTCGGTCGTCGCCGGATCGTCGGGTGGCGTGGGCTCGGGCGTGCGCGGGCAGCCGAGCGCGAGCACGATCGGCACGAGCTGCGTGGCGCGGATCACCGGCGGACCTTCATCACCGCGACGTCCTCGGCGGTGAGCTGCAGCCGCCCCTCGACGAAGTCGCCGTCGATGCCGAACGCGACGCGCCCACAGAGCGCGCGGATCGCCGCGCTCTCGAGCCCGACGTCGCGCTTCGCCAGCGCGTCGGCGGCCGAGGCCGCATCGCCGTCGGGCTGCATGCGCAGCTCGACGTCGAGCCCGCCACCTTGCCACTTGCGGGCACGCACCGCGAACTGCAGCAGGTCGGTGCCGAGATCGAAGTGCAGCAGCGGCCCGGCGGCGTAGAGCTCGAGCGCGGCGTCGGGTTCCTGCTCGAGCACGGCGACGAGCTCGCGCTCGGCCGCACCCGCAGGCAGGTCGCGACCCGCGGTGAGCGGACCGAGCCCCGAGCCGATCTCGCGCACCGGCACGAACGCGACGACGTCGTCGCGCAGGAACACGATGCGGAACGGGAAGGGCCCCTCGGGCACGAGCATCGTGAAGCCCTCGACCTCCTGCGGCCGCATGCGTGCGCCTTGCAGCAGCAGCGCGACCTCGGCGCGTGGGCGCACGAGCGGGCGCACGACGTACGTGCCCGAGCCGAGCATCGACGCCATCGCGAGCGACTCGGGGCCGAGCCACTCGGAGGGGCGCGGTGCTTCCGCAGGCAGCACGGCATCGAGCGCCTCCTCGATGCCGGCGGCGTCTTGCAGCAGCCGCGCGGCCTTCGGCGGGATCGCGAACACGGTCGCGAACGCGTCGGCGTCGAGCTCGGCCGGCAGCCGCGAGAACGCGACCATCACCGCGTCGGGATCGAGCCACTCGAGCAGCGCGCTCGCGCGGGTGCTCGGCTCGGCGGGCTTCGTCGGCTCGGGCACGGCGGGCGTCGGCGTATCCTCGCCGGCCGACGGCGCGTCGGCCTCGCTGCGCTTGTCCGAGCCGCACGCGAGCGCGAGCACGGCGACGAGCGGCGCGACGCGGCTCAGCACGGCACCCACCGGTTGTCGCGCCTCGCGAAGCGCATCGGCAGCGCGTGCACGCGGGCCGGTGCCGGCGCGGCCGCACCGGTGAGCGCCGCGTAGCCGGGATCGTGCGGCATCACCACCTGGATCTCGCTGCCCTCGAGCACGGCCTTGGGCAGGATCGGCTGGGCGAGCGCCGCGTCGGCGCGCGCACGCAGCCCCGCGACGCCGAGCGTGTCGAGCAGCATGAGCGTGCACAGCGTCGGTGGCGGCAGATCGGCGTTGCCGCTGCGCCACGCCGCGAGCGCCTCGGTCGCAGTCCACCAGCGCCCGTCCTCGGTCTCGTGGCCGTCGGCCTGCGCCGTGGCGCCGTCGTGATCGAGCTCGGCGAGGAAGAAGCGCGCGAGGAAGCGTCGCGGCTCGGCCGACGGCGTGCACCACGTGTCGAACCACTCCAGCGCGACGCCGTCGAGCGCGAGCCCGGCCTCTTCGACGCACTCGCGGCGCGCCGCGTTCGTCCAGCTCGCGTCGTCGTCGACCGCGCCGTCGGCCTCGTCGAGCCGACCACCGGGGAACACGAGCGCCTGCGGCATGAACGGGCTCTTGCTGCTGCGCACGAGCATGAAGCACTCGTGCGTGGCCGCGCGTCGGCGCAGCACCACGCAGGTGGCCGCAGGGCGTGGTGCGGGCGCGGGCCCCGTGGGGGAGGAGTGCAGCTCGAAGCTCACGCGATCGTGGCAAGGGGTACCACGACGCGCCGCTTGCGGGTACGATGGCATGCGCCCTTCGCCGCACGGTTCGCCTCGAATTCCCCCTCGGCCTCCCCTCGAAGAGGCGCACGCGCGCGTTCGTTCGCCGCGCAGACCCGCGGCGCCGGCGCTCGCTCCATGTCGCCGTCGCCACCATCGCCGCCGCCGCCCCGCGCGGGCCCGCCGTCCTCCGCGGGCGCGCGCGCGACCGCATCCGAGGCATCGGTCGAGCCGCCGGTGGATCTGCACGCGAGCATGGCCGACGCGCTGCCGATCGCGGCGTGCATGCTCGATCGCGCCGGGCTCGTCACGTGGCACAACCGGGCGTTCGCGGAGCTGCTGCAGCGACCGGCGGCGCAGATCGACGGCGAGCCCTTCCTGGGCTGGATCGGGCGCGCGTCCGAGCGCGAGGGCTTCGGGCGCGCGTTCCTGGGCCTGCGCGAGCGCGACGTCGGCAGTGCGTTCGCGATCGATGCCGTGCTCGTCGCGCGGCTCGGGCCCGGTGCGTCGTCTCGCATCCGCGCGGTGAAGCTCGCCGGCGGCCACGTGGGTCTGTCGTGTCTGCCGACGCGCGCCGACGAGGTCTCTGCGGAGACCGAGCTCGGGCTCGCCGTCACCCGCGGTCTCGATGCGCTCGATCAAGGCGTGCTGCTCGTCGATGCCGACGCCCGCGTGGTGCACAGCAACCCCGCCGGCAGTGCGTTGCTCGGCGAGGGCGTGGTCGGACGCAGCGTGCTCGAGCTCGTCGAGGGCACCGCAGTCGCGACGCTCACGCGCGCGCTCACGCTCGCGCGGGGCGGCAGCTGGCAGGGCGAGCTGGTGCTGCGACGGCTCGACGGCGAGACGCTGCCGGTCGAGCTCTCCATCGCGGCGGGCTCGGGTCCCGCGGTGGTGCTCGTCCGCGATCTCCGCGAGCGTCGGCGTCGCGAGTTCGAGGAGCGGGTGATCGCGCAGGTCGATCGCGCGTGGGTGTCGTCGGCCGATCCGCGCGAAGCGGTCGCGGCCGCGTGCACCGCCCTCGGGGGCGCGATCGATGCGCCGCACGTCGTCGTGCTCGCGCGCCAGGGCGAGGGTGCGGCCGGCCACTGGCAGCGCTGGACGCTGCGCGGCGGCCGGGTCGCGCGCGAGAGCACGATCGACGCGGCGGCCGTGCCGAGCAGCGACACGCGTGGTGTCGACGACGTCGACCCGCAGTCCGAGGCGATGCGCGCCGCGTTCGGGGCGATGCCGGAGGTGCGCGCTGCGCTGCGGGTGTCGCTGCGCGGCTCGTCGGGCGTCGTCGGTCAGCTGCTGCTCGGTCGCGCGGCCACGATGCCGTGGGACGCCCGCGACCGCGCGCTCGTCGGGGCCGTCGCGGGGCAGCTCGGGCTCGGCCTCGACGGTGCATTGCTCAGCCTCGCGACGCGCGAGCTCGTCGCGTACCAGGCGATGGTGCTCGATCAGAGCGCGGTGCTCATC
The DNA here is from genome assembly GCA_964519175.1 of uncultured Nannocystaceae bacterium. GTDB lineage: Bacteria > Myxococcota_A > Polyangia > Nannocystales > Nannocystaceae > Xiheibacterium. The sequence continues at coordinate 11,538 of CAZFKC010000168.1, forward strand.
GACACCGTCGACGAGCACGGGCGCGTGGTCACCTGGAATCGTGCGAGCGAGCAGCTGCTCGGCATCTCGGCCGACGCGGCGATCGGCCGTCGCTTCGGCGTCGAGGTCGCGCCGGCCGTCGATCCGGCCCGCTGGGCGGAGCTGTGGGCGACGCTCGTGCGCGAGGGCGGCGTCACGCGCGAGCTGGCGCTGTCCACCTGGGCAGGGGCGGAGCTCCCGCTGCACCTCGAGGGTCGCTTGCTGCGCGAGGGCGACGGGCCGGGCGCGGGCATCCGCGGCGCGGTGCTCGTCGGGCTCGATCTGCGCGACCGCCGGGCGCTCGAGCAGCAGATCCTCCGCTCGCAGAAGCTGGCCGCGGTCGGCCTCCTGGCCGCGGGCATCGCCCACGAGATCAACAACCCGCTGTCCGGCGTGGTCGGCTACAGCAAGCTGCTGCTCGAGAAGCCGCTGCCCACCGAGGTGCGCGAGCGGGTGGAGAAGATCGCCCAGAGCGGTGAGCGCTGCCGGAAGATCGTCGAGGGCGTGCTGCTGTTCTCGCGGCAGCAGGACGGCGGGGTGCGCCGCAAGGTCGATCTCTCGGCGCTCGTGGACCGCGTGCTCGCGATCGGCGAGTACCAGTGGCGCATGCACAACGTCCGGATGATCCGGGAGCTCGACGCCGAGGCGAGCGTGTGGGGCGACGCGGACCAGCTCGAGCAGGTCGTGCTGAACCTCTTGTCCAACGCGGTGGACGCGATGCCGAGGGGCGGTACCGTCCGGGTGGGCCTAAAGCGGTTGCAGGATGGGGGGGCCAGCCTTACCGTGGCGGACGAGGGGCACGGGATCCCGAGGGAGATCCAGCCCCGCATCTTCGATCCGTTCTTCAGCACGAAGGAGATCGGCAAGGGCACCGGCCTCGGGCTTGCCATCTCGTACGGAATCGTACAAGACCACGGCGGCGACATCGTCGTCGAGTCCGCCCCGGGACAAGGGGCGCTGTTCACCGTGACCCTTCCCGCCTCCCCCCCGAGCTCCGATGGCAAGACCCGCCAAGGCGCCCCATCAGGCCCCCATCAAGGACAGTGACGCGATGGCTCGCGGCCGTACACCGGTGAAGGACACCTACTCGACGCACGACGTCGCGAAGATCTGCTGCGTCACTCCGACCACCGTGATCCGTTGGATCGAAGACGGGCTCATCCCCGCGTTCAAGACGGTCGGCGGGCACCGCCGCGTGCGCCGCGACGATCTCGAGCGCGTGTGTCGCGAGCGCGGCATCCCGTTCAACCTGCCGACCGGCACCGAGGTCGGGCGCATCCTCGTCGTGGACGACGAGCCGGTGGTGCTCGATCTCGTGCGCGACGTCGTGAAGGAGCTGAACCACAAGTTCGACGTCGAGGTCGCGAAGGACGCGTTCGATGCCGGACGGCTCGTGGTCGCGTTCCGTCCGCAGCTCATCTTCTTGGATCTCATGATGCCGGGCGTCGACGGCTTCGAGGTGTGCAACCGGTTGAAGAAGGATCCGGCGACCACGAACACCGAGGTCATCGCGATCACCGGCTACTACACCGAGGCGAACACCGAGCGGATCCTGGGCGCCGGCGCGGCGGCATGTCTGCGCAAGCCGCTCGACGTCACCGAGGTGCGGCGGCACGTGATCGATGCGTTCCACCTGCGCGAGCTCGGCAACGGCGTGGGCCGCCACGCGACGCCGCGCGAGGAGTCGCCGAAGGTGCTCATCGTCACGCAGAACGCGGACTTCCGCGCGCGCGTGCGCGACGAGCTGGCCTCGAGCGATCCGCAGGTCGAGGTGCTCACGGCGACGACCGGCGCCGATGCGCTGCTGGTCGCCCAGTCGGCGCCGCCGCAGTACGTGATCCTCAGCCTGACGGTGCCGGACGTCGACGCTGCGAAGGTGATCGAGAAGCTCGCGGCGCAACACGCCGGCGTGCAGATCATCGCGGTGCACGACGCCCCGACCGACGAGATCCGCCAGAGCGCCCGCTCGGCCGGCGCGCGGATGTGCCTGCCGACGACCGCAGTGACCGGCAGCGTGCGCGAGCTCCTCGGCGTGTAGCGGCCGCGCGCGCGCAACCGCGGCGGCGCGGCGCGGCAGTGTGCAAAGGCCGTGGGCGACGGGCGAGCGGTCGAGCGCGGGCGGTTGCGGGAGCGGTCGCGGGGGCGCGGGCGGTCGC
>CAZFKC010000169.1:0-13604 GCA_964519175.1 uncultured Nannocystaceae bacterium
CGACTCGTGAACGACCCGGATCCCGAGGTCCGCCGCGTCATCGCGTCGGCGCTGCAGAACTGAGCAGGTCGTGGGATCGGGCGCATTCCACGTCGAGGCCCTCATCGCGGCGCTGGTCGAGGCGCGCGTCGGCCTGCACTACCGTGCCGCCGAGCGCCCTCTCTTCGACCTGCGCGTCGGCGATCACGCGCGCGACCGCGGCTTCGACGCGCTGCTCGACTACTACTATCACCTCCGCTACGACGACCCGGACGGCAGCGCGCTCGACGATCTGATCGAGTCGTTGCTCGTGCACGAGACCTACTTCTTCCGCGAGCTCCGCCCACTGACCGTCGCGGTCGAGCAGATCGTCGCGCCCGTGCTCGCGACGGGCCGACGCGCACGCATCTGGTCCGCGGCGTGCTCCACCGGCGAGGAGCCGCTGTCGATCGCGATGCTGCTCGCGGAGCGCGGGTTGCTGGCCGGCTGCGACATCGTGGCCACCGACGTCAGCGAGCGCGCACTGGCGATGGCGAAGTCCGGGCGCCACCGGCCCCGTTCGCTGCGCAGCGAGGGCCTCGACATCGCCGCGCGCTGGCTCGAGCGCCAGGGCGAGCAGATCGTGGTCCCGCCCGTGCTGCGCGCCGCGATCGACCTGCGTCGCCTCAACCTTTGCGACGCGGAAGAGGTCACGGCACTCGGCCGCTTCGACCTCGTGGTGTGCCGCCACGTGCTCATCTACTTCGACGACGCGCGGGTCGGCGCCGTCGTGTCCGCGCTCGCGAATTCGCTTCGCCCCGGGGGCGCCGTGTTGGTCGGCGTCTCCGAATCGCTCATGAGGTTCTCCACCGAGCTCGATTGCGAGGAGCTCGATGGCACCTTCTTCTATCGGAGGAATCGATGACGGACAGAATTCGCGTGCTCGTCGTCGACGACTCCGCGTTCGCGCGCAGGGTCGTGCGCCAGGTGCTCGAGCGCGCGGGCGACATCGAGGTCGTGGACATCGCGCGAGACGGCCTCGAGGCGCTGGAGAAGATCGCCAACCTCGCGCCCGACGTCGTGACGCTCGACCTCATGATGCCCGGGCTCGACGGCATCGCCGTGCTCGCCGCGCTGCCCCGCGAAGGCGGGCCGCGGGTCGTGGTGGTGAGCTCGTCCGGCGTGGACACCGAGCTCGGTGCCGCTGCGCTCGCTGCAGGCGCGATCGACCTCGTCGAGAAGCCGACCACGCAGGCCACCGATCGGCTCTACGAGCTGGCCGACGAGCTCCTCGATCGCGTGCGTCTCGCTGCGGCCGCAAAGGTGCGCTACGCGCCCGCACAGGCCCCCGCGCCCGTGCGGCGTCCCGCGGCCGCGCGCGCGATCGATGCCGTGCTGATCGGCTGTTCCACCGGAGGGCCGCAGGCGCTCACGCGCGTGCTGCCCGGGCTGGCCGAGACGGTCGACGTCCCGATCGTCGTCGTCGTGCACATGCCGCCCGGGTACATCGAGGCGTTCGCGCGCCGGCTCGATGCACTCTGCCCGCTGAGCGTCGTCGAGGGCCACGACGGGATCCCGGTGACGCGCGGGATGGTGGTGCTCGCGCCCGCCGGCGCCCACTTCCAGCTCGTCCGCGAAGCCGGTGTGCTCTCCGGCCGGCTCGACTACCGGCGCATGCCCGGCGAGCTGCACCAGCCCTCGGTCGACACGCTGTTCACCAGCGCGGCCGCCGTGCTGGGCGCGCGTTCGCTCGGCGTGGTGCTCACCGGCATGGGCAACGACGGCCTCGTGGGTGCGCGAGCGCTGCGCGAGGCGGGCGCGGCCGTGATCGCGGAGCACGAGTCGAGCTGCGTCGTCTACGGCATGCCGCGCGCGATCATCGAGAACGACCTCGCGGACGAGGTCTGTTCACTGGATCGTATGGCCGCGGCGATCACCGCGCGGATCTGAGTTGCTCACGCAGCTGGCCACGCAGCTCACGAGCGCACCGGCCTCGAGCGGCTTCGCGAGGTGCCGATCGAAGCCGGCGGCGAGACATCGTTCGACGTCGTTCTCGCGCGCGTGTGCGGTGACGGCGATGCTGACCGTGCGCCCGCCACCGTCGGGCGGGAGCAGCCGCACCTGCTCGATCAGCGCGTAGCCGTCGCGGTGGGGCATCGAGATGTCGCTGACCAGCACGTGGGGCGGGCGGCTGCGCACCGCCGCGAGCGCACCGTCGGCATCGGCGCACTCGACCACCTCCGCACCGGCGTGGCGCAGCGCGGCCGAGGCGAACTGCCGCGAGTCCTGCTCGTCGTCCACGAGCACCACCAGCACGCCGAGCAGCCTGTCGGTGCTCGCGGGCTCGGCCGCGATCGGGCGCGTGCTCGCGACCGGCCGCATGCTGGGCGTGACGCGGACTGCACCGGGTGCGGTGGTGGGCAGTCGCACCGTGAACGTCGCGCCCTTGCCGATCCCCGGGCTGTGCGCGCGCACGGTGCCGCCGTGCATCTCCACGAGCTGCCGCACGATCGCGAGCCCGAGCCCGAGCCCGCCGTGCGCGCGGGTGGTGCCGCTGTCGACCTGACGGAAGCGCTCGAAGATCGCGAGCAGGTGCTCGGCCGCGATGCCGGCTCCGTCGTCGGCGACCTCGATCACGACGTGGCCCGGCTCCTTGCGCACGAGCAGCGAGACGCGGCCCCCGGCGGGCGTGAACTTCACCGCGTTCGAGACCAGGTTCCACACGACCTGCTGCAGGCGATCGGAGTCGCCGGTGAGCGTGGGGAGCTCGGGCGGGAGCTGGCGCTCGAGTATGACGCCCTTCGCTTCCGCGGCGGAACGGATCGCGTCGAGTGCTTGATCGATGACCGTCGAGAGCTCGAGCTCGCGGGCCTCGAGCGAGACCTTGCCGGAGATGATGCGCGAGACGTCGAGGATGTCGTTGATGAGCTTCGCCTGTAGCCGCGCGTTGCGCTGGATGACCTCGATCGGCTTCTGCGCGTCGTGGTCGACCGCGAGCCGCGACTGCAGGATGCTCGCCCAGCCGAGCACGGCGTTCAGCGGCGTGCGCAGCTCGTGGCTCACGATCGCGAGGAACTCGTCCTTCATGCGACTGGCGAGCTCGGCGTCGGCGCGCGCGCGTCGTTCCGCGGTGTAGAGGCGCGCCCGATCGGCCTCGATCTGGCGCTCGTTCGTCACGTCGAGCACGTAACCGACGCAGCGGTCGGACTGGGGGCCGACCCGCACTGCCGCGACCTTGACGATGACCGGCGCGCCGTCGGGTCGTGCCAGCTCGCGCTCGAACGGCGCGCTGACGCCGATCTCGACCAGCTCGCGCAGCGCCCGGGCATCGAGCGGACTGCTGCCGGTGCGCTCGCTCAGGTGGCCGGCGACGAGCTCCGCACGCGTGCGGCCGACCATGGCGAGGTAGGCGTCGTTGGCATCGACGAGCCGACCGGCGAGGTCGCTCTCGATGATGCCGATCACGCCGGACTCGGCGAGCGCGCGGTAGCGTCCCTCGCTCGCCGAGAGCAGGCCACGCTCGTGCTCGAGGCGCGCGTAGGTGTCGAGCAGGGTCGCGTACAGGCGGCGCGTCCGCACGGCGGACTCGACGCGCGCGACGAACTCGGCGGCGACGTAGGGCTTCGCGACGTAGTCGTTGGCCCCGGCCTCGAACGCTTCGACGACGAACGCCTCTTCGCGGTGCCCGGTGACCATGACGATCGGCAGGGTCAGCCGATCGTGCATGCGCCGCAGGAACCGGCAGACCTCGATGCCCGGCAGCGCGGTGAGCTCCCAGTCGAGCACGATCACGTCGGGTGCGGGACTGCGTGCGATCTCCTCGAGCAACATCGCCCCGTCGTTGAACACGCGCACGCGGCAGCTCGGTAGCGCTCGTCTCGCCACCTCGGCATCGACGGCGCTGTCCTCGAGCACCCACACCTCGGCACCTTCGAGGTCACGGAGCGCGGGGCGAGCAGCAGTGCTCGGCGGGCGAGAATCGGAGGGCATCGGGGTGCGAGCGCAAGCATTGCCTCCCGCGGTAGCGGTGCGCAACGCCTCTGCCGGCATGAACGGTGTGTGCACCCGGGGCGGAGTCACGCGGACGCCGGTGGACAGCGCGCGCGCCCTTGCTAGGGGACCGGGGCCGCACGCGCCGCGGCTGGCACGGGCCCGTGGCGACGTTATGGAGTGGTCGTGGACGTCTTCGGCTGGTTCAAGCGCAGCGGGAACGCAACGGGCCTGGCCCTGCGCGAGCGCGACTGCCACTGCCATGCGATCCCCGGCGTCGACGACGGCAGCCGCGACCTGGACATGTCGCTCGCAATGCTGCAAATCCTGCGCGCTGCCGGGGCGCGCACGGTGGTGTGCACCTCGCACATGTACCCCGGCAAGTACGACAACACGCCGGACATCCTCGCCCGCGCATTCGAGACGCTCGAGCAGGCCCGCGACCGCGCCGATCTGGCGATCCGGCTCGAGCTGGGCGCCGAGCACTACCTCGACGAGGGGTTGCCCGCGCGCATCGCCGCGGGCCAGATCCTGCCGTTCGGGCCGGAGCACTACGTGCTGTTCGAGACCCCGACCTCCGAGCACGTGCCGCCCGCGCTGTGGCCCACGGTGCGGGCGCTGACGGATCGCGGCTTCGTGCCGCTGCTCGCCCATGTCGAGCGCTACCACTGGCTGCGCGGCGAGGAGGGCGACGAGCTGCTCGAGGATCTGCGCGCGGCCGGGGTGCGCTTCCAGTGCAACCGCACCGTCGGCAAGGTCAACGTGCCGGGCGAGGGCCACCGCGGCAGGTTCCTGTCGAAGCTGATCGCGCGCGGCTGGGTCGACGAGGTCGGCAGCGATCTGCACCGCGCGACGGACGAAGGCCGACCGTTCTAGCAGTCGCTCAGGACTCGAAGACCGCGTCGATGGGGGTCGCCGCGACCATGCGCGACCGCGTCACTCGTCGGGCGTGCGCAGCACGCTGAACGTCCCGTCCGTGATCACCACCGGCGGGAGCTCCATCGCGCCGGGGAAGCGCGCTTCGCCGGCGAAGGTGCCGGTGACGAGCTCGCCGACCTCGCCGGATGCCTCGACGACGATCGTGCACTCGCCCGTCGTCCGCGTGCTGAGCTCGAGCGGCCCCGCCGGGCCTTGGACCGTGTAGTAGATCGCGACGTCGATCTGCTCGAGCACGCACGCGTGCGCGCCCGGACCCGTCGGCGGGATTCGCAGCAGCAGGTCCGCGCCCTGCCCTCCGGACTCGCTGCCGACCACGAGCAGCGTGCCGCCCGGGCTGAGGTATGCGTGCGGATCGATGTCGAACGTCGACGGCACACCGTCCACCATGGCGGTCACGAACGGATCGCTGCTCGGGGGCTCGCCGGAGCTGCTGCTCGACGCGACGCCGTCTTCGCTCGAGGACGACTCGTCGGCCGCCGTACTCGTCGACGCATCGCTCGTGACGGACGACGCCGCCGTGCTCTCTGCCCCGGACGTCTCGCTGCTCGCGCCCATGGACATGCACACCTCGGCGACGCAGGCGAGGCCGTCGTCGCAGAATCCGAACGCACACGCGCAGCCGTCGGAGCCCTGCGGGCAGGCGTCGTCCTTGCTCGATGCGCCACAGGCCCACGCGGAGGCGAGCCCGAGCGCGAACGCGACGCTGCGGAAGAGAACGGTGGTGGCGGGGAGCAAGCGCGGGTCATGCATGTGGCGACCGTCCGGCGCCGCACCCCACGAGTTCCCGCGCATGCCCGCGCCGTGGCGGTGATCACGACGGGCGCGATCGGGCCCGCGCGAGCTCGCGCTCGGCCTGCTCGAGCGGCGTGCGTGCGAGCGCGAGCTGCTCGGGCGTGGCCGCGAGCGCCTCGAGGATCGCGAGCGCCTCGCGGGCGTGGCCGCGCGCAGCCCGGGGATCGGCCGCGAGCAGCTCGACCTCCGCCAGCATTCGATAGGCCTCGGCGACCAGCGCGTGGTCGTGGCCGAGCATGTGCTCGTGGCCCGCGATCGCCTGTGCGAGGTGGGCATGCGCGTCGTCCAGCGCGCCCGCGCGGCGCTCCACTTCACCGAGCCGGGCCGCCAGCGTGGCGACCTCGGGCCCGAGCGCGCCCTCGCGGCGCTCGGCGATCGCGAGCGCACGGCGGTAACTCGTGCGCGCGTCGTCGAGCCGTCCGCGGCGGGCGGCCACGTCCGCGAGCGCCCCGAGCGCGAAGGCGAGCTCGGGGTGTCGATCGCCCTCGCTCGACTCGGCACGCGCGACGGCGTCGCGCAGCCGCGCCTCGGCGCGCTCGAGCTCGCCCGCATGCACGAGCGCGACCCCGAGGATCGCCAGCGCGGCGATCGTCGCTCGATCGGTGCGCCCGCGCGAGCGCTCGCGCAGCTCGACGACCTCGGCGAGCCGCGCCGCGCCTTCGTCGAAGCGATGCAGGTTGACGAGCGCGATGCCGACGTTGAAGGCCGCTGCGTCGACCCGGGCGTCGTCCGCCGCGAGCGCGGCCGAGAACGCGGCGTGGGCCTGCTCGGCCGCGTCGAGGCTCTGCGCGAAGTCGCCGCGCTTGGTGTGGAACGTCGCGAGCGCGCTCCAGTAGTCGCCGCGCACGGTGGCCGGCTCTCCGGCGCGACGGATCGCCGCGTCGGCCCGGCCGAGCAGCGCAGGCAGGCGCTCGAGGCCGGAGGGCTGTCGCACCGCGGCGGCCACGAGCGCAGCGGCGGTCTCGGCCGACAGCAGCGCGTCGTCGGTGGCCTCGGCGAGCGCGAGCGCGTGCTCGAGTCGCTCGGCCGCGCGCGGGTCCGCGTGCGCCAGCAGAGCACGTCCGGCCGCGAGCTCGATGCGCGCACGGAGCTCCGCGCCGCCCAGCGCAGGCACGGCGACGAGCGCCGCGCTGGCCGACGGCGGCACGCGGGCCTCGTTCGCCCCGACCGAAACGAGCGCCGCGAGCCCGGCCATCGTCGCGAAGCTCGCCAGCCGGGCGCGAACGGGCCGACGCGTCGCGAGTGCAGCGAGCAAGGCGGCGATCGACTGGAAGCGCTGCTCGGGCCGCGGATCGAGCCCGCGCTCGAGCACGGCACGGAGCCGCGGCGCGACGTCCTTCGGCCCGTGCTCGATCCGAGCCCGCAGCTTGGCGCGGCAGAGCGCCGCGGTGTCGTGGCCGCGGAATGGCGGCGCCCCCTGGAGCGCCTCGAGCAGCGCGCAGCAGAACGAGAACTGATCCGTCGCCGCGGTCACGTCGCGCCCGGTGTGCTGCTCGGGCGACATGTAGCGCGGCGTGCCCATGACGACGCCGGTCTCGGTGAGGCGCTCGTCGCCGCTGCTCGGATGCGCCGACGGCTCGGTGTCGTGCGAGCGCGACTCGCCTTCGCGCTTCGCGAGCCCGAAGTCGAGCACCTTCACCTCGCCGCGCGCACCGATCATCACGTTCGAGGGCTTGAAGTCGCGGTGGATCTGCCCGGCCCGGTGCGCGGCCTCGAGCCCCTGCCCCGCGGCGACGAACACCGCGAGGATCTCGCCCGGCGTGCGCGGAGCCTCGGTGAGCCACTTCGCGAGCGAGCAACCATCGACGAGCTCCATCGCGATGAACGAGCGCGTCGTGTCGCGCTCGGTGCCGGCGATCGTGCCGGTGTCGTAGATCGCGACGACGTTGGGGTGGACGATCTGCGCGATCGCTCGCGCCTCCCGCACGAGCCGCGTGCGCGCGGGGTCACCGTCGACGTGCGGCTGCAGCAGCTTGATCGCGACCCGGCGATCGAGCCGCGGATCGTGGGCGAGCCACACCTCGCCGGTCGCCCCGCTGCCGATCGGATGCAGCAGACGATACGCACCGACCGCGGTGCCGACATCGACGAGTCGCTGCCGCAGGCGCGCGAGCGCGTCGCGCTCGTGGCCCGTCCGTCCCACCGGTTCCATCGAATCCATCGTAGACGGAGCACGCGCGCCGATCGTCACCGCAAGGTGCCTGGGGTGATGGCCGTCACCCCGGCGCGGATGCACCGGAACCGTCGGCATCCGCGATCGGACTGATGCATGTCGAGCCGCGAAGGCAGCAGAACCGGCCCACGCGCCGTCGGAGGCTCAGAGCACCCACTGCAGCCCGGCGACCTTGCATCGCGCGCTGCCATCCTCGGCACACGCCGCTCCGCGGATCCGCTCGGCCGCGCCCACGAGGTCGCGCACCCAGATCTCGTCGTCGGCGACGAGCCGCACCCACGGCCGCGCGTCGACCGAGCTCGCCGCGTCGATGCGACGAGCGAGCGACTCGAAGTCCCAGCGATCCCCATCGTCGAGTGGGGCGCCCGGCTTCGCGGCGGGGATGTCGGGACCGTCGGGACTGGGCGGCGTGCCGGGCGGCGCGACGGAGAACCCATCGCTGTCGATCCGGACCTCGATCGTACCGGCACGCTCGCTTCCCACGGTTGCGATCGGAAGCACCCGATAGTTTCCGTCGTCCACGACGAGCACACCGAGCTCCGCGAACCCCGACCGCTTGCCGAGGGCGACGAGCTCGCGCAGGCGCCCGACGGTGACCTCGTCCCGATCGATCACGAGCACGAGCCGTCGGCGCTGCTGCGCCGAGCGGAGCCGCTGCTCGAGCGCGGCGAGCTCGGGGATCGGCGCGCCGTCGAGCTCGATGCTCGCGGGCAGGATCGACACCTCGACGTCGTCGTCGCGAGAAGCCACGCCGCCGCGTGCTTCGATGACGCGGATCCGGCGGCTCACACGATGTCTCGCATCGCGCAGGAGCTGCGCATAGGCGTCCGCGAGCCGCCGTCGTTGCTCGGCGTCGCACGACGAGAGATCGACGAGCAGGTCGACGCGCTCGGGGAGCGCGGCGACGTGGGCCGGATCCGGCGCCTCGCGCTCGGCGTCCTCGAACGCGATGCGTGCAGCCGCCGGAAGCCGTTCGCCGCACGCCAGGCGCAGCCCTGATGCGATCGCGATCGCCCAGGTGCGCCGGTCCGTCTGCGCGACGCCGAGCGCGGCGGTCGCGATGCCCTCGGGATCGCAACGCACGGGCGAACCCGCCGCGTGCATCGAAGGCTGCGCCGACATCGGACCCTCGCCGGCATCGCGGGGTCCGCAGGCGGCGAGCAGCGAGAGCCCAGCGATGAGACCGACGGCCGAGGGTCGAGAGCACGCTGCGCAGGATCGCATCTTCGCGCGCGCGTGGAGCCGCGGGCGCGCGACGAGCCGCGGGCGCGCGCGTGGAGCAGCGTCCGCGCGCTCGCGACGACCTCGGGGATCCGGGGGCGTGATCGATCGGCCGGCCCGCACCACGTCGCCGCCCGGTTGTCGGATCCCGGCCGCGCGCCCTATGCTCGGCCCCCGCAGGACGCGACGTGCTGGTCATACGCGAGGAGCAGCTGCACGCGCTCGCCGGCGCACGGCTCGATCGGTTCGCGCGCGGGCTCACGCGCAGCCTGATCGACGCGTTTCCCCAGCGTTTCGCCACGAGCGACGACGCGCGTGCCTTCGTCGATCGCACCATCGCCGTCGCGTTCGAGCACGGCATCGATCTCGCCGACTCGCTGGCCGCGTTCGCGCGGCTCCGCGCAGCCTATGGCGAGGACTTCGAGTGGACGCCGGTGGCCCAGGCCGCGCTGGCGCTCCTGCACGACAGCTCGCTACCGGCCGCGATCAAGGTCGCCGCGATGGTCGACTGCCTCGACACCGCGACCGGCGGTCGACCGGTCACGCTCGCCCCCGAAGGAGACACGTAGCGCGATGGCCAAGTGCTCGCAGTGCAACCAGGAGATCTCCTGCTCCACACACGAGCACGCCGTCCCGCTCGACAAGCCGATCGCCCCCTGCGAGACGAGCTCGATCTGGGTGCGTGCGGTCGACGAAGACAGCGGGGGCGTCGCGGGGATGGATGCGAAAATCGGCGCGATCGGTCGCAAGGACGCGACGGTCGGCAACGGCTTCGCGAAGCTCGAGGATCTGCCCGAGGGCAAGCACACCGTCGAGTTCGAGCTCGACCAGGACGCGCGCAAGCGCTACGTGCCGCCCGATCCCGCTTTCCGCAAGGAGACGCTGCGCAAGGGCGAGCTCAAGCTGCTCGTGGTGCGGCTGCGCGCGCGCGTGGCCCCGCGCATCGAGCTGTCGAGCCGCGCCGCGGCGCTCGGCGGCAAGCTGACGCTCACGCTCGCGACCGACCTGCCCTACACCGGCAAGGGCGCGCTGCGGTGCACGGCCGGCGCGGACAAGATCGCGTGCGTGCCGTCGCTCGCCGACGGCCCGATCGAGCTCGCCGCCGGCGACACCGTCGAGGTGGAGGCACGCAGCGTGAGCACGATGGACGAGATCGTGTTCGAGTGGACGCTGCCGCCCGACTGGCAGCGCGGCGAGCCGGGGCGCGCCACCATGACCGCGGTGAAGGCCTCGCTCGCGCCGATCACCGAGGCCGACACTGCGGCGCCCCGCGACGGCGCCGGCCTGCTCGTGCACGTGCAGGACCCCGACGCCCCGCGGCGGCGGAGCAAGGTGCGCGTGGAGATCGAGCCGCGCGAGTACGAGGGCCACGTACGGCTCGGCCTGCGGCGCGACAACCTCACGCTGCACGACGCGCTCGCCGACGGCAACGCCATCGACCCCAGCGAGCCCTTCGCCGTGGGTCCGGATCTCGCGAACGAGGTGTTCGTCGAGGGCACCGCTGCGAGCGAGCACCAGGGCGACTCGGGGCTCGAGCTGCGATTCGAGGCGCAACCGGAGCTCGCCGACGAGTGCGTGGCCACGGTGTTGCGAGCCACGCTCGACGTGCATCGTCAGTCGGGGCTCGTGCCGGCGGACGAGAAGAACACGGTGGGCGTGGTGGTGCAGCTGAAAGAGGGCGCCACGCCGCGACGACGGGCGAAGCTGGTGGTCGCGGTGGAGCCCGCGGACTATCGCGGCGAGGTGAGCCTCACGCGCACGGGGCCGGCATCGTTCACCCTGTGGAACGCCCCCGCCGACGGCGAGATGGTCCCGGCGAACGCGATCGAGGTGACCGACGACATCGGCGAGCAGCTCTACCTGCAGGGCACCGTGCGCAGCAACGCCGCCAGCGACACCACGCTCGCGCTGCGCTTCGTGGGCCTGGCCGACGCCGTCGACGCGATCAAGGCCACGGTGGTGAAGATCCGGCTGGTGAGCTACGCGGCGCGCGTGGGCAGTCGCAAGGACGATCCGCTCGAGCTGGCCGAGGACAAAAAGCTCGCGGTGGGTCGCGTGCTCGCGCTGCAGACCGGGAAGCTGGTGCCGCGGGCGAAGCTCCGCGTGGAGAAGCTGCCGATCGACGCGCCGTGTGCGGTCACGATCTCCCACACCAACGCCACCGGCAACATCCGCCTCTTCCCGAACGTGCAGCGCGTCGGTGCGCACGACAACACGTTCGAGAACGTGCGCGACAACGAGACCCCGGCGCTCGGTCTGCCGCGCGTGCTCGCGCCGAGTGCGTTCACCGTACCCGAGGGACTGGTGTTCTGGGTCGACGGCATCACCGCGACGGCGGAGCGAGCGGTGTCGCTGCAGCTCGATGTCGAAGAAGTCGACGTCGCCTGCGATGCGGTCGCGTACACCGTGCGCAATCCGTCCCTGCGGATCCAGGTCGCGCGCACCGACGGCAACGATCTCGTGGACGAGGTCCAGGTCGACATCACGGCCCAAGATGCGGCCGGGCAGGCCTTCACCGGCCCGATCCCGGCGGACACCGGCGTGATCGACGTCGCGGTGCCGGCCGGGCACTACATCATCAAGCTGCGCCCGCAGGACCCCGGCGAAGCGGAGATGCGCGTCAACCGGCTCGCACCCACGATCAAAGACGCCGCGATCGCCGTCATCGACGACGGCGCGGTGGCGAGCTTCGAGCTCGCACCGGGCTACACCGACGCGCAGTTCATCGGGCTGTGGATGCAGACCGGGCAGAGCAAGGGCATCGACGTGTTGAAGCCCACCCTCGGCGAGAAGATCGCCGAGGCGACCGCCGACATGCAGGGCAAGTGCGCGATCCTCAAGAACGCGATCCGCCGCGCCGAGGCGAAGATCGGCGGCGACATCGACGACACCCCGACCACGCTCAAGGTGTTCATGGCGCCGGAGTTCTACTTCCGCGGCGCGCAGGGTGCCTACCCGTTCGAGGTGGTGCCGAAGATCCTGAAGGAGATGAAGGACGTCGTCGCGGACGACGCCTTCGACGACTGGCTGTTCGTGCTGGGCACGGCGGTGGCCGTGATCTCGCCGCCGGCGCCGATCGTCGATCCGACGAAGAAGGCGGAGGGCACGATCACCCGCGCGGTGGTGATCTCGGGCGAGGTGCGTGCGGTGATGGGCATGCAGTCGACCAACCTCGAGCGCGTGAACGTGACGACCACCTACGTCGACGCGGTGCGTCCGGCGTGGGGCTGGGTGATGATCGCGCCGCGCATCGGCTCGGTCGTCGGCGTCCTGCCGAACGGCAGCGTGATGGTCGACTGCAACGTCGCCCAGGGCCAGAACTACGGCACGTGGGTGGGCCAGACGGCGACGTTCGTCGACCCGTGCGAGGTCGAGATCGTCAACGTCGCGATCGTGCGCAAGGGCGGCGAGAAGCTCCCGACGGGTGCCGATGGCCGCATGCTCCGCGAGCTGCTGATCGAGAAGGAGTACGTGTCGTGGAACGACATGCCCTCGCCCATCGACGACGGTCAGGGCAAGTTCTTCTCGGATCGGCGACAGATCATCACGATCTTCGGCGAGACCTGCCGCGCGAAGGCCCCCGAGGGCTCGTACATGGCCACGATGTTCGGGTGGCCGGTGAAGCCCCCGACCAACCGCTCGGAGGTGAACACCTCGGGCATGGGCGGCGGGTCGGTGTTCACGATCGACGGCGTCGCATTCGGGCTCGAGGTCTGCATGGATCACGGCCTCGGCTCACGCCTGCAGCGGTACTACGCGGGGGCCGATCCGACGGGCCCACGCACGCGCACGGGCGAGCCGTTCCCGCAGATCCAGCTCATTCCCTCGGGCGGGATGAGCATCAACCAGGGCAACGTGGTCACCGTCGCGGACGGCCTCGTGTTCAACGTCGACAAGGATCACACCGACGCCCAGTTCGCCCACCCGTTCGGAGCGATCCCGAAGAATGCTCTCGACGAGCAGCTCACGCTCGACGCCTCCGCGCACTTCGAGACCACGTGGGCGCCGGGCGACGGCGTGCTGCACGTGTACGACGTCGCCCCGATTCCGGCCCCCGAGTGGGTCGCGTAGCCGCGGCTCGGATCGCGTCGCGCGGCGGGATCGATCAGCGCTCGACGCCGGGCTCGCGGTGCGGCGCGTGGGCGGGATCGAGGTCGTCCGGCGCAGGCTCGGGCTCGTCGACCGCGGGCTCCGACGGGCTGGGATCGCGCTCGGGCGGGGCCGTGGGGCCGGGATCGCGCTCGCGCGGCGGCGGCGGGCCCGGGTCTCGCACGGGCGCGTTCGGATCGGGCGGCTGGCTCATGCGCCAGGTGTGCGCGTTGGGGCGGTGCCAGCAAGTCCCCGGGGCGCGCCGGTCGTCGGTGATCGTTCACTTGCTGCGCGTCGCCGCGGCGCGCGCGCGCTCCGCCGCGGCGGCCTGCAGCACGTGGACCGGCGCCGACGCGCGCTCCTCGAGCTCCGCGAGGGTGAGTCGCTCGCGCGAGTGGTAGACGAGCCCGGCCACGCCGTTGCGGTGCATCCACACGACGAG
>CAZFKC010000170.1:0-13562 GCA_964519175.1 uncultured Nannocystaceae bacterium
CACGGAGCAGGGTGTCCGGAAGAACGCTTCGCGTTCTTCCGCACCCTGCTAGCGGGGCCGCTCGAGCTTCAGCTTGTTGCGGATCAAGAACTCGTCGAGCTTCGCGCGGATCTTCAGCCAGCCGTCGTCCTTCGAGAGCGCCTTGATCTGCGCGCGGAAGTCCTCGACCGATCCGTCCGCGCCGGCGCGCTGGATCGCCGACGCGACCAGCGTGAGCATCTCCTCGGTCTTGCGGGCCTGCTCGTCGGCGGCGAGCTGGGCCTGTCGCGCGACCAGCCGTGCGTGCCGCTCGGAGAGCCAGCGCATGATCGCGACGATCAGCGCCACGATGGCGAGCACGAGCGCCGCGAGCAACCCGTAGCCGAGCCAGCGATCGACGGAGTCGTCGACGCGATCGGCCGAGCGATCGAGCAGCGTATCGATGCGCATGCCGAGGCTGCCGTCGACCTTCGGATCGAGCGACGCCGCGATGCCGTCGGTCAGACCCTTCGCGGTGCTCTGGCCCAGCTTCTCGCCCGTCGCGGGCAAGCGACCCAGGATCTCGTCGAGCGCCGGCACCACGTTGTCGTGGACCTTCTGCTTGAGCCCCGGTCCAACGAGGCCCTCGAAGCCGGTGCGCACGGAGCCGACGACGTCGTTCGTCATGCCCTTCACCTGCGGGCGCAGATGGTCACGCATGCCCGCGCCCGCCTCGGCGAGCGCGGCCTTCATCACGCGCCGTGCCGCGGCCTCGGGATCGAGGTGCAGCTCGGCCTTCACGTCGAGCAGCATCTTCGAGAGCACGGGCTGCAGCTCCGGCAGCCGGTCCTTCATGCCGTCGACGAGCCCGCCGCCGGCCGTCTTCGTGGTCGAGCCGACGCGCAGCTCGAGATCGTTCGCCAGCCGCTCGAACTGCGCGCGCCGCTTCGGCTCGTCGAGTGCATCGAGGGCCCCGTCGACGAGCCCCTCGGAGGCATCGTACGCGGCCGTGTGCACGACCGCCCGCGCCGGCTTCGCGGGCTTCTTCTTCTTCGTGCCGGTGTCGAGCCCGTCGGCGTAGGGCTCGCTCGCGTTCTGCTGCTTGCGGATGTTCTCGCCGGCGCGGTTCAAGATGATGCCGCAGCCTGGCCCGGCACCGGCCAGCACCAGCGAGAGTCCGACCATCGCGATCCTGCGCGGGTCCACCGCCCGATCCCTCGCACGAGCGATGCGAGCCGCCAAGAAAGCGGTTGAAGGCGCCCGGGCGGCCGTGCATACCGTCCGCATGTCGATGTCCCGCACGCTCGCCTTTGCCGCCCTGCTCCTCGCCGCCTGCGACAAGTCCCAGCCGCCGGCGAACACGACGGCCACGCCCCCGGACGACACCGCCGGCACCCCCACCACGGACACGCCCCCGCCTGCGGCCGAGTGCAAGCCGACTGGCTGTTCGGCCACCGTGTGCAGCGACGAAGAGGTGATGACGACCTGCGAGTTCCGCCCCGAGTACGCCTGCTACAAGACGGCGACGTGCGCCCGTCAGGCCGACGGCCAGTGCGGGTGGACGAAGTCGGCGGAGCTCGACGCCTGTCTGGCGAACCCGCCGCCGATGCAGTGAGCGCGGCTCACAGCCAGCCCTTGCGCCGGAAGTAGAACAGCAGCCCGAGCGCCGTCGCGACCATGAGCCCGAGCGCGAAGGGGTACCCGAAGTACCACTTCAGCTCGGGCATGTTGAGCGGCGACTCGTTGGTGTCGAAGTTCATCCCGTATACGCTGCAGATGAACGTGAGCGGGATGAACATGGTCGCCATCACCGTCAGCACCTTCATCACCTCGTTGAGCCGCTGACCCGCCACGGAGATCTGCAGGTCGACGAGGTCGGCCGCGAGCTCGCGATTCGTGCCGACGATGTCGAGCAGCTGCGCGCAGTGACCCTGACAGTCGCGGAGGTACGCGCGCGTCTCGTCGTGGATCACCGGCGACTCGTCGGCCGCGAGGGTCCCGAGCACCTCGCGCATCGGCCAGAGCGCGCGCCGCAGCCCGAGCAGCTGGTGCTTGATCTTGCGCAGTCGCCCGGTCATCTCGAGCGGCTTCGCGTCGGGGATCGCGTCCTCGACGTTCTCGAGCTCTTCGCTGATCGCCTCGAGCACCGGGAAGAACGCGTCCACGGCGACGTCGAGCATCGCGTACGCCAGGAAATCCGACTCGCTCTCGCACACGCGGACCGAGCCGTCGCGGATGCGCTCGCGGACGACCTCGAAGATGTCGCCCTTGCGCTCCTCGAACGAGAGCACGAAGCGGGGGCCCACGAACACGGCGAGTTGCTCGGTGTCGGGCGAGCCGGGCTCGTCGACGATGCGGATGATGACCTCGACGAGCGCGCCGAACCGCGCGACCTTCGGCCGCTGGTGCGTCTGCAGCACGTCGGCGAGCGCGAGCGGGTGGATGTCGAACTCGCGGCCGAGCTCCTCGACGACCTTCGCGTCGCCGAGCCCCACGACGTGGACCCACGTCACCGGCCAGCGCGAGCGCAGCTCCCGGACCTTCGCGAGCTCGAGGCTCTCCTCCTCCGCGCAGCCAGCGGGGCCGTACCCGATGACGTGCACCACCGGCCGCGGTGCCGTCGGGTCGGCCGTGAGCTGGTCGGACGGCGCGTGGCGCTCCCGCGGTCCTTCCGGTTTGCGCGGTCGCCCCGCCCTGCGTTCGCTCCGCGACTTCTTCGCCATGCCCCGGATGGTATGGTCCCGGCGATGGCCGAGGAAACCTATCCCATCACCCCCGCGGGCCTCGACCGCCTGCGCGCGGAGCTCCGGCGGCTGAAGGAGGTCGACCGCCCCGAGAACGTGCGCGACATCGAGGTCGCCCGCGAGCACGGAGATCTGCGGGAGAACGCGGAGTACCACGCCGCCAAGGACCGCCAGGGCCAGATCGAGGGCCGGCTGCGCTTCCTCGAGCACCGCATCAGCCTCGCCGACGTGATCGACCCGGCCACCATCACGAGCGCGAAGGTGGCGTTCGGCGCGACCGTCACCGTGCTCGACCTCGACACCGACGAGGAGACCGTCTACGCGATCGTCGGCGAGGACGAGGCCGACGCCGACAAGGGTCGACTGTCGATCCGCTCGCCGATCGTGCGCGCGATGATCGGCAAGGTGCAAGGCGACGCCGTGACGCTGCACCTGCCCAAGGGCGCGCGCGAGCTCGAGATCGTGCGCGTCGAATACAAGGCGCTGCCATGAGCTCGCGCGTGCAAATCTGGCTGCGCCGTCCGGTGCTGCTCGTGCTCGTGCTGGCCTGTCGGCCCGGCGAGGGCGACAACTGCGTGTGCGAGGGCGAGTGCCGTGCAGGGCTCGTCTGCGCGCAGGGCGGGCAGGTGCTCGAGGCCGGTGCCTGCGTGTCGGCGAACGCGAGCGCGGAGCCGGGGCGTTGCATCGAGATGGAGAACCTGCCCGACGGCACGAGCTCGCTCGGCGAGCCACCGGATGTCTTCGACGTCGGCGGCAAGCGTGACTTCGAGCCCGGGCGTCCGAGCAGCACGGAGAGCAGCGGCAGCTCGAGCGACTCGAGCAGCTCGAACGGATCGAGCAGCTCGAGCGGCTCCACCGGATCCAGCGGCAGCGAGAGCAGCGGCAGCAGCGGCAGCAGCGGCAGCTCGGGTGGATCGAGCAGCGGCGAGAGCTCGAGCGGCGGCTCGAGCAGCGGCAGCTCGGGCTCGTCGGGCGCGCCGTGAGCGACGACTGGCTGCACCGGCTCGACGCGGCCGGTTGGCTGGCCGCCGCACACGCCGAGCTCGACGCGTGCGCGCGCCACCTCGACCAGCGTCGGACGGCGGTCGCACACGCGCGACGTGCCGGCGGCATGGCGCTCAACGCCGTGCTGGTCGCGTGGGTGCAGAAGGAGCCCGGGCGCGAGCAGCCCTGGGGTCGCTCGTACGTGGATCACCTGCGTGCGGTCGCCGACGGCGTGCTCGGACCCCTCGAGGCCGAGGCCCGCGAGCTCGCCCTTGCGGTGCTCGCGACGCCGATGGGCGCGCCTGCGCTGATCGTGCTGGGCAAGCGGAACGCGGAGCTCGACACGCTGCTCGAGCGCACGCGTGCGCTGACCTCGGCGTGTGCCCGCGCGGTCGACCGGCTGTCCCTGTAAGGCGGGCCCACCGCTCGCGTTTCCCGGAGGTTGGCCGGGCCGAAGCGCCCGGGCTAGCCTTGTCCACCATGGCTTCTGCATCGCTACGGCTCCCGTCCAGGCTCCCGTCGATTCCGCTCTTCGCGATGGTGCTGCTAGGGTGCCAGCGACTGGAGATCGCCGACGACGATGGTGGCGTGCTGAGCTTCGGCAGCTCGAGCAGCGAGAGCAGCAGCAGTGCGATCGCCGACAGCAGCGAGAGCGAAGACAGCAACGACACCACCGTGCCGGGCTTCGACTGCGACCCCGTGCTGCAGACGGGCTGCAACGGCGACGAGAAGTGCACCGCGGTCGTCGCATCCGGAGCGGTGAGCTACGTCTGCACCACCGACCCCGGCAACCTCGACCCCTTCGACGGCTGCGAGGCGTCGATCGGCACCGGCGTCGACGGCTGCCCGGTCGGCTTCGCGTGCATCGCCGACGAGCTCGACGCCGGACTCTGCGTGCCGCTGTGCCTCGACACCAACGACTGCGACGAGGCGGTGTGCATCAACGAGCCGCTGCACAACATCCCGTTCTGTGCGAACGAGTGCTCGCCCTTCGAGGGCGGCTGCATCTCGCCGACGCAGTGTCGGCGCGGCGACGATCGCTTCGCGTGCACGTTCCCCCACGCCGACGACGTCGGCGGCCAGGGCGAGCCCTGCAACACTGCCAGCGACGCGGGCTGCGGCGAGGGCTACGTCTGCGTCGCGGGCGGGCTGATCCCCGACTGCACGACCGACAACTGCTGCACGACGGTCTGCGACGTCACCGAGGACACCTGCGACAGCCCGAGCACCTGCACGCCGATCTTCCCGTCGCCGGCGCCCGGCTCGGAGTCGATCGGCGCGTGCCTCGTCCCCAGCTGAGGTAGCGATCGCGATCGGGCTCGGGGCAGCGTCAGGGCAGCGGCAGTGTCAGGGCCACGCAGCCGTCGGTCGTGCCCGGCTTCGGCTCGGTCGCGCCGTCGGCGATGGCGATCAGGCCCTCGCGCGCGCGTAGCTCCGGCGGGGGCTCGACGGCCTCGCCCGCGGGCAATCGTGCGCCCGCGAAGAGCCCGAGGCTGCGGCCGCACTGCATCGGCACGAGCGCGTGCGCCGGACCGAGCTCGGTGGAATCCTCGACGACCATCGCGCCGGCGCCCGCCCAGAGATCGACGAACGCGAGCCGCCCACCCGCGGCGACGAAGCCGAGGTGCACCGCGCGGGGGACCTCGCTCTGCGCACCCGGCTCGCTCGCCAGCACCATCGGGCCGAGCGGGGTCTGCACGCCCTCGTAGCGGCACTTCGCCACCGCGCACTCGGGCGCGAGCCCACGCGACGGCGACGGCGGCTGCTCCTCGAGGCTCTCGAGCCGCAGCCCTTCGCGATCCTGCAGCAGCACGAGCGGACACTTGCCCGCGGGCCACTGCGCGAGCGCTTCACCCGGCGGCACCGCGCGGCAGTGCGCCGGCGGTGGCGTCATCGGCGTCGTACGCAGGCGATCGAGCTTCGACGGCTGCGCGCACACGCCGAGCGTGAGCGCTGCAAGTGCGGTGAGCCTCGGTCCGAGCACGATGCGCCCACCTCGTCGTCCTCGCGTCAGTCCTTCGCGGCGCCGATGCGGATCGGCGCGCCCTGCCCGGTCACGGCCTCGGGCGGCGAGAACGACTCGGTGTCCCACAGCCGATCGCCGTTGCCGTTCTCGCCGGTGATCGCTCCGCTGCCACCGACGCGCACCGTGGGCAGCTCGCCGTTTTCACACGCGGCGGTCTCCTCGGTCGGGATCGGTCCGAACAGCAGACGCTTGCCCTCGATGTTGGGCTCCTTGATCAAGTAGGTGACCGTGAGCTGGTTGACGACGTCGATCGACTGCTCGATCGACTCGATCTCGCACTCGGCCATGCCGCGCACCGTGCCCTGCTTGCACAGGCGATCGGCCCAGCCTTCGCCGCCCTCTTCCTTGCCGCCGAAGATGGCCGGGCCGTCGGGGCCCTGCTGCTGGTAGGCCACGTTCGCGGAGTAGAACGCGTTCAGGCACTCCTGGTACTCGAGCGTCGCGATGACGACCGCCGTGCCCGGGTACGGGCTGTCCATCTGCGACTCGCCGCGCTGCATGTCGAGCTGGATGAACCCGTGCTCGGGCGGCACCGGATCGTCCGTGCACGCGGTGAGCACGAGAGCGGAAGCAGAAGCGAGCAGGGCAGCGCGAACGCGTGTCATCGTGCACGGAGTCTCGCAGAAGCGGGCCAGCCGCTCCACCTTCCGGCTGCGCTGCCGTGCACCCCGCTTCGCACCTGCGCGATGTGCCTCGGACGAGCACGTAGACCCGGCTAGGACGCGGAATTCGAGCTGTGACGGGGATCACAGCTCCACTGCCGAGGACTGCTTCGTACACCGTTCGCCGTGCTAGCGTCCCGCCTTGCGGATCTCGCGCAGGGGCGCCCATCACCATGCTGCACGCTGTTCCCCCCGAAAGGCCCATGCCCGCATCAACCTCCTCCGCAGCCCTGGCGGTCGGCTCGCCGGCCACCCGCGCGCGGTCGATCGAGGGTCGCAACACGCCCATCGATCAGGCGATCGATCGCCTCGGCGACGTGCTCGGCCCATGGCGTGCCCGCGCTCGGCATGCGGCGATGGGCCCGCTCGCCCAGCTCGATCCGCTGCAGCGCTGGCTCATCGCAGTGCCCGACGTCGGACCGACCTGCGAGGTGTTGCTCGCCGATCGTCTGCTCGCCGACCTCGGCGCCGCGGAGCGCGAAGCGATGCTCGCGTGGGTCCGCGCGAGCCAGGACGAGTCGGGGGCCTGGCTCGACCTGCACGGTCGTCCGGATCTCTCGCTCACCGCGCTCGCCTACTGGGCGCTCGCGCAGGCCGGTGACGATCGCACGAGCGAGCGCATGGTGAAGGCCGTGCGGGTCGTGCACGCGCTCGGTGGAGCGCAGCGCGCGAACTTCGAGGTGCGCCTGTGGCTCGCGATGGCCGGCGCGATCGAGTGGTCGTGGCTGCCCGCGATCCCGGCCGAGCTGTTCCTGCTGCCGCCGTCGGTGCCGATGTCGCCCGGCCGCTTCTCGCCGTGGGCGCGCGGCGTGCTGACGCCGTACCTGCTCATCGCGCGTGCACCTGCGCGCCTGCACCTCGCCGACGCCTCCGAGCTGCTCCTGCGTCGCGCGGGCGAGACGCTCGTCGCGCCGCGGCTGACGCGTCCGGGCCTCGCGGGCGATCTGCTGCAGATGTTCGATCGCACCGTGAAGCTGTCGCGCAAGCTGCCGCGCGGGCCATTGCCGGCGTGGGCCCAGCAGCGCGCGCTGCAGTGGATCGCCGAGTCGCAGCAGGAGCACGGCGGCTGGTTCTCCGTGCGTCCCACCCTGCTCTCGCTCATCGCACTGCGGGTGATGGGTGCACGCTCGGACGATCCGCGGATCCGTCGCGGGCTCGACTACCTGCGGCGCGCCCGTGGGCTCGCGAATGCCCGCCACGGCACGGGTGCCGGCACCACCGGGCTCGCGCAGGGCCTGTGCGCCGCGCCGCTGTCGACCGCCGCCGCGCTCTTCGGTTGCGCGCCGAGCTCGAGCGACGCGGCATGGCTCGTGCGCATGCAGCTGCAGGATCCCGGTCCGTGGCAGCACCGCGCCGACGCTCCCGCGGGCGGCTGGCCGATCGAGCCCGGCGCGCGCACGCACCTCGATCTCGAGGCGACCTGTGCGGTGCTCGATGCGATCTCGCAGCTGCGCCCCGACGACCCGGCCTCGAGCGCGGCGTGGTCCGCTGCGCGCCGAGCCACCGACGTACTGCTCGCGATGCAGGAGAACTGCGGTTCGTTCGCTCGCTTCGAGCGCGGCGAGTCCTCGGTGATGATGCGTCGCCTGCCCTGGACCGACGCCGACCTGCTCGCCTACGGCGGTGCCGAGGACGGCACGCACGTGCGGCTCACCGCCGCCGCGCTCTCGCGGCTCGCGGCGACGGGCTTCCGCGCCGACGACGATCGCCTCGCCCGCGGCATCGGCTACCTCGGCCACGCGGTCAACGAGCGCCACGATCCGCCGGATCTCGGCACGCTCTGCACGCTGGCACGCACGGCCGGCGCGCTGCTGCCCGAGGAGCACCCGCTGCGCCGCGAGATCGAGAAGCGCATTCGTACGCGTCAGCGCGACGACGGCAGCTTCGGCACCGTGCTCGACACGGCGCTCTCCCTGCGTGCCCTGCTGGCGCTCGGCCACGCGTGCGTGCAGGCGCAACGCGCCGCGCGTCACCTGATCGGCGCCGTCGAGCACGAGCACCCGGAGCTCGTGCACGGCACCTCGCTCACCGCCGGCGGGTTCGGGCTCTCGCCCCAGACCGTCGATCCCAGCGCTGCGGCGCGCGAGTCGTTGCTCGCGCTGCGCAGCTGGGCGCAGTCGCAATCCCAGGTCACGGAGCTCCGCACGTGAGACCCATCCACGCCCACTACGACGTCGTGATCGTCGGGGCCGGCCTCGCCGGCTGTGCCACCGCCCAAGCCCTCGCGCTCGCCGATCCGCAGCGGCGCCGCCGCGTGCTGCTCGTCGATCGCTATCCCGACGTGCACCCGCGCTTCTCGGGCGAGTGGATCCACCCGCGCGGCGCCCAGGTGCTCGACGAGCTGGGCTTCTACGGACCGCTGCGCGATGCCGGTGCCGTCGACGGGCTCGGCTTCGCGGTGTTCGAGAACGCGGACGCGCCGTGGGTCGATCTCGCCTACGCCGCGATCGACGGCGAGCGTCCGCGCGGGCTGTCGGTGCACCACAAGGTGCTCGTCCGCACGCAGCGCAAGGTCGTGCGCACGCGCGGCCAGGTCGAGCTCGTCGAGGGCCTCGCCGCGTGCGAGCTGCGTCGCGACGCCACCGGCCGCTTCTGCGGCGTCGTGCTCGAGGACAACAAGGGCGAGACCATCGAGGTCGCCTGCGATCTCATCGTCGCCGCCGACGGCAAGGGCAGCAGCGTTCGCAAGCTCGCCGGCATCCCCGACACGCGCGAGACGATCGGCTTCACCGCCGGCGTCGAGGTGAAGAACGCGAGCCTGCCCGCGCCCGGCTACGCCCACGTGCTGCTCGGCGCCTGGGGGCCGATCCTCGGCTACCCGATCCATCGCGAGCCGAACGGTGATCTCATCACGCGGATCACCTTCGATCTCCCGCGCGAGCTGCCCGTGAAGGGGCACGCGATCAAGCAGCACCTGCTCGCCGCCTACGTGCCGTTCATCCCGGCTCCGCTGTCGCGCCAGGTCGCCGCGGCGATCCTCGCGACGAAGGGCCAGCTCGAGATGGCGCCCACGGTGAACCTGCCCGCGCCCCGCGCGGTGGTGCCCGGCCTCGTGCTCGTCGGGGATGCGGCCGGGTGCTCGCACCCGATCACCGCCAGCGGCATGACCATGGGCCTGCGCGACGCCGAGAACCTCGGTCAGCAGGCGGCCCGTCGCACGCTCGCGCCGGTCGGCGAGCCGTGGCTCGACGAGACCGCGCTGCGCCGCTATCGCATCGAGCACGATCGCTACGTGCCGACCCGCCAAGCGCTCGCCGACGCGATCTACGAGGCCTTCCGCGGCGAGTCCGAGGGCAGCCGTGCGATCCGCCGCGCGCTCTTCGACTACTGGCGCAGCGGCGAGACCGCCCGTCGGCGATCGATGTCGCTGCTCTCCTGCGCCGACGCCCGTGCGACCGTCTTCTTGTCCGAGTACCTGCGTGCGGCCGGCCATGCGCTCGGCTCGAGCGTGATCCCCAAGCACGCGCGCGCGTTCCCGGTCTCGGATCGCGTGCGACAAGCCCGCGGCGCCGCCGAGCTCGCACGCGACAAGCTGGGGCTCGTGGCACAGGTGATGTGGGCGCAGCTGCGGCCGAGCTGGTTGCCGCATGCCCCGGCCCAGACGCGCTCGAGCGCCCCGTGACGTCGCCTTCGCACGTCGCGAGCCGACCGAAGCGGCCCACATCGAGACCTTCGGGCCGGCCCATGGCGAGCGGTCGTCGGGACTGCTAGGCTCTGCGGACCGTGGGCGCGCGCGTGCTCGTCGTCGACGACGATCCGTGGATTCTCCGGATGGTCAGCGCGACCCTGGAGAAGAAGTCGTATGTCGTCGACACCGCGCGCGAAGGCCGTGCAGCGCTGGAGCGCGCGCGTGCGGTGAGACCCGACGTCATCATCTCCGACGTGATGATGCCGGTGATGGACGGGTGGACCTTCGTGCAGCAGCTGCGCGCGATCCCCCAGCTCGCGAGCGTGCCGGTCATCTTCCTCACCGCGCTCGGCAAGGACGAGGCGCGGCTGCGCGAGCTCGGGCTGTCGCCCGACGACTACCTCGCGAAGCCGTTTCGCTTCTCCGATCTCGAGAAGCGCGTCGCGTCGGCGCTCGCGAACCAGACCCCGGGCTCGTACCGCACGGGCCCCGGCACCGGTGTCGGCCGCGACATGACCCCGCGCCCCGACGGTGCGCCGGCCGATCCCACCGCGCCGTATCCCTATCCACCGGGGTATCCGCCGCCGCCGTATCCCGGCGCGCCGGGCTACCCCGCCGGCGTCGCGTATCCCTATCCGCCGGGCTATCCCGCCGCGCCGCCGTATCCCTACCCGCCCGGCTATCCACCGGCGTATCCGGCCGGCTATCCCGCCGCGCCGCCGTATCCCGGCGCCGAGCACCCGGCCACGAATCCGGGCGTCGCGTCGAGCCCTCCGCCGCCGGCGGTGCCCGCCGTCCCGGCCACCGCACCGCTCGGTCCGCCGCCCTTCGGGCCGCCCCGTGAAGGTGCCCCCTCGCACGTCACGCAGAGCGGCTCCTTCCCCGCGCAGCGGCGCAACACCGCGATGAGCGGACGACTCGAGCAGCTCGGGCTGTCGAGCCTGCTCGTCATGATGGAGATGGAGCGCAAGGACGGCGTCATCACGCTCAAGGAGCTCGAGAGCGGCGACGTCGGACGCATCTTCCTGCGTGCCGGCCACGTCGTCAGCGCGCGCGTCGACAACCGCGGCGAGCTCGACGGACGCCACTCCGTCTACACGATGCTCACGTGGCGCGCGGGCGCGTTCTCCTTCAACGCGATGGAGGTCGAGATGGCCGACTCGGTCAACTCGACGACGACGCACCTTCTCATGGAGGGCGCGCGGCTGATGGACGAGTCGAATCGCGAAGGCGGGCTGTGAAGTCCGACGACTCTGCGCCGCCCGCTGCGCTGGGCCGCGAGCCTCCGACGCGCGGCAGCGACGACGAGCTCCTCGCCGATCCACCCGCCGGCGCGCCACCCGGCGGGATCCAGGGCTACGCGGCGGGCCGCCGGTTGCGCCTGGTGCTCGCGGTGGCCGTCATCGCGGTCGTCTCGGTGGTGGGCTGGACGATCAAGCGCTGGAAGGACGACGCCGAGGCCGAGCGCCGGGCCCCGAAGCAGCCCAGCTACTCGCTCGCGACGGTGCCGGACGACGCGAGCGGCGAGCGTCCGCGGCGGCTCGTGTGGAACGACGGGCCCGCGCGCCTCGGGCTCTCGTCGGCCGAGCCCGGCGTCGAGGAGATCGTGCTGCCCGATCGTCGCCTGCGCCTCGCGCCGGGCCACGACGTCGCGCAGCTCAAGCTCGAGGTCCGGGACGGACAGACGATCGAGCTCAAGGTGCTGGTCGGAGACATCGTGCAGCTGCCTCCGGAGGCAGCTGCAGCACCGCCGCCAGATCCGCCGGCCAAGGCGCCGTGATCGCGATCGGCGTGCCGTGCCCGGGATGCGGCAACGCGATCGCCGAAGCATGCAGCGCGTGCCGTGCGAGCCCCAGCTCGGCCTCGATGTCGTCCATCAGTCGCCCGTGATCGACGACGTCGATGAAGGCCTGCTCGTCGAGCCCGTAGAGCTTGTCGCCGAGCACGGGATGGCCGTGGTGGGCCAGATGCACGCGGATCTGGTGCTGTCGTCCGGTGAGCGGCCGCGCCTGCACGAGCGTGATCGGCTCGCCGCGGAAGCTGCCGTGCGCGATCGGATCGATGCGCGTGACCGCCGGCAGTCCGCCGTCGGCCAGCGTGCGCGGACCCATCTTGATGCGCACGCGCGAGCCGGTCGCGGCCCCGATCGGCACGTCGATCGTCCCGCCTGTGCCGAGCGTGCCGCGGACGATCGCGAGGTAGTGCTTCTCGACCTCGCGCTGCTGGAACGACCGCTTGAGCACGCCCGCGGCGCGGCCACGCGCGAACACGATGACCCCCGAGGTCTCGCGATCGAGCCGATGACCCATCTGCCAGCCGTGTCCGGTGCCGAACCATCCGCGCAGCACCGCGGTGAGTGTGTGCTGGTGGTAGCGCGCGCTCGGATGCACCGGCAGCCCGGCCGGCTTGTCGAGCACGAGCATCGCGTCGTCGTGGTGCAGCACGCCTGCGGTGAGCGGGACTGCAGGCTCGACGGGCGCTGGTCGACGCACCACGATCGTCTGCCCTTCGTGCACGCGTGATGCAGCACGCAAGACGTCCTCGGGACGTTGGACGCATCGCACCTTGCCGCCGCCGATGATCGCCTGGATGCGCGTGCGCGACAGCCGTCGGATGCGCTCGGCGAGGAAGCGATCGAGCCGATAGCCCGCCCGTGCCGGGTCGACGACGAGCTGGATCTCGATCCACTCCGCGTGCGAAACGCCCGGCGTGGCCGCGGCCGCGGGCGGGTCGGTACGGTATACTGCGGCGGTCATGGAATCGAAGTCGGAGTCGACCCCGCCGCCCGCGGACGGCAAAGGCCGCAGCATGATGCCCGTGGTGGTCGGCGTCGGGCTGCTCCTCGCCGTGTTCGCCATCATCGCGCTCTGGCCGAGCGACGACGACCGCAAAGGCGGGGGCAAGGGCGGGGCGACCGCCTCGTCCCGCACGGGTGGCGCTGCCGGTGGGATCGCGGCCGCCGGCGAGGGTGAAGGCGGCGTCAAGCCGCGCGCCTACGACGAGCCGCAGCAGCGCCGCACCGGCGCGCGCAATCCGGCCGTGAAGCTGCCGCCGGTCGGCATGGCGCCCGACACGGTGCCGCAGGACGACAAGCCGCCGGTCTTCCAGTCGACGGCCGAGGAGATCGCCTGGTACGAGAAGAAGCTCGTCGCGGCGCAGAAGAACCTCGAGTCGCGCAAGAAGTTCGTCGACCGTCTGCCGGCGGTACGCGAGCGCATCGAGAAGGGTCCCGACGCCGACAAGCAGCTCGAGGCGTTCGAGGGGCGCAGCAAGATCGTCAAGGACAACTACGATCGCGCGGCCGCGGTCGTCGCCGAGCTCGAGCGCAAGCTCACCGAGCTGCGCGGGTCGTGAGCGCTCGGCTCGGGCTCGCGCTCGCGATCGTCGCGGGCGCGGTGGGTTGTCGCGTCCGCACCGCGCCGGCCACGACGGCACCGGGTGCGCCCTCCGTCGCTCCCGACGCTGCGGAGCCCGACGCCGATGCGCTCGCCGACCGCACGGCCTGGGTGCGCGCGCACTACGACAAGCGCGAGGTCCGGATCCCGATGCGCGACGGCGTC
>CAZFKC010000171.1:0-5256 GCA_964519175.1 uncultured Nannocystaceae bacterium
GCGAGCACGACTGCCCGCACCAGGAAGAGCGCCGGACGGCGCGACCAAAACTAGAGCTTCGCGAGCTCGCAGGCGAGCCACTCGCCGAGCTGCTGGCGTTCCTCGAGCGTCGGCGTGGGTGTGCCGATCGGCATCAGCTCGTTGGTCGCGGCCGGGCCCGACGCGGCCTTCATGTCGACGTGATCGGCGACGACCAACACGCCCATGAAGGTGTCGAAGTCGTGGTAGAGCGGCGCGCCCTGACGCGCGTCGCCCTCGAGCGTCGACGCGTGGCAGCGCGTGCAGTAGGTCGACATGAACTCCTGGCCGAACGACTCCCACGTGAGCGTCGAGCCCTGGGGGCACACGGACTCGGTCGGCGGGCCGAACTCGGTCTCCTCGCCGCAGGTCTCGGCCTCGTGATCGTGTGCCTGCGGCCTTCGCTGTCCGACGAGATCGCCGGCGCGGCCGTGCTCGTGCTCGTCGTCGGGACACTGCGCCTCACCGTCGTCGTCGTCGTCGTCGTCGCACGCAGCGAAGCCGAGCGAGAGCACGAACGCGGAGACGAGCATTCGGATGCGCATGACGATCACTATCCGCGGAGGTATGCCGCGGAGCAAGCGTGGTTACACCCGCTCAGCCGTACTGCTGCACGAGGATCTGATTCGGCCCGCGCCGCCACGTGGCTGGGTCATCCGGACTCACTGCCGGCGCGGACGCCGTGAGATCGATGACGCTCGTCACCGCGCCTGCATCGCACGGATCGATCGACGCATCGATGTCGAGCCAGAGCACGCGGCCGTAGCCGGGCATGTCCTTCACCGCGTCGACCGGACCGGCGCCGATCGCCACGCCGTCGCCACGCTTCGTCGTGGCCAGCGCGAACGGATGCACCTCGAGGCCATCGTCACCCGCCCAGTACTGGGTCAGCTCGGCGTCGAGCGTGCGGCAGACCTCGGTCGATCCGCCGACGTCGCGCAGAACATGCACGCCGCGGCCCTGCGTCCCCCGGCCGATCGGCATCAGCCAGCGCGGTCCCGCCGCGTTGGGCAGGTGCACGATCTCGCGGACCTCCCAGTATTGCTGGTCGAGCGTCGAGGGCTCGCCCACCTGCGCGCATGCGGCGTCGAAGCGCCACAGCTTGCCGCCCGTGGGGTCGTAGTTCGGTGTGCTGTCGACGAGCAGCATGCCGCCCTCGCCGTCGGGGGCCACGTAGCGCACGCGCCGATCGGGCAGCAGGATGTCCGCGAAGCAGCCGTCGATCGCTGCGGCCGCGTCCGCGACCGCGCCTTCGCCGACGCCCGACACGTCGAGGATCACGACGCCCTCGTCGCCGTCGCACGCGAGCCCGACGCTGTCCATCGCGGGATCGAGCGGCACGACGCTCCACGCACCTGCGCAGCTGCCTCCGTCGATCGTCGCGAGCGATCGCGTGCCGAACTCGCCGGAGACCGGGTCGACGACGAGCAGCTGGCCAGGATTCGTCCACTCGTTCTCGGGCGCGAACAGATCGTTGTCGAACACGCCGACCAACAATCGTCCACTCGGGTGCGCGCGCACGAAGATCGGCTCTTCGACGCCGAACGAGATGTCGGTGACGCCCGCGCTGAACGTGCCGCCCGCGAAGAACGCCGAGCTCGCGAGCGTGGTGCCCTCGGCCTGGGCCGCGAGCAGCTCGTGGGGGAAGAGCACGAGCGAGCCGGCCTGCCGCATCGGATAGTGGCCGAGCAGCACCGCGAGGCCCTGATCGGTCACGGCCATGCCGTAGGGCTCGTCGAGGTTCTCGCCCTCGTTGTCGCCCATCGGATTCGGCTTGAGATCGACGTCGATCGATCCTCTGTAGAGCGGCCCGGGTCCCCGCGCGCTGAAGACGTCGATGCGATCGTCGAACGCCTCGGCGACGAGGACGATCGTGCACGACTCGCCGGCCGGGCACGCGAGCAGGCCCGAGGCCGGGCCGTCGGTCGTGCCGGTCTCGCCCGCGCTCGACTCGCTGGAATCGACGGTGTCGGCCGTGCCCTCGCCGTCATCGCCACAGCCGTCGCACGCCGAGAGCAGGGCGGCGAGCATCGAGAGCGCGCGCGCGCGGGAGATCGACCGAGTGATCACGACGGCAGCCTCGCGCCACGACGACGCCGACGCAAGCCGAACGCGACGAGCGGCACGAGCAGCGCGAGCCCGCCGCGCGTGCCCTCGGCCGCGCTGCACTCGCAGCCGTCGCTGCCCGGCTCGCGCCGCGGCACCGTGTACGTCCCCGGCGAGTACGCGACGTAGGATCGGCCGGCGGGGTCCGTCACGGTCGCGCGCAGCTTCACGAGTGCCATGCCGTCGCCCGGATCCGCGTCCGGGATGACGACCTCGAGGTCGAGCATCCCGGTCGCGACGTCCTCGTCCTCGACGAAGATCCGCCAGTCGGGCTCGACGCTTCCGACGATCTCGCCCCACTCCAGCGTGATGGTGGTGCCCGCCGGCGCATCGACGCAGCCCGGGATCGTGTGGGGCTCGCCGCTCGTCAACACCGGCGACTCGGAGAGCAGCGCGATCCCCGGTCCGGCGGCGTCGGCCTCCGCCGCGCTGGCGATCACCTTGACGAAACCTGGCCGCTCCGACCAGAGATTGAGCAGCGGCTCCCACGTGTAGCCCCACACCGTCCACACCCCGGGCTCCACGGTCGAGACATCCCAGTCGACGCCCATCGCCGCCTGCGCGTTGGTGATCGGCACGCGCGCATCGTCGGGGGTGATGCGCACCCAGTCGCTCGCGGCGAAGCGAGGTCCGCCGTCGAGGATCTCCGCGGCCGGGATGCCGGCCATCTCCATCGCGACCACCATCGGGTCGACCTCGGCCGCCCGGTCGATGTCCGACTGCACGATCCACAGCGGCAGCTTCTGCGTGGTGTTGGCGGCGACGAAGTCGAGCTTCTTGAACGCGAAGAACTGGTGCGTACGACTGTCGTCGACCTCGTCCGACGTCCGCCCGCCCTGCGCCTCCGGATCGTCCTCCATCGGGACGACGTAGTCGAAGTGCACGACCGGCGTGGTGGAGCGATCGACCACCGTCGCGCAGGTCCCCTCGCTCCACACCACCGGGATCCGGGGCTTCTGACCGTTCGCCGCCGAAGCGGCCTGCGGCGCGAGCAGCACCGCCACGAGGAGACCCGGAACGATCCTGCGCATCATGCCGTCGCGACGCAGCATGTCAGATGCGTTCTCCGTTGGCGAGGTCGACGGCGAGCGCGTGGGTCGTCTTCGACCCATCGGTACGGCCGCGGACCCGACGACTGCGCAAAATTGCCGCGCCCCGTCGACGGTGCTCGCCGCCCGTCCCGCTCGAACGGCGGCGGGATCGAGAAGCGGCTAAGCTCTCGCTCGCATGCAGCTGCGCTGGTTGCCCATCGCCGTGGTCGGAGTGCTCGGCGCGATCGCGGCGTGCGACGGGGACGAGGGCGAGGGCAGCGACGACGCCGCGGCGCTGCCCGAGTGCATCGACTTCGACGCGGCCGGCTGCGCGCCGCTCTTCCAGCCCACGTTCGCCAACGTGTTTGCACAGACGCTCGTCAACGACTGTGCGACCGGCGGCGGCGCCTGCCACCAGGACGCGGATGCGCTCGGGGCGGCCGAGCACGGGCTGCACTTCGCCGACGCCGCCACCGCGCACTCGCTCTTGCTCGAGGACCGCGGCGACGACACCTTCGTACGCCCCGGCGACGCGAGCTGCGGCGTGCTCACCGTGCGCCTGCGCACCGACGACGACGCGCTGCGCATGCCGACCGGCAGTATGCTGATGGACACCGAGCTCTGCAGCGTGCTGCAGTGGATCGACGCGGGAGCGATGCCGTGATCCTCGAGCGCCACACGATCGCCACCCTCGCGCTCTTCGCCCTCGCCGCCTGCGAGCAGGCCGAAGAGGGCCCGCCCAAGCGCCTGCTCGACGCGAGCGAGTGCAAGGAGTGCCACCCCGACCACTACCAACAGTGGCTCGGCAGCATGCACGCCTACGCGTCCGAGGATCCGATGTTCCTCGCGATGAACGCCCGCGGCCAGCGCGAGACCGGCGGCGAGCTCGGGGACTTCTGCGTGAAGTGCCACGCCCCGGTCGCGGTCGCGCTGGGCGCGACGAAGGACGGGCTCAACCTCGACGAGCTCGCGCCGGAGCTCAAGGGCGTCACCTGCTACTTCTGCCACAACGTCGCGACGATCGAGGGCACGCACGACAACCCGATCACGCTCGCGATGAACGACGTGCTCGTCGGCGAGATCTCCGATCCGGTCGACAACCCCCACCATCGCTCCGACTACTCGCCCGCGCTCGACGGCACCACGCTCGAGTCCGGCAAGATGTGCGGGAGCTGCCACGACATCGTCAACGGCCACGGGGTGCAGCTCGAGCGCACCTACGACGAGTGGCTGCAGTCGTTCTACAGCGACGCCGATCCCGACAACCCGCAGCAGATCATCTACTACGGCAACAGCTGCAACAACTGCCACATGCTGGGCAGCGACGGCCCCGTGGCCGACTACGAGGGCGTGAAGAGCCGGCGCTTCCGTGACCATCGCTTCGTCGGGGTCGACCTCGCGCTCACCGACTTCCCCGATGCCGAGCAGGGCCCTGCCCTCGTCGCCGATCAGAAGGCCGCGATGGACACGTTCCGCGCGCCCGCGCTCTGCACCGGCCTCTGCGTGCGCGAGCCCGAGGAGGGCGAAGGCACCGACGTCGTGGTGTGGCTGCACAACGAGACCGCGGGCCACCACTGGCCGAGCGGCGCGTCGCAGGATCGGCGCGGGTGGGTGCAGCTCGCCGGCTACGACGCGGGCAACGCGGTCCTGCAGAGCGGCATCGTCGGCCCGCAGGAGTCGATCGATGCCGCGGCCGAGGCCGACCCGAACGTGTGGGTGCTGCGCGACCACGCGTATGGTGCCGATGGCGAGCACGCGTCGATGTTCTGGGAGGTCACCAGCATCGAGAGCGAGCTGCTCACCGTCGCCGCCACGAACGGCACCAAGTACGACAAGTCGACGTGGGGCAAGCGGATCTGGCACGTCGACGGACCGGTCGATCGCGCGACCGTGCAGGTGAACCTGCGGCCGGTGCCGTTCGAGCTGATCGACGAGCTCGCGTCCGACGGGCTCGATCCGGCGGTGAAGGAGCGGATTCCGACGCACACGGTCGGCTCGAGCGTGCTGGAGTGGACGCCCGCGACCGCCCAGATGACCGACCTCGAGGGTCCGTGCGTGTGGAGCGGCTCGTGCTTCTGCGTGATCTCGATGGAGAACGAGA
>CAZFKC010000171.1:5356-13508 GCA_964519175.1 uncultured Nannocystaceae bacterium
GCGCGCGGGGCTCACGGGTCCACGCAGAAATCGAACTCGACCTCGTCCTCGCTGCCGTCGGGCAACGTCAGGTAGAGCGTCACCTGCCAGAGCCCGGGCATGAACAGGTTCACCGGCTCGATCACGTACTCGCCGGCGGTCTCGGTCGCGCGGACGTGCGCGGGGATCGAGCTGCCGTGCATGTGGTCCGGCATGTAGGGCTCGACCTCGATCGGCAGGTCGGCCATCGGCACGCCCGCAGCGTCGGTGATCGCGACGGTCCACGTGTTGTCGCCGCGCGCCGGCGGGGCCGGCAGCGCCTCGACGAACGCGACCTGCATGCGCTCGCCCGACTTCGCCATGCCGAGCGTGTACGTGTCGGCGCGCGTCTCGGCGGCGCAGCCCCGCGCCTCGGGCTGGTCGTCGTCGTCCTGGGCGGCCGCATCGTCGTCTTCCGGCGCGTCGGCCATGCCGCCGGGGTCACAGGCCAGCGGAACGAGGGCGAGCGCGAGCAAGGGCAGCCGAGCGAGCATCTCGAGGGCGTACGCCGGGGCGGGGCGATCGGGATCGCGGCGCGACCTCCGCCGTACGATTTCTCGTCGAGCCCGACGTGGCTTCGCCACGGCGGAGAGCGAGCATGACTGCGCGCGCCAGGAAGAGCGCCGGACGGCGCGACCCGAGCTAATGCACGGGATCGGTCTCGAGCAGCACCGTCTCCGCGGCGGCGCGGGCCCGCACCCAGCCCGGCGCACTCGGCAAGGTCGCGAGTCGAGCGATGTCGGCCCGCGCGCCGTCGCGATCGCCGGCACGACGACGGATCGTCGCCCGCTCGAGCAGCATCACCGGGTGATCGGGCAGGAGCGCGAGCGCCCGATCCGCTGCGACGAGCGCGGGCGCCGGCTCGCCCACGCGATCGTAGGCGAGCGCGAGGTTCAGGTAGTGCGCGGCCGAGGGCGCCTTCGTCTTGCTGCGCGGCCAGAGCCCCTGCGCGACGAGCACGACCGCCATCGCGAGCACGACGCGATGCGCCGACCGCCATGATCGATCGCGGGCGTGCTCCGCGAGCTCGACGACGCCGACCGCCGCGAGCACGACGAGCGGGATCACGAGCGGCACGCGGTGCTGCGACGACGTGAAGAAGACGAGGTTCGCCGCCGCCGTCGCGAGCACCAGCCCGCCGAGCACGAGCAGCCGCGCGCGCACGAGCGCGTCACCGCGGTCCTGCCACCAGCGCCGCGCACCCACGAGCGCGAGCGCGAGCAACACCCCGAAGGGCAGCCCGACCGGATACGCCCACGGGATCAGCTCGCGCTCGCCCCGGACATCGAAGTCCTGCGCGAGCTCGTCGTTGCCGACGAGCAGCCACAGCTTGCGGCACTCGAGCCAGATCCAGTGCAACGGATCGGCGGCGATGTCGTCCCACGCGCGCGCGTAGAGCTCGCGCCCCATCGCCGCGACGCGCTCGCCCTCGGGCACGTCCTCGCTCGCCGCCGCCCCGAGCTCGTCGCGCTCGTGGCTCACGTCGCCCGAGAACACCGCGCCCGGATTCCACACCCCGCGGGCGGTCGCGTTGTTGCCGATATAGAAGGATGTGCCGCCGCCGTGGGCCGGGAACACGGTGGCGGTGCCGGTGACGACCTCGTTGCGCCACGCCATCGGGGCGAGCGCGAGCGTGGTGCCGAGCGCGAGCATGGCGAGCGGAGCGGGCCAGCGCCCACCGCGATCGCGCACGAGCACTGCGATCGCCAACGCGACGAACGGCAGCACGAGCACGAGGTTCGGCCGCGCCAGCACGGCGAGCCCACACGCGAGCCCGCACGCGAACGCCGGCAGGAGGCCGTCGCGCCGCTCGAGCCACGCCCACGTCGCGAGCACGGCGATGCTGCAGTCGACGGTCAGTGCGGCGGACAGGAACTTGTTCTCGTAGAACGCGAGCGCCGGCAGTGCGAGCGCGATCGCGAGCCCGATCGTGGCGGCACGGGGCCCGAGGAGCGCGCGCAACGTCGCGCGGAACACCACCCAGCCGATCGCCACCAGGAGCAGCTGCACGAGCAGCGCGAGCGCGAGCCGTCCGTAGAACATCGGCACGGCGAGCTGGTAGACGTAGAGGCCCTGCAGGTAGAACGGCTCGCTGCCGAGCGGCCAGTTGCGCAGCACGTCGATCGCCGCGTCCTCGTAGATGCGCCCGTCGGAGATCGTCGCGATCGCGAACGGGTCGTCGCGCATGAACACGAGGTGGTACGCGGCGCGGTAGACGGCGAGCGCGACGACGAGCCCCTGCAGCCACGGTGCCGCCGGTCGGACCGCCGGTCGAAGAGGCACGGCGTCGCTCGCCATCACCGCTCAGCATACACTGGCGGTGGGAACGACGATGCACGAGGGCGCGCGGCGACACGACGACGATGCGGAACGATGGCCGCCCGCGGAGCGCGTGCACGCGCTGCACGATCGCTACCTCGTCGAGATCGTCGAGGGGCTCGGGCTCTGCCCGTTCGCGAGGCGCAGTCGCGAGCTCGGCCGCGTGCATCGTCCGGTGTGGTGGGTCGACGCCGACACGCGGCCCACCCCCGACGACGCGGCCGCGCGACTCGCTGCGATCGCGACCGCGGCCCCCGACCTCGAGATCGTGCTGCTCACGTTCGTCGTCGCGCCGGACCACGCGTGGAACGACGCCGAGTCCTTCGCCGCGTTCACGCCGCTCTTGCGCGCGGCCTACGAGCGCCGCTCCGGCCCCCGCTTCTTCATGGTGCCGTTCCATCCCGCCTTCCCCGCGCCCGCGCCCGGGGGGCGACCCGAAGCGCTCGTGCCCGCGATCCGCCGCAGCCCCGATCCCGTGATCCAGTGCGTGCACGCCGAGGTGCTCGAGCGCGTGCGCGCGCAGGCGCAGGTCACCGCGCGCGAGCGACTGCGCGAGCGCTTCGCCCACGATGCGGTCATGGCGGCGCTCATCGAGAAGAGCGTGCAGGCCGACCCGGAGCTGTCGGCGGAGATCGCTCGCAACAACTTCGCGGCCGTCGGCAGCGGCACGGGGCGCGACGAGCTCGACCGCCGCATCGCGGACATCGCCCGCGAACGCGCCGTCCGCTACGCCCGTTGAGCCGCCTCCCGGCGACCGCGGATGCTGCGGTAGACTCCGTGCCGAAATGACGGGTCCCAGCCTCACTCGTCGCGGGTTGTTGCGCGGCGTCGGCACTGCCACGGTGCTGACGAGCTGCGCGAAGCCGGGCACCCGCGACGCCCAGAATCCCGACACGGTCACCGACGCCAACGCGCCGGCGGAGCTCGGCCCCGATGCGGTATCGGTCGCGTTCACGCTGAACGGCAAGCCGGTCGTCGCGCAGGTCGAGCCCCGCATCACGCTGCTCGCGGCGCTGCGCGACGATCTCCGCACCACCGGTCCCAAGGTGGTCTGCGATCGCGGCGCGTGCGGTGCGTGCACCGTGCTCGTCGACGGCACGCCGCGCAACTCGTGCATGATGCTCGCGCACGACGTCGCGGGTGCGAACGTCACAACCGTCGAGGGGCTCGGCGACGGCGAGCAGCTCTCGGCGCTGCAGGCCGCGTTCGTGAAGCACGACGCGCTGCAGTGCGGGTTCTGTACGTCGGGGATGCTCACCTCGTGCGCGGCGCTGTTGCGCCGCCACGGCGCGAAGAAGGGCAAGCTCGAGGCCGAGCAGGTGCGGGCGGCGATCTCCGGCAACCTCTGCCGCTGCGGCACCTACCCGCACGTGGTCGCGGCCGTGCTCGAGGTCGCCAACGGCACCCGCAGCGCGAAGGGAGGCGCGTAGCCATGCCGATGAAGACGATCACGGTCGGCTTCGCCGATCGCACGACGGAGCTCGAGGTCGACGTGCCCGAGGGCGAGCCGCGTCCGTGGGATGCGGACAGCAAGCTCGAGCTCGTCGGCCAGCCGCGACCGCGCAAGGACGGCCACCTCAAGGTCTCCGGCCGCGCGGTGTACACGTTCGACGTCGCGGTGCCGGGCATGCTCCACGCCGCGGTGCTGCGCTGTCCCCTGCCCTGCGCCAAGGTCGTGAAGCTCTCGCTCGATCGCGCCGCGAAGCTGCCGGGCGTGAAGGCCGTGCTCTCGCTCGCCGAGAGCGGTGACCGCCTCGTCTTCGCCGGGCAGGACGTCGCCGCGATCGCGGCGGATCGCCTCGAGCATGCCCGCGACGCGCTCGCGGCGATCGAGGTCGAGTACGAGCCGCTGCCCTTCGTGGTCGACACGGTCACGGCGGCGCAGGCGAGCGCGCCGCTCGTGCACCAGGGCGCGGTCGCCGAGCGCCGCACCGAGGGCGACGAGCCGGGCGTCGGCGGCGGGAAGAAGTCCGAGGGCAACGTGCGGCCCGGTCCGCCGAACAAGCGCGGCGACGTGGCGAAGGCGCTGAAGAAGGCGGCGGTGCGGCACGAGGCCAGCTACGCGACGCAGGTGCAGACCCACAGCGCGCTCGAGACCCACGGCATCGTCGTGCGCTGGGACGCGAAGGACAAGCTCACGGTGTGGTGCTCGACGCAGGGCATCTTCAGCGTGCGCGACGAGCTCGCCGAGATCTTCAAACTGAAGGTCGACGACATCGCGGTGATCACCGAGTTCCTCGGCGGTGGGTTCGGTGCGAAGTTCGGCGCCTCCGCACCGGGCACGCGGCTGGGGTGGATCGCCGGCGAGCTGGCCCGCAAGGCCAAGGCGCCCGTGAAGCTGATGTGCACGCGCCACGAGGAGCACGTGTGCACCGGCAATCGCCCCGACTCGCACCAGCGCGTCGTGCTGGGCGCGGAGACGTCGGGCAAGCTGGTCGCCGCGCACGTCACGAGCCTCGGCACCGCGGGCATCGGCACCGGCGCGGGCATCGGACGCAACGCGTTCTCGATCTACACGCGGATCCCGAACGTGCTCGTCGAGGCCAGCGACGTGTTCACGAACGCCGGCCCGGCCACCGCGATGCGGGCCCCCGGCCATCCGCAGGGCGCGTTCGCGATGGAGCTCGCGCTCGACGAGCTCGCGACCAAGCTGAAGATCGATCCGCTGCGGCTGCGCATCCTCCACGACGAGCACCCCGTGCGGCTGTGGCAGTTCGAGGAGGGGGCGAAGCGCTTCGGCTGGACGGCCGCGCGCGCGAAGTCGGCGGCGCAGCGCCAGAAGGGCACGCGCATGCGTACCGGCGTCGGCGTGGCCGCGTCGATCTGGGGCGACTTCGGCCGCGGCGGCGCGGCGCAGGTGACCTGCTCGATCTCGCGGGACGGCAAGGTGGAGGTGAAGAACGGGGTGCAGGACATCGGCACCGGCATCGGCACGGTGATGGCGATGGTCGCCGCGGAGGTGCTGCACCGCCCGCTCGACAGCATCGTCGTGAAGATCGGGCGCTCGGAGTACGGGCCCTCGGTCGGCAGCGGCGGCTCGGTCACGACGTCGTCCGTCACGCCGGCGGTGCGCAACGCGTGCGAGCGCGCGAAGGCGCAGCTCTTCGACGTGGCCGCCGATGCGCTCGGCGTGACGGCGAAGGAGCTCGTGTGGGGTCCCGACGGCTCGATCGCCGGACCGGAGAAGAAGCTGACCTTCGAGCAGGTGTGCAAGAAGCTGCCCAGCGAGGCCATCGTCGCCACGTCGTCGCGCGCGAAGACCTACGGCTGGTACCCGATGAAGTTCATGGACCAGCCGATGCAGCAGATCGCCGGCGTGCAGTTCGCCGAGGTCGAGGTCGACACCTGGACCGGCATGATCAAGGCCAAGCGCGTGCTGGCGATGCACGACTGCGGGCGCGTGATGAACGAGCTCACCACGAAGAGCCAGGTCAACGGCGGCATCATCCTCGGTACGAGCTATGCGCTGCTCGAGGAACGCGTGCTCGACCGCGACTTCGGGCGCATG
This sequence comes from uncultured Nannocystaceae bacterium, assembly GCA_964519175.1. Lineage (GTDB taxonomy): Bacteria > Myxococcota_A > Polyangia > Nannocystales > Nannocystaceae > Xiheibacterium. The sequence continues at coordinate 11,202 of CAZFKC010000171.1, forward strand.
CTCAATCCCAACTTCGAGCAGTACAAGATCGCGGGGGCGCAGGACATCCCGGAGATCGAGGTGGTGCTCACCGACGTCCACAGCGGGGCGAACAGCACCGGTGCGGCGGGCATCGGCGAGCCGGCCACGATCCCGACCGCGGCGGCGATCGCCTGTGCGATCTACGACGCGCTCGGTGTGCCGGTGCGCAGCCTGCCGATCACCCCCGCGAAGGTGCTCGCGGCACTGGGCATGGTGCCCGGGGCCGCGGCCGCGGCGAAGGGAGCGACCCCGACATGAACCGCTTCTCGCTCGTGCGGCTGCCGACCTTGCAGGCCGCCAGTGCTCGCGTCGCGAAGGCTCCGCAGACGCGGATGTTCCGCGCCGGCGGCATCGACATCATCGATCAGCTCAAGGAAGGCCTCACCGCGCCCGACGAGCTGATCGAGCTGCGCGCGCTCGACGGCGAGGTCGGCAAGCGCATGCGGGCGGTCACCGACACCGGTGGCTCGTGGTCGGTGGGCGCGCTCGTCACGTTGGCGCAGCTCGCCGACTTCGACGATCTCGGCGCCGCGAATGCGGTGCTGCGCGAGGCGGCCGGCTCGGCCGCGACGCCCGGCATCCGCAATGCCGCGACGACGGGCGGCAACCTGCTGCAGCGGCCGCGTTGCTGGTACTACCGCCACGTCGATCTCGACTGCCTGAAGAAGGGCGGCGCGCAGTGCTTCGCGCTGACCGGCGACAATCGCTACCACGCGATCCTGGGCGGCGGGCCGAGCTTCATCGTGCATGCATCGACGCTCGCGTGCGCGCTGGTGGCCCTCGATGCGCAGGTGATCGTCGCCGACGGCAAGGCCGAGCGCGTGCTGCCGATCGAGCGGCTGTTCTCGCTGCCCACCGTCGATCCGAAGCGCGAGCACACGCTCGCGGCGGGCGAGGTGCTGATCGCCGTCGTGCTGCCGAAGCCGGGCGCGGACCAGCGCTCGACCTACGCGGCGGCGAAGGAGAAGCACTCGCACGACTGGCCGCTCGGCGAAGTCGGCGTGCGGCTGCGCCTCGCCGGGGGCAAGCTCGCAGACGTGCGCGTGGCGCTGGGCCACGTCGCACCGATCCCGTGGCGCGCGAAGGAGGCCGAGGGCGTGCTCGAGGGCCAGGCGCCTTCGGCCGAGCTGTTCGCGAAGGCGGCCGACGCCGCGCTCGCAAAGGCGAAGCCGCTGGAGATGAACGGCTACAAGGTGCCGCTCGTGAAGGGCCTGTTGCGCGAGGCGCTGCACCGCGCCGCGGGAATCCCACTGCCGGAGTGACCACGATGCCGACCTTCGACGACGACACGCGCGCGCTGCTCGACTCCGGCACTCCGGTGTGCCGCTACCTGCGAACGAAGGCGCTGCACGTCTACGGCAGCGACACCCCGGACGCCTTCGCGACCTCGCGCTCCTCGAGCTACCAGTGCCTGCGCACGCAGTTCGTGACGGGACCCGATCGGGCGCTCTGCGTGCCCGAGCAATGCCAGCCGGGCCGCGACTGCTTCGAAGAACGGTGATCTCGCGGCGCGTCCCAGCGCGGTTGCGATGGCGCGCGTCGAGGCGCTAGCGTGGAGCGCGATGGAACGGCTCCGCTTCGCGTCGACGTTCGGCTCGCTCGCGCTGGCCGCGTGTGCGCCCGACGAGGTCACCCCCGCGGAGCTCGACGAGGTCTGCGGCCAGCCGAGCCCGTTTCGCCTGCTCGAGCTCGATGCGGGGGAGACGGTCTCGCATGTCGGGCAAGTCGCCTTCGTCGACGGCCGTCGGGTGCTGCAGATCGGCTACCTCGACGAGGAGAATGCGGAGGCTTCTCCCGCGACGACGAAGAACGAGATCTGGTCGGTCGGCGAGTGTGGCGAGAACCCGATTCGCCTCACCGCGGACGCCGAAATCACTGGGGGGTACGCGGTCTGGCCGGACGTGGTGCTGGGCTGTCGCGCAGATACAGGCGAGATCGTCACGATCGACCCGCACGGCGAACGGCCGCCGAACGTGGTGTTCCAGCTCCCGGACTGCAGGGGCGAGCCGACGCCGTGGGGCGTCATCGGCATCCAGCCGCACGACGAGGATACCGGCGCGCTCGTGCTGCTCCCATATCCCGAAGATCCCTGGACGCAGACGGCATCACCGCGTGTGCTGCTCGACCCGATTCGCATCCGCGCCACGCCCGAGCCACACATGTGGCCCGCCTACCACGAGGTCCTCCGCGTATTCGACGACGAACTATTTGCGATCGACGCGGAGCTCGATCTAGTGCGGTTGTCGCTGCTCGACGGTTCGGTCACGACGGAAGCCACGAACGTTC
>CAZFKC010000172.1:0-13329 GCA_964519175.1 uncultured Nannocystaceae bacterium
AGGCGCTAGCAGCCGCTGCGATCGAAGCCGTCGCCGTCGTCCTCGCCGTCGCGCGGGACGAGGCAGCGGAAGTCCTTCTCGACCAGCAGCACCAGCGTGCGTCCGCCCTCGAGCACGACCTCGCTCTTCACCCCGACCTCGTCGGTGTCGACCAGCCGCCGGGCCCACGCGCGCGGCATCGTGACGCCGATCGTGTGGTGATCGAACGCGGCGTCGAGGCCGTCGGTGCCGTCGACCACGCGGAGCTCGCAGCGCAGCACGGGGCCGGCAGGGAAGTGCAGCGCGTCGCCGACCAGGCCCTCGCCATCGAGCGCACGCACGTCGGACTGCGACAGTCGCAGTCGCAGGGAGTCGCCGCGGATCCGGATCTTCATCGGCGGCTTGATTCTCGCACGGGACGGGCGGCATTGTAGCCGCCCGCGTGAAGCCGCGACGTGCAGCCGTGATCCTCGCCGGCGGTCGCTCCGACCGCATGGGCCGGCCGAAGCCGTGGCTGGAGATCGAGGGCGAGACGCTGCTGCATCGCATCGCCCGCATCGTCGCGGCGGCCTGCCCCGTGGTGGTCGTGGTCGGTGCGCCCGCGCAATCGCTGCCGCCGCTGCCCGACGGCGTCGCGCGCGTCGACGATCCGCCCGAGCACGCGGGGCTGGGCCCGCTGGCCGGCGCGCTCACCGGGCTCGTGGCGCTCGGCGACCTCGCGGCCGACCTCGTGTACGTCGGCGCCTGCGATGCCGCGTGGCTCACGACTCGTCACGTGCGCCACGTGCTGGATGTGCTCGCGCGCACCAACAGCGCGATGGCGGTCGTGCCCGAGAGCGGGCCGTTCGAGGACGGCAAGCGCATCGTGCACGCGACGAGCGGCGCGGTGCGGCTCCCGGTGGCGCGTGCGACCGCCCTCGCGCTCGTGCAGTCGGGCCAACGCTCGCTGCGCAGCCTCTACGACGGGCTCGCCGCGCGACGCATCGCCGCGACGACGCTCCCCGATCCGGAGGCCGTGCGCGCATGCAACGAGCCCGCCGACTGGGACGCCGCGGTGCAGGCGATCGCAGGCCGCCCGTGAGCGAGCCGAGCAAGCTGCGCGAGGATCTACGCGGCGACCTGCTCGCCAGCATCGCCGTCGTCGCGCTCGTGGTGCCGCAGGCGCTGGCCTATGCGCTGCTCGCCGGCGTGCCCCCGGCGCTCGGATTGCTGGCTTCGATCGCACCGCCGCTGCTCTACGCGGTCTTCGTCGGCAGCCGCTATCTCGCGGTCGGCCCGGTCGCGCTCGTGAGCCTGCTGGCGGCCGCTGGCCTCGAAACGCTCGCGACGCCTGGCACACCGCGCTACGTCGAGCTCTCGGCTCTGCTCGCGCTCGAGGTCGGGGCGGTGCTCTTCGTGCTGGGGCTCGTGCGCGCTGGCGTCATCGCGAACTTCCTCGGGCATCCCGCGACGCTCGGCTTCAACGCCGCGGCCGCGCTGCTCACGGCCGCGAGCCAGGTGCGCGCGTTCTGTGGTCTTCCGGCCGACCAACACGTCTCTGCCGAGAATCCGTGGCCGGTGCTCACGCGGCTCGGCGACGCGCACCTGCCGACGCTCGCGATCGGGATCGGCACGCTCGCGATCGTGGTGTGGTTGCCGCGCGTCGTGAAGCGCCTGCCCGCGCCGTTGCTCGTGTGCCTGCTCGGCATCGCGCTCACCGCCGCGTTCGACCTGCGCGAGCACGGCATCGCGACGGTGGGGGCGATCCCCCGCGTGCTGCCGTCGTTGACGCTGCCGAGCTTCGCCCTGGCGGATCTGCTGGCGCTGCTGCCCACCGCGCTCTCGGTCGCCGTCGTCGCCTACGGCACGTCGATCGCGATCGCGAAGTCGCTGGCCACGCGCCAGCGCGAGCAGGTCGACGCGAACGCCGAGCTGCGTGGGCTCGGCGCGGCCAACCTCGTCGCCGGGCTCGTGGGCACGTTCCCGGTCGGCGGCAGCTTCGCGCGCAGCATGCTGACCTTGCAGGCCGGCGGCCGCACGCGCAAGAGCGGCGTGTTCGTGGCGATCTGGGTCACGCTCGTCACGCTCGGGTTCTCGTCGGGCTTCGCGTGGCTGCCGCTCGCGGTGCTCGCCGCGATCGTGATCCACGGCGCCTTGTCGCTGGTCGATCTGCGCGAGGCCAGGGCGGTGTGGAAAGCCCACAAGAGCGACGCGCTGACGATGGTGCTCACCTTCGGCGTCACGCTCGTGCTCGGGCTCGTCGAGGGGCTCGTCGCGGGCCTGCTCGTGGCGATGCTGCTGTTCGTGCGCCGCAGCGTCACGCCACACACCGCGGAGCTCGGGCGCATCCCCGGCTCGATGGTCTACCGCAACACGCAGCGCTTCGCGGTCGAGACCTGCCCGCAGATCGGCATCTTGCGCGTCGATGCGCCGCTCTACTTCGCGAACGCGCGCTTCCTCGAGGATCGCATCCATCGCATGTTCACCGAGCGCCCGCAGATGAAGCTGCTCGCGCTCGACTGCAGCGCGATCGCCGACGTCGACGCGACCGCGATCCAGTCGCTGCGCAACGTGGTGCTCTCGCTGCGCGCGCGCGGCAACGATCTCCACCTCGTCGGCCCCATCGGCCCGGTGCGCGACGTGCTCGAGCGCACCGGCATGCTCGCGCTCTTCGGCGAGGACAACCTGCACCGCACCATCATCGAGGCGGCGCCCGAGCTGATGTCGCGCATCGATCGCGGCTGGTGCGAAGGCACGTGCCGGGTGTCGGCGTTCCCCGAGTGCACGCTGATTCCGCGCTCCGGAGCCGCCAGCGAGCGATCGGAGGCCGCGCGCTTCTCCCCGCAGATATGATGCGGCCCATGGCCACGGGAATGCAGCACGCGCGCGGGGAGTCTCGGCGCCGATGAAGGCGCAGGTCGCCGCGGCCGGGTCGGGGCTGCTCGCAGGGGTCTCGGTCGCGCGCCGGGGCATCGGCACCGCGTGGGCGAGCGCCGAGGTGCGCCGCACGTACCTCCAGCTCGTGCTGGTGCTGCTCGCGTTCGCGACGGTGCTCGACGCGCTCGGCATCTGGGCGGTCGTGCAGTGGACCCGGGTCGGCGACGACTCGCTCTGGTGGACCATCGCGATGGTGCTGCTGCGCATCGCCGGCATCTGCATCGTGCTGCTCGTCGCGCCGGTGGTCGCGCTGTTCGTCGTGAACGCGGTGTTCCCGTTCCTCGGCGAGCGGGTGTTCTTCGCCGGCATGCGGCAAGTCGCACCCGCGCGTGCGGACGAGCTCTCGGCGCTGCCGGGGCTGTCGTTCGCGCAGTCGCTCGTCGACGCGCTCCTGCGCATGGCGCTGTTCCTCGTGACCTCGGCTGCGCTGTTCGTGCTGTCGTTCGTGCCCGTGCTCGGCTCCGTGGGCGGCCCGGTGCTGCAGGCGTGGCGCACCGCGCTCGCGTTCGGGTGGGAGCTGCTCGATCCGTACTTCGACAAGCTCGGCTACACGCGCGAGCAACAGCGCGAGCTGCTGCGCAAGCACCAGTCGCCCTTGCTCGGGTTCGCGTTGCCGTTCGTGCTCGTGATGGCGGTGCCGATCATCGGGCCGCTGGTGTTCGGGCTCGCACAGGCCGCGATCGCGGTGCTCGTGATCGAGGTCGTCGAGCGGGAGCGACGGTGATCCGCACGCTCGTCGTGCTGCTCGCGCTCGCGGGCTGCCGCGCCGAGCCGACGCGCGTGCCGGCGACGCCATCGCCGACGCCGAGCCCGACGCCGCCGTCGACCGCGACGAGCGACGAGCGCCCGCAGGCGGTCGCAGTCCGCATCAACCGCGAGTACGAGGGCCGCACCGCCGACTCGTGGAAGCGCTCGTTCGAGCACGAGGGCCGCGAGGCCTACGATCGCCGCGCCGAGATCCTCGCACTGCTCGAGCTCGACGCGGGCATGGCGGTGGCCGACGTCGGCGCGGGCACCGGATTGTTCACGGTGGAGCTCGCGCGCGCGGTCGGAGCCGAGGGCACGGTCTTCGCCGTCGACCCACAGCAGTACTTCCTCGATCACGTGGCCGCGCGCGCCCGCGCGGCCGGGCTCGCGAACGTGCGCACGGTGCTGGCCGATCAGCGCACCAGCGGGCTCGCGCCGGGCTCGATCGAGCTCGCCTTCCTCTGCGACTCCTACCACCACCTGGAGCTGCCGCGCACATACCTCGCCGACCTGCACGCCGCATTGAAGGACGGCGGCAGGCTGGTGATCGTCGACTACGATCGCACCCGCGAGGGCACGCGCAAGTGGATGCGCGAGCACATCCGCGCCGATCCGGCGGAGTTCCGCGCGGAGGTCGAAGCCGCCGGCTTCACGCTGGTCGGCGAGCCGAAGCTGCTGGCCGAGAACTTCGTGATGATCTTCGCGAAGGCTCAGGGCGCGTCGGCGCGTTGATGTGCGAACGGCTTGCCGTTCGCGACGCCGAGCACGATGCCCGGCACGCTGCGCAGCGCCAGCTTGCAGTCGCGCAGCGGCTGGGCTTCGACGAGCTGCTCGAACGCGAAGACACTGCGCTCGGCGGTCGCTTCGTCGCGGGCGTAGGCGACGTAGATGACCCCCGTGAGGTCGACGAGCGCATTGACGTAGGCGCCGGTCTCGACGTCGTGGAAGCGCCAGCCGTCGATCACGTCGCCCGGCAGCGGACGCGCCGGGCCGTAGGACTCGGGGAGCCGGCAGCAGAAATCGGCCGAGGCCGCCTTGCTCCGCAGGTCGACTCGTCCGTTGCGATCGAGGTCCGCACGCTCGGCCACCAGCTGCGGCGGCTGCGCTGCAATCGACTCGAGCGGGCGTAGCTCGAAGCGCGCCGTGGTGGGGGGTGGCTCGATGCGCGGCGGGTGCCAGCCCTGCTCTGCTCGCTCGACTCGGAGCTCGCGGTCGAAGCGCGGCTCGTCCCGGCTCTCCTCGTCGGGCACGCCCGACGGCTCGATGCGCGACAGCAGCCACGCGAGGCAAACGACTGCGACCGCGGCCACTCCGACATGCAGCGCGGCGAGCTGCGGGCGCAGCCGCCATGCCCACGGGCGATCGATCCGGCGCTGGAACGGCGGCTGCTCGCGCCAGCAATTCCAGGCCTCCGCACGACGACGCGCAGCCGCCTGCGCATCACCGAGCCGTGCGTGCACCTGCGCGAGCCGGGCGTGCGCCTCGACCGAGCCCGGCCGCGCATCGGCGAAGCGCAGGAGCGGCGGCAACGCATCGGCGAAGCGACGGTGCCGCATCCAGCCGCGCGCGAGCTCGACGTCGACACCCAGCACCGTCAGCCGACTGCCCTGCGCGCGCGCGCGCTCGAGCAGCTCGCTCGCGCGCTCGCATGCGCCCGTGCCGAACGCGGCGATGCCCGCCAGCACGAACGTCTCGGTGTCCTGCTCGCCATCGGCGATGTTGCGCTCGAGCAACGCGAGCGCCTCACGATGACCGCCGCGTTCGACGAGCTGCGTCGCGAGCTTGTGCCGCGCGTCGCGATCGTGGGGATTGTGCGCGAGCAACCGCCGCAGCCGCACGACCTCGCGACGCCCGAGGAGCCATCGCTCGGGCGACCACACGCGGATCCACATGCGATCGGCCGTCCACCACAGCCCGAACAGCAGGACGGCACAGACCACCGGATGCGCGAAGACCCAGCCCAGCACGGCGACGCGCGAGTCTACCGCGACACCATGCGAGCGTCGGCCGGGAACGCTCCGAGGCGGCGGGGTACTGCCCCGCGGTGCCACTGCGCGTGCTGCTCTCGGCCTGGCTCCTCGCGTTCGCCCCGGACCCGGCGGACCCGGGCTGGACGCGCGCGTTCGCCCCGGACGCGGTCGCAGCCCAGCTCGATCGCGACGGCCTCGCCCTCCGCATCGTGCCCGCCGGAAACGAAGCCGAGGCCGCCGCGTCGGCGCTCGAGGCCGCGTTGCAGGGCTCGTCGCGGGTCTCGCGGATCGAGCGCGTCGCGAGCGGAGGCGACGCGAACGAAGGCGAGCTCGTCGCGCGCGCAGCCGCGGACGGCTTCGATCGCGTCGCGATCGTGCGCGTGTTCGCGATCGGCAGCGACGCGCGCAAGCAGGCGGTGGTGACGATCTACGACGGCAAGGGCACGGCGATCGCGGCGTTCACGGCGTTCGCGGGCGAGCCGATGACGACCGCCAGCGCAAGTGCAGGCATCTCCGATCACACCGCGAGTGCAGTCGCCGCGAACGCACCCGCGACCGACGGCAACGGTGCACCGGGCTGGCAGGAGCGCTACGACGAGCTCTTCGTCGGCTTCGACGACGTCGTGACGATCGGGCCGTCGAGCACCCCCGGCTCCTACGATGCCGCGAGACGGGGCGTCGTGCCCTACCGCGGCAAGCACCGCGAGCGGCTCGTCGGCGCCGAGTTCTATCGCTACATCGGACACGACCGACTCGCCCGCGAGTACGAACGACGCCGTCGCAAGCGCGTCGTCATGCTCGCGGCCGGCGGCGGGGTCGGGCTGACCATGACGATCGCCGGCATGGCGATGATCGGCGCAGGCGCGGGCAAGCGCGATGGTGGCCGCGGGCTGCTCGCGGCGGGCGCGGTCGTCGGCGGCGTCGGGCTCGCGGGCGGACTCGTGGTGATGCTGGTCGCAGCGAGCCGCCCACTGCATCCGGTCGGACCGGCGGAGGCCGAGCGGCTCGCCGAGTCATTCAACCGAGATCTGCGCGAACGACTGCGCCGCGGGGCGAAGGTCGACGTGCAGCTCGGGCTCTCCGGCGGTCGCGACGGCGCGATGCTCGTCGCGCACGGGAGGTTCTGAGCCATGCTGGCCGCGACGCTGCTCGCGATGCTGCTCGCCGCGCCTGCGCCGGCGCCCGAGGACCCGATCGCCGCGCTCGAGCGCCGCCAGCAGGAGCTGTTCGAGCGCTCCGCCCCCGCGGTCGTCCACATCACCACGAAGGAAGGCATCGGCTCGGGCTTCTTCGTCGGTGGCGACGGGCTCGTGCTCACGAATCGCCACGTGGTCGGCGACCACGACACCGTCGACGTCGTGCTGCACGACGGTCGCCGCGTCGCCGGCCGCGTGGTCGAACGCGCGGCTTCGGTCGACCTCGCACTCGTACAGACCGGCACGACGCCACCCGCGACGCTGCGACTCGCGAGCGTCGCCGAGCTGAAGGTCGGCGCCTGGGTGGCCGCAATCGGCCACGGCCTCGGCGGCCTTTGGACCTACAACGTCGGGATGATCTCGAACATCTATCCGTTCGAGGGCAAGCGCCCGGTGTTCCAGACCCAGATCCCGCTGAATCCCGGCAACTCCGGCGGGCCGATCCTCGATCGCGAGGGGCGCGTGGTCGGCATCGTGACCGCGGGCATCGCCGAGGCCAACGCGATCAACTTCGCGATCAAGGTGGACGTCGCGCCGCAGCACCTGCCGAAGCTGCGCGGCTATTGCCGCTGCTTGACGATCCTGGCGCCCGCCGGCGTGCCCGTCTTCGTCGACGGCCGACTCGCCGGCAAGGGCCCGATCGTCGTCGTCATCGCGGAGAAGCGGCCCTACGAGGTCTTCGCAGTGATCGACGGTGAGCGCCGCGCGGCGACGCTCGAGCACCCGGGCACGCCGCGCGTCGATCTCGGCGCCGCCCTCGAACGCTAGCGCGCGGCGCCGATCAGCACGGCCGTGTAGACCGGACGAAGGCCGGGATCGATCGCCGCGCCGACGCCGACCATGTCCGTGCTCGGCAGATCGAGCGTCTCTCCGTCGAGCACCATGCGCTTGCTGCTGCCGCCGTCGAGGTTGAGCGCGTCGGTGCAGCCGAGCGCGGCCATCATCGTCGCGACGTCGCCCAGCGTCATGCCGAGCGCGCGCTCGAGGTTGCGGCCGTCGATCGCGGCGAACAGCAGCTCGCTGCCGATCGTGCCGACCGCGAGCCGCGGCAGCAGGTTCGCGTCGCCGGTCTCGTCCTGCGAGAACGTCACCGGCGGTGCGGTACCCCAGAAGTCCTCGCGGCGCAGCTCGTGCACCGCGCGGCCCCGCTCGAGCAGCACCGGGCCACCGGCGATCGCGGTCACGATCGCCGCGTCGTCGAGCACCAGCTCGAGACGATCGCCCACCGCGAGCGCGGCGTCGCAGGGGATCACCGCGCCGTTCAGCGGCACCGCGAGCGCACGCCCCACCGCGACCACGCGATCGCCGACGAGCGCGACCGACGGCTCGTCGGGCCCGTGGCTGGCGGAGGCGCGGTTGACTGCGCGCGTCACGTCGAGGCGCTGCCCGTGGATGGACGCCGCCAGCCGCTCGACCCCGATGCGCTCGATCGCGGCCGCGCCGTCGCGATCGATCACCAGCGCGCCACGACGCAGCCACGGCGCGGAGACCACCTCGCCGCCACGCACGAGCAAGCCGACGGCATCGTGTCGCCGCGACGGCGGCGCGATGTCGGCCTCGGAGTAGAGGAAGAACCCGCCGGACGTCGCCGCGCGGGCGCCGTGACGCGCCACGGTCTGGACGAACGGCACGCCGGCCTCGGCGTCGGCGCGGCAGTCGACGACGTCGAGCGGCTGCAGCCGCGGGTCGACGCGCAACAGGCTCACGTGCGTCGGCCCTTCGGCGAACGCTCCGTCGAGTGTCGCGTGCGCGAGCCCCGGTGCGAGCTCGCGCCAGCGCAGCGCCGCAATCGCGGCGGCGAGCGGCGGCAGCCGATCGCCACCCGAGAGCCGGTGTACGTGTCGACACGCGTGGCTGTAGTAGAAGTCCGCGAGCGCACGCACCCGCGGCGCTCGCGGACCCGCGGCCGCGAGCACACCGGCGAGCCGCTGTCGCAGCCCGACCCGCAACACCCGCGCGTGGCGATCTCCCTGCGCCTCGCGAGTGGCCAGCGCGGCGAGCAGCTCGTCGACCGCCCGTGTGCGCCGCGCGAACAGCTCGGCCTGCCCGCGATCGATCTCCTCGACCAGCACCCCGGCGATGCGGGCGATCGCGTCGTCGGCGACGTGCTCGCGCTCGAGCGCCACGAGATCGCCGGAGAAGCGGCGCTCGGGCGGCGCGGCCGGACCGCCGCGCGGCCACGGGGCGGCGAAGGCCGACAGCACCGTCCCGAGCTCGCCGATCGCCGCGTGCGACTCCTCCGCGGCGAAGCGCAACGCGACCTCGATCCACGTCGTCTCCGCGTCGCCCACGGACCGACCTTACGCTATCCTCCAGCGCCCCGAGCCCCCAAAGCCGAGGCAGAGCGAGACGCATGGCAAACGAGCAGAAGACGTCGCTGAACATCGAAGACGAGATGCGCAGCTCGTTCCTCGACTACGCGATGAGCGTCATCATCTCGCGCGCACTCCCCGACGCGCGCGACGGCCTCAAGCCGGTGCACCGCCGCATCCTGTACGCGATGAACGAGCTGCGGAACACGCACACGCAGCCGTACAAGAAGAGCGCGCGCGTCGTCGGCGACGTGATCGGCAAGTACCACCCGCACGGCGACCAGGCGGTCTACGACGCGCTGGTCCGGCTCGCGCAGGACTTCTCGATGGGCTACCGGCTCGTCGACGGTCAGGGCAACTTCGGCTCCGTCGACGGCGATTCGCCCGCGGCCATGCGCTACACCGAGGTGCGCATGCAGAAGCTGGCGAGCGAGCTGCTCGCCGACATCGACAAGGAGACGATCGACTGGGTTCCGAACTACGACGACAAGGAGCAGGAGCCCGGCGTCCTGCCGTCGAAGATCCCGAACCTGCTGCTCAACGGCGCGGTCGGCATCGCGGTCGGCATGGCGACCAACATCCCGCCGCACAACCTCACCGAGCTCGTCGACGCCACGATCGCGCTCGTCGACGACGGTGATCTCGACATCCGCGCGCTCGCGCAGATCGTGCGCGGCCCCGACTTCCCCACCGGCGGACAGATCATCGGCCGCAGCGGCATCCTGCAGGCCTATGCGAGCGGGCGCGGCAGCATCGTCGTGCGCGCGTGCTGCGAGATCGAAGAGGACGAGAAGGGTCGCGAGGCGATCGTCGTCACCGAGATCCCCTACCAGGTCAACAAGGCGCGGCTCATCGAGCGCATCGCCGAGCTGGTGCGCGACAAGAAGATCGAGGGCATCTCCGATGTGCAGGACTACAGCGACCGCACGGGGATGCGCATCTGGATCCAGATCAAGCGCGACTCCGCCGGCCAGGTGGTGCTGAACAACCTGTACAAGATGACCGATCTGCAGACCTCGTTCGGGGTCAACATGATCGCGATCGTCAACGGGCGGCCGCAGCTGCTCAACCTGCGCGACGCGCTGCTGGTCTTCATCGATCACCGGCGCCAGGTCGTCACCCGTCGCTCGCGCTTCGAGCTGCGCAAGGCGATGGAGCGCCGCGAGATCGTCGAAGGCCTCGGCGTGGCCGTCGATGCGATCGATCGCGTCATCGCGATCATCCGCGGCTCCGCGGATCCCGACGCCGCGAAGGACGCGTTGATGGCCGAGCCGCTGCAGGGCTACGCGAGCTTCCTCGCGCGCTGCGGACGGCCCGAGTCCGAGATCGAGGCCGCGCGCCAGGGCCCCTATCACCTGTCCGAGCGGCAGGCGCGGGCGATCCTCGACATGCGCCTGCAGCGGCTCACCGGGCTCGAGCGCGAGAAGATCGAGGGCGAGTACAAGGAGCTCTGCGTCGAGATCGCGCGGCTCGAGGCGATCCTCGCCGACTCCACGCTGCTGATGAAGGTGATCCGCGACGAGCTGGTCGCCGTGCGCCACGAGTACGGCGACCCCGAAGGACAGGGTGCCGGCGACGGTGCGCCGGGCAGCAAGGGCTCGCGCCGCACGCAGATCATCGAGGGCGAAGAGGAGATCGATCCCATCGATCTCGTCGCCGACGACTCGATGGTCGTGATGCTGACGCGCAACGGCTACATCAAGCGGCTGCCCAGCGAGGAGTACCGGGTGCAGGGCCGCGGCGGCAAGGGCGTCAAGGGCGGTGGTGGTCGCGATGGCGACGACTTCGTCACCGAGGTGCTCGAGGCCACCGCGCACGCGACGGTGCTGATGTTCACGAACACCGGCCGCGTGTTCCGCAAGCGCGTGTACGAGCTGCCGCTCGGCAAGCGCGATCGTGCCGGCAAGGCGCTCGTGAACTTCCTCGAGCTGCGCGACGGCGAGAAGGTGATAGAGCTGCTCCCGTACCGGCCCGAGGAGAGCACCGCGGACGACCACATCGTCACGGCGACGAAGAACGGCTACATCAAGCGCACCGCGCTGTCCGAGTACGAGAACATCCGCACCACCGGGCTCATCGCGGTGGTCATCGACGACGACGACGAGCTCATCGCGGTGCGCTTCACCGACGGCAAGCAGCACCTCATCATGAGCAGCGCCGAGGGCATGGCGATCCGCTTCGACGAGAACGACGTGCGCCCGATGGGTCGCCAGGCCCGCGGCGTGCGCGGCATGGGGCTGCGCGAGGGCGACACCGTGGTGGCGATGGACTCCGTCGCGCCCGAGTCCGACGAAGACCTGCTGACCGTGTGCGAGAACGGCTACGGCAAGCGCACACCGGTGAGCGAGTACCGCGGCCAGAGTCGCGCGGGCCTGGGGCTCATCACCATCAAGGTGACGGGCCGGAACGGCAAGGTGGTGGGCAGCCTGCTCGTGCGCGCCGAAGACCAGCTCCTCGTGGTCACGAGCGGCGGCAAGGTGATCCGCACGCGCGTCGACGAGATCAGCGTGCTCGGGCGCAACACGCAGGGCGTCCGCATCATCCGCATCGACGACGGCGAGCGTGTCGTCGCCGTCGCGCGCGTCGCGGAGAGCGAGTCCGATGCGCCCGCCGAGAGCCCGCCCCCGACCGAAGAGCAGGCGGACGAGCCGGTCGACGCGAGCGACGACGACGGCGAGAGCTCGCCGCCGACCGAGAGCTGACGTCGCCCGACGACGCGCGACACCACCTCGACCACGGACGTGGACGCCGCCCTCGGGCGGCGTCCAAGCCGATCTGTTGGCCGCGCTCACACACAATCGCGCACGTCGAGGTGATACGCTGCTGCGCTCGTGCACTGGGGCCTACCACTCGTCGTGCTCACACCGTGGCTGCTCGCGGGCGGCTGCATCACCAGCTCCAGCGCGTGCAGCGGAGACTCGGACTGCGACGCCGACGGACGCTCCGGCATGTGCCAGACCAACGGCTGGTGCAGCTATCCCGACCCGGATTGCACCTCGGGCCAGCGCTACGGCGATCAGGCCGGCAACGAGCTCGCCGGCAAGTGCGTCTACGGCGGGGGCGGCAGCGAGTCCAGCAGCACGATCACCGACGCGAGCACGCTCTCCGCGAGCTCGCTCGAGTCGACCGCGACGCTGGAGTCCAGCGACACCGCCGACGGCTCGAGCTCGACCACGCAGGGCACGGGCACCGACTCCGACACGACTGCCTCGTCGAGCACCGGCGACGCGGGCGTGTGCGGCGACGGCATGATGACCGGCACCGAGGAGTGCGACGACGGCGAGGCGAACGGCATGGGCGGACCGTGCCGTGACGACTGCGTGCTCACCGTCTGCGGCGACGGCTACGTCGGCGGCGAAGAAGCGTGCGAGCCCGAGGGCGACGACGACTGCACGCCGCGCTGCACCCTGCGGTGCGGCAACGGCGTGATCGACGACGGCGAGGTCTGCGACGGCGTCGCGGTCCCGGTCGGCGAGGACTGCACCGATCACGGGTTCGTGTCGGGCACGCTCGGCTGCGCCACCGACTGCAGCGCGATCTCCACGGCCGAGTGCAACGGCTGCGGCGACTCGTGCGACTTCGACGTGTGCGACGACGGCTGCGACGAGAACGAGATCTGCGCGATGTATGCCGGCGGCACGGGCTCCACCTGCACCGCCGAGTGCATGATCGACGAGGACTGCCCGAGCCCGTACATCGGCGCGATCTGTGTCGATGGCGAGTGCACGATCCCGTGCATGAGCGAAGAAGACTGTCCGTCGGTCACGATGCAGTGCTACGAGCTCCACTGCGCCCACGCGACCTGATGATCGAGCGCGTCGTACTCGTCAAGCTGAAGCGCGAGCACGCGAGCGACGAGCAGCGCGCCGAGATTGCACGCGTCACGTCGACTACGCTGAAGGACGCCGAGGGCGTCCGCGCGCTGCGGGTCGGCACACCGGCCGATCCACGCACGCGCTCCGAGTGGGACCTCTGCATCGAGGTGGTGCTCGACGACATCGCGGCGGTCGAGCGCTACCGCGTCGACAAGGTGCACCGCGCGTACGCCGACGTGTTCCTGAAGCCAATGCTCGACAAGATCCGCGTCTACAACTTCGAGCGCACGAACCCGGCCGACGAGTGATCCGCACCTCGGGCTTGCACCAACACCGCGGTGCTAGCAGGGTGCGGAAGAACGCGAAGCGTTCTTCCGGACACCCTGCTCCGTGC
>CAZFKC010000173.1:0-13293 GCA_964519175.1 uncultured Nannocystaceae bacterium
CAACGTGTCACCCATGTCCCCGGACATCTGTCACGAATGTACCCGGGCTGTACCTACGCGCTGCCCAACGAGGCGTTGCAACGGACGAGTTCGAGCGCTACGCTCTCGAACTCGCCGCTGAACGCCCTGTGCGTTGGGCAGCGGTGCGGGCGCGCGCGGTTGTGCGAGCGGCGAAGTCCGCCTGGTTACGGCGATCCGAGCGCGAAGCAGGGCAGCGTGATAGACTGCTTTCATGACGCGCGAAGCGGAGAAGCTCCTCGAGGTGGTGGCGAAGCTGTCGGTGGAGGATCGGGCACGGCTCGCGGTGCGTCTTCTCGATAGCATCGCGCCTTCGAACGAACAGACCGAGATCGCGGATGCCCAACAGGCGGAGAGTCGTTCGCGCTTGGAAGCGGCGCGTGCCGGCGAGATCGATAGCGTCGACGATGAAGACGCGATGCGAATGATCGCGGAATGACGCGATGCAAGTTCGTGGGGCCAAGCGGACACACGTGGGAGTCCGTTCGAGCTGAGATGACGAGCTCGTCGAAATGAAGCCAGCGCGCCTGAGCGATGAGGCGCGGGCCGACGCTCTCGAAGCCCATGCATGGTCGACGCAACCCGCAGCACTGGCAGCGCCGCGCGCCCATTGACGAGTAGTAGCCGTAGCCGGCTCGAGTAACTTCCGAATGCTGCAGGAGGGTGGTGCTCGCTCCCCCAGTCACTGCCTTCGTGCCTGGGGGCTCGGGCTCGACCATCAGCGCGTATGCCAGCCGAGGTACAGCTCGTAGTCGGAGCTGGAGCCGTCCATGCGGATGCGCTCCAAGAACCCGGGCGGCTGGCCGTTCTCGCCGGGGACGCGGTCGACCCAGCCCAAGGCGACGCAGGCGCCCATGGTGCAGGACATGCTCGGGACGCAATCCGCGTTCGAGGAACATGGCAACACCAAGCTGTTGCTGCTGTACTGGCTGTTGTCGACGGCCGGGTGGACGCTGGCCTCGATCGCGAGCACGTCCTGCGACGGGCCTTCGGACGTCAGCGAGGGGACCGGGGTCAGGAGCGGGTCGTGGCACATGGCGCCGCGATCGGTCACGTCGGCGACGGAGGCGGTCACGCCCCAGCTCCCCAGGTTGTCGTCGCCGGCGTACAGGAAGTGGATCCCGGCCAGCGCAGCGGCGCCGGCGACACCGCCCCACGCCGCGGACTTCGCGAACCCGACGGCGAGCCCAGTCGCCGCGCCGCCGACGAGCGACCACGTGTCGTCGTCGTCCTCGATCATGTCGAAGCTGAACGAGCCGACGCCACCTCCGATCATGTCGGCCCCCTCGCGGAGCTGGAGCGTGAGGAGCTCGTGCCCGATCCCCCGCCGCCGCGTCGGGAAGTCCATGTCACGCGCGAACGGGAACGAGCGCGCCGGGAGGCCGCCGGTGAAGCCCTGCGCGGTGAGGACGACCTCGTCGCTGCCGAACCAGTTGGTGAAGCTGCTCTCGTCGTAGCAGGTCAGCCCCTCGACGGTGACGACGACGGTCCGCGCGGGGGGCTCGGCCTCGACGAAGACGAGCTGGGGCTGCGACGTCGCCGAGGAGAACTCGCGCGGCGTCTCGCCACAGTTCACGCCGGGTTGCGTGCAGGCGCTGAGGCTGCGCGGCAGCTCGCCCGCGTCACCGCCCCACACGCCACCGACCGTCGCGTCGCAGGACGGGCCGTCGTTGATGCAGTTGCCGGACGGCGTCACGACCGGCTCGCAGTCGGTGATCGTGTCGGGCGGCAGGGCGGGGTCCGCGGGATCCCAGCACACGTGGATCGTGCGTCCGCCGGCCCGCGCCGCGTCGCGATCCGACGGGATGGTCTCGTCGTGCTCGTAGAAGTTCCCGTTTCGGTTCACGTACACGATCTCGAAGAAGCGGCCCGGGGTGAGGCCCTGCAGGTCGACGGTCGCGTGGTTGCGCGGGCCGTACATGTCGCAACGCGCCGCGTCCTCCGGCTCGCCCGAGACGACCGTGGCGACGAGGCGATGCAGCGCGCCGCTCACCGTGTCGCGCAGGAGGACCTGGCCGTCGATGACGTCCCACATGTTCACGCCGACGACGGTCTGCCTGCTCGAGTTCGTGACGATGGGGTAGGCCATGCACTCGCCGGTCACACACTTCAGCCCCTGAGAGGCGGGGCACTGGGCGTCGCTCGTGCACAGGAACCCGGCCTGCACGCCCGTGAGCGGGTAGCCGACGTCGGGATCGTTCGTCGCGGCGGCCTCGAGCACCGAGTGGCCGCGGACGGAGGTCGTGTCGATCAGGCCGTCGAGGCGAGGGCGCGCGCCGTTGTTCGCGGAGATCTCGAGGCCGTCACCCGCGTCGGCGGTGACGGCACGGGCCTCGCGCGGCGTGCCGTGTTCGGGATCGCCGACGGAGTAGGTGGTGCCGTCGCAGAAGTCCTGCCGCAACGAGGGCGGCGGTCCGACGAATTCGAAGAGGATCGCGGCCACGGCCTTGCCGAGCTCGTCGAGATCGATCGGCGTGTCGCAGCTGCCCGGGTCGAGCGATGCGAGCTCACCCAGCGCGACGGCGCGGGTGCCGGGACCGAGGTCGAGCCACGACTGCGCGTGCGCGCGGAGCAGCCGGCGCGTCTCGGGATCCGCGGGGAGGCTCGCGGCGACCTCCGTCTCGTAGGGCGTCACCGCGGGCGTCCCGTCGAGGAGATTCGTGATCGTGCACATCGAAGCGAGGCCGAGGAGCGTGGTCACGGCGCGCGCGTCGGGATCCGCCAGCGCGACCAGCTTCTCCTCGAGGCGGAGGACCGGATCCGGCGCGACGCAACCGACCCGCGGCACGACCGCGACGTAGCCGAGCGAAGCGCCGATCGTGAAGCCTTCGTCGAGGAGGCCGGCGATCTCCTGCTCGTCCGCCGTCACCCGCGTTTGGCCCGCGCCGTCGAGCCGCAGGAGCTCGGCCTTCACGACGACGGGCACGTGCGCCTCGTCGGGCGACACCCAGCCGAGGATGCCGTCGAGCGTGTGACCGCTGTCGAGGAGGGATCCAACCTCGTGCTCGTCGGTGCTGAGGATCTCGACGCCGGCCGGATCGCGCAGGCGGTACAGCGGGAGCGCGCCGCCGAAGCGCTCGGGCCACACGCCGAACCGCGGACCGTCGCTGACATCGTCCGGCGCGTCGGTCGGCTGCTCGAGGTGGCGCGTGCGATCCCAGCTGTCTGGCGCGTGGATGCGGACGACGGGGACGCGCGGGCGCACCCGGCCATGATCGACGAGGCCGAAGCCGATCTTCCCGAGGTCCGCATAGCCCTCGTCGAGCAGCCGCGCGGCCTGGGTGTCGTCGACGGTGATCGCCTCGTGGCCGTCGCTGGCGCGGCGGAATCTGCGTACTGTGACCGGCTCGCCGAACGGGAGCTCCGACTCGCCGAGGTAGCCGATGACACCCAAGTCCTCGTACCCCTCGAGGTCGATGGGCGGTCCTCCCGGCAGCGTCGTGCGGTACGCGTGGTCGCGGTTGACCGGATGATAGAGCTCATGGAGCGCGAGGCTCACGACACCGGGGAACGGCGCGTCGAGCAGGCGGAACGACGACGGCATCGAGAGCAGGCCGGCACGGTCGGTCGTGAGGCGATCCAGATCACCGTTCATCGCGGGACGCAGCGCCCAGTCGCCCGCGGACGCGTCGTAGGCCTCGAGGATCGTGACCAGCTCGACCTCCTGCGCCTCGTCGCCGCCCGTCGGGGACGGATCACACGCATCGCCGACGCCGTCCCCATCGCGGTCCTCCTGGCCGGGGTCGCCGTCGCGCGGGCAGACGTCGTCGGGCGTGGGGAGTCCGTCGCCGTCGAGGTCGAGCATCGCGGCGAGCTCCTCGTCGTCGGGGATGCCGTCGCCGTCGGAGTCGGGCTCGTTCGGCTCCCAGCCGAGCCGCGTCTCGATCGACGTCGGCACGCCGTCGCCGTCCATGTCGTCGTCGCCGTCCGACGGGTCGGCTGGATCGAGCCCGATCTTGTCCTCCCATTCGTCCGGGATCGAGTCGCAGTCCTGGTCCGGCTCGGCGAGCGCAGGCGTGACGACGCTTCCGCGGAGCTCGGAGCCGTGTTCGGCCGGTTCCGGAGGGGCCGTGTCGCACGCGGCGACGCCGACAGCGGCAATGACGAAGATGCGGGAGGGGTTGGTGTCGAACATCCTTCGAGTCCTCTGCTGTGCACGACCAGTCCGGGTCGTGGTGGTGACCGGGACGGGGCCGACCCCTCACTTGATCACGACAATCTGACCTGGGCGTGCGCATGGCGCACGAGTGGCTCGTCGTACGAGCAATTAGCTATCGAGATCCGCGGACCGGCTCGAGCAGGCCATACCCCATCATGCGCTGCACCTCGCCGTCGAACCTCCGAAACGCGAGCAGGTTCAGCACCTGGAACCACCACGGGATCGGCGGCGGCCGGCGCCGGCGCGCCCCCTCGACGCCGAGGTACCGCATCTCGGTGAGCCGCCATCCCTGCTCCCGGAAGAAGCCCTCCCAGTCGGTCGGGAAGAACCGGAGGGGCGCATTGCCCAGGCGCTTCTTCAGGTCGCGCCGGCGCGCCATTTGCCTGTTCAGGAACGGCGACGAGTAGTCGGCGATCCAACCGCGGTAGCTCGCGTGCGCGCGAAGATCACCGGCGAGCGCCGCCACGTCTTCCGGTGAGAGATATGGGATGACGCCCTCCGTGAGCACGAGGATCTTCTCGGCCCGCCCGGCGATCCGGCCCAGCAGTGCGGCCCGCTCGCTCGCCTCCGCGAGGTCGGCGGAGAAACGCTCGAGCGCGCACGACGTGACCTCGCCCGCGAGACGGTGGTTCTTGAGCTCGATGATCTTCGGGTGATCGACCTCGAACCACTGGAGGCCGCTGGGCAGCCCGAGCCGGTAGGGCCGGGTATCCAGCCCCGCGCCGAGATCGAGCACCGCGTCGAAGCCCGCGGCGACGGCGTCGAGGACGAGCGCGTCGACGACGACCGTGCGGACCGCGATCGACCAGCCGAACTGTCGCGCGCCGGCCATCGTCGACGCGATCGTGCGGCCGCGCTCGCCCGCGAGCCGTGAGGCCAGCGGATCGCGGAAGAGCGCGTCGGGCCGCTCACTCTCCATCGCGCGGTAGCCCGCAACCCAGATGGCGGTGTCGGTGACGTCGTGGATCTGCTCGTCGGGCGCAGGTTCCATGGGCGGAGGGTCCTTTCTCGTCGCGTCGTGCTCACTATGCTCCGCTCGAGCCTCACTCGCGCCAGCGCGACGTCGTTTCGCACTCCTCTGCGCCGCGCTATGTGATTGCTTCGTGATCGACGGCCATACTCGACGAGCCAGGCGCGCGGCGGCGAGCGCCGGCGAAGAGGCTCGCCCGAGCGATGCCATGGCGACCTCGGGAAGACCGGAAGACGACTGATGCTCGAGCGGCCGCACTGCATGCTCGTCCTCGACGAGGAAGACGCGCGTTGTTCCGAGCCCAGCCCACGGGGTAGGATCGCTGCGATGTCCGTTGCGTGGTCGAAGGTAGGGCGCCGAGTGTCGCGCGCCTTGGTGGTGGGGCTGCTGCTCGCCGCCTGCCATGCGCCCGACTCTCCCGCACAACCGCAGACCACCGCGACCACGTCGAGCACCGGTGCGGACGAGACCGCCGCGTCGAGCGGCGAATTTCCCACGAGCTCGTCGAGCACGAGCGAGTCCGTCGACGGCAGCAGCAGCAGCAGCAGCGCGAGCTCCGCGAGCACCGGCGTCGACGCGTGCGCGCTGCCCGACGCCGCGGCGCCGTGGCTCGACGCGCACCTGCGCGAGGTGATCGGCACGCTCTCGGGCGAGCTCGAGGTCTCGCCCGGCGTGTCGCTCACCGATCGCGCCACCACCACGCGACGTGGCCAAGCGGCGCAGTGGTTGCTCGCGCACTTCGACGCCCACGGCATCGTCGCCCTTGGTCACGACTATGGCAGCGGCACCAACGTGGTCGCGCGCGTGCCCGCGACCGGCACCAGCCTCGGCACCCACGTCGTCGGTGCGCACTACGACAGCGTGTCCGGCAGCCCGGGCGCCGACGACAACGCGAGCGGCACCGCGGTCGTCACTGCGCTCGGGCGGTGGTTGACCGAGGTGCCGTGCCGCAGTCACGACGTGCTGCTCGTCGCGTTCGACCAGGAGGAGTACGGGCCGCCTGGAAGCGGCGCGTTCGGTCTCGTCGGCAGCGAAGCCTTCGCGGCGAAGCTGCTCGACGACGAAGAGCCGGTGATCTCGGTGCATACCCTCGACATGATCGGCTGGGACGGCGACGGCGATCGAGCGATCGAGCTCGCGCGCGCCGATCCCGGGCTCTTCGAGTTCTACGACGACGTCGCGGCCGAAGTGCCTGGGCTCGGTCCGCTGTACGCCACCAACAGCGGCGCGAGCGATCACATCGTGTTCCGCGAGGCCGGCTTCCCCACCGTCGGGCTGCTCGAGGCGTGGGACCACGGCGACACCTCGCCGCACTATCACAAGTCGAGCGACCGCTACGACACCGTCGACTTCGGCTACGTCGCGACGGCCGCGACGCTGCTCAACCGCGCATTCGGCCGCGCCGTCGGCGAGCCCTGAGCCGCTACGCTCGCGCGCTCGTCGAGCGCGAGGACTTCAGAGCCCTCCGAACGCGCCGACGACGAACGCCACGTAGCCGACGCAGAGCACGATCTGTCGCACCGAGAACACGCGGTGCCAGGCCGCGCGCTTGGTCGCCCAATCCGATGGGAGCGCGGCCGGATCCCACCGGTTCATCACCGCGTTCAACGGCACGTTGCCCTTCGCGGCGAGCCCGAGATCGACCGCGAGGGTCAGCGCCGCGAACCCCACGCCGGCGGCGGTCGTGGTCGCACCCGCGTTCGCAGCGAGCGCCGCGATCGCGAGGCTGGCGACGAACGTGATCGCGTACACGACGACGAGCGGACTCGTGATCGCGCCGTTGATGCGCTGTCGGAGCTCCGCATACGCGGGTCCCGAGAGCGCGAGCGATGCGCGCCCGAGCGCAAACGCGAAGAACAGCGGCTGGCTCATGATCAGCGTGTAGGCGAACAGCGTGGCGATCGAGAGCGCGGCGAGCATGCAGCCTCCGTTGGCCCGGGAGTTCGAGGGTCTATCACACTGCCCGGAAGCTCCGCGACTCGACGCGGCGCAGCCGAGGTAGTCTTCCGCATCGCACCAGCAAGGACGACGACATGGCAAAGCTCGTCTTCGGTATGAACCAGTCCCTCGACGGCTACGTCGACCACACGGAGTTCGGGCCGGGCCCCACGCTCTTCCGCCACTTCATCGCGGAAGCGCGAGGGCAGACCGGCAGCGTCTACGGCCGCCGAATGTACGAGATCATGCGGTACTGGGACGACGATCAGCCCGAGTGGGGTGCGGACGAGCGCGCCTTCGCGGCGGCGTGGCGGCAGCAGCAGAAATGGGTCGTGTCACGCTCGCTGGAGTCCGTCGGTCCCAACGCCAGCCTCGTCGGTGAGGATCTCGAGGCGGCGATCCGCGGGCTGAAGCATGCGCATTCCGGCGAGATCGAGGTCGCGGGCCCGGCCTTGGCGGGTAGCCTGACCGCACTCGGCCTGATCGACGAGTACCGGATCTACCTGCACCCCGTGGTGCTCGGCCACGGCACGCCGTACTTCGCCGGACCCCGACCGCCGCTGCGCCTCGCGAGCATGGATCGGATCGACGGCGACGTGGTTCGGTTGACGTACGTTCCCGCCTGATCGCCGAATGCCGCTCGCGTCGGAAGATCCAGTCGTGCGGTTGACCCCAGCACAGCTCGCCGTCCACCTCCTCTGTGGCCGCCCGATCCCCGGTGCACCCACGTCGATCGACGAACGGATCGCACGAGGTCGCGAGCTGCTCGCCGAGATCGCGAAGGTGGACTTCGCCTACGACCTCGAGCGCTGGCACGCGCACCTCAAAGTGTCGCGCGATGGTGGCTACACGTGGAATCGAACCGTCGTGCTGCCGAAGATCATGCGTGACGCCCTGGCCTCCGAAGAGTGGCGCGAAGCGGTCGAACGTCTCGCGCATGGTGCCGACACGCCGCCGGGACGGAGGATCCCTCGATGAAGAGGAGATCCCCGACGACGTCGTCGCCGAGCTCCTCGAGTGGGCGCGCCATCGACTCGGCAACTTCGAGGACGGCACGCCGCTTCCGGACACCTTCGAGGTCGAACGCGACCGCTGAACGCCGACGGTGGAGACCATTGCCGTGAAGACAGGTCGACGACGGCTCACCGAGGCCGAGCGCCGTGCACCGCTCGCGAGGATCTCGATCTTCGCGCGAGCACAGCGGCGACAGGCTCGACTCGAGCGCGAGGGCGGTGAAGTCGAGACGTTCGAGCTGCGGGTCGCGCGGGCATGGAATCTCATCACGTGCGGAGGGCCGCCGTGCTGCCCGAATACCTGGCTGCTGGAGGCGGACTCGGCCGAGCTCGTCTACCTGGAATCCTGGACGTGGCTCCGCGCAGAGGAGGGATGTTTCCCCGGCGCCGAGGTGATCGTCGCCCGGCTCCCGCTCACGCACCGCATCGTCAGCGCGGTCGTCTCCGGCGCACGCGTCGACGCGCCGCTGCTCGAAGACAGGGACGAGCACCTGCTCGACGGCCTGCCGGAATGCGAGATCGTTCCGCCTGCTCGCATCCCACCCGCGTGCCGTCGTTCGCCGTGAGCTCGACGCGCCCCGCGACGATCCGCCTCACTCGACCGGCAGTCGCGCCCAGCCGAAGTCGTAGGTCAGCTCGAACTGGAACACGACCTCGTCGCGCCCGTCGCCGTCCCAGTCGCCCGAGACGTGCTGGCGCACGCCACCCGGCTCCGTGTAGCTCTGCACGCACGCCGAGCCCATCGGGTCGCGCACCACCGCGGCATGCAGCGCGAGATCCAGCGCAGCCGTGCCGGCGAGCGCCGCCGCATCCATCGGTCCGCTGCCCTCGGGCACCCCGAGCGCCGAGACGAGCGCGCCGCTCGTGTCGGTGCGCTCGAGCCATGTCTCCGGCCAGCCGCGCGCGACGAACAGCTCGCGCGTGCCGTCGCCGTCGAAGTCGTCCGCGAGCACCGAGAGGATCGGCAGCTCCGCCGCCATGCTCGCGAGCTCGAAGCGCGGCGCGACCACGAAGCCGTCGAGCACGTCCAACACCGTGCCGTACTCGGTCGTGATCTCGTCGCGTCCGTCGCCCTCGACGTCGGCGACGAACACCCAGGAGTCGTACAGCTCGAGCGCCACCGAAGGCGCGAACGTGCCGTCGCCCTGGGCCGCGAAGATCGACTGCCCGATGCCCGCCACGTAGGTCAGCACGTCGTCGTCGCCATCGCCGTCGAAGTCGCCCACGCTCGGGTTCTGCACCTCGCCCGGGCTGAAGCCGACGAGCTCGGGTGCACCGGAGTCGATCTCGTACACCGCGATGCCGTTCACGTCGTCGATCGTGCCGGTCAGCATGATCTCCTCGTCGCCGTCGCCGTCGAAGTCGCCGACCGAGATCCGCCGCGGCAGCTGGAACGCCAGCGAAGCCTCGTGCCACTCCGTCGTGCCGTCCGGTGGCACCACCGCGATGCGGGTCTCGTCCGCGAGGACGAGCCGATCGGGGCCTCCGCCTGCATCCGGTACGAACGCGAGGTTCGTGCCGTAGTCGCCGACCGGGATCGGTAGGGGTTGCACGTCGAGCCCCGGCTCGCCGCACTCCGGCACGTCACCGCCCGTGACGCACACCCCGTCGAAGCACACGTCACCGGAGGGACAGTCGTTGTCGTCGAAGCACTCCGGATACTCGCCCGAGTCGGGGTCGTAGCACTCGTCGCCGCAACACGTGCTGCAGTACGGCGCGTACTCGCAGACACCGTCCCGGCACTCCTGATCGTAGGCACACTCCTCGTCCGACTGGCACTGCGGCGGAGGAGCGCCATTCGTCTGCGAGCTCGGGGTGTCGTCGCTGTCCTGCGGAGACGTCGACGTCGAATCCTCGCCCTCCGGCACCGGCACCACGATGCTGCCGCAGCCGGCCACGAGCCCCACGAGCCCCCCGAGATTCCACGCTTCGATCTTCAATCCCATGATCCAACCAACTCCAATCCAACACCGGCAGCCTAGCACGGCCGCGTGGGATCGGCGAGTGGCCGTTGGAGCGCGCCGCGATCAGCCCGGGACGTCCTGCGTCGCGCACCCGAACAGCAGATTGATCTCGCTCCCCTCCGCAGCCGCCGAGACGCTCTCGCAGCTCACCGGGCAGAGGATGATGTTCTTCGGCATGTCGTTGTCGTCGTAGTACCAGCCGCCGATCGTCGGATCGCACGCTGCGGCGTCGTCGACGTGGTAGATGGTCTCGGGCATGCCGGCGTCGACGTCGATGAACTCGACGTTCACGAGGTCGGGATCGAGCATCTCGCCCATCGGCGGCTCGGGGATCTGCCACTGACACGGAATCGGCTCGCTGCCGTCGATGATCTGCTCGGCCAGCTGATCGAACACGGTCTGGAACGTCGGTGCGCACGCCGGGTTGCCGATGCCGCAGTTGCAGATGTCGCCGCTCACGCCACCGGTGGTGCTGATGATCTCTTCCCACACGGTGCCGACCTGTGCCGAGTTGGCGCACATCGAGTACGCGTAGAGGCCCGACATCTTCCACGTGCGATTGCCCATCGCGTCGGACATCATCGGATCCACCGCGGTGTAGTCCGCGATGAAGCCGGCCGGATCGTTGTCGTAGATCCCGGCATCGCCCGAGCTGTCGGGGTTGTTGCGCGAGTCGTCGTCGGTGACGATGACGATGTACTTGCGCACGTCCGCGCGCAGATGCGAGCCGTAGACGGGGAACAGCTCGACCAGCTTGCGCGCACCGTCGACGCTCTCGATCGGCCCCGGCGGCGTCGGGATCGCGTAGTGGAAGTAGTTCGGGAGCTTGTTGTCGTCGGGGCACATGCCCGAGCCGAGCGGCGCCGGCACGCAGATGCCCGGCAGGATGAGGAACGGATTCGCGGCCAGCATCACCACGTGCGCGTCGATGCCACTGTCGATGATCTGCTGGCTGAAGTTGTTGATGTTGGCCTGCACCTGCGCGGCCTCGTCGACCATGCTGCCGGAGGTGTCGACCGCGAACACGATGTCGACCGGCGAGTAGGTCTGCTTGGCCTCCGCGGAGATCGAGCTGCACGCGTCGTCGGTGTCGGCCGCGGTCGTGATGCCGCTCGTGACACTGCCGACGTCGAGCTTGATCCCACCACCCGTGCCGTCGGCCGACCCCGGGTTCTCGGTCCCGCCGGCGTCACTCTCCGACGCCGATCCCGTGCCGGCCGAGCCCGGCGTGCTGGCCGACCCGATCGACGCGATGCCGCCGCCCTCCTGACGACCACTCCCGTCGCCGCATGCGGACAGACACGCGAACGCGGCCAGCAGCGCAGGGATATCGTAGCGATGGGACATGGCGACATCGTCGCATACGGCGCCGCCACGCGCAGCGGGCGTCGAGGCCGAAAATGCGATCCACGCGAGAAGCGTCCGCCGGATGGCATGATCGCGGCCGAGGGAACCTCATGACAGTCACGCGAATGGACAATGTCGGGATCGTGGTCGCGGACCTCGATGCCGCGATCGAGTTCTTCACCGAGCTCGGCCTCACCCTCGAGGCCCGCATGCGCATCGAAGGCGAGTGGGCCGGCCGCGTCACCGGCGTGCGGGATCAACAGGTCGAGGTCGGCATGATGCGCACGCCCGACGGCCACAGCCGTCTCGAGCTGTCGCGCTTCGACGCCCCCGCGATCGCGTCGGATCACCGCACGGCACCCGTGAACTCGCTGGGGTACCTGCGGGTCATGTTCGCCGTCGACGACCTCGACGACACGCTCGCGCGGCTCGGTCGACTCGGTGCGAAGGTGGTCGACGAGGTCGTCGACTACGACGGCGTCTATCGGCTCTGCTACATCCGAGGTCCCGAGGGCCTGCTCATCGGGCTCGCGCAGCAGCTGCGCAAGTGACCCGCATGGCGACCGCCGCACGAGCGGCCGTGGCGGTCGTCGGTCACAGCGCCTGGCAGTAGCTGGGGTAGAACGCCGGCAGGCCCATCGTCAGCGGCGAGTCGCCGTTCAGCCAGAACGGGTGGTTGCGGACGAAGTGCAGCGCCGTGCCCAGCGGATCGCCGTCGCCCGGCGGCGGCAGGCCGTGCCCACCGGTGTGCTCGCAGCGCAGCGTGAAATGTCCGCTGCCGGTGTAGTCGTTCACCAGGTTCAAGGACGCCGCGTTGAAGTCGATGCCCAGCATGTCGCTGGGTCCGCCCCACATCACGAGCCCGGCGAACGGGCGCGGTGAATTCCACGGCCACCACGGGCCCACGAACTCGCTCGGGTGCCCGCCCGAGATCGTCACGTCGCTCGCGAAGTACTGCCCCCGCACGCTGCCGAGATACGAGGTCCACAGCCCGCCCGCCGACACGCCGATCGTCGACACGCACTGCGTGTTGATCGCGTACTGCTGCGAGATGCACGCGTAGAGATCGTCGAACATCGACAGGTCCACACCCGACTGTCCGATGTCGAGCGGCGTGTCCGGCCACTTGGTCTCGAACATGCCCGAGTCCTGCGGGATCACGATGATGCCGCGTGCCGCATCGGCGAGCGCCTGCGCGCCGACCTCGTTCACGAAGTCCATCGCGTTGCCGCTGATGTGGTACCAGGCGAACATCAGCGGATACGTGCCGGTGTCGTCGACGTCGGACGGCACGATCAACGCGAACTCGCGCGACAGCCCGCCGGCCATGAAGCCGGTGTTGTAGCCGGGCACGAACGCCGGGCACGCACCGCCGGAGTACGCCGGTGGTGCGGGCGGCACCGGCGAGCCCGCGGGCGGCTCCATGCCGCACAGTCCCGGATCGAACGGCACCTCCGCGCCCGTCGTGCCGTCGTCGGTGTCGACGCCCGTCGGATCCGAGTCGGCGCTGCCCGAGTCACCGCTGTCGGCGCTCGCCTGTCCGCTCTCCGCGTCGTTCTCGGCGTCGTCGCTCTCGTCGCCGCTCTCGCCGTCGCCGCTCTCGCCCAGCGTCGCCGTCGACGACAGCGTCGCTGCCGTGCCGGTGAACGAGGCGTCGCCATCGTCCGACGACGGCTCGCCACAGCCGGTCGCGGCCGCGCACGAGACGAACACCGCGAGCCACCCCTGCGCGCTTCGGGACGTCATGCAACGGCAGTGAGCAGATCCCATGCCACCGGTTCCCGACGTCGCACGCATGCAGCACGCGACCGGGCTAGCTCGACGATCGCCGCTTTCGCAGCGTCGCTGGGCGAGTTGCCCGAAGTGCTGTGCTAGTTGCCCGAC
>CAZFKC010000174.1:0-13255 GCA_964519175.1 uncultured Nannocystaceae bacterium
CGGCCCTCTTCCTGGCCCTGACCGCCGCCTTCAGCACGGTCTTCGAGGACTGAGATCCCGGATCGCGGAGCGCGGACGAACGACTCGGCCGCGCGAGCGCGTTCGACGAATTGCCGAGCGAGGTGATCGCCGCAGGCGGACACGTCGCTCGAGCAACCGCCGCACGGCGGCGGCGGGCGCTCTTGCGCCCGGGGGTGGCGACGGATCGAGTCGAGCCCATGGCTCGACTCGATCCACGAGCTAGGGGCGCAGCCCCTACAAAACCAATCAAGCCGCGGTCACGAACACTTCGCGCGGCGTGGTCCCGCGCGAGGGCCCGATGACCCCGCGCTCTTCCATCGCCTCGACGATCTTCGCGGCGCGGTTGTACCCGATCCCCAGCCGACGCTGCAGCATCGAGGTCGAGACCTTCTGGGCCTCGGCGACGATCTCGACCGCACGGTCGTACATCTCGTCGAGGTTCTCGTCGGCCTCGCCGACCTCGCCGTCGTCGTCGCGCTTGCGCACGATGTCCATGTTGTAGACCGGCTTGGCCTGCTTCTTCACGAACTCGACGACCTTGAGGATCTCGTCCTCGGACACGTAGCAGCCGTGCACGCGCTGCGGCTGCATGCCGCGATCCATGTGCAGCATGTCGCCCATGCCGAGCAGCTGCTTCGCGCCCTTGCCGTCGAGGATCGTGCGGCTGTCGACGTCGCTCGTGACCTGGAACGCGATGCGCGAGGGGAAGTTGTTCTTGATCGTGCCGGTGATGACGTCGACCGACGGCCGCTGCGTCGCGACGATGAGGTGGATGCCGGCGGCGCGGGCCTTCGCGGCGATGCGCGCGACGCACTGCTCGACCTCCTTGCTCGCGACCATCATGAGGTCGGCGAACTCGTCGATGATGACGACGATGTAGGGCAGCTTCGTCGGACGCTCGGGCATGTCGACCGCCCCACCGACGCCGACCTGCGGGTTGCCGTCCTTGTCGAACGCGACGCCGGGCAGCTTGCTGCCCAGCGCCCCGTCTTCGCCGTGCTCCGCGGCATCGCGCGCGACCTCGAGCGCAGCGAGCTCGAGCTGGCGCTTCTCGGTGTCCCACGCGGTCTGCATCTCGGGCAGCTTGCGGTTGTAGCCGGCGATGTCGCGCACCTGCGCCTCGGAGAGCAGCGAGTAGCGCCGCTCCATCTCCTGCACCGCCCAGCGCAGCGCGAGCGCGGCCTTCTCGGGATCGGTGACGACGGGCAAGAGCAGGTGCGGGATGCCCTCGTAGATCGACAGCTCGAGCATCTTCGGGTCGATCATCACCATGCGCACGTCTTCGGGCGTGCAGGTGTAGAGCAGCGAGCAGATCATCGCGTTCACGCCGACCGACTTGCCCGAGCCGGTGGCGCCGGCGACGAGCAGGTGCGGCGCCTTCGCGAGATCGGTGAAGGTGACGTGGCCGGTGATGTCCTTGCCGAGCGCGAGCGGTAGCTTGTTGCCGGCGCCGAAGCCCTCGGCCGCGAGGATCTCCTTGATGTAGACCGTCTCGCGGCTCTTGTTGGGCACCTCGAAGCCGACGGTGGCCTTGCCGGGAATCGGCGCGAGGATGCGGATCCGCAGCGCCTCGAGGGCCATCGCGATGTCGTTCTCCAGGCTCTCGATCTTGGAGAGCTTCACGCCGGCCTCGGGCTTGAACTCGTAGCGCGTGATCACGGGACCCGGGTGGATCTTGGTGACCTTGCCCTTGATGCGGAACTCGCCGAGCGCGGCGACGAGCCGCTGGGCCTGCTCGAGCACGAAGTTGCGATCGACCTCGGTCGCGACGGCGGCGGCGGACTCGAACAGGTGCGCCGGCGGCAGCTCGTAAGCGCCGCCGGTGAGGCGGATGACGCCGGGGATCGCGGACTCGCCGCGCTTCGGCGCCGCGGCGGCTCCGGCTGCGGCGCGGTCGTGGCTCGCACCGGCCCTCGCGGCGGACAGCGGCATCTGCTGCTTCGCGAGCTCCTCGGGGCGTGGGGGCGCGGCCTTCTTGGGCTTGGTGGCCTCGGTGACGACGGCACCGACGACGATCTCGGGCCCATCCTCGACGGCCTTCGCCTTGCTCGCGCGCTTCTTCGCGGGCGCGGGCGCCTCGTCCTCCTCCTCTTCTTCTTCCTCCTCGTCCTCGGCCTCTTCTTCTTCCTCCTCCTCTTCCTCTTCTTCTTCCTCTTCCTCCTCGTCCTCGGCCTCTTCTTCCTCTTCTTCTTCCTCCTCCTCTTCCTCTTCTTCCTCTTCCGCGATCACCTGCGCCACCGCGGCCCGCTTGCCGCGGCCGGCCGTCTGCGCCGCGCGTGCCTCGACGGGCTCGTCGGGCCGCGCGGCGTCCTCGCGCGCCGATCGCAGCAGCTCGAGCGCCCCCCGCCACAGGTAGCTCCCGATCGAACGCAGCCCACCGCCGACCGCCCGCGCGAGCGCGACGAGATGCGCGGACGACAACGGCGTCGACGCGATCAGCCCGATGCACAGCACGGTGCCGGCGATGAGGTACGTGCCCGCGCGATGGAACATCCCCATCGAGATCTCGCCGACGAGCTCGCCCCCGAGCCCGCCCGCCGTGTAGCCGTGCACGCGGTAGTACGGGAACGACACGTGCAGCAGCACGCACCCGGAGAGCGTCGCGATCGTGAAGCCGACCGCGTCCGACAGCCCGATCGAGGTGCTGCGTCCGAGCAGTGCCTGCACGCCGAGCGTCAGCACGCCGAGCGCGATGAGGTACGCGGCCATCCCGAAGCTCGCGTACAGCGCGCCCGCGACGAGGTGCCCCACCGGGCCCATCCACGCGCCGCCACCGGTCTGGTACGAGAAGAGCCCGCCGAGCAGGAGGATCGCGAACGCGAGCAACCCCACCCCGAGGAACTCACCCCACGGACGGCCCACGCCGCCACCCCTCGCGGGTGGCGCCCCAGCCTTGCTCCGACTCTTGCCCCCGGCCATTTTCCCCCGTGAAAACGAATAGTTGAGCCCCGCAGGCGCGGGACCACCGGTCGCAGCTCAACACATCCATCCGCGCCAAGCAAAGTTTCGGCAGCCGCGGGCGCGAGCGGGTATTTTCGCCGCCGATGCGACGAACGCTCTCGCTCTGCCTGATCTCCACCCTCGTCCTGTTGCCCGGCTGCGGCAAGCTGAAGGACGAGCTCGCACGCACGCAGAAGGAGCTCGCCGACACGAAGGCGAAGCTCGGCGCCGCGAACACCGACAACGAGAAGCTGCGCTCGGAGAACCAGACCTATCAAGAGCGCATCGCGCAGCTCGAGGGCGAGGTCACGCAGCTCACCGCGCAGATCGACGACCTCGCGAAGCAGCAGGGGCTGTCGTCCAAGGAGCTCGCCGAGCTCCGCGCCGAGAAGGCGAAGCGCGACGCCGAGCTGAAGGTCTACAAGGATCTGTTCGGCAAGCTGAAGGCGCTCGTCGACGCCGGCACGATCGAGGTCATGTTCCGCAAGGGCCGCATGGTCGTGAAGCTCTCCGACGCGATCCTCTTCGACTCGGGCAAGACCAAGCTCCGCCCCGAGGGGCTCGCCGCGGTGCAGCAGCTCGTGCCCGCGCTGAAGAGCGTCGGCGATCGCGAGTTCCTCATCGCCGGACACACCGACAACATCCCGATCAAGACCGCCCGCTTCAAGAGCAACTGGGAGCTCAGCACCGCGCGCGCGGTGGTGATGGTCGACACGATGATCGAGAGCGGCTACCCCGCGACGCAGCTCGGCGCCGCCGGCTACGGCGAGTTCGATCCGTCCGCCGACAACAGCACGCCCGAGGGCCGCTCGCAGAACCGCCGCATCGAGATCGTGCTGATGCCGCTGCTCGGCGACATCCCCGGCATGCAAGAGATGCTCAAGAAGAAGGGGAGCTGAGGCTCGCGGCGACGAGCCGCCCGCCCAGCGGGAACGTGGCGCAGTAGCGGTGCCCGGGCACCCACAAGACCGGCACGACGGCGCCCTCGCGCAGCTCCGGCGGGTGCCCGCCCATCGACAGCCCGATCGTGGGGCGCCCCGTCGCGCCGTCGATCCGCAGCGTCGCGCGGGTGAACGGCGCGCCGCGGATACTCCGGTGCTCCACGGCCTCGACGCGGGCATCCGCGAACGCCCCGTCGCGGAAGAGCACCGCCGCGGGCGAGAGCCGGCGACGCACCCACATCGCGAAGAGCACCCACGCGAGCACGAAGCCACTCCCCCACGCGCCCATCACGACGACCTTGCCGAGCGGCGTGGGCGGGGTGTCGACGACCGCCAGCGCGGCGAAGAGCCCCGCGGTCGCGAACAGACACGAGACGAAGAACCAGAGCGCGCCATAGAGGACGAAGCCCCAGATCGAGTCGAGCCGGAACCGGCGACAGACCTCGCGGGGACGCGGCGTGGGCGTGGATCGCAGCAGCTCGAGATCCGTCATCGCGCTCGGCTCACCGTACCACCGTGAGGTGCAGCGGTGAGCCGAACAGCTCGAGCCGCACTCTCACGTTGGCCTGGCCCGCGACGTGCCAGCGGTCGCCGGGCGTCGACGGCTGCACCTGCAGCATCGGGGTCTGGTCGATCGAGCGCGTGTCGATCGACTCGCCGTCGTAGTCGCGCACGTGGAAGAGCGCGGCATACGGCGCGTTCGCGATCGAGCCGTGGATGATGAGCTGCACGTCGACGATGCCGCGCGTGCTCGCGTTCTTCAGCACCTCGGTCACGCGCGCGCGGTTGCTGCGCAGGTAGACCGGCGCCTGCTCGAGCTCGCGCCGGTACACGATGGTCGGCCCGAGCACCGGGTTCTTGTTGAGCTGCAGCTCGACGCGCATGCCCTGGCTCGCCGGCTCCGTCGGCGAGGGCGGCTGCTCGAGCGACACCCAGCGACACCAGACCACGAAGTCGTCGTGGCCGAGGTCGAACTCGAGGCGTGGATAGATGACGTCCACGGTCCTGCCCAGCCTACCCGATCGCCGGGGCGCCGCACGCGGTCTCCGCACGGCCCCTGCACGAGTTGTAGGATGTCCGCGTGCCGGCGCCGATCGAGGTCCCCGACCGCCTCAACATGGTCACGTACTTCCTGGACGATCGTCTGGGCGAAGGACGCGGTGACGACATCGCGGTGATACACGCGAGTCGGGGGCCCGAGGGTCCCACGGTCCGCACGTATCGCGAGCTCGTCCGCGGTTCCTGCCGGGTGACGAACCTGCTGCGCGAGCTCGGCCTGCGCATCGAGGACCGCGTGCAGCTGCTGCTGCTCGACACCGTCGAGTTCGTCGAGGCCTACTTCGGGATCCTGCGTGCCGGTTGTGTGGCCGTGCCCACCAACACGTGGCTCGCACCCAAGGACTACGCCTACTACCTCGAGTACGCGCGGCCGCAGGCGGTCATCGTCGACGCCGAGGTGTGGCCGGCGCTCGAGCCGGTGTGGCGGGACGCGCCCCACACGAAGCACTTCATCGTGCTCGACCGCAAGCGGGGCAAGGTGCCGGACGGCACGATCGACTGGCACGAGGCGGTCGCGCGCCAGCCCGACACGGCGAAGACCGAGCCGACCTATCGCGACGACTTCGCGACGTGGCTGTCGTCGTCGGGCTCGACCGGCAATCCGAAGTGCGTGATGCACATGCACCACGACTTCGTGTGGAACACGATCGCCTACGCCCAGCGCACGCTGGGGCTCGTGAGCACCGACGTCACGCTCTCGGCGCCCAAGCTGTTCTTCGGCTACGCGCTCGCGAGCAACATGCTGTTCCCGTTCTCGGTGGGGGGCCGCTGCGTGCTCGCACACGAGCGGCTCGAGGCCCACCAGTACCTCGAGCTCGTCGAGCGCTACAGAGTCACGCAGTTCGTCACCGCGCCGACCAACATCGCGAAGCTGGTCGAGCTCGGCCCCGAGCACCGCTACGATCTGTCGTCGTTGCACTCGCTCGTGTCCGCCGGCGAGGCGCTGCCGCCCCGGCTGTACCGCGACTTCCGCGAGCGCTACGGCGTCGAGATCTACGACGGCATCGGCTCGGCGGAGATGTTCCACGTCTACATCACGAACCGCCCCGGTGACGTGAAGGAAGGCAGCCTCGGCAAGATCGTCGACGGTTATCGCTACCGGCTCGTCGACGACGCCGGCAACACGGTGGCGCCCGGCGAGATCGGCACGCTCGTCATCGAGGGTCCGTCGGCCGGTGCGGGCTACTGGCGCATGCGCGACAAGAGTCGCGAGACGTTCTGGGGCGACGCGGTCAAGGGCGGCGACAAGTTCCACGTCGATGCCGACGGCTACTTCTGGTACTGCGGCCGCGGCGACGACATGCTGAAGGTCTCGGGCGTGTACGTGTCGCCCGTCGAGGTGGAGAACTGCCTCATCGGTCATCCCGCGGTGCGCGAGGCCGGCGTCGTCGGTTATCGCGACGAGGCCGGGCTCGAGAAGGCGATGGCGTTCGTCGAGCTCGCCGACGGCCACGAGGGCTCCGCCGCGCTCGCGGCCGAGCTGCTCGAGTGGGCGAAGCGGCACATCGCGGCGTTCAAGGCCCCGCGCAAGATCGTGTTCGCCACGCTGCCGCGCACCGAGACCGGCAAGATCAAGCGCAACGAGCTGCGTGCGCTCGCCGGAGCTGCACCATGAGCGGCACGTGGGCCGACCTGTTCGAGCTCTCGTATCCGGCCGTCGCGGCGCTGCTCGCCCGCGCCGAGCGCAAGATCGCGGTGATCCCCGTCGGCAGCGTCGAGGCCCACGGCCCGCACCTGCCGCTCGGCACCGACACGATCATCAGCGACGAGGTCGCGCTACGCAGCGTGCGAGAGCTCGCCACGCAGGGCTACGTCGCGGTGCGCTTCCCCCCGCTGCACTATGCGGTCACCGACTGGGCGAAGTCGTTCGCGGGCACGGTGTCGATCGCGACCACCACCGCCGAGTCGCTCGTCGTCGAGACGGCGAAGGCCGCGGCGGCGATGGGCTTCGATCGCGTGGTGATCACCAACGCGCACCTCGAGCCCGGACACATCGCGGCGCTGCGCTCCGCGGCGAAGCGGTTCTTCGCCGAGACCGGCACCGAGCTCGTGTTCCCCGACAAGACCCGGCGCAAGAACGCCGAGCGGCTCGGCGAGGAGTTCAAGAGCGGCTCGTGCCACGCGGGCAGCTACGAGAGCTCGCTCGTGCTCGCCGTACGACCCGAGCTCGTCGATCTCGATCGCGCGCGCGCGCTACCGGCCCACGTGGTGCCGCTGCACGAGCGCATCGCCGCGGGCGCGCGCGACTTCGCCGACTGCGGGCTCGACCAGGCCTACTGTGGGGATCCGGCCCACGCGACCGCCGAGGAGGGCGAGCGCACGCTCGGCGTGCTCGTGGCGATGGTGGTCGAGGCGGTCGAGGCGAGCTTCCCCGACGCACGCGAGCCCTCTCCGGTATGATCCGCGACGATGGGAACGAGGCGCATCGCGGTCGCGATCGTGTTGGCATCGGCGTGCGGTGACGGGCCGGCGGCGTCGGGAGACGACGGCGTCGCCGACACGGGGGGCAGCGAGGCCGGCGGCTCGACGAGCTCTGCGGCGACGAGCAGCGTCGATCCCGACGGCTCCGAGTCGGGCAGCGCCGCGATGCGGCCCGACTGGGTGCACGACGTCGCGCCGCTCGTCGCGCTGCACTGCAACGGCTGCCACGTCGACGGCAGCATCGCGCCGTTCGCCCTCGACACGTACGAGGCCGCTGCGCCGTGGGCCGAGGCGATCGCACAGCAGGTGGAGCAGCGGCTCATGCCACCGTGGCACGCGGTCGAGACCGAGGAGTGCGCGCCACCCTTCCCGTTCGTGCACGACGCACGGCTGGCCGACGACGAGGTACAGACGCTGCTCGACTGGGTGACGCTCGGCGCTCCACAGGGCGATCCCGCGGACGCGGTGCCACTGCCCACGCCGCCGTCGCTCGATCTCGCCGATCCGCAGGTCACCGTCGCGATGGGCGGCGCGGTCGAGCTCGCGCCCACCGCGACGCAGCGCGACTTCTTCCACTGTCTCAGCTTCGATCCCGGCAACACCACCGACGTCTACCTCGACGGCCTGCAGGTGATCCCCGGCAACGACGCGATCGTCCACCACGTGCTCATCTTCGTCGACACCGAGGCCACCTCGGCGAGCTGGCCCGATGGGATCTCGGAGAACTGCGGCGGTGGCTCGGGCGTGTCGTCCGCGACACTCGTCGGCGGCTGGGTGCCGGGCAGCCTGCCGATCGAGACGCCCGAGGGCGTCGGCATCCAGCTGCCCGCGGGCGCGCGGCTCGTGTTCAACATGCACTACCACGCGGCGACCAGCGAGCCCGCGACCGACGAGGGCACGTCGCTCGCGCTGCGCTGGAGCACCACGCTGCCGCACTGGGTGGGCTCGTTCCAGCTCATCGGTGCCCCGGGTGGTGGCGACATCGTCGATCCGCCGTTCACGATCCCGGCCGGCGAGAAGGCCCACATCGAGGAGGTCGAGCTCGTGGTGCCGGATCTCGGCCTACCCGAGGTGCGCATCTTCTCGATCGCGAACCACATGCACAAGGTCGGCGTCGACATGCGCACGACGCTCGTGCGGGGCGGCGAAGAGAGCTGCATGCTGCAGACCCCGCGCTGGGACTTCGACTGGCAGCGGCTCTACCGCTACGACGCGCCGATGGAAGAGCTGCTCGAGGTCTCGCCCGGCGATCGGATCAAGGTGCGCTGCACCTACGACAACACGATGGACAACCACTCGCTGGTCGAGGCACTCGGCGAGATCGGTGCGACCGAGCCCCAGCAGGTCTCGCTCGGCGAAGGCACGCTCGACGAGATGTGCCTCGCCGGCATCGGCTTCGCGGTGCGGGCGTTCTGATCACGGCGCCGCGCGTCACTGCGCCGCGAGCAGCACGACGACTCGGACGTTGTCGCTGAACGCGTAGTCGACGTCGCCATCGCCGTCGTGATCGCCCAGCGCGAGGTGCTGTGCGTAGAGCTCCGGGGCCGCAGTCGACGTCCAGCACGAGATGGGCAGCGCGCCTCCTCCAGGGTCCGCGCCACCGTAGCGGATCATCAGTCCGGCCGTGGTCGTGCTGACGAGATCGGCCGCGCCGTCGTCGTTCACGTCGCCGGCCGCGGTGGCCTGCACGTCGTTGGCGACGTGGTGGGTGAACACCGGCGTCGTCAGCACCGGCGCGACCCAGCCCTGCGCGTACCCAGCAGCATCCACCGACATGAGGTCGGCCCTGCCGTCGCCGCTGAAGTCCGCGGCGTGCAGGTCGACGATGCCCCCGCTGGTCTCGTGCGACAGCGTGTGCAGCGACGCGAGGTCGGCTCCGAGTAGCACGCCGTGTGAGGGCGCCGCGAAGATCGCCAGGTCGGTCGAGCCGTCGCCGTCGGCATCGAATGCGCGCAGCTCCTCGACCACGAGCGAGGAGACGAGCTCGGGCTCCGCGAGCGTTCCGCCACCGCCGCCGGTGAGCAGGTGGATGCCCGCGCTGCTGCGAGCGTAGACGTCGGGCACGCCGTCGCCCTGCGCATCACCGATCGCGAGCTGGTCCGCGACGTGGGCCACCGCAGCGGCGGGCATCGCCGCGAACCCGCCGTCGCCCGTGCCGAGCCAGGTGCCGACGCCGACGAGGCCGGCCGTGACGAGGTCGGTCGTTCCGTCGCCGTCGAGGTCCGCGGTCGCGAAATGGATGATCGGGTCGTCGATGTCGAGCAGTGGGGCGAAGGTCGCGCCGTCGCTGCGCAGGATGCGATCGCCCTGGGCCGCCAGCAGCGATGGCCCGGACCCGGGCACGAGCTGCGCGTAGTGCAGCTGTCCGATCGGATCGGGGGACGCCTCGACGAACGCGAGCTCGAGCTCGCCCTCGAACTGCGGCACGACCTCGCAGATCGAAGGGTCGGGCGCGCACGAGTGATCGAAGCAGACCTCACCGTCGCCGCAGTCGTCGTCGAAGTAGCACTCGTAGTAGTAGCCGCAGCGAAAGTCCTCCGTGGACGCGCCTTCGCCGAGACCGCAGCAGTAATCGCACGAGTACTCGCACTGCCCGGAAATACACTCGTAGCCCGGCTCGCAGTCGTCGTCCTGCACGCACTGCGGCCCGCCCGTCGGCTCGACCTCGGTGGTCGAGCTGCTGCTCTCCGCCGCCACCTCGTCGCCGCTACCGGCGACGGGGCCGCATGCGGCGAGCAACGCCAGCGGCACGCTCAGATTCCATACCGACACATCCAGTGTCCCAGTCGCCATCGATTCCACCTACCCAGCGAACCGAGCCGGTTGCAAGTGGCCGGCCACGCGCGAATGGTTGTGATTGCTCGGCGCGCGCCCTGCAGAGCGCGACACGGCTGTCATGCGGACGACCCGCGGCCGCAACCGCGTTGACGAAGGCCCGGGGCCGAAGCCCCGGGCGGATTGGGTGGGTGCGCGTGACGGCGCAGCCACACACGCAGCATCTTGCTCTCGAACATGGCACTGCCTCCTTTCGATTCTCGACATTCGTCGGTCGGGGTCGTGGGGTTCGAACCCACAGCCTCCGCGGCCCAAGCGCGGCGTGCTCCCAGCTGCACCTCACCCCGAAGCGCACCGCGCCGCTTCCGCGACGCGGTGCTCGTCTCTCACTTGCCGAGCCGCAGGAGGTCCTGCATGTCCTTCGGCGCCACGACCACGGTCAGATTCTCGATCTTCTCCGCGATCTCCTTCATCGCCTCGGTCTCCTTCAAGCGCAGGAGCACCGGGTTGCTCTCGAGCAATCGGGCGGTGTTGGCCAGAGACCGCGTGGCCGCGACCTCCTCGCGGCGCAGGATGACCTGGGCTGCCGCGCGCTTCTCCGCCTCGATGACCCGGTTCATGAGCTCCTTGAGCTCACCGGGCAGGATGACATCCTTGATCTCGAGCTTGCGCACCTCGACGCCCCACCCGCTCGCACGCGCCGCCACCATCGCGACCATCTCGCGCGCGAGAAGGGCGCGCCGCTCGAGCAACGCATCGACGGTGACGCCTGCCACCGACTGCCGGGCCGCCATCTGCACCTCGGCATAGAGCGCATCGCGGAGCTCGGTGACCGCACCCGTTGCGACGACCGGATCGAGCACCGCGTACTTGAGCAGCAGGTTGAGCCGCAGCGTGGCCTTGTCGCCCGCGATGAGCTCCTGCCCCACCACCTGCAGCTCCTGCTCGCGCAAGTCGTACCGCACGAGCTCGAGCTTGCGCTCCCACGGGCTGAGCCCGTAGCGACCGGCGCCGAGCACCTCGGCGAGCACACCGTCGGCGTACACGAGCACGCGCTCGTGCGGCTTCACCAGCACCTCGGTCACGTAGCGCGCACCGGCGAGGGCCCAGTACGCGACGGGAATCGTGGTGCGCAGTGCGGTGAGCTCGACCAGCTCGACCTCGATCACGCCCTCGCTGCGCCAGACGACGTAGCGACCGGCCGGCAGCACGCGATGCGGGCGTCCGTCCTTGCCGACGAGCGCGAGCTGATCCTCGCCGACCTCGAGCACGTCGGCCTCCCCGGCGGGAAGCTTGCGCTCGAGCTCGGGCGTGGCATCGATCACGATCTGCCGGACGTCGATGGGTCGGATCTCGACCTTTGCCGCCCACGCCCAGTCGCGGTGGCGTCCCGGCGCGAGCACGGCGTCGAGCCGTCCGTTGCGATATCGGAGTCCGCGCTGTCCCTCGTAGATGGTGATCATGGTCATGGTTCGACTCGCTCTCGTGTGGGGTGGATGAGGCAGGGAATTCGAGGAAAAGCGACGGGCGACGTGGCGCCGAGGGACACCACGCGCGGGATCAGCCGATGCGCGCGACCGCGGTCGCGCGTGCAGAGCACGAACGAGCAACGATCGCTGGACGCGAGGTCCGTTCGACTGTCACAGGCACGGGTGCGCCACCCTCGTGGAAATCGCGAACGACCCCACGATTCGGACGCGACGCCGCCCGTCTTCGATGTTTTCGGCTATAGTTACCGAACGGGTTTTCAATCCGTCTTGTTTGTTTGCGATTACCATTCGCAGCCAGGATTCGAACCTGATTCCTCTCCGGGTCCGATGTCCGGGACACCCGTTGCCGATGGCGCCCGCCGGGATCGGCGAGCGTTGGGCGTGCGAGCGCCGAGTTGAGCACCGGGGAGCTCGTGGTTGCGATGCGATGCATCGCGGCCGCGTGCGATCGGACGGCGTCGTCGCGGCCTTCGGGTCCTTCCAGCCCGGGACGCGCGCGCTACCTGATCGTGCCGTGCAGGGACCGGCTCGCCTGCCGTGGAGCAGGCGCGTCCGATCGCACGCGGCTGGCGTGGCGGAGGCGCCCGGCGTGGCCCGGGCTCGATTCTCTCCGGAGAATCCTACGGTTCACACGCCGGACGTCGCTCAGCCGAACGCACGATCGCTCGTGCACGGCAACAGCCCGAGGGGCTGCCGTGTGGAGCGAATATCGTGATTGCGGGGCGACATCTGACGTGGACCTCGTGGATTCGGAAGATGGTCTATGAGGTATCGACCGCGGGCTGTCAAGGACGAATCGACGCGCGCCGCATTCACTTCGGATCGCGCACGACTCGACGAGCGTCGGTGACACCCAGCTCGGTGGCGAGCTGGTGCATGGGCACATCGTGCGCCGCCATCGGGATCGCACCCTCGGGCGGATCGACGAACGCCGCGAACGCGACGCCCATGCGTACGCAGTCGTCGCGCGTGCGCAGTGGTGCGAGCGCACGATCGTAGTGACCGCGTCCGAACCCGATGCGCGCGCCCGCCGACGAGAACGCGAGCCCGGGCACGAGCACGAGCGGCGGCGCGAGCTCTCCGAGCGTGACCTCGCCCGGCGCGGCGACGGGCTCGACGAGGCCGAACGGCGCGGGCGCGAGCGCGTCGAGCGAGCGGACGCGCGCGAATGCGATGACGCCACCGCGCATCGCGGGCAGCCAAAGCGCCTTGCCTTCGGCGAGCGCGGCCTCGAGCAGCGCCGCGGTGTGGGGCTCGTTGCGCACACCGACGAACGCCGCAATCGTGTCGGCGTCTCGCCATGCTCGACTGCCACGCACGGCCTCGGCGAGGTGCGCGGAGGCGGCGAGCACGTCGGCCTCGGCGAGCGCGCGACGCCGGACGAGCAACGCGGCCCGCAACGCCGCGCGCGACGGATCGCCCTGCCCCGCGCCCGCCATCGCGCCTAGCCCGGGTCGGTGCCGCTGCCCGAGTCGCTGCTGCCGGAGTCGGTGCCCGAGTCGCTGCTGCCCGAGTCGCTGCTGCCCGAGTCGCTGCCGCCGGAGCGGCACGAGCAGACGCTGCTCGCGCCGTCGCCGCTCGGCGAGAACGAGGAGACGAAGCGCGACG
>CAZFKC010000175.1:0-12817 GCA_964519175.1 uncultured Nannocystaceae bacterium
ACTCAGCCGCCCTTCGGGGCCGGCTTGTAGAAGGTGTAGCCGAGGCTGTTGCTGCGGCTGACGAGCTCGTTGTACTCGGTCGACAACTTCGCGGGGCTGCCCTCGACCCACTCGGCCGGGCCGGTGCGCATGCGCTCGAGGTCGTCCTTGGTGAACTTGTTGTTGTCGCGCTTGCGACGGAGCAGCTCCTTCGCCGCCTTCTTGTACTCCTCGGCGTCGGAGAGGAACGAGCTGTACATCGTGACCGAGTCGTACTCCTCCTTGTGCGCGTTCGCGTACTTGTTGGCCTCGTCGAGCTCGGCCTCGAACTCGGTCAAGAGCGGCTCGAACTTCGCGAGATCCAGCGCGAGCTCCGGCTCCACCGCGACGTCGCCGGCCTCGACCAGCTTCTTCGAGAGGATCATGAGCTTGTTCTGGTGCCACATCAGGTTCTTGCCCATCTCGGTCTCGATCGCCCCGAGCCGCCGCTCCTGCAGCGCGTCGTTCTTCGTGGCCACGAGCGCGCGAAGGGCCTTGTCGGCGCCGTCGAACGCGGTCACCGTCTCGATGATCTTCGGGTGCAGCTCCTTGCCCTTGGCCCACTTGTCGTCCTGGTAGTTCTTCTCGTCGTAGTACTTGTGGGCCTCGTTGATCACGGTCTGCGCGGCGACCAGCGTGTCGGCGAACGCCTTGCCCGCGGCCTCGAGCTCCGTGTCGTCGGGCTCGAGATCGGCGGCCTTCGTGACCCCGTCGACGCAGCTCTTCGTGTCGCGGATCTCGTAGAGGCCGTAGACGTTCGTCTCCTTGCCGGTCGGCCCGGTCTTCGCGTCCACCCAGTCGAGGTAGCGATCGCCCGAGTCGTGCACCGACCGCGAGAAGTCGTTGATGCAGGCGATGTATGCGTCGAGCTTGGTGCCGAGCTTGTCGTCCTCGGGCGAGCCGATGACGCCGGCATTGGTGTCTGCGGCGGCGGCGGCCGCCTGCGCCGACTCGTTGATGGCCGCGACGAACTTGTCGCAGCCAGCGAGCGGACTGAGGGAGACGAGCAAGAAGGCGAGCGTCTTGGGGTGGACCACCATCGGCCCCACGTTACGCAACCCTCGTGCCGAGCGGTTGGGCAGCGCGCTGACGAGGCGGCGAGGCGCGCGGTGCCCAACACGGGCAGCGATTGCCCGTCGCGTTGCCCAAGTGGGGCGAATGTGGCAGCCGCGCCGCGCATGCTATGCTGCGGCCCGTGATGCGCGTGTTGCTGGGCTCGATGTGCAGCTCGATGGTGCTCGGTTGCTTCGGCATCGAAGGCACCGACGTGAGCACGAGCGCGGCGGCGGACTCGAGCGGGTCGGCGAGCGGGCTCACGGCCGCGGCCACGACCGACATCGGCGACACGGGCGGCGAGACCGGCATCGATCCGAGCGCCGGCGAGACCACGGGGTCCGCGGAGACCGGCGAGACCGACTCGATCACCGGCGTCGGCACGACGGACGGCGGGAGCTCGACCGGCGACGCCACGGACCCGGGCACGAGCGAGTCCGGCAGCAGCGAGTCGGGCAGCAGCGAGTCGGGCAGCAGCGAGTCGGGCAGCGGCGAGTCGGGCAGCAGCGACGCGGGCAGCAGCGAGTCGGGCAGCAGCGACTCCGGCAGCAGCGGGACCGGGGACAGCTGAGCTCAGCGCGGGGCGGCGCCGCCGACGGTCCGCCGCACCACGAGCCCGCGCTTGCGCAGCAGTCGATAGAGCGTGACGTTGTTGATGCCCGCGCGCTTGGCCGCGACGGCGACGTTGCCCTCGCAGGCGTCGAGCAGCTCGGTGAGGTAGCGGACCTCGAGCGGAGCGAGCCACGCCTCGCGGAGCTCTCGCAAGGTCGGTGCACGCTCGCGACGTGGGGTGCTGCCGGTGCGCGGCGCCGCGCGACGCAGCGAGCTGGGTAGATCGTCGGGGCGCACCTCACCGTGCTGCGCCATGACGACCGCGTGCTCGATCGCGTTCCTGAGCTCGCGGACGTTGCCCGGGTAGTCGTGCGCGCGCAACACGGCGAGCGCTTCGCTGGAGAGCCGCGGTGCTGCACGCCCCATGCGATCGGCGGCCTGCTGCAGGAACACCGCGGCGAGCACCGCGATCTGATCCCGGTACTCGCGCAGCGGCGGGAGCTCGAGCGGCATCACGCCGAGGCGATAGAACAGATCGGCGCGGAACGTGCCGAGCTCGGCCATCGCCCGCAGATCGCGGTTGGTGGCGCAGACCAGCCGCACGTCGATGCGCTCGGGCGGCTTGTTGCTGCCGAGTCGCGCGATCTCGCCGTGCTCGACGGCGCGCAACACCTTGGCCTGCAGCGCGAGCGGGAGCTCGCCGATCTCGTCGAGGAACAGCGTGCCCTTCGTGGCCTTGTGGAACTCGCCCAGCTTGTCGAAGCTG
Organism: uncultured Nannocystaceae bacterium; assembly: GCA_964519175.1. GTDB lineage: Bacteria > Myxococcota_A > Polyangia > Nannocystales > Nannocystaceae > Xiheibacterium. The sequence continues at coordinate 2,390 of CAZFKC010000175.1, forward strand.
GCGCCCGTGAACGCGCCGCGCACGTGACCGAACAGCACGCTCTCGAGCAGGGTCTCGGGGATCGCGGCGCAGTTGACGATGACGAACGGCTGCGACGCGCGCCGGCTGTTGAAGTGGATCGCGTGGGCGACGAGCTCCTTGCCGGTGCCGCTCTCGCCGTGGATCAGGACCGGCACGTCGGCGGGCGACGCGAGCTCGATGCGGCGCTCGACCTCGAGCCACGCGGGCGACAGGCCCTTGATGAGGTGCGGGCGCTTGGTCTCGCCGACGGTGTGGCGGTAGAGCTGCGCGCGGCGCAGGAACTTGGCCGAGGTCGCGGCGAGCTCGGCGATCGCATCGATGTGTGCGGGCGTGAACGCGTGCTTGGCGTGCGCCGAGACCGTGAGCACGCCGATGGCGCGCGATTGCCATGGGATCGGCACCGCGGCGATCGAGCCCACGTCGAGGAAGTAGCGGGCGTAGTGCGGGTCCTGCGAGGTGTCCGTGCAGAGGTAGGGCTCGTTGCGCTCGTACGCGAGCAACGCGATGCCGGCCGGCTCGCCGGTGGTGGACCGCCGCACCTGCGCGCCGGGCAGGGTGACGACGACGCCGTCGACGATGTGGAAGTCGAGTGCGAGCGCGCGTGCCGGCTCGCTCCACAGGAAGATCGCCCCGTGGCGCGCGCCCGTGCGCGCGAGCGCGAGCTCGGTGATTCGGCGCTCGAGCGACTCGACGTCGGCCTCGTGCAGCTCGCGGTCGTCTGCATTCTCGTCCACGGACCATGCTCGCATACAACGAAAGTTGCAAAATTGCAACGAAGAGATCTTCTCAGATGTCTAGAATCATTGCATGTCTGCGTGTCCTGCCGCGGCACACCCATTGCTCATGGGGCGGCCAACCTCTCGAGGAAAGCCGACCATGCGCACCACGATCCTCTGCCTCTCCCTGTCCGTTCTCGCCGCCGCCTGCCAGGTCGAGGGTCACGACCGTAGCGAGCCCTTCGATCGCACGAGCGTGTCGCCCGTCGAGATCGACGCGATGCTGTCCTTCCTCAACGACCCCGCGACCGACCTCGCGATGCTCGACGACGAGATCGGCATCGAGAGCCGCGCCGCGGCCGAGATCATCGCGCACCGCAACGGGCCGGACGGCATCTTCCCCAGCGGCGACGACCACCGCTTCGACACGCTCGAGGAGCTCGACGCGGTGAAGTTCGTGGGCAACATGGCGATGACGATGCTGCGCGAGTACGTCGCCGATCACCCGGCGCCGTCGGGCTCGCTCGTCGAGGGCGTGGAGTTCACCGCGACCGAGAACAGCGCGGTGCTGTGGGGCGTGAACTCGGCGACGCTCGAGGAGCTCGACCAGACCGTCGCGCTGTCGAGCCGTGCGGCCGAGAGCCTGCTGGAGAACGCGCCGTTCGAGACGATGGACGAGCTCGCCGCTGCGCCCTACGTCGGCAAGTCGACCCTGCTGCAGCTGCGCGCCTACGCGCCGAGCTGGTCGGACCTCGCGGCGCTCGCCGGCACGTTCGACGGCGTCGAGTTCGAGGCGCACGACGCCGCGGACGCGCTCGAGCTCGCGAACCACGCGACCTACGAGCAGCTCACCGCCGGTGGCATGTACTCGTCGGGCGCGCGCGCGATCGTAGAGCATCGCCCCTACGAGAGCCTGGCCGAGGTCGCGAGCGTCTCGGGCGTGGGCAGCTCGACGATGCAGGCGCTGAAGGGGTTGTAGTCGCAGAGGCTCCGCTGGTCGCTAGCGGTCCTCGAACCAGGCGGAGAAGGGCAGCACCTGCACGGCGTCGATGTCGACGAGCGCCATGTGGGTGTCGTCCTGCGGGAAGCCGATCTTGCCGAGCGTCGGGAAGATGCCGCGGTCGCCGGGGCGGCGCTCGCCGCCCTGGAGGAACACGAGCTCGCCGTCCGAGCGGTTGCGGATCACATGCGGCGTGCCGTCGGGTGGGAAGCCGATGAAGTCGCCGGGGCCGATCGGCAGCTCTTCGTCGCCGAGCTGTACGTGGCCGTTGCCCGAGAGCACGTACACCCACTCTTCCTCGAGCGTGTGCGCGTGCAGGACGAAGCTCTCCTTGCCCGCGGGCACGCGCGCGATCGAGACTCCGATCCGCGTGAGCCCGGTGCGATCGCCGAGCCGCGTCATGTGGATCTCCGACGCCGGATTGAACGGATGGCGCACGTGCAGCTCGCCGGCCGGGGTGCGGTCGGCCGCGCGCACGAGGTACTTCGTTGGATCGCTCACCGCGCGACCCTAGCCGCTCGGAGGGCGTGCGCGCCACCAGAGTGTGAGTGCGGTCGCCGAGAGCAGCACGAGCAGTGCATACAGCAGCGGCAGCCACAACATGCGCTCGTGCGTCGACTCGGGGAACGTCGCGACGATGATGCCGAGCGCGAGCGGGCTGTTCTGGATGCCGGTCTCGAACGCGATCGCGCGCCGCTGCGCGCCCGGCAGCCCCGCGATCGCGGCGCCGAGGTAGCCGAGCCCGAAGCCGAAGATGCCGACACCAGCGGCGGCGGCGAACATCGCGAGCGTGGTGCGCTGCAGCTGCGCGAGGTTGCTGGTCAGCCCGGTGCCGATGAGCAGCACGAGCACCGCGATGCCGGCGAGCGATCCGACGCGCTCGATCGCGGCGGCCCGCGCCGGCCACCGTGCGCGCACGAGCATCCCCAGCGCGAGCGGCACGAGCATCAGCGCGAGCGTGCTGACGATGCCGCTGTGCGGGATCGTGAACTCGGCGCTGGTGAAGGCCTGCCCGTAGAGCCCGAGCACGAGCGGCATCAGCACGACGGCCGCGATCGTGGAGATCGCCGTCATCGACACCGAGAGCGCGACATCCGAGCGCGCGTACATCGTGAACAGGTTGCTGGTGGTGCCGCCGGGCACGCAGCCGACCACGAGCAGCGAGATCGCCATGTCGTCGGGGAGCGCGAGCGCGCGCGCGAGCACGAACGCGATGAGCGGCATCCAGCCGAACTGCGAGGCGAGCCCGAGCAGCGGCGCGAACGGCCGGCGCGCGACGGCGCGGAAGTTCTCCGTCGTGAGCCCCGCGCCCATGCCGAGCATGAGCACGAGCAGCAAGACCGCGAGCAACGCCTTCTCGACCGGACCGAGCACGAGGGCAGGGTAGGGTAGGCGCACCCGGTCGCGCTAGATCGGGGTCTGCGACTGCATGGATCCCGGGCCTGGTAATGATCCGGCCCGGCGCGGCATGAAGGGTCGTCGTTGCGCATGACCACCGCGACCGCACCCACGAGCTCGACGGACGGCACCTCGTCCGCGCACGAGCGCGACGCCGAGCTCATGCGGCGCGTGGCCGCCGGGGAAGCGGGAGCGTTCGTGACGCTGCACCGCGAGCAGTATCGCGCCGTGTACCGCCTCGCGCTCACGATCGTGCTCGATCGCGAGGAAGCCCGCGACGTCACGCAAGAGGTCTTCGTGCGGCTGCATCGCATCGCACCCCGCTGGCAACCGCGCGCCGCCGTGCGTACGTGGCTGTACCGCACCACCCTCAACGTCGCGCTCGGCATGGGCCGCAAGCTCCGTCGGTGGCTGCGACCGCGTGGCGGAACGCCCGCACCGGAGCGCGATGCGGAGGACCGAGCGCTCGCGGCGGAGACGCTCGACCAGGTCCGCGACGCCCTGGCGAAGCTGTCGCCGCGGCAGCGTGCCGTGGTGGGGCTCCACCTCGACGCCGAACTCGGCGCGCAAGCGATCGGCGAGCAGCTCGGCATCAGTCCGAATGCCGTGCGAGTGACCTTGCACAAGGGACTGCAGCGGCTGCGCGCCACGCTGCAGGACCCGCACGGGGCGCCCACCCCGGACGGTGAAGACCCGGTCGCGCCGGAGGCGATTCGATGAACGATCTCCAAGCCCGCCATCGACGTTGGCTCGATCGTCAGATGCCGAGTGTCACCGAGACGGAGGCGGACCTCGACGCTGCGCTCGTGGCCGTGCACTCGCGGCGACATCCTCCCCGTTGGGCGCTGGTCCTCGCCGGCGGCGTCGCGACCGCAGTGGTCGCGTTCGTGACCATGCGGGCCTTCGAGACGCCCGAGGTGGCACCGGTGCCGGTCGATCCAGCCGTCGACTGGGGCCTCCGCTTCGATCTGCACGTCGCGGGCCGCCCCGTCGACACCGACGTTCGCATCCGCATCGCCGTACGAAAGGACAGCCCATGATCCTCCGAGCGCTCTTCTCCACCTTGCTGGCGCTCACGGTTGCGCCCACGTCTGCCGACCCGCTGCGCGGTCTCCCGGAGCGACCGATCGACATCGAGCTGCGCGGTGCACCGATCCAGGACGTGTTCATGCTCATCGAGGACATCGCGGAGGTCGACATCGCACTCGCGCCCTGCGTCGGCGGCACGGTCGATCTCCAGCTCGAGCGTGTGACGCTGCGGACGCTGATGGAAGCGCTCGCCACGGCGTTGGCGCTCGAGTATCGGCAGGGCGAGCAGGGCGCGATCGTGGTCGGCTGTGCGAGCGGCGAGGCCAGCACGGCGTCGCTCACGGTCGAGCTGCACGACGCCACGGTGGCGGAGATCGTCGACGCGGTCATGCCCGGGGCCGACGTCATCGGTTGCGATGGCCGGCGCATGGACCTCGAGGTCCGCAACGCCTCGCCGGCCGCGATCATGTCCAGCGTCGCCGGCGAGCTCTCGGCCGCGCTGGAGCTGCAAGGCAGCCGCCTGCAGCTCCGCTGCGACTGACGTCGTCACTGCGGCGGCGGGTCGTCGTGTTCCAGGAAGATCATGTGCATCCCCGAGCCGAGTCCCGGGGAGGTCGGGCGCAGGCCGCTCGGGGCGGCCGGGACGTTTTTCGTGCGCGCCCCCGTAATGCTCCGCCCGCGGGCACGTCGGCGGGAGCATGAACGAACCCGCCAACCTCGAGCGCCCCACCCAAGCCCCGCTCTGCCCGTGCTCGTCCTGCGCGTGTGCGGCGCAGACCTGCCCCTGCACGCCGAGCTGCGACTGCGAGCCCGTGTGCAACTGCCCCGAAGGCTGCGACTGCGGCGCCTGAACCCGGAAGAACGCCCGGTGCGGGGCGGGCCGTGTTCCCGTCCCGCGCGCGGGCAGGAGGTATCCTATGACCGTGTCCACCTGCAGCGACGTGCAGCACGCCGAACCGACGGCACCGATCGACGTGCTCGTCGCGAGCCACCGCCGCTTCCTCGCGTTCCTCGAGCACAAGACCGGGGATCGTGCGCTCGCCGAAGATCTCCTGCAGGCCGCGTTCGTGCGCGGGCTCGAGCGCATCGATCAGGTCCGCGACGACGAGTCGGTGGTCGCCTGGTTCTACCGGGTGTTGCGCAACGCCATCATCGACCACCACCGCAAGAGCGCGACGGCAGCGCGACGGCTCGAGGCGCTGCTGGAAGAGCCCGAGGCGCCGTCGCTCCCGCCGGACGAGCGCGAGTCGCTCTGCGCCTGTCTCGGCGAGCTCGCGCAGGCGCTGCCCGCCGCCGATGCGCAGGCGATCCGTCGCGTGGATCTCGACGGCGTCGCCGTGAAGGACTGGGCGACCGAGGCCGGCATCACCGCGAATCATGCGGGGGTGCGGGTCTTCCGGGCGCGCGAGCGGCTGCGCCGCGCGCTGACGAAGTGCTGCGGCACGTGTGCGCAGCACGGCTGCAGCGACTGCACGTGCAAGGCCCCGGCTGTGGGCGCCGAATCGTAGCTTGTCGATCGGGCCCGCGGTGCGCGAGCATGCTCCGCGAGGCGCGATGGACGATGTGAAGCTGCAGAGCCTGCCGGAGGCGAAGAACGCGGTGCCGCTCGTGATCGCGCCCCGCGATCATCGTGCGCCGACGTGGCTGGCCGACTGGCTGCGCGCGCACGCGGGCTGGGTCGGCGAGCAGCTCACGACGCACGGCGCGGTGCTGCTGCGCGGCTTCGACGTGACCACCCCGGCCGCGTTCGAAGCGGTCGCGCGTGCGATCGATCCCGAGCTCGCGAACGACTACCTGGGCACGTCGCCCCGCAACGCGCTCACCTCCCATGTCTTCACCGCGAGCGAGCTGCCGCCGCACTATCCGATCCCGCAGCACTGCGAGATGAGCTTCCTGCGCCGGCCGCCGCGGCGGCTGTTCTTCTGCGCGCTCGCGCCGAACGAAGGCCCCGGCGGCGAGACCCCGCTCTGCGATTTCGCGGCGGTCGCCGAGAGCCTCGCGCCCGCCGTGCGTGCGCGGTTCGAGGTCCGTGGCGTCCGCAACATCCGCAACTACGCCGCGCCCGGCGAGCGTCGCCGCGATCTCTGGCAGCTCAAGCCGTGGGACGACATGTTCGGCACCACCGATCGTGAGGTGGTCGAGCGCAAGGCCGCCGACAACGGGCTCGAGTGCGTCTGGGGGCAGGGCGGCACGCTACGCCTGCTCAACACGCAGCCCGCCCTCGCACCGCACCCGACGACGGGCGCCGCCGTGTGGTTCAACCACAGCCAGGTCTTCCACTTCTCCGCCGCCGCCGGTGAGCTGCGCCGCATCGGTCGGCGCCGAGGCCAGCTGCGCAGCGCACTGCTGGCGCGGGCCGTCGCGCTCGTCGCCGCGGTGCGCTCGCGGATCACCGATCCCGAGGCGCTGCCGATGCACTGCAGCTACGGCGACGGCAGCACGATCTCCGATGCCGACATGGAAGCGGTGCGCGACGCGATCTGGTCGAACCTCGTCGCGTACCGCTGGCAACGCGGCGACGTGGTGGCGATCGACAACCGCCGGGTCTCGCACGGCCGCATGCCCTACCGCGGCGCGCGCAACATCGCCGTCGCCTGGGCGTGATCGCCGACCGCCGCGCGCTCGCGCAGACGCAGCTCGAGCAGCCGGATCTCGGGATCGTCGATCGCTTCGATCGCGAGCGCTTCGGCGAGGCGGAGCACGTACTCGAGGTTCGCGCCGCTCGGACCATGCGCGGCCGCGATCTGCTGCGCGAGCGCGTCGGTCTCGGCCGGGCCCGCCCAGTTGGGATTGCCGGGGTGGGCGATCCACACCCAGCTCTCGCCGAGCAGCTCGCCGGACGGCCGATGCAGCGTGTGGAGCCCGCGCACGTATCCGCCGCTCTCGCGCACGTCGAGCAGCTCGAGCGCGGCGTCGACGCGGAGCGGATCCAGCGTGAACGCGAAGCCATGACACATCGCGTCGGCGTCCTGCACCAACGTCACCACGCGGCCGGGGGCCTCCGGCACGCCGCGATGATCGGTGGAGGCCTGCCAGAACCGGCGAGACCACCCGCGCAGCACGGCACGCTCGCGCGCGACCCACGGGAAGTCGGGGCGCCAGATCAGCGAGCCGTACGCGAACACGCGGGTCGCGGTCATCCGGGGATCCTCTCGCGCGCATCATGGCACGCGGCGGCGCTCGGCTGACGTGCGCTACGTAGCCGCGCAATGCGGGGCTCGCGGACCGCCGCAGTCGCGGGCAAGCTCGCGCCCATGCCCCTGCGCTCGCTGCGTGCTCCCTTCGTGCTCCTCGTCGCGCTCACGAGCGCGTGCGCCACCGACGGCGATGCGGCGGACGACGACGCGAGCGAGTCGTCCGACACCGGCGCCGCCGACTCCAGCTCCGGCGGTGCGCCGACCGTGGCCGTGAGCGGCGACGCGTTCGCGTTCGGGCCGTACACGAAGATCGCCGGCGCCACGGTGACGATCCGCGAGCTGCCCGGGCAGAGCACCACCACCGATGCCGACGGCCGCTTCGCGTTCGAGGGACTGCCGGGCGGTGCCGCGGCCACGTTCGTGTTCGAGGCGATAGGGTATCCGCTGACGTCGACCAAGACGTTCACGCTGCCGACGATGGGCGAGGCCGTCGAGCGCGTCACGTTCCAGGTCCCCGACGACGCGACCTACGATCTGCTCGCGACCGTGGTGAACGTGGTGCCCGATCCGAGCACGTGCCAGATCGCCAGCACCGTGACGCGCGTGGGCAAGTCGATCTACGACGAGGGCGCGCACGGCGAGGCGGCGGCCACCGTCGCGATCGACCCCCCGCTGCCGGCGGAGCACGGGCCGATCTACTTCAACGCGCAGGTGATCCCGCAGCTCGATCTCACCGAGACCTCCGAGGACGGCGGGGTGCTGTTCGTGAACGTGCCGGCCGGCACGTACACGATCACCGCGACCAAGCCGGGCGTCGAGTTCGTCGCGGTCGAGATCGACTGCGAAGGCGGCACGCTCGTGAACGCGTCGCCGCCCTACGGTCTGCAGGCGCTCTGACTAGCTCGCGTGGCGCAACCACTCGCGGTGGAATTCTTCGGCGGCGAGCGCCGACTCGACCGCGGAGGCGAGCGGCGGATCGCCGATCGAGCGCAGATCCGACTGCGCGTGCTCGTACGCGGTGTGGATCTCGTCCTCGACGTGGGCGAGGGCCTCCAGCAGCGCGTGGTCGTCGGCGAGATCCGCGATTGCGACGCGGCCGCGCGACCACGCCTCGTCGAGATCCATGCCCGCGTCCGCAGTGCCACCGTAGCGGGTGATGCACGTGGCGAGCGCATTCGCGGTGGCCTCGTGGTGCTCGAAGAAGAGCGCGAGCTCGGCCCGGGCGTCGATGTCGTCGACGCGTCCGATCGCGGCGCGATAGGCGGCCATCGTGTCGTATTCGAGCTGGACGAGCCGCGTGAGCAGATCGACGGTGTGCTCGGGCCCGTGGTCGTGCGTCGGCATCGTGGGTCTCCTCGACACCGTGGCCCAGTCGAGCGTCCGCGCAACCGCGACGTCGTCGGCGCCGCGGCGCGTCACCGGAACAGAGGCAGCAGCGCCGGCTGCATGAAGTGGTGCATGCGCGCGATGAGCCCGTCCCGCAGCTCCACGACCTCGACGGCGCGCAGCTCTCCACCGCGATGGAACGTGAAGCCGTGCTCGCCGTTCACGCCGACCGGCACGACCTCGGCCTCGCCGGGCTGCCAGCGCGCGAACATGATGCGATAGAACATTTCGTTCGCGGCGCGGCCGGCGATCCACGTGGGTGACGGCGGCATCGTGGTGTGCATGTCGTCGTGCATGAGGGCGATCATCGCCTCGACGTCGCACTCGGCGATCGCCCGCACGTAGCTCGCGAGCGTCGCCGCATCGGCCGGCGTCGTCGCGAACGCAGCAGGATCGTGCGGTGCCACCTTCGTGGCGATCGACTCGCGGGCGCGGTGCAGCGCGCTGTTGGCCGCCGACACGCTCTGGTCGAGCGCGACGGCGGCCTCGGCCGCCGACATGCCGACGACGTCGCGCAACAACAGGATCGCGCGCTGTGGCGGCGACAACGTCTGCAGCGCGGCGACGAATGCGAGCGCGACGCTCTCGCGCAACCCGTACCGCGCCGCGGGATCGGTCGCCGCCGCGTCGGCGAGCCATGCGTCCGGCATCGGCTCCAGCCACAGCGCCTCGTCGAGCGGATCGGCCGCACCCGCCCCCGGATCCGCGGGCGGGCGCAGCTCCGAGGCGAGCACGCGACGCGGTCGCTTCGCGAGCTCGTCGAGACACGCGTTGGTCGCGATGCGGTAGAGCCACGGCCGCATCCGCGACGGATCGGCGAGCGTGTCCCTGGCCCGCCATGCCCGCAAGAGCGTCTCCTGCACGAGGTCGTCGCTGTCGTGCGACGAGCCCAGCATCCGGTAGCAGTGCAGCCGCAGCGGACCGCGCAGCGGGGCGACGGCGTCGGCGAACGAGCTCGCGAACGTCTCGGTCATCGCCGCGGCTCCGCATCGGCGAGCGCCCGGCGAAAGCTCGGGCGCTCGAGCACGCGCGCGAGCCATGCGCTGGCGCGCTCGAAGCGAGACATCTCGAGCCCGCAGGGCGCGGCGAGCGAGTAGTGGGCGGCGAGCGCGAAGTCGGCGATCGACAGCGCCCCCGCAACGTAGTCCTTGCCGGCGAGCGCCCCGTCGAGCACCGCGGTGAGCTCGGTGAACTCGGTCGTGCCGGCCTCGATGGCCGCCTCGTCCGGCGGCCCGCCGTGGGTGAGCGGCTTGACGATGCGCTCGAACGCGACCTTGCGCAGTGCCGGGTGCAGGTGCGCGAGCTGCCAGGCGATCCACCGGTCCATCTCCGCCGCGCTGCGGCGCTCGGTGGGCACGAGCGACGTGCCCGCCGCGAGATAGCGGATGATCGCGGTCGACTCCCACAGCACGAAGTCGCCGTCCTCGAGCACCGGCACTCGGCCCATGGGATTTCTCGCCAGGAACGCCGGCGAGCGCGACTCGTTCGCGATGAGATTCACGGGCACGTGCTCGAAGTGGACACCCAGCTCGTAGGCGACCGCACGGACCTTGCGCGAGTTCGGAGAGAACGGAAAGTCGAACAGCTTCATTGTTGGCCTCCGCTCCCCATGACGGGCAGGGGGGCCAAAACTGTTCGCGGGCGGTGCGGGCGCCAGCACCCGACCGCGCCAGGAAGAGCGCCGGACGGCGCAACCCGAGCCCGACGTGGCTTCGCCACGGCGGACAGCGAGCATGACTGC
>CAZFKC010000176.1:0-12234 GCA_964519175.1 uncultured Nannocystaceae bacterium
GGCGAACGCGTCGAGGAACCCCAGATAGAAGACACCCGGGGCGAATCGCTCGCCGTCCCGCACCCGGCGATTGTATTCGTTGACAACAAAGTGGGAGATCTCTCGCTCGAGTCCGATGACGACCACTTCGGGGGCATCTGACGCCCGAGTGATCCCGACGGAGTAGGAGAACGGGGGCGAGTCGCCCTCCTCGATCACGTGAATGATGTGACAACCGAACTTCTCGATGTCAGCGAGGGCCTTTTTCTCCCCGGAGTCCATGAGTCTGGTCGGGCTAACTATAATTGGACTGACCAGCCCCCGCCACCCCTCGCCGCGAAGGCTGGTCTGCCTTTGTCGGCGTGCCAACCTCACCGGCGGCGCGGAAGTGGTTGTCTTCCCAGCAGCATGGGTGCGTTCGGGTCTTGCTGTGTCGGCGCGGTATCCTGCGAGATCGCAGCGTTCTCCGGATCCACGAACGCTGCAAGCCCGTCGAGCGGGCTCCGCACTCCGGCCGGCCCGCGGTTCAGCACGTGGGTGTAGATCATCGTGGTCGTGACGTCGCGGTGCCCGAGCAACTCCTGCACCGTGCGGATGTCGCATCCGTCTTCCAGCAGGTGCGTCGCGAAGGAGTGCCGCAGCGTGTGGCACGTCGCCGCTTCGCCAGGCCCGCCCGAGCCACTGCGGCTCGCATCTCGCGTTGCAGCACCGTCTCGTGCAGGTGGTGCCGACGTACCTGACCCGTCGTCGGATCGTGGTAGCAGCGAGTCGCCGCGAAGACCCACTGCCATGCCCACTCGCGACCCGCGTTCGGGTACTTGCGCCCGATCGCATCCGGTAGCGCCACCCACCCCGCGCCGGCCTCGAGGTCGCGGCGGTGGATCGCCTCGCGCATCCGAAGGTGCGCCTGCAACGGTTCCCGGAGCTGCCCCGGGAGAATCGCGACGCGATCGCGGTTGCCTTTGCCCTCGCGGATCCTGAGCAGGTTGCCTGCGAAGTCGACGTCCTTCACGCGCAAGCAGAGGCACTCCAGCAGGCGCAGCCCAGCACCATACAGCAGCTTCCCGACCAGCGCGGAAGTGCCGGTCATCGCCGCGAGCACTCGCGCGACCTCGTCACGCGCGAGCACGATCGGCATTCGCCCGGGTCGCTTCGCGCGTGTGAGCTCACCGAGCCACGGCAGATCGACGTCGAGCACGAAGCGGTACAAGAAGAGCAGCGCGGCCAGGGCTTGGTTCTGCGTGGACGAGGAGACCGCGTCGTCGACCGCGAGCGACGAGAGGAACGCGGTCACTTCGTTCGCGCCCATCTCTTTCGGGTGGCGCTTGCCGTGGAAGAGAATGAAGCGGCGCACCCAGAACGTGTACGCACGCTCCGTGCGCCGGCTGTAGCGTCGCGTGCGGAGGGCGGTCGCGAGCAGATCGAGCAGACGCGGTGGCCGCTCGTTCGCCGCGGTGGCATTCGATGTGAGCGCGCGGGGTAGCGGGCGCAGAGCCGATGTCATCCGCGGACGCTAGGCTCCGCTCCGTCGCTCGCCAAGCTGGCCGCAAGGTACAGGTGGGCCAGAGCCCAAGGGGGCGTTCCCGGCCAGCCCGCTCCGGACGAGCTCACCGAGGAAAGCTCGACATCCACGGCTCCGCCTCCGCGAGCACGCGCGCGTACGAAGGTCGCGCGCGCAGCCGTGCGAAGTAGGCCGCGACGTTCGGATACCCCGCCCCGAACGGCTCCACCTCGTTCGCGTAGAACAGCGCCGGCGCGGCCGCGCAGTCGGCCATCCCGAATCCGTCGCCCGCCGCCCACTCGCGCGTGGCCATCCGCGCGTCGATTACCGCATACGCCTTCCGAAGTGCCGCATGCGCCTGCGCGACACCATACGCGTCGCGTTCCTCCGGCTTGCGCAATCGATCACCCACGATCGACTGCATCTTCTCGTGCACGTACACATCGAAGAAGCGATCCTGCGCGCGCACCTCGAGCGCCGCTTCGCGATCGCCCGGCAGCAGCCTTGCCGCGCCCGGCTCGTGCATCGCGAGATACTCGATGATGATGCTCGACTCCACGACCACGCGGTCGCGCCTGCGATCGACCAACACCGGCATCTTCGACATCGGCGCGAGCGCCTCGAGCTCCGCGCGCACCGCCGCATCGGACAGATCGAGGAATCGCGTCTCGAACGTGATCTCCGCGTCGTACAGCGCGATCAGCACCTTGTGGCAATACGACGCAAGCGGATGGAACCAGAGCACCAACGACATGCGATCCTCACTCCGGCGCGCGGCAGAAGCCCCACCAGTGGTGGCCGTTGCCACGGTGCGGCAGGCCGAGCTCGCCGCACAGATCCGCGACCAGCTCGGGGTTGTAGAAGTAGTTCTTCAGCACGCTGATCCGATCGCCGTCCGTCTCGACCCGCGTCACCGCACGCACCGCCTCGCCGTCCGTATGCGCATACCAGTGCAGCAGCAACCACTCGCCGCGGTGCGATCGCAGCTCCACGCGCGGTCGCGACGGCAACGCCCCCTGCGCGATCTCCTGCACCTCCGCGAGCCGCTCGGCCCCGAACAGCATCCCCCACAGCACCGTCGTCTTCGCCGCATCGCGACCATACCGGACCGTCGCGCCCACCACCTCGACCGCCGCATCGTCGAGCAACAGGTCTGCGAGCGCATCGAGATCACCGGCATCGAACGCGACCCGGAACGCATCGAGCACGCCCGGTGCCGGCACGCGCGTCTCGATCGGCTCCGGCTCCGCGAGCTTGCCCCGACCGCGATGCAGCGCGGCCTTCACCGCGCCCACCGTGGTGCCCAGCACCTCGGCGATCTCCTCGAGCGCGAGCGCGAACACGTCCTTCAGCACCACCGCCGCGCGCTCCTGCGGTGCGAGCTGCACGAGCAACGTGCCCGCCGCCTCGCGCGACGCCCGGGGCTCGGTGACGCTCGCGGCCTCACCCGGTTGCGCATCGGCCCGCGCACGCACGCCGAGCTCACGCACGCGATCGAGCCACAGGTTCGACGCGACGCGGAACAACCACGCGCGCGGATTGGGCGGTGGCGCACCGAGCTTGCCGAGCGTGACGAACGCGCGCGCGAGCGCGTCCTGGCACAGATCCTCGGCGTCCCACGGACTGCGCGTGAGATACCTGCAGTAGCGGAACAGCGGCGAGCGCAGCGGCTCGTACACCTCCAGGAACCGCTGCCACGATCCCTGGATCGCGGTCTCGAGCTCGTGCGGCGTGCTCATGCGTGGCGAACGGGCGAGGCCCGCGAAAGGATACGTGGGCATCGCGTGCTGATCGTGAGTCAGCGCGCTGCCCCGATCGGAAACCCTCCCCGCGCGCGAAGGGTCTGCGGAGCGCATGCTACGCTCCGCCGCCATGGACCGTTCCCTCCGGGTGTTGTCGCTGTCGCTGCTCGCGCTCACGTGCCGCGTCACCAGCGGTGACGACGCCGAGGCGCCGGGCGAGCGAGGCAAAGCGATGCAGGCGAGCACCAACGAGGGCGCGCTGCCGCCCGAGACGCGCAGCGACGACGTCGTCGACACCATCCACGGCACCAAGGTCGCGGACCCGTACCGCTGGCTCGAGGACGCGAAGAACCCCGAGGTCGTCGCGTGGATGAAGGCCCAGGACGAGCACGCGCGCGCGCAGCTCGGTGCACTGCCCTTGCGCGCCGATCTCGAGAAGCGACTCGCCGAGCTCTCGTACGTCGACTCGATCTCGCCGCCCGCACATCGAGGTACGCGCTACTTCTACTCGCGCAGCCACAAGGACAAGGAGAAGGCGGTCTACTACGTGCGCAAGGGCGAGAACGGGCCCGAGGAGGTCCTGCTCGATCCGAACAAGCTCTCCGACGACGGCAGCATCTCGGTGCACGGCATCATGCCGAGCGAGAGCGGCAAGCTGCTCGCGTACAAGCTGTCACGCAACAACGCCGACGCGTCGACCCTGTACGTGCGCAACCTCGACACCGGCGAGGAGTCGAAGATCGACACCATCGAAGGGGCTCGCTATGCGTACCCGTCGTGGACGCCGGACGATCACGGCTTCTACTACGTGTGGCTGCCGACCGATCCGAAGATCCCGGTCGCGGACCTGCCCGGCTACGCGGAGGTGCGCTACCACGCCATCGGCACCGATCCGAAGACCGATCCGATCGTGTTCCCCGCCGCGCACGATCCGACGCGCTTCGTCGGCGTCGGTGTGTCGCGCGACGGCCGGTGGTTGCAGGTCACGCACTCGCGCGGATGGGGGGCCTCCGACGTCTACATCGCCGATCTGCTCCCGGGCACGAAGACGGTGAAGAAGGGCGGCAAGACTGCGCTCGCATTCCCGCGGCCGAAGTCGCCGGTGCCCGCGAAGTTCGAGCCGCTCGTGAAGGACGTCGACGCGCACTACTCGGTGCAGCCGTGGCGCGGCAAGCTCTATGTGCACACCAACGAAGGCGCGCCGCGCTATCGCGTGCTCGTCGTCGATCCGCACCAGCCGGCGCGCGACAAGTGGAAGGAGATCGTCGCGCAGACCGACGCGGTGCTCGAGGGCGTGCAGGTCGTCGGTGAGCACCTCGTGCTCACGTACCTGCGCGACGCCCACTCGGAGCTCGAGGTGCGCACGCTCGACGGCAAGCTCGTGCGCAAGGTCGAGCTGCCCGGGCTCGGCAGCGCATCGGGCATGCTCGGCAACCCCGACGAGGACGACGCGTACTACTACTTCAGCTCGTTCACGACGACGCCGCACATCTTCAAGACCTCGATCGCGAGCGGTACGACGACGCTGTGGGAGAAGGTCGAGCTGCCGGTCGACACGTCGCTCTTCGTCACCGAGCAGGTGTGGTACCCGAGCAAGGACGGCACCAAGATTCCGATGTTCGTGGTGCGGCGCAAGGACGTCGAGCTGCGCGGCGACAACCCCACGATCCTCTACGGCTATGGTGGCTTCAACGTCAGCCTCGAGCCCGATTTCAAGGCCAGCGTGGTCGCATGGGTCGAGCGCGGAGGCATCTGGGCCGAGGCGAACCTGCGCGGCGGCGGTGAGTTCGGCGAGGACTGGCACCGCTCGGGCATGCTCGCGAAGAAGCAGAACGTGTTCGACGACTTCACCGCGGCCGCCGACTGGCTGGTGAAGAACGACTACACGCGTCCCGCGAAGCTCGCGATCTACGGCGGCAGCAACGGCGGCTTGTTGGTCGGCGCCGCGATGACGCAGCGACCGGAGCTCTACGGCGCGGTGGTCTGCGCGGTGCCGCTGCTCGACATGGTGCGCTACCACCTGTTCGGCACCGGCAAGACCTGGATCTCCGAGTACGGCTCGGCCGACGACAAGCAGCAGTTCGAGACGCTGTTCAAGTACTCGCCCTATCACCACATCGAGAAGGGCAAGAAGTACCCCGCGCTACTGATGCTCTCGGCCGACAGCGACGACCGCGTGGATCCGATGCACGCGCGCAAGTTCGTCGCCGCGATGCAGGCCGCGTCGACCAGCGGCGAGCCGGTGCTGCTGCGCATCGAGACGAACGCGGGCCACGGCGGCGCCGACATGATCAAGAAGAACATCGAGCGCAGCGTGGATACCTACTCGTTCCTGATGCACGAGCTCGGCATGGAAGGCTGAGCCCCGCGCTCACGGCGGGCAGACGCCGCAGGCCAGATCGCCCACCGCGTCGACGCAGGTCTGGTCCCACTCGTCGCTGCAGCAGCCGGGGAACTCCGCGCACACGCAGTCCGCGATCGCCGGGTATTCGCAGCCCGTCGACTGGTGCGTGGTGCAGCAGGCCTCCGAGTTGTCTGGCGGATCGCCGGTCGTCGCGCTCGTCGTCATCGTCGTCGACGCGGTCGTCGTCGTGTCGCTCCCGGTCGGCGGGCACACGCCGCAGCCCTGGCTGTCGATCGCGTCGACGCAGCCGGAGTGCCACGTCTCGAAGCAGCACGACGGATCGAAGTTGCACACGCACTCCGCCAGCGTCGGCACCTCGCAGCCCGTCTCGGGGTGCTCGGAACAACACGGGCCGATGTTCGCGGGTCCGTCGGTGTCGCCCGTGTCCGGGCTCGTCGTGACCGTGCCGGGCCCGACGTCGCAGATCCCACAGCCGAACTGCGAGATCTTCTCGACGCACACGTCGTCCCAGATCACCTCGCAGCAGTAGCGGTCCGTCGCGCACACGCACTCGGCGATCGCGGGATCCTCGGCGCAACCGCCGACCGTCTGCGGCGTACAGCACGGCTCGGGTGTCGGGGTGGTGGTCGTGCCGACCGTCGTCATCGCGGTCGTCGTCGCCGTCACCGAGCCGCCGGTCACCGTGACCGAGGTGCTGACCGTCGTCGTCGCGCCGCTCGTCGAGCCCGTGCCCGTGCTCGAGTCGTCGCCGTCGTCCTGCCCTCCGCCACCGCCACACGCGAGCGTCGCTGCGAACATCGACATCCACACCGCGCTCCGCGCCGAACCAAACATGCTCATGGTCGTCACCCTACCCCCTCAAGCTACGCCGAAATCCCGCGGATGCGTAGCGGCAAGCATCCCATGGGCCGCGCCGGCAGCGTGGCGGGCTGCGCACGCGCGCGCCGGCGGACGCCGTGGCAACGTGCCGGCCGTGCGACCCGCTTCGATGTCGGCTCCGATCTCCGCCCCGCTGCTCGCGCTCGTGCTCGTGCTCGGCTGCCCGAAGCAGGACGACACGGCCGCGCAGCAGTCCCGCGCCGCGACCGCGGACGGCACCGCGCGCGACACCCCGGCCGCCGACGCGTGCGGCCCGGAGCGCGCGAAGCAGCTCGAGGCGCTGTTGCTCGACGGCTGCACGACCGCCCCGGTCGAGGACGCGCGGCCGCTCGCGCTCGCGCGGTGGAAGGCGACGCACACCGGCTCGCTCGCCGCGCCCGCGATCGTGGTGAAGCCGAGCGGCCCCGAGCTGTACGGACGACCGCTCGCGCTCGAGGAGGTGCCGTCCGTGCTCGCGCAGGCCCGCAGCTACGCCGAGCCCGGCTCCCCTGCGTTCGTGCTCGCGATCCACCGCGACGCGACGATCGAGCGCGTGCAGCCCGTGCTCGCGGCGCTCGCCGCTGCGGATGCGAAGGACGGCGTGCTGCTGTTCGGCTCGAGCACGCTGCCGAAGACGCCGCCCGCCGCACATCCGGAGATCCACGCGCGGCTCTCCGGCAAGCTCGACGCCATGCCCCCCGAAGAGCGCGCGATCGGGATCGCGAAGGAGCTCGAGACGCTCGTCGCTCCGTGTGCGCCGATCAAAGACGCGTTCACGAAGGTGGCCACCGAAGCCTCGAGCGAGCGGTGCTCCGTGCTCATGGGCGGCGTCGCGAAGGGCGTGGTCACGTGCGGCTGCCCGAGCTGGACGCCCGAGCTGGTGAGCTGGCTGCAGGTGATGACCGGTCCCGCCGACGCGCCGCGCATCCACGCCGACGCCGTCACGCTCGGCGACGCGCAGCCGATCCGTGCCGCGCGCTCCGCCACGTGGGCGAGTATCGTCGACGCTCGCGACGCACCGCTGTCCACACTCTGGCTCGCACCCACCGACTAGCTCTGGTCGCGCCCTCCGGCGCTCTTCCTGGCGCGCGCACTCACGCTCGCTGTCCGCCGTGGCGAAGCCACGGCGGGCTCGAGTCCTGCGGCAACTTGCAGCGCTGCACGGCGCGACCTCGGGCGCCCCGGCGGTCCCAAGTGCGCGGGATCGCAGCGGCGCGCGCCTTGCTACGTGGCCCCCCGGGCGGAGGTGCGGATGCGACGGCAACACCTGGGGATCGCGATCGCGGGCACGTTGCTCGCCGGCTGCTTCGAGGAGGGCGACGAGAAGCTCGTCATCGTGGACGGCACTGCGGAGGACAGTGGCATGCCCGAGGACACCGGCTTGCCCGGCGATTCGTCGGGCGACGGCGACACGGCAGCGACTCCGGGCGACCTGCCGTGCGCGCTCGCGGAGGTGCTCGCGACGCACTGCACGTCGTGTCACTCGGCGACGCCGGTGTTCGGTGCACCGATGCCGCTCGTCGCGTATGCGGATCTCGTCACGCCCGCGAGGAGCGACCCGACGCGGCAGGTGTGGGAGCTCGTCGCGGAGCGCATCGAGGATCCGATGCGCCCGATGCCGCAGCCGCCGGCGACGATGCTCGACGCGGAGAAGGCGGTGATCCACGACTGGATCGCCGCCGGTCGCCCGATGGGCGACGGCAGCACGTGCGATCTGCCCGACGACGACACCGGCGACGGCGTCGGACCGGACGCGCTGCCGTGCGAGCCGACGGTGACGTTCCTGTCGCACGCACCGGGCAGCGACGCGGGCATGCCGATCCCCGAGCAGGGCGCGGAGAACTTCTACGTGTGCGCGACCTTCAAGTCGCCGTTCGCGGGCGAGTCGTTCGCGACCGCGTGGGCGCCGGTGACCGACGACGAGCGCGTGCTCCACCACTGGATCCTCTATCGCACCGAGACGCCGCAGGAAGACGGCGCAGTGGGTCCGTGCTCGATGCCGAGCGACGCGCAGTTCGTGGCCGGATGGGCGCCCGGTGGCGAGAACTACGTGCTGCCCGACGACGTCGCGCTCGAGCTCGGCGGGCCCGACACGTACTTCATCCTCAACATGCACTACAACAACTCGGCACACCACGCCGACGCGATCGACAAGAGCGGGCTCGCGATGTGCACGATCGACACGCCGCGCGAGCAGACTGCGGGCATGCTGTGGCTCGGCACCGTCAACATCGCGATCCCGCCCAAGGCGGTCGACTACAGCGTGTCGGGCGACTGTCCGTCGTGGGCGTCGAGCTACCTGACGCAGCCGGTCTATGCGCTCACCAGCTTCCCGCACATGCACAAGCTGGGGAAGAGCTTCCGCACCGACATCATGCGCGGCGGCGAGAACGGGCCGATCGAGACGCTCATCGACGTGCCCGCGTTCGACTTCCAGACGCAGCTCCACTACATGCACGAGCCGGCCGTCGAGATCCGCCCCGGCGACGCGCTGCGCACGACCTGCACCTACGACAACCCCAGCGATCAGACCGTCTACGTCGGTGAGCAGACCGAGGACGAGATGTGCTTCAACTTCGTCACGGTCTATCCGATCGATCTGCTGGGCGAGTACCGCCAGTGCCTCGGGCTCTGAGCCCCTGGACAAGCGCCACGCGGCCGCGCTACCTTGGGCGTGGCCGTTGCGAGCGGCCGACGGTCCGCGTGCAGGGCTGAGCCCACTCGCAACCCCGAACAACCAGCGACCTTCTTCCTGCCCGCGATTCGCGGACCTCGGGCGCATCGGAAGGAAGGTTCGTCATGTCCCGTGAAATGCCCGAAAAGGGCGCTGGTCTCCCCGCACGTCCCGATCTCGCGTGGCTGCGCAAGCGCGCGAAGGACGAGCTCGCGAAGCTGCGTCGTCGTGACCCGGAGGCGAAGCTCGCGAAGGCGCAGCTGGCCATCGCGCGCGAGCACGGCTTCGCCAGCTGGCGCGCGCTCAAGCAGCACATCGACGCGCTGCGGGCCACACCCGCGGCCGCGAGCGAGCACCCCGAGCCGGTCGTGGCGAAGTTCCTCGAGCGCGTCGGGGTCGGCGATCGCGAAGCCGTCGCGGCGATGCTGCGCGCGGCACCGACGCTGGTGAACGCGATCGGTCCGCACCCGTTCTGGGGCGGACGACCGCAGCCGCTGCACGTCGCGATCGAGACGAATCGCGACGAGATGGTGCAGCTGCTGCTGCGCGCGGGCGCCGACGTGAACGGACGCAACGCCGAGTACTCGCACTGGTCGCCGCTCTTGCTCGCGCTGCAGAACGGGCGCGGCAAGAGCAAGCGCGCGCTGCTGAAGCGTGGTGCGAAGATCGGGCTCGTCGAGGCGCTCGTGATGGCCGACGACGACACCGTGCTGCGCATGCTGAAGCGCGGCCGCGCGGCGTTGCCGGAGCACACGCCCGGCGACGGCAGCATCCTCATGTACGCGCGCACGCCCGCCGCCGTCGATCGACTGCTCGCGCTCGGCGCGTCGATCGACGCGAAGGATCGCTGGGGCGCCACGCCGATGGAGGCGTTCTCGCGTCGCGGTCGCAAGGGCACCGCGCTCGTGCGGCACCTGGCGAGTCGCGGCGTGCCGGTCGATGCCGAGGCGTTCGCGCGGCTCGGTGATCGGCGCACGCTCGCGCGCATGATCGCGGCCGACCCCGCGATCGCGAAGCGGCCCACTGTGGTGAAGGCCGCGGTCGACTTCGGGCACCGCAGCCTGGTGGGATGGTTGCTCGATCGCGGTGCGGATCCCGACGCGCGCAGCGAGGCCGTGTCTCGCGACACGTGTCTGCACTCGGCGGCGTGGAACGGCGACCTCGCGATGGTCGAGCTGCTGCTCGCGCGTGGGGCCGACCCGACGCTGCACGACTTCGAGCACGACGGCACGCCGGCGCAATTCGCCGAGGTATCCGTCGAGGTGACGAACAATCCGAAGTGCACGGCGGTCGCCGAGCGCCTGCGGCGGGCGGAAGCCGAGCACCGCTAGCATCAGGGCCCCGCGGTGGCCCGTGAAACCGCCCTTGCGCCGCACCATACCATCCAGTATGGTACGGCCATGCACGTCGCCACGGTCGCTGCCCTGCTCGCGAGCCTGCTCTTCGTCGTGATCGCGCTCCTGCACGTCGGTTGGGCGATGGGCTCGCCGTTTCCCAGCCGCGATCGCGATCGACTGCTCGCGGTCGTGATCGGACGCCCGGTCGGCACGTCGATGCCGGGCCAGCTCGCGACCTGGTTCGTGGTGATCGGCTTGCTCGCGGCCGCCTGGTGTACGTGCGCGCTCGTGGGGCTCCTGCCCGCACCCGTGCCGGTCCCGTTGCTGCGCGTCTTCGGCGTCCTGCTGGTCGGCGTGTTCGCGCTGCGCAGCGTCGGCGGCTACTTCGAGGGCCGCTTCCGCCCGGAGATCCTCGGCACGCCCTACTTCGACTACAGCCGCCGGCTCTACTCGCCGCTCGCCGGGCTCATGGCCGTGTCCGTCGCCTGTGCGATGCTCGCGTGAACGCATGGCCCGCACCCGCCGCGAGGACTGGATCGACACGGGCCTGCAGGTGCTCCGCAGCGCCGGCGAGCACGCGCTCACCATCGAGCGGCTGTGCGCCGAGCTCGGGCGCACGAAGGGCTCTTTCTACCACCACTTCGAAGGTGTGCCCGGCTTCTCGCGCGCGCTGCTCGACGTCTGGGAGCAGCGCCACACCGACGCTCCGATCGCGGAAGCCTCGCGGGAGCGTAGCGTCGGCCGGCGCCGCCGCACGCTCGACGCCACCGTGAAGCAGCTCGACTGGCAGCTCGATCTCGCCGTGCGCGGCTGGGGTCTACGCGATCCCATCGCGCGCGAGGTGGTCGCTCGCGTCGACGAGCGCCGCATCGCCTACCTCGAGGGGCTCGTGCCGCGGACCGTTCCCGCTGCGCGACGCCGGGCGATCGCGACGCTCGAGTACGCCGCCCTGCTCGGCGCGATGCAGCTCGATCCGACCCGCGAGCGCGGCGACCCCGAGCGCACCGAGGCGCTGCTCTACGAGCTGCTCGGCGGCCTCTTGCAGGCGGACGCCACGCCGTCGCGTCGCCGCTGAAGCGGGGTCAGAAGCCGCTCGGGCCGTTCTTGTCGCGCACGATCTCGAACGCCACCATCACCGCGGCGTTGATCTCGATGCTGCCGGGATCGAAGGGCCCGCTCGGCCCGTCGTCCTCGCCGAGCGCGAGCTCGGCACCGTGGCCACGGCGGCTCTTGAGATCGTCGGGGCTCACGTCCTCGATGTGCATGACGCGACCGAGCTCGAGGCCCGCCGCCTTCGCGTAGCCCTCGGCCTTGCGCTGCGCGGCCTTCAGTGCGCGCTCGCGGGCCTCGGCGCGCAGCTCACCCAGGCGCGCGCTCTGCAGATCCGTACCCTCGATCACGTCGACGCCCGCCTCGACCAGCCCCGAGAGCACGTGCTCGAGGCGATCGAGATCCCGCAGGTGCACCTGGAAGCTCGCGCGCGCCGTGTAGCCCAGGTACTCCAGCTTGTCGCCGTAGCCGCGCATCGCCTGCCGCAACGTGGGCCGCGAGATCTGCACGTCGGCGCCCGCGAGCCCGCCCGCACCGAGGAACGCGCGCACGTCGTCCGTCGCCTTGCGCGCGGCCGCGAAGGCCTCGCTGGGCTTGTCGTGCGTGCGCGTGACCGCGAACGACAGCACCGCGTGATCGGGCTTCGCTCGGATCACGCTCGATCCGAACACGTTGATGCCGAACGGGCGCTGGATCGTCTGGTGCAGGTACACCGCGGGACTCTAGCA
>CAZFKC010000177.1:0-11882 GCA_964519175.1 uncultured Nannocystaceae bacterium
GGCAGCTCCGCCCGCGGCCGCGCCCCTGCCCGCGCCGCCGCCGTTTCCTCCGGTCGCGCGGCCGAGCACGTCCCCGAGCGCGAGCGCGTCCGCGAGCACACCGCCGAGCACGGGTGCGCGTGCACCTGCGGCCGCGAGCGCTCCACCTGCACGCGCACCGCAGCCGAGCGCGGGTCGGCCTGCGGCCGCGAGCGTTCCGGTGCCCACGCCCCCGCCGCACCGTGTGCCGACGAGCGCGGCAGCGCCGATGCCCACGCCTCCACCGCGACCTTCGGGCAGCACCGTCGCCGCGCCTTCACGTGCTCCGAACGCACCGGTCGCGGCCGTGCCCGTGCCGCCGCCCGCACGACCGCCGACCAGCACCGCCGCGTCGCGCTCGTCGGCCTCGTCGCCACCCGCGATGGCGCAGCGGCCCCCCGCCGATCGTCCGTTGCCCCCGGAGCAGGCTGCGTTCATGCGCGGCGAGCCCGTCGGTGCGGAGTTCACCGCCGGGGCCACCGCGCTCGGTCCGACGATGCCTGCGGTCGCAGCCGGTGGGCACACGGTGATCGCACCCGCGCCGCAGTCGTCGGAGCACACCGTGCTCGCGGTGGTGCCCACGTCGACGAGCGCGACCGTGATCGCCGCTGCACCGGTGTCCGGACAGACCATGTTCGCGCCGCTGCCGAACGTGCCGTCGGGCGAGCTCACGTTGATCACGCCGCCGCGCGGCGACGGGACGCCACGCCCATCGACGATGCCACCCACGGCGCAGCTCGGCGTGCCCGCGCTGGTCTCCACGCCCACGGCGCCCGGGACCCCGGCTCCGCCGTCACGCACCGCGACTGCGCCACCGCTCGCCGCCGAGGCACCGCGACGCGACGCGACGCTGTTCCTCGGCGACGGCGTGCGACCGCTGCCGTCGACCGATCGCACGATGATCGCGACGTCGCCGTTGGCCGAGGCCGACACCACGCGCATCGCTCCGTCGGACAGCGCCGCGATGGCGCGCGGCGACGTGCCACCATCGGGTGTCGATCGCACGATGATCGCGACGCTCGATCGCACGACGATGACGCCGCACGACATGCGCACGCCGGCGCCTCGCTTCGCGCCGCCCGGCGTGCCCGACAGCGCCGAGCTGCCGTCGGTGCCGGGGCTCGGTGGTATCGACGCGACGCCGGCGCGCAGCGGTGCCACGCAGCCGCTCCCGCGCGAGGACGCCTTCGACCGCACGGGCGCATCGATCCAGCTCGAGCCGCGACGTGGACGCGGGCTGTGGATCGCGATCGGTGCGATCGCGGCGGTCGCAGTGCTCACGACCGGTGCGTTCGTCGGCTGGCCGCGGTGGGTCGCGTACCGTGAGGCGAAGGCGCTCGAGGCCGCCCAGGCCGATGCGACGCCGCCGACCGAGGAGGTCCCCGTCGCTGCGGACGACGGCGGCGTCGAAGCCAAGGCGGACGACGGCGCGGTCGAGGCCAAGGCGGACGACGGCGCGGTCGAGGCCAAGGCGGACACCGGTGGTGAAGCGAAGGCGGACGGCGGCGCGGTCGAGGCCAAGGCGGAGACCGGTGGTGAGGCGAAGGCGGACGACGGCGCGGTCGAGGCCAAGGCGGATACCGGCGGTGAGGCGAAGGCAGACACGGGCGGCGAGGCCAAGGCGGACGACGGCGGCGACGCCAAGGCGGACGACGGCGGCGACGCAAAGGCGGACACGGGCGGCGATGCGAAGGCCGACGACGGCGGCACACCGGAGCCCGAGCCGAAGCCCGAGCCCGACCCGAAGCCCGAGCCCGAGGTGAAGCCGAAGCCCGAGCCGAAGGACACGCCGAGCAAGCCGAAGCCGAAGCCCAAGGAGAAGCCCAAGCCCAAGGAGAAGCCCAAGCCCAAGGAGAAACCCAAGGGCAAGGGCAAGCCGCCGCCGCCGGTGCCCGGCTTCGGCACGGGCCGCACCGTCCCGCCCTGATCGCGAGGTCGCCCGGACGATGGTCGCGATCTGCTTCGTGTGTCACGGCAACATCTGCCGCTCGCCGACCGCCGAAGGCGTCATGCGCCGGCTCGTCGACGACGGCGGATTCGTAGATGCGATCACCATCGAGAGCGCCGGCGTCTCCGCCGAGCATGCGGGTGAAGCGGCCGACCCGCGCAGCCGCGCCGCGGCGAAGCGCCGGGGCTACGCGCTGGACGGCCGCGCGCGCCGCTTCGAGGCCCGCGACTTCGCACGCTTCGATCTCGTCGTCGCGCTCGATGCCGACAACGCCCGTCGGCTGCGTGCGATCGCGAACGACCACGCGGCCCGCGCGAAGATCCGCCTGCTCCGCGAGTACGACCGCGACGAGCCCGGCACGCACGACGTCCCCGATCCCTGGTACGGCGGCGCCGCGGGCTTCGAGGAGGTGCTCGATCTCTGCGAGCGCGCGTGCGCGGGCCTGCTCGCGACCCTCGTCGCCGAGCACGACCTCGTGCCCCGGGCACACCGTGGACGCTGAGCTCGTCGCGGCGATCGAGCGTGCGCTCGGCGGCACGCTCGAGTCCTGCACGAGCGTGTCGGGCGGCGACAGCCACGACGCGCTGCGCGTGCGCGTCGACGGACGCGATGCGTTCGTGAAGCTCGGTCGCCCCGGCGACGACGCGACCTTCGTCGCGGAAGCCGATGGGCTGGCGTGGCTGCGCGAGGCGAACGCGCTGCGGATCCCGGAGGTGCTCGCGCTGGGCGACGCGGCACGTCCGTTCCTCGCGCTCGAGTGGATCGCGCCGGGTCGCGGCGGCCCCGCCCACGAGGAGGCGCTCGGCCACGGGCTCGCGGCGCTGCACCGCTCCGGTGCGCCGGCGTTCGGGCACGCGCGCGACAACGTGTGCGGACGCGTGCAGCAGCGCAACGCCGCATGCCCGGACTGGCCGAGCTTCTACGGCGAGCGACGGCTCTCGCCGCTCGTCCGTCGGGCGCACGACGAGGGCACGCTCGACCGCGGCACGCTCGCGGCGATCGAAGCCGTCGTCGCGCGGCTGCCCACGCTGTGCGGACCCGCCGAGCCGCCCGCGCGACTGCACGGCGATCTGTGGGCCGGCAACGCGATGTGCGATCGCGACGGCGCGCCCGTGCTCGTCGATCCCGCCGTCTACGGCGGCCACCGCGAGATCGATCTCGCGATGATGCGGCTGTTCGGCGGCTTCTCGGCGCGCACGTTCGCCGCGTACGACGAGCGCTTCCCGATCGCGCCCGGGGCGGGCGAGCGGGTGGCGCTCTACCAGCTCTATCCGCTGCTCGTGCACGTCGTCATGTTCGGCAGCGGCTGGGTCGGCCGTCTGCGCCGCGCGCTCGCCGACTACGCCTGACGCCCGCGGCCCGCCGCTTTCTTGGCGGCCCGCGACGCACTCGGTAGGCTCGACTGCGATGGCCGCCGGTTCGCCTCCTCGTGCGCTCGGACGACTCGCGCTGCGGCGCATCGCGGTGCCGCGCCAGCGCACGGTCGCGATCTCGGAGCCGTGGCCGGGGGGCGAGCTGCCGTGGAGCCGCACGCTCTGGGGCGAGTTCATGCCCGAGCGCCGGCACACCAAGCTCGCCCCGCCGCGGGGCATCGAGCGTCGCCGCGGCTGATCGCCCGCGGCCCCGCGCCTAGCCCCAGGGCTTGATGCGCATGTCGCCGTCCTGCTCGGTCCAGCCGTCGTTGACCCACTGCTTGCGCAGCCGCAGCGCACCGTCGTCGCGGGTGACGAAGACGTTGGTCAGCCACTCGGCGTCGTTGCGCTCGGGATAGTCGGCGCGCACGTGCGAGCCGCGGCTCTCGGTGCGCAGCTCGGCGGCCGAGATGATCACCTCGGCGACGTCGAGCAGGTTGCGCTGCTCGAACGCCAGCGCGAGATCGAAGCCCTCGGCGATCGTCGTCTCGCGCGCGAGCTGCTCGCGCTGACGCTCGACGAACGCGCGCGCGCGCGCCAGCTTCGTCGCGTCCTTCTCGACGAGCAGGTCGCGCCACATCTGCACCTGCAGCGGACGCAGGAGCTCCTGCGGGCGCAGCGGGCCCCGCCCCTCGCGCAGCTTCGCCACCGGCGCGACGAGCTGCTGCTCGAGCCACGCCGTGTCGAGCCGCGGGCCCGGACGATCCTTCGCGAGCTCGGCCGCGCGCGCGCCGGCCCGCCAGCCGAACACCTGCGAGCCGCCCAGCATCGTCCCGCCGAGCCGATCCGCCCCCTGCCAGCCGGCCGTCTCGCCGCACGCGAACAGCCCCGCGATCTTCGACTGTGCGTGCTCGTCGATGCGCACGCCGCCGTTGCTGGTGTGGTGGTGGATCTGGATCTGCAGCAGGTCGCGCTCGAGATCGATGCCGATCGAGTGCATGTACTCGACGAACACCTCGGGCTGGAAGCCACGCTTGCTGCCGGACAGATCGAGGAACACCGCGTCGTGCTCGGTGGCCTTGCCGGCCAGCACCTCGCCGTGGATCGCACGATCGAGGTGGATCGCCGCATCGCGGCACGACACCGGCCAGTGGTAGGCCTTGAGGTTGCTGACGTCGACCAGCCCGACGCCCGCCGGCAGGTAGTCGCTGACGAACGCCTTGCCGAACCGGTTGAACATCCGGTACGGCTCCGGCATCTCGTAGAGCATGATCATCGCCTGGGTCGGCCACGTGGTGGCGAGCCCCTGCTGCATGAACTCCATGTTGAACAGCTCGGCACCGGCGCGCAGCGCCATCGCATAGCCGTCGCCGGTGTTGCCGGGGGGATTGAAGCTGTAGCGGAACAGCTGCCCCACCCCACCCGTCGCCATCACGACCGCGCCGGCATGGATGACCAGCGGCTCACCGTCGTCGTCGATGCCGATCGCGCCGAAGCAGCGCCCGCCCTCGACGATGAGATCGGTGAGGTTCGCGTGCTCGACGACCGCCGTGTCCGTGCCGGCGATCACCGCCTTCTGGATCTGCACGATGTTGTTCGTGCCCTTCGTCGCGTCGGACGCGGGCATCGTCGCGAGCATCTTGCTCTGGAACTGCATGCCCATGCTGCGCAGGCGCTTGATCGCGTCGCTCACCTCGTCGACGAAGATGCGGCAGAGCTTGGCGTCGGCCGTGCCCAGCCCGGCCTGGACCATGTCGGCCCACGTGGCATCGGGCGGGTTGAACAGCCCGCCCTTCGGGCCCACCGTCCGGATCGTCCAGAAGTCGGCCTTGGGGTTGCTGGTCGCACCTGCGCCGCGCACCCCGGGCACGCCGAACTCGCCCTTGACCGCCAGCATCGTGCGCACGCCCTGCTCGTGCGCCGCGATCGTGGCGGCCGTCGCCGCGCCGCCACCACCGACCACCAGCACGTCCGTCTCGTAGGTCCGCATGAACGGGCCGAGCATGCAGCACGGTGGCTGGGCTGTCCACGCGAAGGCGTGTGCGGCGATCGATCAGCGGTCTTCTGGCGGTGGCGCGACTGCGGGAGCGTCGCCGCGCAGCAACGCGCGCGCGCGCTCGATCGCGTCGTGGGTGCCGACGAGTGCGAGCACGTCGCCCGCGCGCAACGGCTCGTTCCCGCTCGGCACCGTGCGGCCCTCGCCGCCGCGCTCGATCGCCAGCACGGTGGCGCCCGTCTTGCCGCGCAGGTCGAGCTCCGCGAGCGTGCGGCCACACGCCGGCACCTCCGCATCGAGCACGACCGGAGTGATCTCGCCGAGCCCGGGCAACGTGCGCGTGGGCTGCTGTGCCGCGAAGCTCTCGCGCTCGCCTGCGCTCTGGCGCAGCATCTCGACCACCACCTCGGCACCGGCCCTCACGTGCCCGACGAGATCGTCGGCGCGCCGCCAGAACGTGACCGCGACGACGACGAGGATGGCGATGAGCACCGGAGCGCCGAGCCCCGGGGGCAGGAACGGACCGGTCACCGCGAGCAGCGGCAACACGAGGGCCATGAGCGCGGCGAGCTGGATGAACACGACCAGCACGCGGCGCGGCGCGATCGCGAGGTCGGTGCGACCGCCCGAGCTCTCGGGCAGCGCGAGCCGGGCGAGCGTGAAGCCGAACGCGCGCACGCAGCGGAGCAGCCCCACCGCGAATGGCAGGCAGACCAACACCGTCGCGATCCCGAGCAGCGCGTCCGCGAGCCGGCGACCGACACCGACGTCGATGAGCGCCTGGCCGAGCCGCGGCCGCGCGAGCGCGCTACCGATCACGATCGCCGCGAGCGCGACGGTGTCGATGAGCGCGAGCCGGGCGAAGCGGCGCACGCCGACGACGCGGCGACCGACGCGTGCGGTCCGCAGCGACTCGATCCAGGACTCGTACAGCGCGGCGACGGTGTGGACTCGACTGGGCAGCGCGCGATCGATGCGCGCGGCGATGCGATCGGCACGCGCGATCGCGAGCGGTGTGGTGGTCGCGGTGATGATGCCGACCACCACGAGCGCCGGCACGAGCATCGGATCGATCACGCCGGTCGCGGCGCCGGTCTGCGCGAGGATGAACGAGAACTCGCCGATCTGGCCGAGCGCGAGCCCGGCCTGCACCGAGCGCCGGATCCCGTGGCCGCCGAGGAACGCGGCCATGCCGACCACGAGGAGCTGGCCACCGATCACGACCGCCGCGATCGCCAGCACCTGCGGCCACGCCTGCAGTGCGAGCTGGGGATCGACCATCATGCCGATCGACACGAAGAACACGGCGGCGAAGATGTCGCGCAGCGGCGTGACGAGGCGCTCGACGGTGGAGCCTTCGCCCGACTCGGCGACGAGCGAGCCCGCGACGAACGCACCGAGCGCGACCGAGTAGCCCGCGCGCGCGGCCATGAGCGAGAGCAGGAAGCACAGCCCGACCGCAGCGACGAGCAACGTCTCGGGGTGGCCCATGCGCGCGACGAGCCGGACGCCGCGCGGCACGACGAAGAGGCCGCCGATCACGAGCAACGCGAGGAAGCCGAGCAGTCGGCCGGTGGTGGCGAGCAGCTCGCCGGCCTCGAGCCCGGCCCCCGACGCGACGGTCGTGAGCGCAGCGATGAGCACGACCGCGACGAGGTCCTGGATCACGAGCACGCCGAAGACGAGCTCGCGCACCTCGGCCCCGAGCGGGTGCTCGTCGGTGGCCTTGGCCACGACCATCGTGCTGGAGATCGCGACGGTGGCCCCGAGGAAGATCGAGGCGACCGTCGACCAGCCGAACGCGCGGCCGAGCACGAAGCCGATCCACAGCATCGCGCTCACCTGTGCGAGCCCGACGAGCCCGGCCTTCGGGATCGCGCGCGCGAGCTCGCGCGGGCCGAAGTGCAGGCCGATGCCGAACATCACCAGCACCACGCCGAACTCCGACAGCGCGTGGATCCGCAGCGGGTCGGCGAACAGCGGCAGGGAGAGATACGGGCCGACGATCAGGCCCGCGAGCAGGTAGCCGAGCACCGCCGGCTGACGCAGGCGCCTACACAGGACGGAGGTGACCGCCGCGACGCCCAGCGCCAGCGCGAGATCTTCGATGAAGTCGGGCGTGGCGGCGGCGAGCATCGGGCGCAGGCACGGTCACGGGCGCGGGCGCAGCGGCCCGCGGCCCGTGGCCGCCGATCTTCATACCACCTCGTAGTGCTCGATGCCCGCGTCCTGCCAGCCTGCGTCGTATCGTCGCCCGCGACCGGCGATCGCGAACGGCTGCGGCCGCGGCAGCGAACGCGGCGGCATGCGGCGATCGTGCAGCGCCTCGTAGTCGCCCTGGTCGAGATCGATCGCGCCCGCGAACGCGGCATCGATGCGGATGCGCGCGGCGGCCTCGCGCCAGCCCTCGACCACGCGGGCCGGCCACACCTCGGCCGCATCGCCGCTGCCGTAGCCGACCAGCACGAGCTCGCGTCCCGTCCAGTCGAGCTCGCGCGCGTGCGCATCGGCGAGCGCCGCGGCGATCCACGCCGGCAACGACGCCGTGTAGAGGTTGCCGAGCTCGCGCACGGCCTTGCTGCCGAAGCTGGTGGCCACGCGGACCCGCTGCACGAACGCGTCGGACTTCACCGCGTGCTTCGCCACGAGCGTGGCGCGCACGAGCGGATCGTAGTCGGGACCCTGATCGCGCACGTTGTCGCGCAGGCGGGCGTCGGCGGCCAGCTCCTGCACGAGCGCCTCCCACGAGACATCGGCGGCGCGACAGGCGGGCTCGAGCGCGGCGCGGTCGTCGGCGATCACGTGCGCCCACACCCACGCGACGCCGAGCGCGGCCATCGGCATGCGCTCGTACGGGCGGTGCATCAGGATCGCCGCCGCATCGGACAAGAGCGCCCGCGGATCGGCGCCGGTGCGCGCGTACACGGAGCCGAGCGCGTGCAGCACCGCATCGACGTAGCAGACCGTCGAGTAGCGGCCGTTGAACACCGGGAAGTCGTGGCTCGCGTGGCCCTTCGACGGGTACTCGTCCATGAAGTGGCGCGCGAACGGCTTGCGGAAGTCCCAGCCGCGCTCGTCCGACGAGCTGCCGGCCCGGCGCAGATCGATCTCGAGCAGCCGCGCGTGCGGCTCGACGAGCATCGCGACGGCGCCCGCGCCCTGCGTGGGCTCGCCGGTGCTGCCGCGCTCGTACTGCGCGATGTCGGCGGCGATCACGATCGCGACCCGGTCGGCGCCGTCGGTCTGCACGTAGCGCAGCGCGGCCTTCGTCGCATACATGCCGCCCAGACACGCGTGCTTCGTCTCCGGCACCTCGACGTCGCGCGGCAGCGGGCGTCGGCCCTGCCGCACGAGCGCATCGTCGATCATGCCGCGCACGATGACCGCACCGACCGCGTTGTCGGTGCTGGACTCCGTCCCGAGCGCGAGCATCCCCACCTTCTCGGGCGCGATCGCGTAGTCGTCGATCAGCCGCAGCGCCGCGGCAGCAGCGAGCGTGTAGACGTTCTCGTCGGGCTGCGGCACGCGGAAAGCGTCGCCGATCACGGCGGCGAGCTTGCTGGGATCGGCGCCCGTCCACTGTGCGAACTGACGCAGGTCGACGCGCGGACGCGGCACGTGCAGGGCGAGGCCGGACAGGCCCGCGGCAGGGAGATTCGAAGGGTCTCGGGCGATGTTCACGGGGCTCACCGTAGACCGGTACGCGTCGCTCTCGGAGCTCGATCGCGCAGCACTGTGCGCCGCGCCACAGCGCACGGGAGCGATCGCTGCTGCGCCGTGCGAGCACGTGCACACCCATCGCGCCGAACCATGCAACGGCGGTGGTCGCGAGCACGCTCGCAGCGGGTGGGCGAATCGCCGGGGGTGTTGCACGAGAGCCACACTCTCGCTTCGCGGCTTACGTAGGGGCGCATCGCGGCCACGCTGCACGGTCTGGCGCCGCGCTAGCGTGCTCACATGGGGCGGCAGCACGAGGGTCGGCGGATCTGCTGGACGGCGCTGGCGTTGGCGTCGTGGGGCACGCTCGCGTGCGGCGGCGACGACGATGCGCCGGCGTCGGGGGACGGCACGGGCGGCACCACGACGAACGCGTCCTCGGCGAGCCTCGGGCCCGAGAGCTCGAGCAGCGCGCCGGCGGACGGCTCCGGCAGCGAGGGCGACGCGCCCGAGCCCGACGTCGGCGTGCCGGTGGTGCCGACCTGCGAGGAGCCCGGCCCCGCCGGTGCGCTCGAGCTGCTCGGCGCTGGCGAGGGCGTGCACGTCGGCGACGTGCCCGCGCTGGGGCTGTCCATCTTCACGGTCGAGGCATGGATCCGCTGGGACGGCTTCGGCACCACCGCGAGCTCGGGTGTCGGCGGCGTGATCGCCGAGCCGATCGTCAGCAAGGGCCGCGGCGAGGACGACGGCGGCACCATCGACTGCAACTGGTTCCTCGGGCTCGATGCCGCGGGCCGGCTCGTCGCCGACTTCGAGGACATGGACACGGGGCTGAACCATCCCGCGAGCTCGGTCGCCACCATCGAGCGCGGCACGTGGCACCACGTCGCGGCCAGCTACGACGGCACCGACTGGCGGCTGTTCGTGGACGGCATGCTCGATGCCACCGTCGCGGCGCAGGCGATGCCGCGCGCGGACAGCATCCAGCACGTGGGCATCGGGGCCGCGTACGACTCGATGGGCCGACGCGACGGATCGTTCGACGGTCGCATCGACGAGGTGCGCGTCTGGAGTCGGACGCTCGGCGAGCTCGAGCTGCAATCGGGGATGTTCGGTGCGCCCCCCGACGCGACCGGGCTCGTCGCCCACTGGCCGCTCGACGAGGTCGCGGGCACGACGGTGCCGGACGTCGTGGGCGGCCACGACGGCGAGCGCGAAGGCACCACATGGCGGTCCGAGGGCCGGCCCGCGCGTGCGAGCACACCCCCCGCCCCGCCCGTGCCGCTCGCGCCCGGCGAGCTCGTCGAGGGTGGCACCGCCGTCTTGCAGGCCACCGCATTCGACGTCGACGGCGACGAGCAGCGCGTCGAGATCTGGGGGCGGCCGCTCCCGGAGATCGAGCCGTTCGCGATCGCGGTCCTGCCCGACACCCAGTACTACTGCGAGCAGAGCGGCGGCGCCGTCGACGACATGTTCTACGCGCAGACGCAGTGGCTCGCCGACAACGCCGAGGCCTGGAACCTGCGCGCGGTGCTGCACGTCGGCGATCTCGTCGACAACGGCGACACCTACGTGAGCGAGTGGATGATCGGGCAGCAAGCGCTCGAGACGCTCGAGCAGCCGCTACCCGGCCATCCCGAGGGCATCCCCTACGCGGTCGCGATCGGCAACCACGATCAGAACACGAACTCGTACGCGGGCGACACCGCGATCTACAACCAGTACTTCGGCGTCGATCGCTTCAGCGGACGCAGCTACTACGGTGGCCACTTCGGCGACCGCAACGACGCGTCGTGGATCACGTTCTCGGCGGGCGAGCTCGACTTCCTCGCGATCTTCTTCGAGTTCGATCAGCCGGGGATCCCCGAGGACAACACCGGCCCCGACGCGGAGGTGCTCGCGTGGGCGCGACGCGTGGTGGCGGACCACCCCGACCACTACGTGATCGCCGTCGGACACTCGTGCCTCGTCACGACCGGCGACGAAGGTGCACCCAAGGTCGACACGCCGTTCTCCGCCCAGGGGCAGGCGCGGTGGCAGGCGCTGCGGGGCGAGCCGAACCTGCGCATGATGGTGTGCGGCCACGTCGACGACGAAGGGCGTCGCACCGACGTCGGAGCGAGCACCGTGCACACGCTGCTGTCCGACTACCAGTTCGA
Source organism: uncultured Nannocystaceae bacterium (assembly GCA_964519175.1). Lineage (GTDB taxonomy): Bacteria > Myxococcota_A > Polyangia > Nannocystales > Nannocystaceae > Xiheibacterium. The sequence goes on from CAZFKC010000177.1 coordinate 11,131, forward strand.
CGACCACGGCGGCTCGGGCAAGCTGCGCATCATGACGCTCTCGCCCGACACCGGGGAGCTCGAGGTGCAGACCTACTCGCCGTACTACGACGAGTGGTACGAGAGCTCCGACGCCCACTTCACGCTGCCGATCGAGCTCGACGCGGGTGGCGGCGAGCTCGAGCTCGTCGGCGTGGTCGAGCACGTCGAGCCGGGGCAGACGGTGGCGGTCGCGTGGGGCGAGCTCGAGCCGGGCATGCGCTACGAGTGGCTCGCGCGCACGACCGATTGCACGCACACCGTCGAAGGCGAGCGGCGCACGTTCACCGCGCAGTGACGTCGGGCGCGCTGAGCTTCAGGCCCACGATCGCGACGACGAGCAGCGCGAGGAAGACCATCCGCATCGGCGTGATCGGCTCGCGCCACAGCACGATGCCGAGCACCGCCGTGCCGGTGGCCCCGATGCCGACCCAGACCGCGTAGGCCGTGCCGATCGGGAGCGTGCGCGCGGCGATGCCGAGCAGCCACATGCTGGCGACGATGGCCGCGATGGTCGCGACGCTCGGCCAGAGCTTGGTGAAGCCGGCGGTGGCCGGTAGACCGGTCGCCCAGGCGACCTCGAGGAGTCCTGCGAGCACGAGCAACGTCCAAGGCATGCTGCCTCCGGCGTCGTCTTGTCCTCACCCGGTACGGCGCGCCTCGTCGGGGATCGCGAAGTGCGATCGACCGCAGCGTAGCACGTCGAGCCGCACGAGGCCCGCGCGACCAGAACT
>CAZFKC010000178.1:0-11735 GCA_964519175.1 uncultured Nannocystaceae bacterium
GCTCGACATTCTTCGACTGTCCAAGGGATCGAAATCCTCGCCGCCCACACTCCGGCAGGGCATGCCGATCCCGACCCCGCTGCGCTGCGCCCTTGGCCTGTTGCTCGCCACCCCGGCCTGTGGGGACGAGACGCCCGTCACGGACGACGAGAGCAGCGAAGGGTCGAGCGGTGGGTCGTCGGCGACCGGTGCCACCACGGCCGACACGAGCGCCGGAACCGACACGAGCGCGACCCAGCCGACCGGGGGTCCGGAGACGAGCGGCGAGCCCGACACCGACGGCTCGAGCGAGTCGCCGGGGACCAGCGAGGGACCATCCGCGAGCTGCGGCGACGGCCAGCTCGATCCCGGTGAGCTCTGCGACGACGGCAACGACGACGAGGAGGACGAGTGCACCACGCTCTGTCTGCCGCCGTCGTGCGGCGATGGCCTCGTGCAGTCGGGCCTCGGCGAGGGCTGCGACGACGGCAACGACGACAACTTCGACGCGTGCCCGAGCGATTGCCTCGCAGCGGAATGTGGCGACGGCATCCGCGAGGGCGAAGAGGGCTGCGACGACGGGCTGGAGAACGGCAACGGTACGAGCACCTGCACGTCCGCGTGCGCCGAGAACGTGTGCGGCGACGGCTATGTTGCGACGCTGATGGAGGCGTGCGACGAGGCGGCCGCGAACGGCGACGGCACGAGCACGTGCACGTCGGAATGCCAGCGCAACCGCTGCGGCGACGGCTACGTGCTCGCGGATGCCTACGAGCAGTGCGACGACGGCGACGAGAACGGCATCGGGCTGTGCAGCCGTACCTGCACGACCACCATCGTCGCGGCCGGGCTCGCGCACACCTGCGCGCGCTCCCCGGAGGGCAACGTGCGCTGCTGGGGATTCCACAGCTACGGCGCGCTCGGCTACGGCAACCTCGACAACGTCGGCGACGACGAGGTGCCCGCCGATGCCGGCGACGTCGACGTCGGCGGCACGGTGGTGGGCCTCGCTGCCGGCGGCCTGCGCACGTGCGTGGTGCTCGAGGGCAACACGCTGCGTTGCTGGGGCAACGGCTTCTTCGGGTCACTCGGTCTCGGCACCGGTGATCAGAACATCGGCGACGACGACGTCCCGAGCGACGCACCGGAGATCGATCTCGGCGGACCGGTGCTCGACGTGGCGATGGGCACGGATCACTCGTGTGCGCTGCTGATGGACGGCACCGTCCGCTGCTGGGGCTACCGCGCATGCGGCACGCCAGGCTACGGGGCTCCCGGGGCCGGGCAGTACATCGGTGACGACGAGTCGCCATCGGTGCCCGAGGCGCTCGTCGACGTGGGCGGCACCGTGGTGCAGATCACCGCCGCGCAGGATCACACCTGTGCGGTCCTCGAGGATGGTGCCCTCGTGTGCTGGGGCTCCAACAGCGACGGACGCCTGGGCTACGGCTATGCGACCGGCTTCGTCGGCGACGACGAGACGCCGGCAGACGTGGGCGCGGTGCAGGTCGGTGAGCCGGTGCTCGAGGTCGCTGGGGGCGCGGCGTCGACCTGCGTCCTGCTCGCGGGCGGCCGCACGGTCTGTGCAGGCGATGGACAATACGGCGGGCTCGCGAGTGGCAACACGGCCGACCAAGGCCTCGGCGACTCGTTCGAGAACCTGCCCGACGCGCCGATCGGGATCGATGCGCGACACCTCTTCGGGCACACGGCGCTGCAGTGCGCCTCCGGTGCGACCGGCAACCTGCGCTGCTGGGGGTCGGGCGAGCACGGCTACATGCTGCTGGGCTACGTCGGCGACGACGAGACGCCCGAGGCGCTGGGCGACCTCGAGATCGACGAGCCGGTGGTCGCGGTGACGAGCGGCATCTTCCAGACCTGCATCACCACGTTCGACGGCGGAATCCGCTGCTGGGGCGAGAATCCCCGCGGCGAGCTCGGCTACGGCAACATCGTCGACCAGCACCTCGCCGAGAACGCGCCGGACCTCGAGATCTGGGACTGAGCTCGGTCGCGCCCTCCGGCGCCCGGGCTCAGAGCGCGTCGACGAAGTTGAACGCGAGCGGCCCACGCGTGATCGCTTCGCCGGCGTGGCCCAGCCGACGCGCGAGCTCGTCGGCCGAGGTCTGCGTCGCGCGGCCGTTGCCGCAGGCGCGATCCTCCCACTCGCCGCACGGCGCGGGCTCGGGGCGGAAGTGCTTCGTGCCACACGACTCGTAGCTCATCGTGTCGCTGCAGTCGCGGCTGTGATCGAGCCCGATCGCATGGCCGATCTCGTGGGCGGTGACCTCGCAGAGCTCGCGACCGGTCGTGTCCGGGTGCTGGAAGACGAACACCACCGCGTTGCCGATCACGCGCCCGCTCCACGGGGCGATGCCGTGGACGGTCTCGTCGAAGCCGAAGATGTCGGGGCCGCCGCCGACCATCACGAGGATGAAGTCGCCGCGCGCAGGTCGCTCGTCGACGATCTCGATCGCGACGTCGGCGTACTCCGACTGCACACATCCCACGAGCTCGCTCCACTCGGCATCGTCGCCGGCGAACGTGGGCACGTCGACCCACTCCAGGCCCTGGCGCGACACGACGCCCGAGTGCAGGCGACGGGGATCGTCCTTGCCCGCGACCGCGTGGCCGCCGGTCTTCTGCAGCACGACCTTCACGGGACCGGTCTCGCGCAAGGACGGCAGCGAAATCTCGGTGGTCTCGTAGCCGCCGGCGCGCGCGAGCCCGGCACCGACGAGCGGTAGGCCGAGCATCAACGCCGCACCGAGCAGCCAACGACGCGTGGTGTTCACGCGAGGATCGACGGCGCGCCCACGCGGCGATTCGCCGTGCGGCGTGCGCACGAGCGCGGGATCACGGATTGTCGCGCGCTGACGCCTGCGCACCGCGACACCGCTGTCGCAGCGGCGCGCGAGTTCATTGCTCGATGGTAAACGCGCCACTCAATGGCAAGGTGACAACCGAGCTGCCCACGTGCACGTCGTAGTCGCCAGGCTCGACGACGAAAGCCGAACGCGCGGGATCCCAGACCGCGAGCGAAGCGGCGGGGATGGCGAGCATCACGTTCGCGCTTTCGCCCGCGGCGAGCTCGACCTGCGCGAACGCGCGGAGGTCCTTCGGTGCGCGCATGTAGCTCGAGCTCGGCATCGCCACGTAGAGCTGCACCGTCTCGATGCCGCTGCGTGCGCCGGTGTTGGTGAGCTCCACCTGCGCGGTGATCGTGCCGTCCGTCGTGATCGACTCGGCATCGAGCACGAGCGCGTCGTACGAGAACGTCGTGTAGCCCAGCCCGAACCCGAATCCGAACGCGGGCGCAGTGCCGTTCGCGTCGAGGTGGCGATAGCCGTGCAGGTAGCCGTACTCGACCGACTCGGAGACGTTGTCGAACTCGGGCAGGTCGGCCTCGGCGACCGGCACCGAGGCCGGCAGACGCCCGGCGGGCTCGGCGTCGCCGAACAGCAGGTCGGCGATCGCGAGGCCGCCCTGCATGCCCGGATACCAGGCCATGAGCACGGCGTCGGTGTCGGTGATCCAGCCCTCGGTGAGCAGCGGGCCGCCGCCTTCGAGCACCACGATCGTCGGCGTGCCGATCGCCGTGATGGATTCCAGCAGCGCGAGCTGGCCGGCGGGCAACGCGAGGGACTCGCGATCGCCCGCGGCGATCAAGCCTTCACCCTCGTCGTCGGACGTCAACCCGAGCACGACGACCACGACGTCGGCGTTCGCGATGGTGGTCTCGTCGGCCGGTGCGAGCGGATCGGCCGCGACGTGGGTGACCGTGACGGCCCCCGCGCGGTCGGTCAGCCCCTCGAGCACCGTGACCACCTCGGCGGCGTCGACGTCGCTGCTGCCTTCGTCGCCGACGTTGTCGAGGTCGGCGAGCGGACCCGCCACCACGATCTCGCCGAGCGCGGCGCGGTCGAGCGGCAGCACGCCTTCGTTGCGCAGCAGCACCGCGGCGCGCTCGGCCACGTGCTCGGCCAGCTCGAGGTGCGCGTCGGTCTCGCGCGCGGTCGGATCGGGCACCGGCGGATCGGTGTCGAGCGCGAAGCAGAGCTGCGCGCGGATCGTGCCGCGCAGCGACTCGTCGAGCTCGGCCTCGTCGAGCGCACCGCTGCCGACCGCCGACTCGAGCGCGGCGAAGTGCGCCCCGCTCGGCATCTCGACGTCGAGCCCCGCGCGTACGGCCTCGACGTCGCCGTGGGTGCCCTGCACCCAGTCGGACATCACGAAGCCCTGGAACTCCCATGCATCGCCGAGGAGGTCGCGCAAGAGCACCGGGTTCACGTCGCAGTGCAATCCGTCGACGAGGTTGTACGCGCTCATCACCGCGCCGACGTTCGCGTCCATCACGGCGCGGCGGAAGTGCGGCAGATAGATCTCGTGCAGCGCACGCTCGTCGAGCGCGACGTCGACGACGAAGCGCGTGTCCTCGATGCTGTTGGCCGCGAAGTGCTTCGCGGTCGCGACGACGCGCTCCGACTGCGCACCCTCGATGAACGCGACCCCCATCGCGCCGAGGTGCACGGTGTCTTCGGAATAGGTCTCCTGCGCGCGGCCCCATCGCGGGTGCCGCAGGATGTTGATCGTCGGCGCGAGCACGACGTCGCCGCCGAACGAGCGGATCTCGCGAGCGATGGCGGCCCCGACCTCGCGCTCGAGCGCGGGATCCCAGGTCGCGCCGCGGGCGATGCCCACCGGGAACACCGTGGCGGTGCCGCCGGTGACCGAGCTGACCCCGCGCGGCCCGTCGAGCATGTGGAAGCCCGGTAGCCCCGCGCCCGCGTTGCCCTCGACGCGCCACAGGCCGTCCTGCACGAACAAGGACGCGCCGTGCATCATCGCGACCTTGTCGGCCACCGACAGCGCTGCGAGGGCCTCGTCGATGCGCGCCTCGACGTCGTCGGCCGCGTCGCCACAGTAGCGTGCGCGCGCGGCCGAGCCGTCGTCGCCCCCGGTCGAGCTCTCGCTGCCCGAGCTCGTGTCCGCGCCGGTCGTGGTCGCGGTCGTCGTGGAGGTGGTGCCGCTCGCGCCTTCGTCGCTGCTCGTGTCCTGCGGTGCCGCGCCGTCGTCGGCGCATGCACCCGCGAGGGCCACGACGCTCGCGAGCGCGATCGCCAGCGTGGTCGAGGACTGCCGACGATCGAGCCCATGCATCGGCCCAGCCTACCACCGCGGCTCGGCTGCGCGTACGCTCGGCGCCGATGCGAACCCTGCCAGCACTCGCCGCATTGGTGCCCGCGCTCGCGCTCGCGTGCGCGCCGAAGAAGGACACGAGCAAGACGAACGCGCCGGGTGGTGGCGGTGGCACGCAGACGACGAGTGCGGCGAAGGGCCCCGCGCTCGATGCCGAGGGCATCCGCAAGCACGCGGCGTTCCTCGCCGACGATGCGCAGCAGGGACGCGCGCCCGGCAGCGAGGCCGACACACGCGTGCAGGACTACGTCGAGAGCGCGATGAAGGAAGCCAAGCTCGCGCCCGCGTTCGCCGACGGCTATCGCCAGCGCTTCGCGGTGACCGACGGCGTGAAGGTGCGCGCGGGTGCCGAGACCGTGCTCGACGTCTCGGGTCTGCTCGTGCCGCACGCACCCGTGCCGTTCTCGGGCGACACCAGCAGCAAGGGTCCCGTGGTCGCGCCGCTCGTGTTCGTCGGCTACGGGATCCCGAAGGCGGGCAAGGGCACCGGCGACTACGAGAAGCTCGGCAAGAAGGTGAAGGGAGCGATCGTCGTCGCGCTCGCCGGCGGTCCCGACGATCCGCACCTCGGGCAGGCCGAGAAGCGGGCCGCGAGCAAGGCGATCGCTGCGCGTGATCACGGTGCCGCCGGCTTCGTGCTGTGGGATCCGAGCGCCGCCTCGTTCCCGAACCACGGCGAGGCCGCCGATCTCGGCGTGCCCGCGCTCTTCGTCGGCTCCGCCGGCAGTGCCGCGCTCGTCGAGGCGCTCGCCGGCAAGGCCAAGGGCGCCGATCCGGTCGCCGCGGGTCTGAAGCCGGGTGCGAAGAGCAAGCGACCCGCGACGCTGCAGTCACCGGTCGAGCGCGTGGTGCTCGGCACCGCGAACGTCGCGGGTCGGCTGCCCGGCGCGGGCAAGAGCGACCGCGTCATCGTCGTCGGTGCGCACATGGATCACCTCGGGCTCGGCACCGACAGCTCGCTCGCGCCGGGCGAGCAGGCGATCCACAATGGTGCCGACGACAACGCCTCGGGGGTCGCGGTGATGCTCGAGCTCTGCGAGTCGCTCGCGAAGCTCGACGCGAGCAAGCGCCCGTTCGACGTCGTGTGCATCGCGTTCGGCGCCGAGGAGATGGGCCTGCTCGGCAGCAAGCACTACGTGCAGAACCTGCCGAAGCCCGAGCTCGCGCGCATCGCCGCGATGCTGAACTTCGACATGGTCGGCCGGCTGGGACCCGACGGGCTCATCGTGGCGGGCGCGGGCACCTCGAAGGTGTGGCCGGCGCTCATCGACGCCCACAAGCACGGGCTCGTGGTGCGCACCACCGACGACGGCTATGGGCCGTCCGATCACGGCAGCTTCTACGAGGTGCAGATCCCCGTGCTGCACTTCTTCACGGGGCCCCACGAGGACTACCACAAGCCCAGCGACGACCTCGACAAGCTCGACTTCGCCGGCGCGGCGCAGGTCGGCGGGCTCGCGCTCGCGCTGGTCACCGAGCTCGAGGCGAAGGCACTCGTGCCCGACTACGTCGAGGTCGCGCTGCCGGCCGCGGCGCGCGGCGGCGGGTTCAAGGTCTCGCTCGGCACGATCCCCGACTACGGCGCCAAGGTCGACGGTGTGCGACTCTCCGGCGTGCGGGCCGGCGGGGCTGCGGAGGTCGCGGGGATGCGCAAGGGCGACGTGATCGTGAAGCTCGGCGCGCGGGCCATCCACAACCTCGACGACTACATGGCGGCCTTCGCCGAGATGAAGCCGAACGAGCGCATCCTCGTGGGGATCACGCGCGACGGCAAGCCGCTCGAGCTGGAGATGGTGCCCCAAGCGCCGCGGGCCCAGTGATCCGCAGCGCGGGATCCCCGGGGGATGGTTCCCGGTTGCCAGCCGGCCCGCCGACTGAGACGCTGAAGGTACGCCGGCGTGACCGCCATGTAACCCCCTTGGGGACCGGTCAGCTCTGCGCGCGAAAGTGGATGAGTCTGCGATGAGCTGCAAGCCAATGATTAGGGTCGCGTGTGTCGTCCTCGCCGGTGCCGGGTGCTCGTCGACGGTGAGCCCCGCCGGTGACAGCAGTACCGGTGATCCGTCGACGTCCAGCTCGACGACGGTCAACCCGACGACGACGACGCCGAGCGAGACCACGATGGTCGCCGAGAGCAGCTCGAGCAGCACCGCGAGCACCGGCACCACCGAGCCCGCGACCTCGAGCTCCGAAGAGACGCACACCATCATCTTCGACGTCGGTGGCGCCATCGACTTCCCACCCATCGAGACCACGACGACGGGGCCGATCATCGACTGGGATTGCGACGATCTGCCGGTGCCGTTCGAGTCCCAGACCGAGCTCATCGCACCGCGCGGCTACCACGACGTCTACTTCGACCAAGACGGTCACATCATCGGGTGGGACGGCAACTCGCTCATCGCCTCCACCTACGACGACATGACCAGCGTGTTCCTGCCGGGGGTCAACAGCGCGCAGGGCATGGACGTGCTCGACATGGGCGACCTGCTCTACGTGAACGACTTCGGCGAGCTGCGCCGCGTCACCACCGACATGGTCCAGACGACGGTGTCGACCTCCGTCAACGGCGCCTACGGCATCACCGTCGGCCCCGACCAGATGGCCTACGTGTCGACCGGCAGCGCGATCGTCCGCGTCGATCCGGAGAGCGGCGAGTCGGTCTCGTGGCTGAACACCGCGTCGATCCACTCGCGCGCGATGGTGTTCAACCTCGACAGCACCGGCGTCTACATCTCCACGCTGTTCGGCGGCAGCGACTCGGTCTACTTCCAGGGCGTCGACGACGACCTCGAGCCCGACGGCGATCTGGTGCAGTACGCGAGCGGGGTCGGCGAGGGCTACCACGACGGCCTCGCCATCGACGCGTGCGGCAACCTCTACGTGCCGGACTTCAACACGCGCGGCCTCTACCGCGTGGATACCGAGGGCGTGGTCACCATGCTCTACAACCAGGCCACCGACGGCGCGAGCCACTATGGCCACGGGCTCGAGTTCGGCAGCGGCATCGACGGCTGGAACACCCACGCCATCTATCTGCCGCAGCCGTACGACGGCCACACGGTGCTCGAGGTCGTGCTCGGTGTGCGCTCGGGCTCGTACGTGCGCACCTGGGACGGCTGAACCAAGCTCGGAGACTACACATGTCGCTGCGAACGATCTGCAAGTACGCCGCCGTCGGCCTGGCGCTCACCACCGCGTGCGCCGACGACACCGGCGAGAGCCCGTCCGACGAGTCCTCGTCGTCCACCTCGTCGACGCCGACGTCGTCGAGCACGGCGGTCACGAGCGAGAGCTCGGCCGACACGAGCAGCACTGCGGTCGACACCAGCTCGTCGTCCACGGGCGACACCGAGGGATTCACCTGCCAGGCCACGGAGGGCAACGCGCAGGACTACCTGCAGCTGCTCGGCTGCCAGGACGACTTCGACGCGCTCGCCTCGCTGCCGCTCGACGCGAGCATCGCCGGCGCGCGCTCGATCAAGACGCTCATCGATCGGCTCGACAGCAACGAGCTCTACTTCGCGAACAGCCGCTGCTACCCGATCCACTGGGACTTCGCGTCGGTGTTCCTGTCGGGCAACGGGCTGCCGCCGGTGCCCGATCTCGGCACGTTCAACAACATCGAGTACTACAGCCCCGATCGCCGCTTCCTGCTCGGCGCGATCACCTACTACGAGGGTCCCAACGCGTACACCTACGAGCTCGCGCCGTACGACACGGCCGATGCCGAGATGATCACGCAGGGGTACCGCCAGCTGCGCGACTCGGCGTACTTCGGCGCCGACCTGATGTTCCACCCGACCTCGATGGCGCTCGAGAGCCTGGTGCCGGAGCTCCCCGCCGACATCACGGTGGTGACGACCGACGAGCTGTTCGCCGACGTCCAGTACCAGCCCTACAATCTCGGCGAGACGGTCGGTCGGCTCGCCTTCTACGACGCCGACGAGGTCGCCGGGCAGTACATCCCGTTCCGCGACATCGCCGTGCTCGATGCGGTGCCGATCGACATCTCGATCACCGCCGGCATCATCACCGCCGAGTTCCAGACCCCGCTCGCCCACATCAACGTGCTGTCGGTCAACCGCGGCACGCCCAACATGGGGCTGCGCAACGCACAGGAGGATCCGGAGCTCGTCGCGCTGCAGGGCAAGAACGTGCGGCTCACGGTCGACGCGTTCGGCTACACCATCGAGGAGGTCACCCAGGAGGAGGCCGACCAGTGGTGGGAGGAGAACCGCCCCGATCCGCTCGGCGTGCCGGAGCTCGATCTCTCCGTCAGCGACATCCGCGACATGGAAGACGTCGTGGTGGACGGCGAGGATCTGCGCGAGCAGATCGACCTCGGGCTCACGCGCTTCGGCAGCAAGGGCACGAACTACGCGGCGCTGTACGACATCGGTCAGGACATCGTGCCGATCCAGGACGGGTTCGTGATCCCGTTCTACTACTACGACCAGTTCATGACCGAGAACGGGCTCGACGACGTCCTGCTGGACCTCGAGGCCGATCCGGACTGGGGCGACCCGGTGTTCCGCGAGGAGCAGCTGCTGCTCTTCCAGGACATGCTGCGCAATGCACCGATCGACCAGGCGTTCGTCGACGCCGTGATCACGAAGTTCCTGCAGAAGTTCCCGAACGAGCACCGCATCCGGTTCCGTTCGAGCACGAACGCCGAAGATCTCGGTACGTTCACGGGGGCCGGCCTCTACAACTCGCAGACCGGTGACATCGAGCAGGTGTCCGGGGCCGGCAGCGTGCCCTGGGCCATCAAGGAGGCCTGGCTCAACATCTGGAACCCGCGCGCGTACGAAGAGCGCGGCTACTACAGCATCGACCAGCACGCGGTCGCGATGGCGCTGCTCACCACGCCGAACTTCTCCGACGAAGAAGCCAACGGCGTCGCGATCACGAACAACATCTTCGACACGTCGGGGCTCGAGCCGGGCTTCTACGTCAACGTGCAGATCGGCGAGAACGAGGTCGTGCAGCCGGACCTCGGCGTGCTGCCCGACGCGTTCCTGCAGTACTTCTACTACCCGGGCGAGCCGGTCACGTACATCACGCACAGCACGTTGATCCCGGTCGGGCAGACCGTGCTGAACCCCGGCCAGATCCACGATCTCGGGGTCGCGCTCGATGCGATCCACAACCGGTTCCTGCCGGTCTACGGCAACGACGGCGACTGGTACGGCATGGACATCGAGTTCAAGTTCGACGACAAGGCCGACCCCGGCAACCCGCCCACGCTCTACATCAAGCAGGCGCGGCCGTTCCCCTGGGATCCGGGCATGTCCGAGATCGGCGGCTCCGGTCGTTGCGACGGCATGCAGGGCGACTAGTCCACGATTGGAAAACTCGAATGCGTAACCTTACGAGCTCGTTCGTGCTCGTGGCCGTGGTCGGCTGCGGCGGTACTTCCTCCGACACCGGTGCGCAGGACAGCAGCAGCAGCGGTCCGTCGAGCACCGATCCGACGACGAGCTCGAGCACGGCGCCCACCACCACGGTGAGCACCGACGACACCAGCACGGCGGGGCCGACCACGACGGTCGACACCAGCGAGTCGGGCACGGGCGACACGAGCAGCAGCAGCGGCGAGACCGGCGAGGTCGTGCTGCACGGTGCGTGTCCGCTCGACACTCGCGTCGGCGGCTTCGTGCTCCTGCGCGAGGAGAGCTACACGACCTTCAGTGGCTCGGTCTCCGACGGGGTCGTGCCGGCGTCGGTGCTCGAGAACATCGGCGAGGACGGCGACTGCGTGCTGCTGCGCCGCAACAACCCGTTCTGCGATCCCGCCTGCGGGCCGGGCACCACCTGCGACTTCGACGGCAACTGCGTCGACTATCCCGCGAACCACGACGTCGGCACCGTCGACGTCACCGGGCTCCTGCAGGCGGTGTCGGTCATGCCGCTGATGCCGACCTACGACTACTTCGACACGGACCTGCCGCATCCTGCGTGGGATCCGCTCTCGCAGATCCAGCTCTCGGCCGCGGGCGGCGACTACGAGGCCTTCGAGCTCGCGGGTGTGGGCGTCGAGATGATCGTGCCCGACCCGACGCCGCTCGAGCTCGATCCGATGGCGCCGCTCGACGTGGTGTGGACCGCCGAGGACGGGCCGCAGCAGGTGCGCATCGAGCTGACCATCGATCTGCACGGCGCGACGCCGAGCAAGCTGGTGTGCACGGTGCCCGACACCGGCATGACCACGATCCCCCAGGGGCTCATCGAGCAGTTCGTGGGGCTCGGCGTGACCGGCTTCCCGAACGTGACCTACTACCGGGAGACGGTGGACTCGATCGACATCGAGCCCGGCTGCGTGGAGCTCGGCGTGCGCTCGTACGATCAGCAGCCGCTGACCGTCGTGGGCCACACGCCGTGCACGAGCGACGACGAGTGCCCCGACGGGCAGACCTGCGACATCCCGAACGAGACCTGCATCGACGGATAGCCGTCGGCGCCGCTCGGACCTCCAGCCACTCGAGCCCGCCGTGGCTCGGCCACTCGAGCCCGCCGTGGCTTCGCCACTCGAGCCCGCCGTGGCTTCGCCACTC
>CAZFKC010000179.1:0-11711 GCA_964519175.1 uncultured Nannocystaceae bacterium
GGCGGACAGCGAGCATGGCTGCGCGCACCAGGAAGAGCGCCGGAGGGCGCGACCAAACATCAGTCGGCGAGCTCGAGCAGCGCCTTCGCGGCCTCGTCGTCCAGGCCGACGACCTTCGCCACGCGGCCCGCTTGATCGCGGATGAGCGTCGGCTCGACCTCGACGACGAAGCCGGGCAGCGCGTCGAAGCGATGCGTGCCGACCTTCTGCTCGACGAGGCGCGCCTCGAGCTCCGCCGCGAGCGCCGGATCGATCTCGAGCGCGATGCGCTCGCCTTCGTCGACCGCCCGCGCCGCGGTCGCGGGGCGCATCACGAGCTGCGTGCCGCTGCCGGCGAAGGCGAACTCGCGCCCGTGCGCGATGCGGCCCCGCACCATCCGCGGCAGGTCGAGCACGTGCGCCGCACCGACCGTGACGTGCAGCGCGTCGCCGTCGAGCTCCCAGCGCATGCTGCCCGCGAACGTCATCGTCTGCGACGAGCCCTCGGCGCGCTCCCGTCCAGCGATCACCGCGGCCAGCTCGGCATCCTCGAGCATGCTGGTGCGCCCGAGATCGGTGACGAACAGCGGCGATCGCTGCGCCAGCACCTCGAGCATCGCCGCGGTATCCCAGCGGATCGCCAGCTCGTACTCGTCGAACGTGATGCCGACGATCTGCACGATCTCCGCGATGCCGAACGGTGACTCGATCACGCCGAGCTCGGGGTCGGTCGTGAACGCGATCGCGGCGATCGCCGTGTCGTGGCCGAGCGCGATCGGCCCGTTCAGGTTCATCTTGTGCCCGGCCGAGAACGTGTTGCCGCTCTTGAACACGTAGCGCGCGAGGTTCTGCAGCAGGTTGAGCGCCCACGGCGGCGGCGTGTCCTCGTCGGCGGCGCGCGCGAGCCGGAAGGTGAGCTCGAAGCCGAAGCCGCTCACCTCGGGGTCGTCGCTCTGCTTCTCGTAGAGCTCGGTGAACCCGTAGCTGACGAAGTGGAAGTGCGGCGGATCGGTGCGCGTGTACACCGAGATCCCGTCGAGCGGATCGTTGCCGCCGGCGACGAGCGGCAAGGGCGGTGCGTAGTGCAGCGGCTCGCGACCGTGGTAGATCGGCGCCAGCGCGGCATCGATCGCCGACCAGCCGGGCGCGTGATCGCCTTCGCCGGCCATCGGCTAGCCGCGCACGAAGGTACCGGACTGCTCGGGCCCGTTGTTCGCCGACGGCGGCGTGGTCGAGCCCGGGTTCTGCCGCTTGAGCATCGCGATCGCCCGCTCGGCGTGCTCGATGCCCACGTCCCACTGCAGCCCCCGCGCGAGCCGCAGCGCCTCTTCGCAGCAGCGGTGCGCCTCGGCGAGCCGACCTCGCGCCGCACGTCCACGCGCACGCTCGATGAGCAGCTCGGCAGTGGTGAGCCGATCGCCGAAGTGTCGCGCCTCTTCGATCGCGCGCCCGAGGTGCTGCTCGGCCAGCGCCGCCTGCTTGAGCTCGCGCAGCACCCACGCCATCTGCGTGTGGCAGCGCAGGAGCCCCAGCCGGTCGCCGCGGCGCTCGGCCTGCAGGAGCGCGTGCTCGCACCACTTGCGCGCCTCGACGTGCTTGCCCGCGGCGCGGTGCACCTCGGTCAGCTCGAACAGGTAGGCCCACAGCGAGATGTCGACCTCGGCGCGCGGACCCTCGCCGAGCGTCGCCATGTCGAGGCCTTCGGAGAGCTCGCGGATCGCCCGCGGCAGATCGTTGCGGCGCACGTAGACCTTCGCGAGATCGCAGTACACCTCGAGCAGCGCCTCGCGATCGCCGAGCGCGAAGGTCGGAGCGATCGCGCGCTTGAGCACGCTCGCCGCTTCTTCGAAACGGCCACGTCGACGGAGCTGCTTGCCCAGCGCCGCGAGCAGCCGCGGCTCGGACTCCTTGGGCGGGTTCCGGCGCAGCTGCTCCTCGAGCAGCTGGATGCCGCGATCGATGAGCTCCGACGAGCGCATCACCCGGCTGCCGGCGAGCGCGATCTCGACCTCGAGACTCTTGCGATCGCCGGGATCGGAGACCCGATTGCACAGCGTGAGCGCGGCCTGCAGGAACTCGGCGGCGAGCGAGTCGTCGAAGCTGGCCTCGGCGTACTTCGCCGCGGCGAGCAGCGCCCGCGGGGCCTCGCGCGAACCGGCGCGCACGAGGTGCACCGCCGCGAGGTTGACCTGACGGCGCGCGAGCTTGCTGGTCTGCGCCGCGAGCACGTGCAGCTGCTGGCGCCGCGCGTCGGGGATCGCCGCGTATGCGACGTCGTGGACGACGCGGTGCGCGAACGCCCGCTCGCCGCTGCCGACCACGAGCAGCACGCCCTTCAGGTGCAGCTGCATCAGCGCGGCGTCGAAGGAGTTGCCCGCGGTGCCCTGATCGCGCTCGTACAGCTCCGCGAGCTCGACCTCGGGGAAGCGCTCGCCGAGGATCGCCGCGAGCTCGATGATCGGCCGCAGCTCCGGCTCGAGCTGATCCAGCCGCGTGCGCACGAGCGCGGTCTCGTCGGCTTGCCGCGGTGCGAGCAGACCCTGCGCGAGCAGCCGCAGGTGCAGCTCGAGCCGCAGCGGCGTGAGCGGAGCGACGCGCGCGAGCTCCGACGGCAGCGTGGAGTTGGGCTTGACCTCGAGCGTCACCTGTCGGCCGACGCGCTCGACCGACTCGGGCGAGAGCGGCTCGAGCTGCTCGATGACGCCGCCGAGCCAGTCGAGCCGCGGATCGGCGGAGGTCGCGAGCACCTGCACCGGCGCGGAGGTGGGCGCGACCGCGAGGTGACGGAGGATCTCGCGCGACGCGTTGTCGAACGCGTCGATGTCGTCGAACACGAGCAGGAGCGGCTGACCGCGCCCGCCCGAGAGCATCGCCTGCACCGCGCCCGCGAAGCACTCGCGCTGGCGCACCGGGTACTCGAGCGCGGAGGCGGGGCCGTCGAGCCCGAACAGCTCGGCGAGCCCGGGCAGCTCCTCGAAGCCGAGCCCGCACAGGTTCGCGACGCGCCCGAGATCGCGGGTGGTGCACGAGCTCGGGTCGAGCTCGAGCAGCTGCGCCACCAGCACGCGGATCGGCCACAGCGGCGTGCGAGCGCCGCTCGGATCGGCGCCGACGTAGTACGCGCGCCAGCCCATGGTCTCGGCGAGCGCGGCGACCTCGTCGGCCATCCGCGTCTTGCCGACGCCGGCGGGACCGGTGAGCACGCGCAGGCGAACGCCGGCGGTGGGGCGGTTCAGCATCACGCGCGTGCGCTCGATCGCCTGCTCGCGCCCGACCAGCGGCAGCGGGAACGCGCGCACCACCACCTCGGCGGTGATCTCTCCGGTGCGTGCGATCGACAGGCCCGAGCCGCGCGTCGACTGTCGACGTCGCTGGCGATCGGGGCCGCGCGCGGGCGCGGGTGCCCCACAGCTCGGGCAGAAGCGATGATCGGCGCGCATGTCACCGCCGCAGCGATCGCAGCGCAGCCCACCGATCGGCTTCGCGGAGCTCGTCGCGGACAGGATCTCCTCGCGGAACTCGATCGCCGACGAGTAGCGCTGCGCGGGATCCTTGCGGAGCGCACGCAGGCACACGGTCTCGAGCGGGTCGGGCTCCTGATCGAGCGCCTTGCTCGGTGGCACCGGCTCCTCGTGCAGGTGCTTGTGCAGGATCTCGACCGCCGAGCCGCTCTCGAACGGCGGGCGGCCGCACAGCATCTGGTAGAGGATCACGCCCACCGAGTAGAGATCGGAGCGCGCATCGAGCTTGTGCCCGCGCGCCTGCTCCGGCGACATGTACTCGGGCGTGCCGCACACCATGCCGGCGGTGGTGAGCCCGGGATCGTTGGTGCCCGCGTCCATCAGCTTCGCGATGCCGAAGTCGAGCACCACGGCGAGCTCGCCGTGCGTGCGCAGCTGCTGGACGAGGATGTTCTCGGGCTTGAGGTCGCGGTGCAGGATGCCGAGCCCGTGCGCTTCGGAGAGCGCGGCGAGGATCTGCAGCGTGAGGTCGACCATGCGCTCGCGCGCGAGCGGGAACTGCTCGGAGATCAACCGCTCGAGCGTGACGCCGGCGATGTACTCCATCACGATGTACGTGACGCCGTCGGCAGTGCGGCCGTAGTCGACGATCGAGACGCAGTTCGGATGGTTCAAGCTCGCGGCGTTGTGCGCCTCGGAGGCGAAGCGTGCGTGGCTCGCCTCGTCGTTCATCAGGTGCGGCGCGAGGATCTTCACCGCGAAGTGCTTGCCGAGCGCGAGCTGTCGCGCCTTGTACACGCGGCCCATCGCGCCTTCGCCGATGAGCTGCTCGAGCGAGTACTTGCCGGCGAGCTCGAGCCCGAGATAAGGATCGCCTTCGGCCGCCTCGACGCCGGCGAGGTCCGAGCCACAGCTCCCGCAGAACCGCGTGTCGGGGTTGGCCCGAGCGGCGCAGGACGGACAGACTTTGTAGGCCGCGGAGAGCACGAGCGAAGGGCGACGGACGGCACATCATGGCATGCCTTGCACCGCCCAACGCCGGAAGATCGGGCAGTCGACGCCCGCGCTCGCGGCCCAGTGTGGGCTCGGCGCCAACCGAGCGTCACCGGCAGCTCCGACGGCCGCGGGCGCGCGACGCCGCGCCGTGCATTGACACGGGTGCGCGGCGCAGCTAGAACGCCGAGCCTCTACGCTGGGGCGTCGGCAAGTGGATAAGCCAGCGGGTTTTGGCTCCGCCATTCGTAGGTTCGAATCCTACCGCCCCAACCCTATGGCATCCCCTACGGGGTCTGGGAAGCCTGCTAGGCTGCGCGCCGATGCACGAGGTCGGGGCGGCCAAGGGCGAGATCACGACGTGGGAGCCCGGTCTCGGCATGATGGGCTGGGGCATGCTCGACAACGTCGCGCTGAGCGTCGCGACGCCGTTGCACGCGCGCGCGTTCGTCGTTCGTGACACCGACTCCGGTGTGAAGCTGGCGATCGTGTGCATCGAGCTCTGCTTCTGCTCGATCGCGCTGCGCGAGCGCGTCTGCGAGATCCTCCGCGTCGAGCATCCGGCGCTCGGGCTCGATCTCGCCAACGTCATGATCACCGCGACCCACACGCACAGTGGGCCGGGCGGCTACACGCACTATCCCTTCTACAACGTCACGATCCCCGGGTTCGCCCCCACGGTGCTCGAGGGGCTCGCCCGCAAGATCGCAGCGATCGTCGTGCGCGCCGATGCGCTGTCGGGCCCGGCCACGCTGCGCTTCGCCGAGGACATGTTCGCGCCGGAGGTCGAGGTCGCGTTCAACCGCGCGATCGCCTCCTACAACGCGAACCCCGACGTCGCGCCGGTGACCGCCGAGCAGGATCACCTGGCGATCGACCGGACGCTGCGGATGCTGCGCTTCGACGACGCCCGCGGCCGTCCGATCGGCTCGATCAACTGGTTCGGCGTGCACGGCACCAGCGTGCACAGCGACAACACGGCGATCCACTTCGACAACAAGGGCTACGCGGCGCAAGCGCTCGAGCAGGCGCTCGCCGACGAGGGCCA
Source organism: uncultured Nannocystaceae bacterium (assembly GCA_964519175.1). Classification (GTDB taxonomy): domain Bacteria; phylum Myxococcota_A; class Polyangia; order Nannocystales; family Nannocystaceae; genus Xiheibacterium. Next base: position 5,482 of record CAZFKC010000179.1, read on the forward strand.
GCCGAGCGTCGCCGCGTTCGCGCAGGGCTCCACCGGCGACGTCACGCCGAACCACTGGCGACATCCGGGGCGGCCGTTCGTGCGCGGTCGTCACCCCGACGACGACGACAGCGCGCGCGACAATGGTGCGATGCAGGCCGCGCTCGCGCACGAGGTGTTCCGCAAGGCCAGCCGCGCGAGCGCGCAGCCGCTCCGGCTCGCGCACGTGCACGCGTTCGTCGACTTCGCCGACGTCGCCGTCCTTCCCCGCTTCGTCGGCGGACGCGAGGGGCTGCGCACCGGGCCCGCGGAGATCGGCATGGCGATGTTCTTCGGCACCGAAGAAGGTCCCGGCCTGCCGCGCCAGCTCCGGTTCCTGCAGCGTTGGGCCGCGCGCGCGCGACCGCTGCTCCGTCGCGATGCCGCACGCACGCAGGCGCAGGGCGAGAAGATCACCTTGGTCGAGAGCGGACGGCGCCGGATGCTCGGCATCGCGAAGCTGCGGCGGTTGCCGCTGCCGCCGCTCGTGCGCGGCCGGGCCCTGCGCGCGCTCGAGCTCGTGCGTGCGCTCGATCGCCGCGATCCCGCCGCGCCGCCGTGGACCCCGAACGTGCTGCCCGTGCAGATCTTCGTGCTGGGCGCCGTCGCGATCGTCGCGGTGCCCGGCGAGTTCACCACCGTCGCGGGTCGTCGCGTCCGCCGGGCGGTCGGTCACGTGCTCGCGCCGATGGGCGTGACGCACGTCGTGCTCTCGGGCTACTCGAACGCGTACGCGGGCTATGTCACCACGCCCGAGGAGTACGAGCTGCAGGACTACGAGGGCGCGAGCACGCACTTCGGCAAGTGGACGCTGCCGGCGTGGCAGACGGAGCTCGATCGACTCGCGCGGCGCCTGCTCGGGCGCGAGCTGCCCGAGCGCGTCGAGCCGCGCCCGCCGGTGTTCAGCGCGGCCGAGCTGGCGACGCGCAGCTTCGCGGGCTGACGTCAGCGCGTGCGGGGCACCGCGATCTCGAGCTGCGAGACCGAGGCGATCCACGCGTCGAGATCGCGCAGCAGCGAGTCGCGGTGGGCCGCGACCGCCGGCATCGCGACGATCGCGTCCTGCAACGTCTTGCGCGCACGCGAGAGCCGGGTGGTGACGGTGCTCGCGACCATGCCGAGCACCTCGGCGATCTCGGCGGTCTTGAGCCCCTCCCAGTAGTAGAGCACCAAGAGCGCCTGCGTATCGACGTCGAGGGTCTGGATCGCGCGCAGCAGCAGCGTCTGCTCCTCGAAGCGCGCGACGATGCGGCTCGCGGTGGGCCCGGGATCGAGCGCGGTCGACACGTCACCCGTCTCGAACACGTTGGCTTCGACGGTGCGCGTGCGCAGGTGGTTGAACATCAGCGCGCGCGCGATCGCGAAGAGGAACGGACGGAAGCTCTCGGCGCGGCGCAGCCGCTCGCGCCCCTCGACGCACGCGAGGAACGTGCGCTGCGTGAGATCGTCGGCCGCGGCCGCGACGCGAAGATCGAAGAAGCGGAACACCGCCGCGTAGTAGCGATCGACCAGCGTGGTCGCGGCGTCGCGGTCGCCTCGGGCCCAGGCCTCGAGCAGCTCGGCGTCGGAGCGCATGCGCGATTCGAGTGTTGGGCCAGCGCTGGCCCGCTGCAATCGCGGCGGCTCAGGGCGTGTACTTGCGCACCCAGATGTCCCAGCCGGTCTCCGGCGTCGATCCATAGCCACAGGCGACCACGTTGCCGTCGGGGTCGACGCCGACGCCCCACACGGTGTCGCGCTCGCCCGCGGGCCCGCTGTAGGTCGTGCTCCACAGCTCGTTGCGTCGGGCGTCGTACCGACGCAGCCATGCGTCGGTGCTGCCGGCCCCGGCCCCGAGCTCGCCACCGACGATGAAGCCACCTTGGTCGTCGACGAAGATCGCGTTCACGCGATCGTCGGAGCCGCCCGGGCTGGCGACGAATTCCTCCCACACGAGCCCGCCGTCGGGCCCACGGATCTGCAGCCACGCGTCGTCGTCGCCCTGCTCCGACGGTCGCTGCCCGCCCACGACGATGTTGCCGTCCGGCAGCGCCTCGACGGCCGTCCAGATGCCGCCGCGGGCCACGTCGGTACCGTCGTCGTTCCACACGTCGTTGCCCTGCGCGTCGAAGCGGGCGATCCACGGCCACGTCTGCGTGCCGTCGGCGTTCTGGCGGAAGCCGACCCCGACGAAGTCCTCGCCGAGCGCAGCGATGCCGTGCGCGCGATCGAAGCCGTAGTCGACGAAGCCGGGGCGCGTTCGGGACCAACGCACCACCTGGCCCTGCGGATCGCTGCGCTCGTACCAGAGCTCGGTGCCGAGCGTCGCATCGTCGGCGGTCACGTAGCCGATCAGCACGAGGTCGCCATCGTCCGCGATCGCGACGTCGCGCGCCTCGTCGAGCTCGGCGAGGCCGCCGTCGCGACGCAGCTCCCACGTGCGCAGCCCGTCGGCCGTGAGCCCGGCCGCCCAGATGTCCGGACCACCTCCGGGCGTCGTCACGTAGCCCGCGACCACGAGCTCGTCGTTCGGCAGCGCGACGACCGACCAACCCTCTTCGTCGAGGTTCGCACCGCCGTCGAGCACCCAGGTCCAGCGCTCGTCGCCGTCGCCGGAGTACTTGCGCACCCACACGTTGAAGCCCTGACCTGCGACGGTCGTGTGACCGATGACGACGATGTCGCCCTTGCCGTCGATCGCGAGGTGATACGCGCGGTCCTCGAAGAAGCCCGGGCTCGTGTACGTGCGCGTCCAGATCTCCTGACCACCTCGCGGCGTGCAGGTGCTCGCGAGCCCATCGCCCGCGTGATCGTGGAAGCGGCGACCGGACTCGCATGCGTCGTCGGGCGCGCTGCAGTAACCGACCGGCTCGCAACGCGCATCGGCGGCGAGCCCTTCGCACTGGTGGTCGTCCGCGCAGTCGAACACGACCGTGGGCAGGCACGCCGCGGCGGGCCCCACGACCACCGCGAACGCGAGCGCGGCTTTGCCCGAGGGGCGCACGGCTCCGCATGGTATCCTGTCGCGAAGATGGGGTCGCTAAGCCCCGAGCAGAGCGCGTCCGTGCTGCCGATGAGCAGCACGACCGCGCGTCGCTACACGCTGCTGCGACGGCTCGCCGTCGGCGGGATGGGCGAGCTGTTGCTCGCGCACGCCAGCTCCGGGCGCGGCGTGCAGAAGCTGGTCGCCATCAAACGCGTGCGTCCCGAGTACGCCTCCGATCCGGCCTTCGTCTCGATGTTCCTCAACGAGGCGCGGCTGGCCGCGACCCTCGACCACCCCAACGTCGTGCGCACCTACGACCTCGTCGAGGACGCGAACGGCTGCTTCATGGTGATGGAGTACCTGCACGGCGAGTCGCTCGGGCGCGTGCAGAACGAGATCGCCGCGGCCGGTCTGCGCGTGCCGCTCGAGCACGTCGTCACCATCGTGCTCGGGGTCGCCGCCGGTCTGCACTGCGCGCACGAGCGGCGCGGGGTCGACGGTCGTCCGCTCGACATCGTCCACCGCGATCTCTCGCCCGGCAACGTGTTCGTCACCTACGAAGGTGGCGTGAAGCTGCTCGACTTCGGCATCGCGAAGGCGACCAGCCGCACGTCGATCACGGTCGGGCCCGCGCGCAAGGGCAAGGTCTCGTACATGTCGCCCGAGCAGTGCGTCGGTGCCGACGTCGATCGGCGCAGCGACATCTTCGCGCTCGGGGTCGTCGCGTGGGAGCTGTGCACCGGACGACGGCTCTTCGTGGGTGACAACGAGTTCGCGATCATGAACTGCGTCACCACGCTCGACGCTGCGCCCCCCAGCAAGCACGTGCCCGAGCTCCCGACGCAGCTCGTCGAGATCGTCGGCAAGGCGCTGCGTCGCGATCCCGCCGAGCGCTTCCAGACCGCGATGGAGCTGCACGAGGCGGTCGAGGGCTTCGCGCTCGCGCACGGGCTCATGCCCTCGTCGACTGCGCTCGGGCGCTGGCTCACCGAGGTGTGTGGGCGTCGCGAGTATCCTTCGGTCGAGCCGAGCGCCGAGTTCCTCGCGCCCGAGGTCGCGACGCTCGTCGTGCCGGGCACGCTGCCGTCGCCCCCGCGCTCGCGACGCGCGAGCCTGTTGCTGGCGATCGCGGGCGGAGCTCTGCTCGGCGCCGGCGGGGTCGCGGCCGCATCGCGTGGCGCCTCGGAGCCACCGATCGCCGATCCGCCACCGAATGCGACGGCCACGACGATCGTGGAGCCGGTGCCGCTGCCGCTCGCGCCGACGTCCACGCCCGCGCCGACGCACGACGAGGCGGTGGTCGTCGTCGACGCGACCGACCCGCCGGCGGCGGCCGACACGGCGCCATCGAGCCCGTCGCCGCTGCGGAGCCCGGCCCCACAGCGCGCGGCGAAGCGCAGGCGCAGCGCACCGCGCGAGCCGGTGTCGCGGCCGGAACCAGCATCGCCCGCGAGCGACAAGCCCGTGCGCGGCATCGACGGGTTGCTCCCGCGCGGCTGATCGATGGTGCGCCGCAGACGGAGCTCCATCGCGCTCGTGCTCGCGCTCGTGCTCGCAGGGGCGCCGGTCGCCGCGGCCGAGCCGGCGAGCCCCGAGGTCCCGGCCGAGATCGACGATCCGATCGCACGCGAGCACTTCACGATCGGCATGCAGGCGTGGCTCGCCGACGACTACGCGACGGCGCAGCGCGAGCTCGAGGCCGCCTATGCGATCGACGCCGAGCCCGTGCTGCTCTACGCGCTCGGACAGCTCGAGCGCCTGCAGGGCCGCTGCGATCGCGCGCGCGAGCGCTTCGCGGCGTTCCTCGCCAGCGATCCGCCCGCGGCGGCCGCAGAAGATGCGCGCGTGAACCTCGAGCGCTGTCGCACGGTCGAGCCCGAGCCACCGCCGCCGCGCGTCGAGCCGCCACCGCCCGCGCCGCCGCCCGCTCGACCACGCCCCGATCCACTCGGCATCGCGCTCACGAGCGTCGGCTCGGTCGTCGTGATCGCAGGTCTCGGCCTGTTCGGCGGCAGCTTCGTCGAACAGCGCCGCGCCGCGGATGCGTCCGACGTCGGCGGCTTCGACCGCGCGCTACGGCGTGCGCGCATCGAGCACGCGACCGGGCTCGCGCTCGCGGGCGTCGGCGCTGCCGTGCTCGTCGGCGGCATCATCCGCATCGCGCTCGCGCGCCGCCGCACGCCGGGCTCGCACCGATCCGCGCGTGCGCCCTGACCCGCTCGTCCACGCCAGAAGGCTCGCGCGTGACGCGCGTGTCACGGCATGCAAAATCGAGTAAGGATCCCCGGGTCCGCCAACGCCCGGAGTCCACAGCGCCGTGAACAAGACGCTCAGCATCTTCGGTGGCAACTCGAACCCGCAGCTCGTCGGTGACGTCGCCGCCTACGTCGGCGTGCCGGTCGGCAACTCGCGAGTCGAGCGCTTCAGCGACGGCGAGATCTTCGTCGAGGTCGGCGAGAACGTCCGCAACGTCAACTGCTTCATCATCCAGTCGACGTGCTCGCCGCCGAACGACAACCTGATGGAGCTGCTCATCATGATCGACGCGCTCAAGCGCGCGAGCGCGGGCAGCATCGTCGCGATCATGCCGTACTTCGGCTACGCCCGGCAGGATCGCAAGGTCAAGCCGCGCACGCCGATCTCCGCGAAGCTGGTCGCCGATCTGCTGACTGCGGCCGGCGCCACGCGTGCGCTGTCGGTCGATCTGCACGCCGGACAGATCCAGGGCTTCTTCAACATCCCGTTCGACCACCTCTTCGCGTCGCCGGTGCTCATCGAGAAGCTCGAGCGCGAGGGCCTGTGTGGTGAGAGCGCGGTCGTGGTCTCGCCCGACGCCGGCGGCGTCGAGCGGGCGCGCATCTACTCGAAGGCGCTGAAGTGCGGGCTCGCGATCATCGACAAGCGCCGCGATCGCCCCAACGTCAGCCAGGTGCTCAACCTCATCGGTGACGTGCGCAACAAGCGGGCGGTGCTGGTCGACGACATGATCGACACGGCCGGCACCCTCTGCAACGCGGCCAACGCGGTGCGCGACCACGGCGCGACCTCGGTCTACGCCGCGGCGAGCCACGGCGTCTTCAGCGGGCCCGCGATCGAGCGCATCAACAACTCGGCGCTCAACAAGATCTGGGTGACCGACACGATCCCCCAGACCGAGCGTCTGGCGGCGTGCGATCGCCTGGAAGTGCTCGGGCTCGGGCGGCTGCTGGGTGAGGCGATCAAGCGCATCCACCACGGCGACTCGATC
>CAZFKC010000180.1:0-11618 GCA_964519175.1 uncultured Nannocystaceae bacterium
GGCCTGACCGGGCGCAAGATCATCGTCGACACCTACGGCGGCATGGGTCGCCACGGTGGCGGCGCGTTCTCGGGCAAGGACCCCAGCAAGGTCGATCGCAGCGCGGCCTACTACGCGCGCTTCATCGCGAAGCACGTCGTCGCGGCCGGCCTCGCCGACCGTTGCGAGGTGCAGCTCGCCTACGCGATCGGCGTGGCGAAGCCGATGAGCGTGCTGGTCGAGACCTTCGGCACCGGCAAGCTGCCCGAGGACAAGCTGTCGGAGATCGTGCAGAAGCACTTCGATGCGCGTCCGGGCCGGCTCATCGCCGAGCTCGATCTGCTGCGCCCGATCTACTCGCAGACGGCGGCGTACGGGCACTTCGGTCGCGAGGAGCACGACTTCTCGTGGGAGCGCCTGACGAAGCTCGAGGCGCTGCGCGCCGAGAAGTGAGGCGAGGCCGAGGTTTCCCCGTGCACTGCCGCACATCGGCGGGTGCGCGGGGAACCTCTACGTAGGCTCGGGCAACCCACCGTATGCGGGCGCCGCAGGCTCGGTCGGAGCGAGGATCGCGGGTGCGATCGTCGACGACCGTGATGCGAGTGCACGGGGGAGAGCCAACACATGCGCTTCGGGATCTCTGCGTCGCTGGCGACGCTGGTGCTTGGTATTGCGGCGTGTCCTGCCGAGGACGACGGAGACGATGGCGCAGGGACGGCGCCGACGAGCACCACGGCCGCGATGTCGACCACTGCGGGGGGTGAGGAAGAGGACTCGGGGGACGAGGATCCCACGAGCGATCCCTCGACGACCGCGGCGACCACGGCCCCGATGACGACGTCGAGCGATCCGAGCGAGGGCAGCTCCGGCGAGCCGCCGGGCACGACGACGGACGAGCCCGGCACGGAGTCGGGCGGCATGGACGAGTCGAGCACCGGCGAGCCGATCGATCCGTGTGCACCGGACGTGAGCCCGGCGGCGGACGCCTGCAACGAGTGCACGAAGATGAACTGCTGTCCGCAGCTGCAGACCTGCTTCGACGACCCGATCTGCGTGTGCATGAGCGGCTGCGTGATGGGCTTCGGCGACTTCGAGCCCTGCGCGGACATGTGCGGTCAGACGGCGAACTTCATGCCGGTCACGGACTGCGCGGCGAGCATGTGCCTGCTCGAGTGCATCGGCTGAGCTGCGCTTCGCCGTCCGCGGGTCCCTCGCCGAGGGACGTGACTGGGCTGCGGCGCCTCCGCTTCGAGCCGCGCCCGCGAAGTGTCCGTATTTCGCAAGTTCGGGGGCCGTGAAGCGCTCACGGACCTCGAGCTTGCGAAATCGGAGCATTTCTCGCGAGTGAGGCTCCCGCGGCGCAAGTTGGAGGCGAGTGAGCAGGCCTGCGCGCAAGTTGGAGGCGAGTGAGCAGGCCTGCGGGCAAGTTGGAGGCGAGTGAGCGGGCCGGCGCGCAAGTTGGAGACGAGCGCGAAGGCCTGCGGGCAAGTTGGAGGCGAGTGAGCAGGCCTGCGGCCGGCGTCACCGACGTGCGAGCACCCAGGCCGGGGCGGTGCCGAGCGCCAGGCCGGCGAGCATGCCGAGCGTGCCGCCGATGCCGAGCGCCATGCAGCCCATCGCGCCGGTGAGGGTCGCGAGCGCGGCGGCGACCGCTGCGTGGTGGATGCGGCCGTGCTCGCGCTGCAGCGCGCGACGCATCACCCAGATGCCCGCGAGCGCGCCGGCGACGATGCAGGCCGGCATGCACCACCGATAGCAGGTGCCGGCGATGCAGGCGTGGGGGATCCGGCACGCGACCAGCGAGACGACGAGCGGCAGCGAGCCGGCGAGCCAGCCGGTGAGCACCGCACGGCCGTGCTCGCGGCCGTGGTGGAAGCAGACGATCGCGAGCGCGAAGCTGGCGAGCGCGAAGGGCAAGAGGCGCAGCGGCGTGACGCCGGCGGAGCTGCACACGACGACGAGCACGGCGAGCGGCCAGCACGCGAGCACGGCCCGGCGCCAGCGCGCGCGCTCGTAGGCCCGGCGCGCGCGTGCTTCGAGCGCGCGGAGATCAGCGGGTGCCATGGATCCGGCTCCACACCTGACGCAGGCGCACGAGTGCCCGCTGCCGACGCTTGCGCAGCGTCGCGGCGGGCAGGGGTTGGTCGAGCTCGACGAGGCCGAGCGCAGCGCGATCGTCCGGCGCGAGCGTGCCGGCGATCGCCTCGATCGCCGCGAGCAGCTCGCGCTCGATCACGCTCGCCTCGGGATCGAGCTCGGGATCGACGGTGCGATCGTGCTCGGGCAGCGGCACGCCATCGCGCCGGCGCGCGTGCCGACGCAGGATCGTGCGGCACTCCCACGCTGCAATGCCGAGCGCCCATGCGAGCGCGTCACGGCCGGGCTCGAACTCGTGCGCGCGCGCGAAGACGGAGACGAGCGCACGCTGGGCCGCATCGTCGGCATCGGCGTGGTCGCGCAGCACGTTGCCGGTGAAGCGACGCAGCTCGGGCAGCAGGCACGCGAGCGCAGTGGAGAGCGGCTCGCGATCGCCGTCGGCGAGGCGCGCCATCCACTGCGAGAGCTCGGTGCGGCGAGCCGCATCCATCCCGTCCCGCCCTGCGCGCCTGCGCCCGGCTCAGTCGTCGCAGCAGGGGCCAGGGCAGCAGGGCCCGTCGGGACAGCACGAGCGGGTGGCGTCGGCGGCGTACGCGACGGCGGGGATCGCCATGAGACCGAGGATGATGAGGACCTTCTTCCAAGACGACATCGGTGGGTTCCTTGTGGGGATGATAGGCGGCAAGGGGCGGGGGCGTGACCGGGTGGGGCGAGATCGCGTGCGCGGGCGGCTGTTGCGGGCGCGGGCGCGGCCTCGCACGGCGGCCGAAAACGCGGGATCGTGCGGCGGCCGTGCCCCCGGCGGGCGGACTCGCCCCGGCGTCGGCGCGGCAGGAGATCGGACCATGGCCTCGCTTCGCATCCACCTCGCCTTCGCCTCCGCGCTCGCGGCTTGCTCCGGATCGTCGGACGACACGGGGGGCTCGGCCTCGTCCGAGACGTCGGCGACGACGGCCACGATGTCGACGACCGCCGCGACGAGCGAGAGCTCGAGCGGATCGACGGGCGCGACGACGACGACGACGGGCGAGAGCAGCACGAGCACGAGCAGCGAGTCGGGGCCGGTGGAGAGCAGCGGCGCCGACTCGAGCAGCACCGCGGGCCTGGATGCCTGCGAGCCGCACGGCGGTGACGACGAGTGTGGCGCGTGCGCGCGCGAGATGTGCTGCCCGCAGCTGCACGGGTGCGTCGACAATCCGGATTGCGCGGCGGTCTATGCGTGCCTCGCGGGCAACGACTCGCCGAGCGTGTCGCAGCAGATGACCTGCGCGGAGGACGAAGGGGTGGACTACACGATGATCTCGGCGTTCCTGCAGCAGGTGCTGCAGTGCCGGGCGGCGCTGTGCGCCGAGCAGTGCCCGGACTGAGCGGCGCGCGGGCGCGCGCTCAGGCGTGCGTGTCGTCGTCGAGCACGTGGGCGAGCGTCGACGCGGAAACGAGGCGCTCGAGCCAGGTCTCGAGGGTCGCGGGCTCGGCCGCATGCACGCGTGTGGCGACGGCGTCCTCGAGGGGCCCGAACTTGAGCGTGAGCAGCTTCAGCAAGACGTCGCGCCGGGCCTCGGCTCTGCCCTTGGCCTCGCCTTTGGCCTCGCCCTCTGCGAAGACTCGCTCGGTGTAGGTCATCACTGCCTCCTCGGTCGCGTCGGAGAGTCCTCGGATCATGCCATGGATCTGCTCGAAGCGCCGATCGGACAGCACGAGGTCGAGGTAGCGGATGAGCCGGTGCATCGCCTGCAGGCCGTTCGGCGCGGTCGCGACGGCGCGCAGGGCGTCGGCCCACTGCTGCAAGCGCTCGAGCAGCGCATCGCCGTTGCGCGCGTCTCGTAGGAACCAGAGCGCGACCTTCGGAAACGCCGCGAGCGCTCGGTCGTGGAGATCGTCGTCGGTCGCGGAGGCGATGTCGTCGAGCAGGATGCGGAACTGCGGGACGTGCTCGGCGAGGCCGGGAATCGAGGAGGGGGGCGGTGCGAAGAGATCGTGCATCCGCGTCAGCACAGGACGAGTGCGGGCGTGGCTCACGAGCACGGGCACGATCGGTGGCAGTCGCTCTGCCGGGCGCTCGCTGGACCAGCGCTCCCAGATCCGCGTCATGTAGATCAGCATGCGCAGCGGCATGTGCTCGTCGACGGTGCTCTGGTGCTCGAGCAGCAGGTAGACCAGGAGGCGTCGGCCGCCGGTGTGCGCGGAGAAGAGCAGGTCGCTGTAGCGATCGGCGAGCTCCGAGTCCACGTAGGCGCCGGGCTCGGTGCGTAGGGTCGACCAGTCCAGTGCAGCGACGAGCGCTTCCGGCAACACGTGGCGCAGCTCGGCGGTCGCGTGCTCGGGATCTTCGAATGCGCTGCGGAACAGCGCGTCGTGGGGACGGGCGGTCATCGAGTTGCGGCAGTGGCCGGCGGCCGGCGCAGTGCGAGCGACATACCAACGAGCGCGAGCATGTCATCGCGCGACGTTCGGGCCGGGTGGCCCGCGGAGGTGGCCCGCTGGCGGGCCGGGTGGCCGGGCCACCCGGCCACAGCCCCTGGCCACCCGTAGACACCGCTGCGGACCCGTCCACGCGGCTTCGAAAAATAGTGTGCAATGGACGGAGGCCACGGCCGACTGGGTTATTCGCCATGACAACTCGCCGCCTTCCTTCCCACCTCACGCTCCTGCTCGGCACGCTGCTCGCCCCGGGCTGCTACACGCCGCACGACGTCGTCGTCGACTCGAACGACGACTCCGGCGGTTCAGAGGCCGACAGCTCGAGCGGCTCGGCCACGAGCTCGCCGACGACCACGGCCCCGACGAGCACCGACGCGACCACGACCGACAGCACGACGAACCCGAGCACCACCGCGACGACCGACGACACCGAGACCGGCGAGACGACGTCGGCCGACTCGACGGACGGCGAGCCGGTCTGCGGCGACGGCATGGTCGAAGGCGACGAGGTCTGCGACGACGGCGTCAACGACGGCAGCTACGGCGGATGCGAAGCCGACTGCACCGCACTCGGCCCCCACTGCGGCGACGGCGTCGAGCAGGGCGACGAGGTCTGCGACGACGGCGACGAAGTGAACGGCGACGGCTGCAACATCGACTGCGTGTTCAGCGGCTCGGCGATCTGGACGCAGAACTTCGGAGATGGACCCGCGTACGCGCTCGGGCTCGACGATGACGATGGCGTTCTCGTCGCGTATGCCGGCACGGAGTACCAGTACATCGATGTCGACGGGGCCCTCGGGTGGGAGGCCAGCTACTCACTGCCTGGCGGAACTACCACGCTTGCACAATCCGTGGACTACCACGAGGACCAGGCCTGGATGGCGGCGGGCCAAGCGAACACCGACGCCCAAGGGTACAACATCTGGTGGCGCCCCTACTCCGACGCAGGCAGCCCCGGGAACTCGACCACCTACGACAATCCCACCCATTCCTCGGACTTCATGGGCCAGCTGAAGTTCAACGCCGACGGTCAGTTCTATGTGTTCGCATACTCCAACCGCAGCGATCTCGGGCAGGGCTACGATGTCTGGCTGCGGAAGTTCGACGTCGACGGCGACGAGATGTGGACGCGTGATTTCGACGGCGGTGCTGGCGACAACGCCAGTGCCATTGCCGTCGGTAGCGACGGATATCTGGTCGTCGCGGGCTCCACGGAAGTGGATGGTGAGGGACGCAACGCGTGGCTCCGGAAGTACAGCCCGGAGGGTAGCGTCGAGTGGACGAGGACGTCGGCGGGTGCCGGTACTTCGGCCGACTGGATCGAAGGCGTGGCGATTGCCGCAGATCTCAGCATCGCCGTCATCGGCAACCAATCCGATGACATCTGGGTGCGCAAGTACAACGAGGACGGTGACGTCGAGTGGACGGACGTGTACGACGGTCCCGGGGACGTCGACAGCGTATGCAATCAGTTCTGCTTCTTCTACGACTCCGGGCAGGCCGTTGCGTTCGACTCCACGGGGGCGCTCGTCGCGGTCGGTGGCCAGATGACGAGCGACACCGGGGGCGACACGTGGGTTCGCAAGTATGATGCATCCGGCGTCGAGCTCTGGACCGATCTCGTTGCTCCGAACGCCGACGCGTTGTTCCAGCTGGCGTTCGACGTCGTCGTCACCTCCACGGACGACATCGTGGTCGGAGGCTCGTGGGTCGAGGGCGAGACGGTGTCGGCGTGGGTCCAGAAGTACACGCCGTAAGCGCACCGGGCTCCCGGCCGCGTTCCTGAATGCAGGAACGACGGACCGCACCAGGCAACCAGCAAAGAAGCCGGCGAGAGCACCGCTCCCGCCGGCTTCTTCGATCTTCGCGGTTCGGATCAGCAGCCCTTGCCGAGGCAACCCGAGCCCGCGACGCAGGTGAGCAGCGCGTTGCCGGAGTCCGGGACGGTCTCCAGCATGCACATGTCGAGGCATGCCTGCATCATGCCGATGCCCATGTCGCTGATGCACTGGACGGCGCAGTCGCAGTCCGGATCCGCCGTGCATGCCATCAGCTCGGGACAGCAGTTCTCCTTCGTGCACATGGCACACGCGTCGTCGTCCGGCTCGGCCGGACACTCACCGCCGGTGCCACCACTCGTGTCGGGCGCCGTGGAGGTGCCCGGCTCGCTCGACGAGCCCGGATCGGTGTCCGGCGTGCTCGACGAGCCCGGATCGGTGTCCGGTTCGGTCGTCGACGACATCGTCGTCGTGGTCGACATCGTCGTCGTGGTCGGGTCACCCGACGTCGACGGGTCGGTCGTGCCGGGCGTGGTGTTGTTGGTGTCGTCGCCGTCGTCGTCGCCGCCGCACGCGGCGAGCAGGAAGCTGGCAAGGAGGCTGATGGGGAGCAGCTTACGGTTGTTCATGGGTGGTCTCCGGTGAGCAGTGGGGCTGATCGACTACGTGCAGTCGGCGATGCAGTTCATGAAACCGCAGCTGAACAGCGCCATCCACTCCGGCGGGTTGTCGTCGATCATGCACATCTCTTGGCATGCGGCGTCGGAGCCGATGCCCATCGCCGAGAAGCACAGTGAGAAGCACTCGCAGTCGGGGTTCGCGACGCACTCGGTGAGCTCGGGACAACACGAGGTCTTGTTGCACTCGACGCACGGATCGTCGCCCTTCTCGACCACGCAGGCGTCGCCGCCCGTGCTGCCCGAGCCGCTCTCCGACTCGCTGCCGCTCTCACTCCCCGACGTGTCCGGATCCGTGCTCGACGACTCCGTCGTCATGTCCGTGGTCGAGTCCGTGGTGGACGCGGTGGTCGTCGTGTCCGTGGTGGACGCGGTGGTCGTCGTCGCGGTCGTCGTCGTCGCGGTGGTGGTCGTCGCGGTCGACGTCGAGGGATCGTCCGTCTCCGTGCCGGTCGTCGCGTTCGTGGTGCCGTCGTCGTCGTCGGCGGGACAGCCGGCGAGCGCGGACGCGAAGGTCGGAAGGATCAGCCAAGCAAGCTTGCTACGCATGGGAAGTCTCCTCAGGGTCCAGTCAGGGTGAAGCGAGGCTCCGCGCGCGCGGGGACGTTTCCGCCCCCGCCGAACGAGACCTTCGGCGCGGCAGGCTAGCTGCGCGGCCCGCAAAAGCCAAGTCTTCGGGCGTTCCGGCCGTGCGAACCGGGTTCCGACGCAGTCGTTCCGATGTCGGTGACAGTGCGTCGATCATTCGAGACGTGCGCGGAGCCACGCTCCGATCACGTCCAGCTCTTCCGGACACACCTCGTGGCCCATCGCGTAGTCGTGCCACACGACCGGGGTGCCCGGCGTCGCCGTGCTCTGCAAGAGCGCATGCAGATCCCGCCCCGCCGCGATCGGCACCACGTCGTCGAAGCGGCCGTGGCACTGCAGCACCGGCGTCGCGCGGTTCACCGCCGCACGCTCGGCCTCGAACCGCTCCGGGCAGACGAGGTAGCCCGACAGCGCCATCACGCCCGCGAGCGGCAAGCCGTGGCGCGTCGCCACGTGCACCGCGAGCGCCGCGCCCTGGCTGAAGCCCGCGAGCACGATGCGCTCGCTCGGGATCCCGCGCAGACGCTCGCGCGTCAGCAACAGCTCGATCCATCGCGTCGCCGCGGCGATCTGCTCGGCGTCCTCGCGATCGGGATCGTCGAAGTCGAGCGAGCGGATGTCGTACCACGACGGCATCGGCATCCCGCCGTTGATCGTGACCGGCGAGACCGGCGCGTGCGGGAAGACGTAGCGCACCGCTCTCGTCTGCAGCATCGGCACCACCGGCTCGAAGTCGTGGCCGTCGGCCCCGAGCCCGTGCAGCCAGATCACCGACGCTTTCGCGATGACGCGGGCTTCGCGAGGCTCGACCTCGACACACGGCAACACATCGGGCATGCGCGCCGCGATGCTAGCAAACGATCACGGCCCCGCCCGCACGGATCGTGCTAGAAAACGCTGGTGCAATCGAGCCCTCGCCGCTCGCCCGAGCCGTGAGCTCGCCGGCCAAGCGCTCGCGCCCCGCCACCGCCTTGCTGTGGCTCGTCTCGCTGCTCGCGTCGGCGCTGCTGCTCTGGCTCGCGCGTGAGCACTTCGCGATCGAGCTCTGGCCCGACGATCTCGCCTTCGCCGACGGCACGCTGTTCGTGCTCGCCTGCGCGATCCACCCGGTCTACGCCGTGCTGCGTGCGCTCCGGCTGCAGTACGCGCTCGATCCATTGGTCGCGCACGTGCAACCAGGCACCCGGTTCGATCGTCGCGTGCTCTTCGGCTCCGGGTTCGTCTCGTTCCTCGTGCTCATCCTGATGCCGCTCAAGCTCGGCGAGGCCTCGCGGCCGATCCTGCTCGTGCAGGGGCGGCAGCCCGGCGTCGGGATGCCCGAGGCGATCGGGGCCGTCGCGCTCGAGCGCGTCATCGACGGCGTCATCATCTGCGCGATGCTCTTCGGTGGGCTCGCCGCGGCCCATGCCGATCGCGCGCTCGTGCACGATCAGCTGCCCGCCGTGCAGCGCTTCGGTCAGCTCATGGCCGCCGGCTTCGCGCTCGCGCTCGTCGTCGCGCTCGTGGCCGCGCGCGCGCCCGTCCGCGCCGCCGCGCTCGCCGAGCGCATCGGGGGGAGCTTCGGCCCCGCCGTCGCACGCTTCGCGACGCGCACCACGCTGCGCGTCGCCGAGGCCTTCGCCGCGCTGCTCGGTGCGCAGCGCTGGCTCGCGATGGTGATCGTCTCGCTCGCGTACTGGGCGATCACCGCGGCCCAGCTCTGGCTCGTCGCGCACGCGTGCGGCGTGCCGCTGTCCGCCGCCGCAGCCGCGGCGACCGTCGCGATCGTCGGCCTGTCGATCCAGCTGCCCGGCGGCCCCGCGCAGACCGGGACCTTCCAGGTCGGGGCCGGCGCGGCGCTCAGCCTGCTCGCCCCCGGCATCGCCGAGGGCGCCGCGTCGAGCTTCGTCGCCTCGATGTTCGCGCTGCAGCTCCTCGGTGCCGCCGCGATGGCGCTGCCGGGCGCGCTCCTGGTCGCGCTCGCGGCCCGGAGCACGGCCGCTGCCCGCCCGCCCGAGGGCGACGCGGCGGGGCCCTTCGCACCGTAAGCCCGCGCAGCCGTCGCGGTTGTCGTACGAGCGCGGGCGTGGGTATCCTGCGCCCCGTCCTGGCACACCGAGGGAGCCTCTCGTCGATGTCGTTGCTCAGCCCGTTCGTCCCGTCCTTTCCCCGTGCGCTCCTCGCCGCCGGCCTCGCCCTCGGTCTCGTCGCCGTGCCCGCGTGCGGCAAGAACAAGAAGGGCACCAAGGGTCCGATCACCAGCCAGGAAGATGCGGCCAAGAAGGTCGACGAGGCGCGCAAGACCGCGAAGGCCGCCGGCCTCGTCGATCTCGCGAACAAGGATCTCGAGAACGGCCGCTACGTCTCGGCGATGAAGCGCGCCGAAGAAGCGCTGAAGACCGACGAGAAGGACGCCGACGCGTACACCGTGCTCGGCGCCGCGCGCTGGCGTGCGGGCGACTTCGAGGGCAGCACGGAGGCCTACCGCAAGGCGGTCGAGATCGACCCGAAGAACTTCGGCGGGCTGCTCGGGCTCGCGCGCAACCTGCAGGTCTCCGGCCAGCACGCCGAGGCCGCGAAGCTGCAGGACGCACTCATCGCCGACAAGGCCAACGAAGGCCAGGTCGATCCGCGGCTCGTGCGGTTCTGGAGTCACTACTCGGTCGGCGACTTCGATGCCGCCGCGGGTGAGGTCGACGCGATCTTCAAGCTGCTGCCGGCGAACGACACCGCCCTGCCGACGGTGCAGGCCTTCGCCGCGTTCGTGCGGCCGCTCGCGGGCAAGGGCCCGTTCTTCGTCGTCAACGGCGCGACCGGCAGCTCCGATGCGAACCTCGCGACCTCGGCCGGCCTCAAGTACTCGGGCGCCGTCATCGGCGGCGAGTTCGGCCAGGTCGTGTTCTACGAGGGCCGCGAGGAATGCATCATCGACGCGGAGTTCGCCAAGGCGCTGAAGCTCCCCGAGGTGGCCAAGTTCAAGCCGATCGACGCCGAAGAGGAGCAGGCCATCGTCATCATCCCCGAGATCAAGTTCGGGGACATGAAGCTCGAGAAGGTGCCGGCGATCGTGCGCAGCAACGAGGGCTTCGCGTCGATCGGCGAGAAGCCGGCGGTCATCCTCGGCCGCCAGGCGCTGCAGGCCTTCGGCTCGCTGGCCTTCGACTTCCCCAAGCACACGCTCACGCTCACCAAGGACGCGCCCACCGCGGCACCCGAGGGCATGGTCGATCTGCCCTTCCTGCTGATCACCGTGCACGCGTTCCACTGGCCGGCGATCCCGATCGCGCTGAACGGCTCCGACTACCGCTTCTACGTCTACCTCGGCGGGCTGTTCCCCTCGGGCGTCGCCATCGCGAAGAAGCAGTTCCTGAAGAGTGGCTACCTGCCGCGCACCGTCGAGAACCCCGAGGACGCCGCCAACGGCATCAAGATCCTCTACGTCGAGAAGCTCGCGCTCGCCGATCGCCAGATCTCCGGCATCGGCGCCCACGTGCTCGTGAACACGCCGCCCGACAACGTGCTCGGCAACGTGCTCACCGCCACCGGCTTCGAGCTGGGCGGCTATCTCAACAGCGCGCTCATGGCGAACTGGCGGCTGACCTACGCGCTCGGCAAGGGGCGCGTGTACATCGATACGGACGGCTAGGCGCGAGCCCCGAAGGGGCCCTCGCGCCTCCGTGCCCGTGCCCGTGCCCGTGCCCGGCGGAAGCTCGCCCCGGTTTGCGCGCGCGCCTACTCGAAGATCCCGACGAAGTCACTCCAAGTGACATCGTAGGCGAGCACGACGACGCCAGCGGTGAGCGCCGCGAACACGCCGATGAACACGAGCCACGTGCCGAGCCGCGAGCCGTGCGACTCGTCGCGCTGCTCGATGCGCGAGGGCTCGTCGGCGAGCTCCCCGGAGAACGACGACTGCGAGGCCCGGGGCGCCTGCGGCCGACCGACGTCGCCGAAGTCGACGAACGACGGCGCCGACGGCTCGATCGCGGGCCGACCGACGGGCCCGAAGTCGATGAACGACGGCGCGGACGCGGGCGGTGGTGCCGGCGCGCGCGGAGGCGGCGGCGCGGGTGCGGGCGCACGCGGAGCGGGCGCG
>CAZFKC010000181.1:0-11617 GCA_964519175.1 uncultured Nannocystaceae bacterium
CTGTGCTGGACCTGCCTCTACTACAACAAGCCCGCGTACTACCTCGTCCTCACGCTCCCCTTCCTCAAGCGCCTCGCCTTCCGCCTGTTCGGCTACCGCGGCTCGCTCGACTTCACGATCTACCCCGACACGTGGATCCGCGATCTCCCGCTGCTCGACTTCGGCGCCGGGGCCTACATCGCCAACCGGGCGACGCTCGGCACCAACATGGCGCTCTCCAACGGTACCTCGCTCGTCGATCGCATCCGCATCGGCCCGGGCGCGACGGTCGGTCACCTCGCCGTCGTCGCGCCCGGGGTCGAGCTCGGGCAGGGGGCCGAGCTCGGGGCCGGTACCGCGATCGGGATCAGTGCACGCATCGGCGAGCACGCGCTCGTGCAGCCCACCGCCTCGGTCAACCACGCCGCGCGCATCGGTGCGCGCGCTGTCGTCGGCAGTGCGAGCTACATCGGTGCCGCCGCGGTGATCGAGCCCGGCGCCTCCGTGCCGCCCGCCTCGCGCGTCGCGAATCGATCGCGCTTCGCCGCCGAGCTCCCGCGGTCCGCCGCCTCCGTGCCGCCGCGGAGCGAACCGAGCCTCGTGGTACCCTCCGCGCAATGAGCGTGCGTGCATTCTCGTCGTCCGTGTTGGCGCTCCTCGTCGCCTGCGGTCCGCAGCCGGTCACCTCGGCGCCCACCACGTGCCCCGAGCCCGCCACGACACCGGCCACCGCCGCCGCGGCGCCGTCCGCCGTCGCCCCCCGCACGATCATCCTCGTTCGGCACGCCGAGAAGGTCAGCGACGATCGCGACGCTGCGCTCTCGGACGTCGGGCGTGCGCGCGCGCAGTGCCTCGCGAAGGTGCTCGACGACGTCGCCGTCACGCACGTGCTCAGCACCGAGTTCGCACGCACGCGCGACACCGTCGCGCCGCTGGCGGCCCGGCGCAGTCTCACCGCCGAGTCGATTCCCGCCGACGACAAGACGAAGTGGCTCGACACGCTGCGCGGCCTGCCGCCCGGGGCGATCGCCGTCGTCGCAGGTCACTCGAACTCGATCCCCGCACTGGCCGCGGAGCTCGGCGCCGACGGCGTGGCGATCGACCATGCCGAGTACGACTGGATGTTCGTCGTGTCGTTGCCCGAGACCGGCACGCCCACCGTACTGCGTACGCACTACTGTCCCGCGTGATGGCATGACGGCATCGAGCGCGTGACAGCTCGTCAGTCGAAGACCGCGCACAATTGCGCGCGGCTTCGTGGCACGATCGTCCGCGATGATATCGACATTTTGTAGATCGACCGATAGCTACTGCCTGGGACTACTCGTGCTCGTCGCGTGCAACGACGCGACGTCCGCGACCACCAGCGATACGAGCAGCGGATCGAGCAGTAGCTCGACCACCGAGCCCCTCGCCGACTCCAGCTCGAGCGGTGTCGACGACACCAGCTCCTCCTCGTCGAGCAGCACCGGCACGCCGCCCGACGTCGGCGTCGACATTCCCGAGCCCCGCGCCATCGCCATCACCGCGGGTGGCACTTCGACGTGTGCGCTCTTCGACGATGGCCAGCTGCGGTGCTGGGGCGGCGGCGACATCGGCACGCCCGAGGACGGCGAGCCCGCACATACCTTCCCGCCGATCCAGGCCGGTGCGGCCGTCGTCGATGCCACCGACGGCGCCGCGCGCTGTGCCGTGCTCGAGACCGGCGTCGCGCGCTGCTGGAACACCCCGAACACCGACGGCACCGCGGGCTACGGCTACCCGGCGATCTTCGGCGACGACGAGGACGCCGTGTATGCGCCTCCGCTCGAGCTCGGGATCGACGCGACGCGGATCGTCGCGGGCCTCCACCACGTGTGTGCGCACGACGATGCCGGCGCGCTGCTCTGCTGGGGCACCAACGATGCCGCGCAGCTCGGCTACGGCGGCACGCAGACCGTGGGCGACGACGAGGTGCCCGAGGATCTCGGGCCCGTGCCCGTCGGTGGCGAGGTGACCGACATCGCGCTCGGGGCCCAGTTCACCTGCGCGCTCCGAGCGGGCACCGTCGTGTGCTGGGGCGCCGACTACCACGGGCTGCTCGGGCAGGGCGAGTACCCGGTCTTCGATCGCGCCCATCCCTACGAGCTGCCCTCGATCGCGCTCGGTGGTCCGGTGCGCACGATCGATGCCGGCGACACGCATGCGTGCGCCGTGCTCGAGAACGGGGACCTGCGCTGCTGGGGCAGCGCGCACGACGGCGTGCTCGGCCACGGCGGCGGCGTCGGGCTCGAGCTCGACGTCGGCGACGACGAGCTGCCCGCGTCGGTGCCGGCCGTCGATGTCGGTGGACCGGTGCGCGACGTCGCCTGCGGGTGGGAGAACACCTGTGCGCTGCTCGAGGACGGCGCCGTGCGCTGCTGGGGCGTCGGGGCCGTGGTCGGGCTCGGCATGGGCGCATTCACGCTCGGCGACTTCGAGACCCCAGCGAGCGTGGGGCCGATCGAGCTGCCGATGCCGGCCGTCGCGATCACGCTGTCGAAGTTCGCGCTCGGCCATGCGTGCGCGATTCTCCAAGACGGCACGATCCGCTGCTGGGGGTACGCGCGCGGAGGCGCGCTCGGCTACGAGGGCACCGAGAACATCGGCGACGACGAGACGCCGATCGATTTGCCACCCGTGCCCGTGTTCGCGCCCTGACGCCGACCGCGAACCGGGCGTGCTAACGTTCGAGCGCGCCCCATGAGCACCGGTTCGGCCAGCGGCGCCTCGCCCGGCGCGGATCCACGCGCTCCGACGCCGACCTTGCTCGACACGTTCGACGCGATGCCGGCCGACTGCGCGGACGTCATCGAGCCGCTGCGGATCGGTCGCTACACCGTCGTGCGTCGGCTCGGCGAGGGCGGCATGGGCACGGTGTGGTCCGCGTACGACGAGACGCTCGATCGCCGCGTCGCGATCAAGGTGCTGTCCGGGCGCGAGCACTCGCGCGAGTCCCGGGCCCGCATGCTCCGCGAGGCCAAGGCGCTGGCGCGGCTCAACCACCCCAACGTCGTGCAGGTGTTCGAGGTCGGCGAGCTCGGCGAGGATCTGTTCGTCGCGATGGAGTACGTCGTCGGCGAGAGCCTGCAGCAGTGGCTCGCCACGCCGCGCTCGTTCGGCGAGGTGCTCGCGGTGTTCGTGCAGGCCGGGCGCGGGCTGCAGGCCGTGCACCACGCGAAGCTCGTGCACCGCGACTTCAAGCCCGACAACGTCGTCGTCGGCGACGACGGGCGCGTTCGGCTCATCGACTTCGGGATCGCACGGCTCGACGGCGAGGAGGCCGATCATCCGCCCGCGACACCGCTGCTCGAGCTCGCCGATCGCGGCTCCGACCGACTGACGCGCACCGGGCAGTTCATCGGCACGCCGGCGTTCACGTCGCCCGAGCAGCTGCGCGGGCTCGCCGTCGATCCGCGCGCCGATCAGTTCAGCTTCTGCGTGACGCTGTTCCGCGCCGCCTATGGTGTGCCGCCGTTCACGGGTCAGACGCTGTCCGCGGTCGCGCTCGACGTGCTCTCCGGCGAGCTCGCCGATCCGCCGCGCCCACCCGGTGTGCCCGCGGGCCTGCGTCCGATCCTCGTGCGCGGCCTGGCGCGCACCCGCGACCAGCGCTGGCCCGACATGGGGGCGTTGCTCGACGCGCTCGAGCGGCTCGGCGCGCGACGACGGGGCCGTGCGATCGCGGTCGCAGCCGCGGCGCTCGCCGGCGCGGGCATCACGGCTGCGATCGCGCTGCCCGGCGAGCAGCCCTGCGACGGCGGTGCGCCGGCGCTCGCCGCCGTGTGGAACGACGCCCGCGCCGATCGCATCGCCACCGGCTTCGCCGACGCGGGCGCCCACGAGACGTGGACGCGCGCGCAGACCGGCATCGACGCGTTCGGGGAGGCCTGGCGCGGCCAGTACCTCGACGCGTGCACGCGTCATCGCCGGGGCGAGCAGTCGGCCGAGCTGCTCGATCGCCGCATGGCGTGCCTCGACGACGGCAAGCGCGATCTCGATGCGCTGCTCGTCGAGCTCGAGCAGTTCGATCCGTCGCTGCCGGCCATCGTCGGCGAGGCGCTCGCGGAGCTGCCGAGCCCGGAGCAGTGCGCCGACACGCTCCGGCTGGCCGAGCGCACCGCGCCCGACGAGGCGATCGCGCCGCGCGTCGCGGAGCTCGAGGGCGGGCTCGCACGCGCGCGCGCGCAGGAGCGGGCCGGTCGCATGGTGCGGGCGCAGGAGACGATCGCCGGGCTGCGCCCCGAGATCGAGGCGCTCGGCCACGTGCCGCTGCAGATCGAACTACACGCCATTGCCGGTGCGGTGGATCAGCAAGAAGGCCGGCACCTCGAGGCGCAGCACGAGCACCAGGAGCTGTTCGAGCTCGCCGTCGCGCATCGCTTCGATCAGGATGCGCTGGACGCCGCGCTCGCGCTCGCGGTCTCGATCGGGGTGCACCAGGCGCGGCTCGACGACGCCGAGGCCTGGGTGTCGATCTCCGACGCCTGGATTGCGCGCCTCGGCGAGCCCGTGCTCGCGCGCGCGATGTGGAAGGAGGTCGTCGCCGGCATGCACGAGCGCCACGGCCGCTACGACGAGGCGCGCCGCGAGCTCGAGCAAGCGATCGCACTGCTCGACACCGTGCCGCGCCGCGAAGCGCTGCGGCCCCTCGCGATCATGCACAACGAGCTGGGCTTCGTGCACCAGCGACAGCGCCGCTGGGAGGATGCCGAGCAGGCCTTCGTGCACGCGCGCGAGCTCTGGCTCGAGCAGCTCGGCCCCGAGCACCCGGTCACCACCGACGCGCTCAACAACCTCGGCTCGCTCTACCTCGAGCAGCACCGCTACGACGATGCGCAGCGCGTCTTCGAGGAGGCGCTGGTCGCCCGCGAGGCGATCTTCGGCCACGAGCACCCGAAGGTCGCGCACCTCTTGCACAACCTCGGCAGCACCGCGGACAAGCGCGGCGATCTCCAGACCGCGCTCGGGCGCTTCCGCGAGGCGCTGGGGATCCTCGAGCGCACGCTCGGCCGTGACGATCCGGCGGTCGCCGTCGTGCTGATGGCGCTCGGCGAGGTGCACACCGGGCTCGAGCAACCCGGCGAGGCGCTGGTCTACCTCGAGCGTGCGCTCGCGATCGACGAGCGTGCGCTCGGGCCCGATCACTCCGAGGTGAGCTGGGACCTCAACGCGATCGCGAACGCGAACAACCGGCTGGGGCGCCATGCCGCCGCGCTCGTCGCAGCCGAGCGCGCCGTCGCGATCCGCGAGCGCCTGGGGCCCTCGCCCGATCGCGTGGGGCAGTCGCGCTACCAGGCCGCGATCGCCCTCGCCGGCCTCGGCCGCGCGAAGGAAGCGCGCGAGCAGGCGCTGCGCGCCGCCGAGGAGTTCGCCACGGATCCCCAGGTGCAGGCGGAGATCCGCGCGTTCGCGGACACGCTACCGCACTGACTCACTTCGTCGCGGCGGCGTCGGAGAGCACGGTGAGCAGGAGCGCGGCGCCGGCCCGCAGCCCCACGCCGATCGCACGCTCGTCGGCGACGAAGCGATCGGTGTGCGTCATCGCGTCGAGCTCGACCGCCGGGTCGCCGACGCCGATGAAGAAGTAGAAGCCCGGGACCTCGCGCGCGTAGTAGGCGAAGTCCTCCGCGCCCATGTGCGGGCGATCGTCGATGACCCCGGCCGGGCCGAGCAGCTCGACCAGGACGGGCCGCAGCGTGGCGAACAGCTCCGCGTCGTTCACGGTGACCGGGGTGTAGTTGCGCAGCATCACCTCGGCGGTCGCGCCGTGGGCCTTCGCCACGCCCTCGGCGAGCGTGCGGATGCGGCCGTGCACGAGCTTCTGCACCGCCTCGTCGTGCGTGCGCACGGTGCCGATCAAGTCCGCGCGCTCGGGGATGATGTTGTAGCGGTTGCCCGCGCTGATCTGTCCGACCGTGACCACGACGGTGTCGCGCGTGTCGACGGTGCGCGACGCGACGGTCTGCAGCGCGAGCACGAGCTCCGCGGCGGCGACGATCGGATCGATGCCGTGCTGCGGGTAGGCGCCGTGGCTGCCCTTGCCGACGATGCCGATCTCGAAGCGGTCGCTCGCCGCCATCGCGCCGCCGGGGATCGTCGCGACGGTGCCGACGTCGAGCTTCGGATCGACGTGCAGCGCGAGCATGGCCTTCGGGGCGATGTCGCGGAGCACGCCTTCTTCGACCATGCGTCGCGCGCCGTGGATGCCGTCGTCGGGCATGCCTTCCTCGGCGGGCTGGAACACGAACACGACGGTGCCGGCGATCTGCTCGCGCAGGGCAGGGCGCGCGAGCATGCGGGCGATGCCGAGTGCGATCGACGTGTGCAGATCGTGTCCGCACGCATGCATCACCCCGACCTCGTGGCCCTCCCACGTGTCCGTCTTCGTGCTCGCGAACGGCAGGCCCGTGGCCTCGCGGATCGGCAGCGCGTCCATGTCGGCGCGCCACGCCACGGTCGCGCCCGGCTTGCCGCCGCGCAGCGTGCCGATGACCCCCGTGCCCGCGGCGCCGGTCCGCACCTCGAGCCCGAGCTCGACGAGCTCCTTCTCGACGAGCGCCGCGGTCTCGCGCTCGCGCTCACCGAGCTCGGGGTTCGCATGGATCGTGCGCCGGAGCTCCACCGTGTGCGGCTCGACCTCGGTGGCCGCGGGCTCGATCGCGGCGAAGCGCGGGATCGGCAGCGTGCGCACGGGCGCAGGTGCGGCGGGCTTCGGCGGCGGCGCGCTCGGCTCGACGACCGTGGGCGCCGGTGCGTTCGGGACGGGGTTGGTCGCGACCGGCTTGGTCGCGCGCGGACGCGGCTCGTCACAGCCCGCGAGCACGCCGAGGATCACGAGTGCAGCCGTGCGCATCGCCGCGGAGTCTACCGCGGCGCGACGCGGCCGATCCGCTCGGCTGGGGGTGGTGTCCACAGCACGAGGCCGTTGGGCGCACCGGGCACGTCGGCCTCCGCGACGATCGCCCCGCTCGCGACGTCGAGCGCCAGCACGGCATCACCGCCCTCGTCGGTGACCAGCGCGCGCGCGCCGTCGAAGAGCAACGCGTGTGGCTTCGTGCCCGCGGGCAGCTCGGCGAGCGGCGCATCGTCGTCGGTCGCGAAGCGTGCGATCACCCCGCGGTCCTCCACCGTGATCCACAGCTCGTCGCCGGCGGGCGTCACGAAGGCCTGCCCCGGGCGACCGCCCACGTCGAGGCTCGCGGTGACCTCGGGAGGATCGAGCGTGATCCGCTCCACCGTGCCGGCGCCCTCGGCGGTGACGTGCAGCGCACCGCCTTCGGAGCGCCACGCGCCCACCGGCGTCGCAGCGACATCGATCGTCGCACGCACCTCGTGTGACGCGAGGTCCACGACCGAGACACTGTCGTCGCCGGCGTTCGCGACCACGACGGCACCATCGCTCGGCGTCACCTCGAGCGGCGAGCTGCCGCACGCCGTCCACCACGACGCCTGCCACGTGGCGGTGTCGTAGGCCTGGAGCATGCCGTGCTCGGCCATCGCCAGCACCACGGTGCGCCCGTCGGCGAGGAACGCTGCGTTGTGCGCGATCGCGTCGACCTCGATCACCGGATGCAGTCGTCCGTCGGTGCGCAGCTCGTACACGATGCTGTGACCACCGCCGCCGTGCTGGTGGCCACCGGCCGCCGCGCTGTGACCCATCGACAGATCTTCGCTCGTCGCGGTGACGAGCACGCGGTCGCCCGTCGGCGAGCGCCCGAAGTGGTGCGGGTGCAGGCCGTCCGCCACGGCCAGCGTGCCGACCGCCGTGAGCGTGTCCGCGTCGAGCACGGCGATCCGGCCGGCATCACCCGCCGCGATCAACAACGCGCGCGCGGGCAGCTCGACCGGCGCGTCCGCTCGATCGGCGCTGCAGGCGAGCGTGAGCGCGAGTACCTGCAGCGCGTTCCGTCCGCGTCGACTGGTCATGCGGCGGATTGGCCGTCGTCGTAACGATCCGTCACCCGGGGTCCGGCTTGAAGCCGTGCCCGGCAGCGCGCTAGACTGCGCCGGTGGCGGGCTCCGGCTTCGAGGCGTTCGACGGCCGACCGCCGAGCTCGGGCAAGTATCGCCCCTTCCGGCGGCTCGCGGTCGGCGGGATGGCGGAGATCTTCCTGGCCTACGCCCGCTCGGGTCACGGCTTCGAGAAGCTCGTCGTGCTGAAGCGGGTGCTGCCGCAGTACGCCGAGAACCGCGAGTTCATGCGCATGTTCCTCGACGAGGCGCGGCTCGCCGCGACGCTCGATCACAGCAACGTCGTGCACGTCTACGACATCGGCGAGCACGCGGGGAACTTCTTCTTCGCGATGGAGTACGTGCACGGGCAGAGCTTGCTCAAGCTCATGCGCCAGATCACCAACCTGCGTCGGTGGCTGCCGCTCGAGCACGCGCTCGGCATCATCATCGCGACGTGCACGGGCATGCACTACGCGCACGAGAAGATCGGGCTCGATGGCACGCCGCTCGGCATCGTGCACCGCGACGTGTCACCGCCGAACATCCTCATCAGCTACGACGGCTCGGTGAAGGTGGCCGACTTCGGCATCGCGAAGGCCGCGATCGCCACGAGCACCACCGCGGTCGGCACGCTCAAGGGCAAGATCCCCTACATGTCGCCCGAGCAGTGCCGCAGCACGCCGCTCGATCGGCGCAGCGACATCTTCTCGATTGGCATCCTGCTCTACGAGCTCACCGTCGGACGTCGGCTCTTCCAGGCCGAGACCGAGCTCGGCATCATCCACAAGATCGTCAACGGCATCATCCCGCCGCCGTCGCAGCTCTTGCGCGGATATCCCGAGGATCTCGAGCGCATCGTCTACCGCGCGCTGCAGATCGACGTCGAGCACCGCTATCCCACGGCGCGCGCGCTGCAGGTGGATCTCGAGGAGTTCGCGCGCGAGTACAAGCTGCCGATCTCGTCCGCGCGGCTCGCCTCGTTCATGGAAGAGATGTTCGACGAGGATGCGCGACGCTGGCCCACCGATCCGTCGGTGCTCGGCCAGGCCGGTGGCTCGCCGGGCCCGCAGCCGCGCCATCCGACCAGCGAGTATCCCGGGGCGGGTCCGCAGGCGCCGCGCGACAGCTCGACGATGCAGGGCTTCGATCTGCCGGGTGGACCGGGTGCGCCGCGCTCGGGCCCTGGTCGCAGCACACAGCACTACCGCGGTCCCGAGGGCCAGGCGCGTCCGGTCATGCCGCCGCCGCTCGGCACCGCGCCGCCGCGGCCAGCGACGCCGCCGCATACGGCAGCGCCAGCGGCCGCGCAGCCGTCGTCGGCGGAGTTCGCCTCGATCGACGACGCGCTCGCGAAGATGCTCGAGTCCGACACGCAGGTCGAGAACCTCACCGTCGGCCTCGGCGACGAGCCCGAGCCGACGGGCGACGACTGGTTCGGCCTCGACGGCCTCGAGCTCGAGGATCTGTTCCCCGCGAAGCAGCGCGGGACGTGACCCGGCTCCGGGCCTGACCCGACTCACAGCTTCGCGAGCGCAGCGCGGAGCTCGGGCAGGCCGAGCTCGCGCGTGGCGATCTCGCCGTTCTCCGGCTTCCACGTGCCGATGTTCGCGAAGCGCACGCCGTCGAGCAGCCCAATCGTGGCCCGCATCATCGCGCCGTGGCCCACGATCAACGTGTTGCCGGTGGGATGCACGAGCTCGGGCAACGCCGTCAGCACGCGTCGCGCGACGTCGCGCAGGCTCTCGCCCTCGGGGGGGCGGCCGTCGAAGTGGTGCAGGAGCGCCATGTCACCGGCCGCTTCGAGCTCCGCGATCGTGCGTCGCTCCCACCGGCCGCAGCTGCGCTCGCGCAGCGCCGCGGAGATCCGCAACTCGAGCGGTCGTCCGGCCACGATGATCTCGGCCGTCTCCCGCGCGCGCTGCAGATCCGAGCACAGCACGAGATCGAGGTGACGCTCG
Organism: uncultured Nannocystaceae bacterium; assembly: GCA_964519175.1. GTDB lineage: Bacteria > Myxococcota_A > Polyangia > Nannocystales > Nannocystaceae > Xiheibacterium. The sequence continues at coordinate 9,912 of CAZFKC010000181.1, forward strand.
AGCAATCGCTCGTGCAGCTTGGCGGCCTGCTTGCGCCCGAGCTCGGTCAGCGGCGCATCGTTGTGCCCCGCGAACCAGGCCTCCGCGTTCGCGCTGCTCTGGCCGTGGCGAACGAAGGTGAGACGCACGCTGCGAGCGTGCCTCAGGCCGTGACGCGCGGCGAGCCGGCGCTGACGACGACGCCATCACGCACCCGGACGCCACGCAGGAGCGCTACGAGCGGCTCCAGCACCGCGTGCGGCGTGTCGAACCCGGGCTCGAGCCCGAGCCGGAGCTCGCTGCGAGCGCCGCGGTACTCGATGTGGAAGCCGGGCGCGACGGCGCCCGCGCACGCGAACGCCTTCGCGACCGCGAGCTGCAGCTCGGTGAGCGGATCGCTCTGCTCGGCGTCGCAGCGGAACTCGGCGAAGGAGCTGAGCGGGCGCACCGGGCCCCAGGCCTGCACGCTGGGCGAGGTGCCGACGGAGAGCCCGCAGAGGCGGCCGCGCTCGCCGGCCTCGGAAGCATGGTTGTGCGTCCAGAGCAGCAGCTGCATCCGCATGATCGAAGGCCACTAGCACGGGCCGCGAAGTGGCCCAAGAAATCGGCGAAGATGCGGGCGCGAGCATGGCGAAGGACAACCTGCCGGTGACTGCGGCGATCCGCGTGCTGCGGGCGGAGAAGGTGGCCTATGTGCCGCACGTGTACGACTACGAGGAGAAGGGCGGCACCTCGCACAGCGCCGCGTGCCTCGGCGTCGACGAGCACGAGGTGGTGAAGACGCTCGTGATGGAAGACGACGCGAAGCGCCCGCTCGTCGTGCTCATGCACGGCGATCGGCAGGTGTCGACGAAGGCGCTCGCGCGCCACATCGGCGCGAAGTCGGTGCAGCCGTGTCAGCCCGCGGTCGCCGATCGGCACAGCGGCTACCAGGTCGGCGGCACCTCGCCGTTCGGGCTGCGGCGCGCGTTGCCGATCTACGTCGAGGCCAGCATCGCGGAGCTCCCGCGGATCTTCGTCAACGGCGGGCGCCGCGGGATGCTCGTCGAGCTCGACCCGCGCGAGCTCGTGCGAGTGCTGCGCCCGGAGCTCGTCCAGGTCGCGACCGACTGAGGGCGCTTCGGCGCGCGTGGAATCCGACGATCGCGGTGATCGAATCGAGCGGGCGACCGCTCTTCCCGGCCGTCACCGTCCCGTCGCGACGGTGCCGAGGAAAACCACGATGCCCACCACGCGAACCTTCCTGCTTGCTGCGCTCCTCGTCTCGGCCGCCTGCACGGACGCTCCCCAAGCGACGTCCGGCGCGCTGGACGACGACACCGTCACCATCACTGCGCGCGACACCCGTTCGCTCGCCCCGGGCGCGACGCTCGAGCTGGAGCTCGACGGCGTCACGACCTACCGGTTCGACCCCTCGCTCGGTCCGATCGCGTTCGAGCGGATCCTGTTGGTCGGCACCGAGGGCTACAACACGAGCGACGTCATCATCCGCGCAATGGCCGAGCGGAGCGGCCTCTCGTTCGAAGCGTTCACGGCCGCCGTCGTCTCGCTGAGCAACGTCCCCGACGCGGAGGGCGACATCGAAGAGCGCCGCTGGAACGTCTGCGAGGCGGTCTTCTGCGGTCGTGGCGGTGGCGGGGTCGACTACGACTGCAACTCGTTCCCGATGCTCTGCTACTGCCCCGCCAACACGGCTTGCGGCTGACGCAGCTCACGCGCATCGCGAC
>CAZFKC010000182.1:0-11240 GCA_964519175.1 uncultured Nannocystaceae bacterium
AGCGCCTCGTCGCGCTCGTCCCAGAACGTCCCGAAGACGGGCTCGAGCGGCGGCGTCGGGGCGACGGGTGGCGCGGGCACGGGCGGCAGCTCCGGATCGGGCGCGACCAGTGCGGGCTCGGGCTCGGGCGTCGGTGCCGGGGCCATCGCGAGCGCCGGGGCACGCTCCGGCTTCGGCGCCGGGATCACCTTCGTCTGGCTCGCCTCGGGGGTCGCGTCGCCGACCGCAGAGAGCGAGGCTTCGCTGTGCGGTGCGGGTGCGATCTGTTTCGCATCGCTCGACCACCCGTAGCGCGCGAGCCCGATCGCGAGCGCGAGCACGGCCGCCGCGGCCGCGATCCAGCCCCAGCGCCGCGGCTGCGGTGCGCCGCCGGCGATCGTCTCGTCGCTCGGCAACGTCACCGCCGCGCTCGCCTCGGCTGCGCGCACGGACGTCACCGTGGGCACGGTCCGGCCGCGCACGGGCTCGGCCGGCGTCGCCGCGACGGGCTCCAACGTCGCCGGCGCCTCGGGCTCGTCCTCGTGCGAGGGCGCCTCGAGCTCGAGCAGCTCCTCGGTGCAGTCGGCGACCAAGGTCGCGGTGTCGACGATCGGCATCGGCTCCATGCCGGGGCGCGGGCCGCTGTACTCGCTCGGTGCGGTCACGCCGGCCGCCGGCGGCATGCGAGCGCCGCCGATCGTGCGCGGGCCGGAGCGCAGCACGGACGGCAGCGGCAACGGAGGACGTCGCGCCTGCGGATGCACGGGACGCTCGCGCGTCTCGGGCAGCACGGGGATCGCCTGGAGCTGCAGCGTGGGTGCCGTCTCGCGCGGGTCGGCGGGTGCATCGGGCTCGACGTCGGGCACGGCGCTCGCCGTCGGTGGCGTGCTCGCCTCGACGATCGGGGCCGCGGTCTCGTCGACCTTCGCCGCTTCGACCTCCGCGCTCGCTGCCGTCGTCTCGTCGACGCGCTTCTTCGCCGCGCCGCCGATGCCGAGCCGCGTGGCGAGCTCGCTGACCTCGCGTCGCGCGGCCCGAGCTTCGATCGGATCCATGCGCAAGGTCGGTAGTTGCTCGCGCGGATCCGCGGGACCGTTCGCGCGCGGCGCTCGCGTCACGACCGTGCGCTCGCGTGGCTCGGCGTCGGGCCCCTTCGGCCCGACCTCCGGCGGCGGCGGCAGCTTCGGACGCACGGGCGCCGTCGTCTTCGGCGCGCTGCCGGACGTCGAACCGCGATCACCGTCGGCGGGGCTCGCCATCGGACTACGCTCGCGAGTCTATCAGGCGCCCGGGCTCTGCGCAGCGAGACACGCGGCGACGATGCTCGGCGCGGCATGTGCGGCGCGCAGCTCCGTCTCGGTGTGCTCGCCGAGTCGCGGCGCAGCGCCGCTCGGCGTGCGATCGAGCGAAGGAACTGCGCGGGTGGGCACGACGAGCGCGCTGCCGTCGGGCATCGCGAGCTGTTCGGCGAGTGGTCCCAGCCACAGCTCTGCCTGTTCGCGCGCTTCACCGACATCGCGCACGACCTCGACCGGCAGGCCCGCGGCGACGAAGCGGTCCCGCCAGCGCGCGGCCGTGTCCGTCGCGAGCATCGCCTCGATGCGCGCATGTGCGGCGCGGCCGCGTTCGTCGTCCCGCAGCCCGTCGCCGACGAGCTCGACCACGCCCAGGATCTCGCACATCGTGCGCCAGAACTTCGGCTCGAGGCATCCGCTGGCGAGGCGCCCGCCGTCGCCACAGCGATAGATCGCGTACGAAGGACAGCGTCCACCGATCACGCGCTCGCCGGCGCCGACGAAGCCCGCGGCCGCGTGATCGGCCCATGCCCACGCGACGTGCGGCAGCGCGCCGGAGACGAGCGGTTGCTCCACGTGACCACCGCGGCCCGTGCTCGCGCGTCGCAGCAGCGCAGCGAGCACCGCCTGCGTCGCGAGCAGACCCGCGGTCACGTCGACGAGCTGCACGCGCGGCACGTCCGCGTGCGCGCCGATGCGGGCGAGCAGCCCCGAGCGCGCGAGCGCGTTGAGATCGTGCGCGACCTCGTCGACCGCGGCGCTCTCGGTCGGATAGCCGGGCAGCGACACGGTGACGAGCCGCGGATGGCGGGCGCGCAGCTCCGCGAGCGGCAGCCCCCAGCGATCGAGCGTGCCGGGGCGGAAGCTCTCGACGAGCACGTCGGCGCCGTCGAGCAACGCGACGAGCCCCGCGTTGCCGGGCTCGCGCCCGAGCTGCAGCGCGACCGAGCGCGCGCCGGCGTACCAGGTGGCGAAGCCGACCCCGACGCCGCCGCGCATCGGCGGCATCGCGCGCAGCGGATCGCCGCCGCGCGGGTCCTCGACCTTCACGACCTCCGCACCGAGGTGCAGCAGTCGCTGGGCGAGCACGGCCCCGGGGATCATGCGCGAGGCATCGACCACGCGCAGGCCAGCGAGCACCGGCGGCTCGAGCTCCGTGCTCACTCTTCCGGCACCGGCGGCGGGAAGCCGAACAGGCGCGCGGTGCCGCCGGTGACCACGTCGGTGGGCGCACCGGCCTCGGGCCGCACCTCGCCCTCGCCACCGCAGCGCTCGCCCGGCCGTCGCGGCCGCAGCGTGCCGATCCGCAGGAACCGCGCGATGACGAACTCGACCTCGCGGCGGAGATCGTCGAGGTTGCCGTCGTTGACGATGACGTAGTCGGCGCGGCGACGCTTCTCTTCCTCGGGCAGCTGCGCGGCCATGCGCGCGCGCACCTCGGTCTCGGTCACATCGTCGCGCGCACACACCCGCGCGACGCGGATCGACTCCTCGGCGGTCACGAGGATCACCGCCTTCATATCGTTCTGCAGGTTCTTCTCGAACAGCAGCGGCACCTCGTAGACGGCGACCGCGTGGCCGGCCTTCTCCAGCGCGTCGAACACCTGCTCGAAGCGCTCGCGGATCCGCGGGTGCAGGATGCTCTCGAGCTTCTGCCGCTCGGCGGGATCGCGGAACACGATGCTCGCCATCTTGCGGCGGTCGAGCTCGCCGTGCTCGTCGAGCACGTCCTTGCCGAAGGCCTGGACGACCTGGGCGAGCCCCTCGCTGCCCTGGGCGACGACCACGCGCGCCAGCTCGTCGGCCGAGACGACGGGCACGCCGTACTGCTCGAGCAGATCGGCGACCGCCGACTTTCCGCTGCCGATGCCGCCCGTGAGCCCGTAGACCTCCATGCGAGGCAAACGTAGCAGCCCGCCCGGTTGCTATATAGTCCCGCCGGCGGAAACGATGCCGAGCTGGCGAGTGATCGACGCGACCTTCGAGCGCAGCGCCCCGACGCTCGCGGCGCTGCCCGATGCCGATCGCCCGGAGCTCGCGTTCGCGGGCCGCTCGAACGTCGGCAAGTCGAGCCTGCTGAACGCGCTCTCGGGCGCGTCCGGGCTCGCGCGCGTGAGCAAGGCGCCGGGCCGCACGCAGCTGCTCAACTCGTTCGCGTGGACGCTCGTCGACGACGGCGGCACGCGCCTGCCCGTGCGCAGCGTCGACCTGCCCGGCTACGGGTTCGCGGCGGTCACCGCGAAGATCCGCGACGCGTTCGCGCCGATGGTCGAGGGCTACCTGCTCGGCCGCCCGCGCCTGCGCGCGGTGCTGTTGCTCGTCGACTGTCGCCGCGGCGTCGACGATCGCGACGCCTCGCTCGTCGACTTCCTCGCCGGTCGCGAGCTCGAGGTGCTGCTCGTCGGCACGAAGGCCGACAAGCTCGGCGCGGCGGAGCGCGGGGTGTGGATCGCGGGCGCGGCGCGCTCGGTCGGCCTGCCGAAGCGATCGATCTTCCTGACCGCCGCGCGCACCGGCATCGGCGTCACGGGCCCGCGCAGCCTGCTCGACGCGCTCGGGCGCGTGCTGGTCGAGCCGGGATGACGGAGCGGTCGCAGGGCCGCATCCGTCCGGCGGCGCCCGACGATCTCGACGCGATCACGGCGATCGAGGCCGCGGCGTTCGAGCGCCCATGGACCCGCGAGATCTTCGCGCAGGAGCTCGCGCGCTCGATCGCACGCGTCGACGTGCTCGTCGTCGACGTCCCGCTGGCGTTCGCGTGCACCTGGCACGTCGCGGACGAGGCCCACCTGCTGCGCATCGCGGTGGATCCGGCCGCGCGGCGGCGGGGGTTCGCGCACCAGCTCGTGGAGCTCGTGCTCGCGCGCGCCGCGAAGGAGGGCTGCGCGCACGTCGACCTCGAGGTCGCCGCCGACAACGCGGCCGCGCTCGCGCTCTACGGGCGCTTCGGCTTCGCGGAGATCGGCCGCCGCGCGGGCTACTACAGCGCGCCGCCGGGGGACGCGCTGGTCCTGCGTGCGATGCTGCCGCGCGCGTAGCCAGCTCACACGGCACGTGGTGGACGCGGGCCGACCCGAGCGTCTATGACAGCGCGAGCGATGCCGAGCCAGTTCCTCGCGACGGTGATCGAGAACGCGAGCCTCTCCGGCGGCTACTTCGTGCTCGAGCTGCAGTGCGAGCACGGCGCTCCGCTGGCCGACGTGGTGCCGGGCCAATTCGTCATGCTGCGCGGCGAGTGGGACCGCGAGCTGCTGAACCCGCGCGCGTTCAGTGTGCTGTGGGCCGACGCGGACGGCCGCTTCGCGGTGCTGCTCAAGGCCTACGGCCGCGGCACCACGCGGATGAAGGCGATGACGCCGGGCGATCCGATGACGGTCACCGGCCCGCTCGGCCACGGCTTCGCGGCGCCCGAGGGGCGCTGCAAGCAGCTGCTCGTCGCGGGCGGCGTCGGGCTGCCGCCGCTGCATCTGCAGGCGCGCCGCGCCCACGCGCTCGGTCGCGCCGGCGAGGTCGAGCTGTTCTACGGCGGCCGCGATCGCGACGACCTCGTGATGCTCGACGACTTCGCGCGCTGGGGCGTCGCCGTCACCACCGCCACGGAGGACGGCAGCGTGGGTGCACGCGGCTTCGTCACCGTGCCGCTCGCCGAGCGCATCGATCGTGCACGCGCTGCCGGCGAGCCGGTCGAGCTGCTCGCGTGTGGGCCCACGCCGATGCTCGCGGCAGTGCGGAAGCTGGCGCTCGAGACCGACGTCGTCGCGTGGCTGTGCCTCGAAGAGGTGATGGCCTGCGGGTTCGGCGTGTGCCTCGGCTGTGCGGTGCCCGTCTACGGCGCGAAGCCATACCGCTACTGCTGCACGGACGGCCCCGTCTTCGAGGCCCGCGAGGTGAGGTGGCCATGAGCGCACCGACGCGCAACGCGGGCATGCCCGAGTCGCAGGTCGATCTGCGCTGCCGCTTCGGCGCGCTCGAGCTGCCGCACCCCGTGATGGCGGCGTCGGGCTGCTTCGCGTACGGCCAGCAGTTCGCGGAGTTCATCGATCTGCGCGGGCTCGCCGGGCTGTCGACGAAGGGCATCTCGCCGCGCCCGCGCCCCGGCAATCCGTTGCCGCGGATCTTCGAGACCGCGAGCGGCATGCTCAACTCGATCGGGCTCGAGAACGTCGGCGCCGACGCGTTCCTCCACGAGAAGCTGCCGTTCCTGCGCGAGCTCGGCATCAGCGTGTGGGTCAACTTCTTCGGCGAGGACTTCGCCGAGTACGTCGAGTGCGCGAAGGCGCTGCACGCCGGCAAGGGCGGCATCGACGTGCTCGAGATGAACATCTCGTGCCCCAACATCAAGAAGGGCGGCATCGAGTTCGGCACGGTGCCCGAGGTCGCGCACCGGCTCACGCGCGCCTGCGTCGAGGTGACCGACATCCCGATCGTCGTGAAGCTGACCCCCAACGTCGCGGACGTCGTCGCGATGGCGCAGGCGGTCGGCGAAGCCGGGGCCGCGGGCGTGTCGCTCATCAACACGCTCACCGGCATGGCGATCGACGTGCGCACGCGACGACCCCGCATCGCGACGATGTACGGGGGGCTGTCGGGGCCCGCGATCAAGCCGGTGGCGCTGCGGATGGTCCACCAGGTCGCGACCGCGCTGCCGTCCTTGCCGATCTGCGGCATGGGCGGCATCGTGAGCGGGGAAGACGCGCTCGAGTTCCTGATGGCGGGCGCGAGCTGTGTGCAGGTGGGTACCGCGAACTTCGCTCGCCCGGCGGCGGCGCTCGACGTGCATGCGGAGCTACGGAAGCTGATGGCGGAGCTCGGCATCGCCTCCGTGGCGGAGGCCAAGGGCTGTCTGCAGCGGCTCGCACCCGAGCCCGCATGGCAGGTCCAGCCACCGTCGCGGCCACCGTCGCCGCGGCCGCGTAGCTGAAGGTTGCCGGGCGAGCGCGCCGTCGGATAGGCTTTCGCCGGCAAGTGAGCGACCGCGACGAGCCATGGCGTGCACGGGTCGCGGCGGCCGTTATCGACGCTTCGCCCGACTATGCTGCGACCCTCATCAGCCGCGCGATGGGAGCCGCCGCGCGCATGCGACTGCCGCCGCGCTTCGGACGGGCGGCGGTCGGGGCGTACATGCGGTGGTTCGGGGTCAACTCGCGCGACATCGATCCGCTCGCGCTCGAGGACGGCTTCGACAGCTTCGATGCGTTCTTCACCCGACCGCTGCGCTCGGGCGCGCGCTCGATCGATCGCAGCGCGCGGACGATCGTCTCGCCGTGCGACGGCGAGCTGCGCGAGATCGTGACGCTCGAGCGCGAGGACACCGAGGTCGTCGCGAAGGGGCAGGGCTTCACCGCGGGTGAGCTGCTCGCCGATCGCGAGCTCGCGCAGCGCTTCGTCGGCGGCACCGCGGCGACGATCTACCTGCATCCCCGCGACTACCACCGCGTGCATGCGCCGTGCGACGCGCTCGCGTGGCGCGTGACGCTCGTGCCCGGTCGTCTGCTGCCGGTCACGGCGGCCGCGGTCGCACGCGTGCCGCGACTGTTCGCGCTGAACGAGCGCATGGTCCACGTGCTCGAGACCGGCCACGGTCACGTCGCGGTGGTGATGGTCGCCGCGTTCGGCGTCGGGCACATGACCTGCTCCTACCACCGCTTCGTGCCCCATCCGCGCGAGCTGCTCGTGCACCACTGCGATCCGCCGGCGCGGCTGCGCAAGGGCGACGAGATCGGCGTGTTCCACCTCGGCAGCACGGTCATCGTGCTCACCGAGCCGGGCATGCACCTCGTCGCCGACGCAGCGCCCGTGCCGTTGCTGCTCGGTCAGCCGCTGTTGGAGGACGACGAGTGACGCAGTGGTCTACGGCGCACGCGCAGTGGCTCGAGTGGGCCAGCGAGCCGCCGGTGGCCACGGCGCCGTGCCAGGTGGTGGACGCCTTCGACGACGAGCTGCGCGAGCTGCTGAACGCCGCGCCGTTCGGGCAGCGTCACGAGACCACCAACGTCGCGCGGCTCGGCGAGTCGATGCCGTTCGACAGCATGGCCACGATGGTGCGGCCGGCGCCCGGCGAGAGCACGGCGTCGCTCGTCGACGACGAGGACGAAGACGAGGACGCCGCGAGCACGCTCGTGCACGCGGCCCGCATCATGGACGAGGAGCCGCCGCGGCCGCAGCTCGACGTCGTGTTGCAGGCGCCCGGCGGCGGATTGCAGGTCGAGCTCGAGCCCGCGCCGCCGAGCGAAGGCCAGGCGGGCTGGTACATCCCCGCGCTCACCGACAGCGCGCGCGCGGCCGAGGATGCGCGGCAAGGCGTGCCCACCACGCCGCTCGACGCGGGCACGATGGTGACGCCGCCGCCGATCTCGCTCGATCGCATCGATCCCGCCACGACCGCCGGAGCGCACGCTCCGATGGCGTTCGCGGCCTCGCCGGTCGCGGCCGAGCCGGCGCCGGTGCGCACGGGCACCACGCTCATCCCCACCGAAGGCGAGGCCGCCGTCTCGCAGACGGCGGGTGTGATCACCGTCGAGACCCGCGACGAGCCCTCGTATCCGCCGGTGCGTCGGCCCAGCAAGATCGTGGTCTCGACCGGAGGCGACACGGTCGTCGCCGAGATCGCCAGCCCGAGCGCGGCGGCCTACGACGACTCGGGTGAGTACCCGCGCCCGGAGGCCGAGCCGATCGCCGTGGACGCGAGCGAGGCCCTCGACGCCGAGCTCGATCCGGAGCTGATCGAGTCCGCCGACCTGCTCGAGTCGGTCGAGCCCGCCGAGTCGCCGAGTCGCGACGCGCCGCCGCGGCCGCCGAGCCCGAAGGGGACGGGTCCACGCACGGGCGAGACGCCGCCACCGCCACCGCGTGCCGAGCCGGCGAAGGCCGAGTCCGGTCCGCCGCCTGCACCGCCGCAGCGCACCGAGCCCGCGCCGCCGCCGTTGCCTCCGCCACCGCCCCCTGCGGAGCTGCGCGCCGTGGCGCCGGAGCCGATGGGCGAGCTGCCGCCCCGTCCGCAAGGGCTCGTCACCGGTCAGACGCTCCCGCCCGTCGACGAGCCGCACTGGTCGGCGTCGGTGTTCGGTGATCACTACGCCGCGCTCGCGCGGCCTGGCAGCGATCGCATTGCGGCCGCGGAGGCCGAGTTCGCGATGGCGCTGGCGGGTGTCGGGGCCGGCGCGACGGCGATCGACGTCGGCTGCGGCGATGGCCAGCACGCGAGCGCGCTGGCGGATCGTGGCCTGCGCGTGCTCGGACTGGAGAGCTCACCGGCGCAGCTGCGGCGCGCGAGCGATGCGTTCGGCCCGGGCTTGCCGAACCTGCGCTGGCTGCTCGGCGACGTGCGCCAGCGACCCGTGGCCGAGACCTTCGATCTCGTGCTCTGCGTCGGCACCACGTTCGGGCAGTACGACGATGCGCAGAACCGCGTGACGCTGGAGGCGCTCCGCGAGCTGAGCCGCCCGAGCGGTGGCCGCCTGGTGCTGCAGGTGCTGAACCGCGATTACGTCGTGCCGCGTCTGCCCGCGCGGTCGTGGTGGCAAGGGCAGGGCTGCCTGGTGCTCGACGAGGTCGAGATGCAGGATTGGGCGAGCCGCATCGGCGTGCGTCGCACGATCGTGTTCGAGGATGGTCGACAGTTCGAGCACGCGTACTCGCTGCGCGTGTATGCGCTGCACGAGCTGGTCGCACTCTGCGAAGGGGTGGGGTTGCGCGTGCTCGAGGCGTCGGGCAGCCGGCACACGCGCGGGCGCTTCTTCGGTGCGACGTCGCCCGACATCTGGCTCTCGCTCGAGCGGCGATAGCGGACCGCGGCGGCCACGTTCTGATCGCGTGGCGCGGCGAGCGATCTCCGTCACGGCGCGTCGGTCCGTTCCGGGCCGGTGGCCGCGCTCACGTCGCCAGGGGACCACGACCAGGATGTCGCGCTATGACGGCCTCGCCGCCGGATGAAACCGAAGTGCCCCTTCCGACGTTGTCTATACGTCGGCCGGCCTTGACGAGGGACCACAGGTGTCCAACTTGCAACGACGGGATCGACAGGGGGAACCCGCGAAGTCCTGAAATCGTTAAGACCTCAGAGGGAACTACGTCTGGGGAACACGTCCGCCCGTAAGGGTGTCGAACTGGGAGCGCCTTCCAACGGGCTCCCCGAGAGTACGAGGCAGCACTATGGCACGCAAGGTCACACGCGGTTCTCCGCCCCGGCTCGCTCGCGCACGCGCGCGCACGTGGACGCCTGGCCGTGCCCAGAAGCCGGCGGAGTCGGCTCCGGCGCCGGCATCCGAGCAGAGCGCAGCGCCCTCCGGCGGCTCGGGCGGCTCGGACGACGACGGGGAGTCGACGCTCGGCGTCTACTTCCGCGAGATGTCCGGGCTCGGCGTCATGTCGCCGGACCAGGAGCTGATGTCGGCGACGCGCATCGCGGAGCTCCGCACGGAGCACTGGCGACGCATCCTGTCGTATCCGCCGTTCGTCGAGCCGATCGCGGACTTCGCGGAGGAGCAGCTGCCGGGCGAGGACAAGCCCGTGGCCGAGCTCGCCGTACTCCGTCGTTCTGCCCGCGCGCTGCGTGATCGCGAGACGAAGGTGAACCGCGACGGCTTCGAGCGCGATCGCCGGCTGTCGGCGACTGCGCTCGCGTACGCCGACGTCGACGGCATCCTCGCCGACCGCATCCTCGCGGATCTGCAGGAGCTCGAGACCGGTGGGCGCGAGGGCGTCAGCATGTCCGCCCGTCCTCCGCGCCGCGGCAGCAAGCCGTTCGAGGAGTACGTGTCGCGCGTTCGCCAGAGCGCGATGATGCTGCGCACCGCGAAGAACCAGTTCGTGAAGTCGAACCTCCGGCTGGTGGTCTCGATCGCACGTCGGTTCAACCACGGCCGCATGCCGCTGCAGGACCTCATCCAGGAGGGCAACATCGGCCTGATGAAGGCGGTCGATCGCTTCGACCACCGCAAGGGCTTCCGCTTCTCGACCTACGGCAGCTGGTGGATCCGGCACGCGATCTCGCGTGCGATCGCCGACAAGGGCCGTGCGGTGCGCCTGCCGGTGCACATGATCGACGCCTATCACAAGGTGTCGAAGGCTCGCCGCGAGCTCGAGACCCTGCAGGGTCGCGAGCCCACCGCCGACGAGCTGGCGCGCGCGACCGGCCTCGCGGCCGGCAAGATCGAGAAGATGGAGACGCTGTTGCTCGAGGCGCCGATGAGCCTCGACCGCACCGTGTCGGAGGCCGATGGTCGCAAGGTCATCGACTTCATCGAGGACGAGGCGAACGCCCAGCCGGGTGAGAGCCTCGAGGCGGACGCACTGACCGAGCAGGTCCGCGAGGTCATCGGTGCGCTGCGTCCGATCGAGGCCGACATCCTGCGCAAGCGGTTCGGGCTCGAGGACGACGAAGAGCTGACGCTCAAGGAGATCGGCGAGCAGTACTCGCTCTCGCGCGAGCGGATCCGTCAGCTGCAGGAGCAGGCGCTGGGCAAGATCCGGCGCGAGCTGCAGCGCCGCGATCTCATCTAGCCCTGCTTCCGTGATTCTGCCTTCGGCGCGGCCCCTGCGGCCGCGCCGAAGTGCCGTATCATCCGGTGGTGCGGGCTCCGATGGTCCTGGTCGCGACGCTGCTCGCGTCGAGCTGCAACGCCGACCCGGCCGTCGAGCCGCGGCGCGGGCGATCCGGCGGCGGCGATGCGGTGCGGATCTCCGGCTCCGAGCTCGCGCGGCACGGGCCTCCCATCGTGTACTTCGGGGCACGCGCGGCGAAGGCGGTGGTCATCGAGAGCGACACGCTCATCACCGTCCTGACCCCCGAGGCCGATGGACCCGGTGTCGTGGACGTGTCGATCCGCTATCCGGACGGCACCGTGTTCGAACACCCGCAGTCGTTCGAGTACGAGCAGCAAGGCCTCGTGCTGCGACCCGACGGCGGCTGACGGACTAGCAGGGTGCGGAAGAACGCGAAGCGTTCTTCCGGACACCCTGCTCCGT
>CAZFKC010000183.1:0-10742 GCA_964519175.1 uncultured Nannocystaceae bacterium
GGCATCGAGATCAAGGAGGGCAGCAGCGACAACATCGTGCGCGACAACGTCGTGCACGACACCAACTACCCCTGCATCCTCGTCTACGCCAACGCCGGCAACGGCGGCGTCAACACCATCGAGCGCAACCTGCTGTTCAACTGTGGCGACCACGGAATCCAGGCGGCCGCCGACGCGACGATCCGCAACAACATCATCCTGTCCGCCAACTCCGACGGCATCGCGATGCAGTCGCACCAGTCGGGCGCGCCGGCGAACCTCGTCGTCGTGCACAACACGGTGCTCAAGGCCACCAACGCCGCGATCTCGGTGCGCGACGCGATCGGCAGCGTCGTCATCGCCAACAACGCGCTCTATGCCGAGAGCGGCGACGCGTTGTTCACCAACGGCGGCGACCAGAGCATGATCGAGGTGGCCGGCAACGTCGGTGTCGGCGGCTTCGCGATCGGCACGCTGGGCGCGGGCGACATCACCGCGGACTTCGTCTCCGCGAGCTATGCAGGTGCGCCGCCGCTCGACGCGTTCCCGGCCGCAGGCGGTGCGCTCGCCAATGGTGGGGACCTCGGCTACGTGGTCGCCGACGACTTCAACTGCGACGCGCGCCCGGGCACCGAGGCCGACGTCGGTGCGTACCTGTTCGACGCCGAAGGCAACCCCGGGTGGACGCTGCAGGCCGGCTTCAAGGAGTGTGGCGCCGGCAACGAGGGCGGCAGCAGCGACGGTGGCGTCGACACGAGCGGCGACGGCAGTGCGAGCGCGGACTCGGGCGACGGCAGCGGGGCCGCGAGCGACAGCGCGAGCGCGAGTGGCAGCGCGAGCGCGAGCGCCAGTGGTGGTGATGCGAGCGCGACCGGAGCGAGCGCAGGCACCGACGGCGAGACCGGCACGGAGGCGGGTGCCGACGGCGGTGGCGACGACAAGGGCTGCGGTTGCACGTCGGGCCCACGCGAAGGGCTCGCGTGGGCGTTGCCGATCCTGGTGGGGCTCGGCCTCCGTCGCCGACGCGGGTGATTCCGCGGCGGCTCGGACGAATCAGGCGCTGCGTCGCAGCGCGCGATCGATCTGCGCGATCGCTCGCTGGTAACCGGTCGCGCGCCGCTGCGCGAGGCGGAGCGCGGCGTACTCGACGGCGTTCGCCGCCTTCACCGTGCGGGCCTTGCCGAGCTGCGTGTTCACGGTGGCCAGCTCGCGCACGGCGGCCTTCAGCGCACGGCGGGTCTCGCCGGAGGGCGACTTGCGGGCGCGCTTCGCAGCGGTCTTCTTCTTGCGGAGGGCCGAGGCCTTGCGCTTCGCGAGCCGCTTCACGGCGGCGCCCAGCTTCTTCGCGTCGCGGCCACGCACTGCCACCGCGCGATCGCCAGCGGCCGATGCGACCGCGAGCTTCTCGAGCCCGGCTTCGAGGTTGCGCTGCACGAAGTCACTCTTCGCGATCGATTTCCTTGCCTTCGCCATCTCGTACGTTCCTCGCTCGCCGCTCGTGCGGCGTGACGGCAAGATCATAGGCGGCGCTCGCCCCCCGCTCCGAGCCCGAAACCAGCGAAATCGCGGCGTGGCGGCCGAGGATCCAAAGCGCGAGGATCATGGTTCCCCGGGCTCTCCACGTTCCTTTCGCGTTCTCGAGATCGTGAGCTCGGCCCCACGCGTGGTCGTTTCTCGGGCCCGCGGGCGGAGATCACCCCTGCGGAATCGCGTCGATCGCCGCGATCGCGCGCTCGACGAAGACGACCTGTGCGGGGTTCAACTTGCGGCGCGCCGCATCGGCGTCGAAGAACTCGAAGCGATCGATCTCGGGGAACTCGAGGCGGCGACCCGAGCCGCGCGGCCACTCGATGGCGCAGCTGTTGCTGACCAGCGCGCCGGGATCGCAGTCACCGACGATCGCCCACGCGTGCACGACCTTGCCGCCGGCCTGCTTCACCTCTCCGAGCGGAATGAACGGACCCTCGGGCAGCGGCAGCCCGGTCTCCTCGGCGAACTCGCGACGCGCCGCGTCGAGTGGTTCCTCGCCCTGCTCGAGGATGCCCTTGGGGATGCCCCACGCGCCGTCGTCCTTGCGCGCGAAGAACGGGCCGCCCGGGTGCGCGAGCAGGAACGCGAGCCCGTCGGTGCCCCGACGCACCATGAGCAGACCGGCGCTGACCTTCGCCACGCGCGGCATCGTATCAGCGCGGCAGCGTGACGCGCACGCGGCTGCCGACGCGCGCGGCGATCGAGACGACGCGCGCGTCGTCCGACCAGCGCGCTTCGCCGCCGTCGACGCGCGCGTCCGGGCGCGCCGCGCCGCGCCAGCGCGGTGGCACGACGATCTCGGTCGCCGCTTCGCCCTCGGCCTCGTACTCGAAGCTCCACGTCGCGTCGCTGCGCCAGGCCAGCGGTCGGCCCGCGATCGCCCGCGGATACGGCCGCACCAGCGCACCCGTCCACGGACGCTCGCCGCCGCCGGAGTCGACGATCGACGCGTCCTCGTCGTTCCAGTCCTGCTCCGTCGGGTTGTAGTGCCACACCGTCCAGCTCGCACACGCGCGATCGAGCCGACGACACTGGTCTTCCATCATCGCGGCGTCGTCGACGATGCCCGACAGCACGCCGAACTCGCCGATGCACAGCGGCCAGCCGCGTCGCCTCGCGGTCTCGGCCACCTGGGCGAGCGCGCGCGGGAACGTGGAGGCGCGCGGCAGCCAGCGCGAAGCGAGCAGCGCGACGGCGTCGTAGAGGTGCGGCGCGTAGACGAGGTCGTCGCCGGCGATCTCGCCGAGCGCGCTCGGGGCCGAGAATGCGACGAGCGGCGACGGCTCGACGAAGAGCAGGCGTCCGCGCGCGTGCTCGTCGCGCAGCCGCACGCAGGCGCGATGGAAGTCGGCGAGCTGCTCGCGCTCGAAGCGACCGCTGCCGAGCGCGCGCAGGCCGGACATCGGCTCGTTGAAGAGGTCGTAGCCGACGACGCAGTCGAGCCCGTCCATCGCGATCATGACCTCGCGGACGCAGGCCAGGAACCGCCCGCGGATGCCGTCCTCGTCGCTCCAGAACGCATCGAACGAGGCCCGCACCGCCGACGAGATCCCGTAGTGCCAGAACCACGCGCGCCCCTGCGCCGGTGCGCCCGTCTTCGCGACCGCCCACGACGGCGCTCCGTCGCCGCCCAGGTCGCGCGCGAAGAGGTCCTGGTGGAAGTCGACGACGACCATGAGCCCGCGCTCACCGGCCGCACGCGCGAGCGCACGCACGCGGTCGATGTAGCCGTGATCGATGCGCTCGCGAACCGGCTCGAGCCCCTCCCACGTGACGAGCAGGCGGATCGCGTTCATGCCCCAGTCGACGAGCGGGTCGAGCAGCCTCGGGTCGTCGAACGGGAGGAACGGCGGCTGCTTGCTGCGGCCCGACACGTTGGCGCCACGCAGGATGCGGATGCGACCGTCGCGGTCGCGGATCCAGCCGTCGCTACAGCTCAAACGTCCGGGCAGGCTCACGTGCGCGGACGAAGGTAGTTCACGACGCGCGCACGCACCAGATCTCTTCGAGGTCCGGGTCGTCGAACGGCTCGGGCACCACGCCTTCGGTCGCGAAGACGTAGAGCGCGCAGCGATAGATCGTGTCGAGCGTGCGCAGCACGACCGCGAGCGCAGCCAGCCCGAGCGACGGCACCGCCACCGCGAGCGCGAGCACGACATGGTCTTCCACGCCGAGCGCGAGGCAGAGCGCGAGCGGCAACATCGCCAGCAGTGCGATCGGGAACCACAGCCAGCCGAGCACCAACCGGCCGACGAACGCCTCTTTCCAGGTCTCGCGCATGAGCGTGGTGGAGCGGGAGATCGCGGCCGTGCCGCTCCTCGGCTCGCGCGCGAGCACGGGCACCACGAGGTACGTCGCGGCCCACCAGGCGAGCCCGAGCAGCTGCGCCGCCAGCCGCGAGCCGCCGTGACCCGCGCCCTTCATCCGGAGCTTCGCGAGCATGCGTCCGACCGACGCGTCGAGCACGGAGTACGTCGCGATCGAGGGCATGCGGCGCCAGGCCTCGCCGAGCGACGAGCCGACGTTCCACGGGCGGTTCGCGAAGGCCTCGATCGTCGCGCGCGAGAGCGCGACGCCGAAGAACGAGCCGGTGAGGTGCGCGGCGAACCATGTGGCGAGCCCGCCGCCGAGCACGGCCCGCTGTGCGATCGAGTCGGGCGCGCCCTCGACGAAGCCGCGCTCGGTCAGCAGCGTGGCGAGCTCGCTGCCCGACCACGCGAGCCCGCCCGCGAGCACGCCGATCACCGACGAGATCGCGATCGTCATCACCGAGAACCACACGAGCTGGGGGTGGCGGCGCAGCGTCTGCATCGCGGCGCGGAGGATTGCGCGGCTTCGTCGTCTACTCGTCATGGAGCGCCTTCCGGAAATAGCGGATGATCTCGCGAGCGCTGATCGCATGCTCCGCCCCTTCGGCGATCGCACGCTGGTAGATGTCGCGCAGCACGCCCTCGCGGTCGAAGGTGGGCGTGCGGCCGGGCACCGGGAACGTCCCGCGCCCGCGCTTGCCGACGATGTGTCCGGCCTGCTCGAGGTCGCGGTAGGCGCGGGCTACCGTGTTCGGGTTGACACCGAGCCGTGACGAAAGCTCGGCGATGGTCGGCAGCTGTTCGTCGGCCGCAAGTCGGCCCGTCGACAGCGCATGCACCACTGCCGCGTAGATCTGACGATAGACCGGTACGCCCCGGTCGTAGTCGAGATGGACCTCGAAGGGCATCGCGTGGACTTTTACTATATCACTAGTAAAATGAGGCGCAACCCGGGGACGATCAGCCGCGCCGATCTTCGTGTAGCTTCGCTTCGTGGTCGCCGAGGAGGTCGAGGTCAAGCTCGCGTGCGGGCCCGGCTTCGCCGAGGACACGGTGCTCGCGTGGTTGCGCCGGCGCTCGACGATCGACGGCCCGGTCGAGGCGCGTCATCGCGACGTCTACCTCGACACGCGCAGCGACGAGCTCGCGGCTGCGGGGCTCGCCGCGCGGTGCCGCGTGAGTGGTGGGCTGCGCACCGTCGAGCTCAAGCCGGTGCCGATCGAAGCCGAGCTCGTGCTCTCGCGCGCCGAGTACATCCACACGCTCGCGCCCGACGAGGACGCCGGCGAGCACGTGCGCAAGCTGGTGCTCCGCGAGTTCGGGTTGGTGCTCTCCGAGGTGCCGCGCGAGGTCGTCACGCTCGACACGCTGCGCCGCCGCTACGCGGTCGGGCTGCCGCAGGCGCGGCTCGAGCTGTGTGTCGACGCCGTCGAGGCCGCGGAGCCCCACGGACGCCGGGCTTCCTTCGGCGAGCTCGAGGTCGAGCTGCGCGACGGCTCGCGTGACGCGCTCGCCGAGCTCGGTCGCGAGCTCGGTCGGCGCGAGGGGCTGGGCGCGTCGCGGCGCACGAAGTTCGAGCGCGCGCGCGAGCTGCTCGGGCTCGCGGGCTTCCGCTACGGCACGCGTCCGCCGGTGCTGAGCGGCGAGCAACCGCTCGGCGAGGCCGCACGCGCGGTGATCGGCGCGTGGTGGGCGACCGCATGCGCGCACGTACCCGGCGTGCGCGTCGGTCTGGACCCCGAGCACGTGCACAAGATGCGCGTCGCGATGCGGCGCATGCGGACCGCGCTGCGCGTGTTCGAGGACGCGTTCGAGGACGGCGTCGCGGAGTCGGTGCGCGACGAGGTGCGTCGCATGGGACGTCTGCTCGGCGAGGTGCGCGACCTCGATGTGCAGCGGCTCTCGCTCGACGAGCTGCGCAAGGAGTTCCCCGAGGTCGAGCTGGCGGGGTGGCGTGACATCGACGAGCGGCTGCAACGTCGGCGCAGGCGCGCGCGCAGAGCCGCGCTGGCCGAGCTCGACGCGCCGGGCTGGGACGAGCTCGATCGTGCGATCGAGCGCTGCATCGCTTCGCATGCCGCGGCCGGGCGCGACACCGTGGCCGTGCGCGCGCCGCAGCTCGTCATGCGTCGCGTCGAGCGCTGCGAACGCGCGCTCGCGCGTCTGCACGACGACGGCACTGCGCCGCGCGCCCACGCGCTCCGCATCGAGATCAAGAACCTGCGCTACACGCTCGAGTTCGTGGGCGCGGCGCTCGACTGGGACCTCGCCGACGTCGAGCGCGAGCTGTCCGCGCTTCAGGACGAGCTCGGTGCGCTGCAGGATGCCGTGCAGACCGGCCGGCTCGCCGCCGAGCTGTGGGAGCTGCCACCGCGTCCGGCCAGCGCCACCTCGTTGGCGCTCGGCATCCTCGTCGGGCGCGGACGCGCGCTCGAGACCGCGGCGCTGCCCGTCGCGACTCGAGCGATCGCGCAGCACGAGCTCGCGCCGGCACTGCAGCGACTGCGCGAGCTCGTCCACGAGCAGTGAGCACCGCCGCTTGCGGCGTCGCGCTGCAGTCGCGATGCTGATCGGCGATGTCGCGCGAGGGCGCACCGCACTCGCGTGGCGAGCTCGGCCCGAGGCGGGCTCGCATCGGCCGCTATGCCGTGCTCGAGCGGCTCGGCGTCGGCGGCATGGGCACGGTGTACGTCGCCTACGATCCCGAGCTCGATCGCAAGGTCGCGCTGAAGGTGCTGCGCAGCGATCGCGCCAGCGGCGATGCGGCGGAGGTCCATCGCGCGCGACTGCAGCGCGAGGCGAAGGCGCTCGGTCGCCTCTCGCATCCGAACATCGTCGCCGTCTACGACGTCGGCACCGCCGACGGCCACACGTTCATCGCGATGGAGCTGATCGAGGGCACGAACCTGCGCGTGTGGCTGCGCGCCCAGCCCCGCACCACCGACGAAGTGCTCGCGGTCTTCGCGGCGGCGGCCGCCGGGCTCGCAGCCGCACACGCCGCGGGCATCGTGCACCGCGACTTCAAGCCCGACAACGTCGTCGTCGGCAGCGGCGAGCCTGCGCGCGTCGTGGTGCTCGACTTCGGGCTCGCGCACGAGGACGAACAGCCCCGCATCACGCAGCTGCGCTCGCGTGATGCGGGTCCGGCCTGGGAGCCCGGCGACTCGCTCACGCGGACGGGTCGCGCGATGGGCACGCCCGCGTACATGGCCCCCGAGCAACACGCGGGCGGTGCGATCGATGCGCGCGCCGATCAGTACAGCTGGTGCATCTCGCTGTGGGAAGCGCTCACCGGCGTGCGTCCGTTCGGCGGCCGCGCGAGCGAGCTGATCCGCAGCAAGATCCTCGGCGACGTCCCGGCGTTCGACACGGGCGGGCCGATCCCGGCGTGGTTGCATGCCGAGCTCGCGCGAGGGCTGGCGTTCCGGCCCGAGGATCGCCATCGCTCGATGAATGCGCTGCTCGACGCGATCTCGGCCGCGCGTCCGAAGCCGCCGCGACGGCGCACTGCGTACGTCGTCGGGGGCTTCGCCGTGCTCGCGGTGGCGGCGATCGTGCCGGCGATGCTCGGACCGAAGGCCGCCACCCTTCGCTGCGACGCGGGGATCGAGCGCATGCAGCAGCTGTGGAATCGATCGCGTCGTGACGGCATCGCGGCTGCCTTCGCCAGCAGCGGGGTCGGCTACGCCGAGGTCGCCTGGGGACTGCTCGAGCCGCGCGTCGACGACTGGACGCTGCGCTGGCGCGAGCGCTGGATCGCGAGCTGTGCGGTGGGCGGCGCTCCGACCCCCGAGGTGCAGTGCCTCGAGCGCAGGCTGCAGGCGCTCTCGGCCCGACTCGAGCTGCTCGACGCGCCGACCCCCGAGGCGATCGAGAACGCCTCGCGCATGATCGCCGAGCTGCCTCCGCCGGATCGCTGCGTCGCCGGGCAGACCGCGCGGCTCGTCGACGCCGATGCCGCGACGCGCGAGCAGGTCGCGCTCGTGCGGGGGCTGCTCGCCGAGGTCGAGGCGCTCGAGCTGGCCGGTCGCTACGCCGAGGGCTTCGAGCGCGCACGGCTCGCGCTCGGCGAGGCGCTGCGCTGCGAGTGGACGCCGGTGCAGGCCGAAGCGCTGCTCCGCGTGGGCCGGCTGCACAAGGCGCTGGGCGAGTACGAGCAGGCGCAGCGCGTGCTGACCGATGCGGCCTGGACCGCGGTCGCGTCGCGGCACGACGAGGTCGCGGCGCAGGCGATGACCGAGCTCGTGGTGGTGGTGGGGCGCGAGCTCTCGCGTCCGGATCAGGGGTTGCGGTGGAGTCACGATGCCGAGGCGGCGATCGCCCGTGCCGGCGGCGACGAGCTGCTCGAGGCCAACCTGCTCAGCAACCTGGGGCTGCTGCAGTTCCGCGAGGGCGAGCTCGACGCGGCGCGCAAGGGCGACGAGCTCGCGCTCGCGATCCGCACGCGGGTGCTGGGCCGCGAGCATCCGGCGGTGGCGTCGTCGCACAACAACCTCGGCAGCGATCTGTGGATGCTCGGACGGCGCCAGGAGGCCGAGCAGCACCTGCGCGAGGCGATCGCGATCCACGAGGCGGTCTTGGGCCCGGAGCATCCGCGGCTGGCGACCGCGCTCGACAACCTCGGTGCGCTGTTGGCCGAGCGCGGCGAGCTGGCGGCCGCGCGTCCGCTGGTCGAGCGCGCGCTGACGATCCGCGAGCGTGCACTGGGGCCCGAGCACCCGGCGCTCGCCGACACGCTCATCAACCTCGGCAACATCGCGTTCGCCGGCGACGAGCTCGATCGCGCCGAGCAGTTGTTCGAGCGCGCGCGCTGGATCGTCGAGCAGCACGGCGGCACCGACGATCCCACGCTCGCGACGTGCCTCGCGAACCTCGCGGGCGTGCAGCTCGCCCGCAAGCAGTACGCGGAGGCCGAGGCGAGCTATCGCGGTGCCGTCACGATCTACGAGCAGCTGCTCGGGGCCGATCACGTGAAGGTCGGGCTCGCGCGTGCGAACCTCGGCGAGGTGCTGCGGCAGAGCGGCCGGCTCGATGCTGCGACCGAGCAGCTCGAGCGGGCGGTGACGATCATCGAGGATGCGGTGGGGCTCGAGCATCCGCAGCTCGCGTTCGCGCTCGGGGCGCTCGGGCGTACGCGGCTCGCCGCGGGCGATGCCGAGGCCGCGGTGACGCTGCTCGAGCGGGCGGTCGCGATCGAGACGCCGCTCGACGTGGTCGGGGGCGAGCTCGCCGACCTCGAGCGCGCGCTGCAGCGAGCCCGCGCCGCCGCACGCTGAGCTGGCTTTACCGCGCGGCGCTCCGCGTGGCAGAAAGGGCGGGTGAGCGAGCGTCTCGTCGTCCAGGGCATCGAAGGGTTGCGTGGGATCGTGGGCAGGACGCTGGGGCCGAGCCCGGCGCACCACATCGACCAAGCCGCGGTGCAGCGCTTCGCCGACGCGACCGGCGATCATCAGTGGATCCACCTCGACGTCGAGCGTGCGCGCGCGACTCCGTTCGGCGGCACCATCGTGCACGGCTACTTCGTGCTGTCGCTCGTGCCGACGCTGCTCTTCGGCGAGCTGCTCGAGGTGCAGGGGGTCTCGTCGATCCTCAACTACGGCATCGAGAAGCTGCGCTTCCCCGACGTCGCGAAGGTCGGCAGCGACATCACGCTCACCGCGACGCTCGACGCGTTGGTGCCGCGTCCGCCCGGCGAGCAGGGCACGTTCACGCTGACGTTCTCGGCCACCGGCTCGAAGAAGCCGTGCTGCGTCGCGCAGATCCTGCTGCTGTTCCTGCCCTGACCGCCGACGGCGGCTGGCTCCGGGAACCTCGGGCCGGGCGAGTTGCACATCACGGATTGCCCAGCTCCGCGGGGCGTCCGTCGCCAAGCCAGCCGGGTCGCAGGTGTGCCTCGCTGGCACACGAGTTGCTCATGTCGACCGCGCCCCGGAGGACTCGGATGCAACCAGCACCTCGCATCGCGCCACCTGTCGTCGACGGCGCCGACGAAGCCGCCTCGCGCAAGTCCGCGATGTCCGAGCTCGACGCGGGCTGGCTGGTCGACGAGCCGATCGCCGAGCTCGACGGCGAGTGGGTGGTCGAGGAGCCGGCGGCGACCGACGGCGCGCTGCTGGGCAAGCCGGATGCGGCGCTCGGCTACTTCCCGCCCGGCCCGAGCGATGCGGAGATCGCCGACCTCGTCGACGACTTCACGCTGCAGCTGTGTCGTCCGAACGAGCGGCGCGCATCGAAGCGCGGCCGCTCGCGTCGGTGAAGCTGGCGTCAGGCATCTCCGCGGAAGATGACCGTGTTCTGATCGTCGAACTCTTCGCGCGGCGGCGGTGGGATCACCATCGGCAGCGTGCGGCCGGGTGCGACGGCCGTCGGCACGCCGGGCGCCGCGGGTGCGGGCGCACGCGTGCGCACTGCCATCACGCGCTTGTCGCCTTCGACGCGTGCGGGCGGAGCCGCGGCAGCGCGCGGCGCAGGAGCGGGCGCGCGTGCGGGTGTGCTCGGACGCGGCGCCGCTGCGCTCGGCGGGCTCGCTGCGCGTGCGCCACTCGGCGGCGCGGCCGGTCGCGTGCTGATCGCGGCACGCGAGCTCGTCGGCTTCGCCGCGCTCGGTGCAGGTGTGCTCGGGCGCGCGGTGCTCGGTCGGCTCGGCGCGGGCGCAACCGGACGGCTCGCGGTCGGTGTGCTCGGACGCGTGCTCGCAGCGGCGGGTCGCGTCGGCGTGGTGTTCGGGCGTGTCGCCACCGGTGCACGCGGCGTGGTCGCGGCGCTCGGCGTGGGTGCGCGACCATTCGCGGCGGGCCGCGCCGTCGCGGTGGGCCGCGCGGATGCGGGCGGATTCGCGGAGGTCGGTGTCGCGCGAGCGGCCGCCGGCTTCGCCGCGCTCGCTCCCGCAGGGCGGCTCGGTGCGCTCGCGGCCGGTCGCGCCGG
>CAZFKC010000184.1:0-10626 GCA_964519175.1 uncultured Nannocystaceae bacterium
TCGCATTGTCGGGCGTGCTGACGTAGCCCGGGATCGCGTCGAGCTTGTCGAGCGTTCCGCCGGTGTGGCCGAGGCCGCGGCCGGAGATCATCGGCACCACGGCGCCACACGCCGCGAGCATCGGTGCGAGCACCAGGCTGACCTTGTCGCCCACGCCACCGCTCGAGTGCTTGTCGACGATGGGGCCGGGCAGGTCCTGGCCCGTCCAGTCGAGCACGGTGCCCGAGCGCGTCATCGCCCGCGTCAGCGCCACGCGCTCGTCCATCGTCATGCCGCGGAAGAACACGGCCATCGCGAGCGCGGCGACCTGCCCCTCGGTGAACGAGCCGTCGACGAGGCCGCGCACGAACGCCTCGATCTCGGCGGGCGCGAGCGCCCCGCCGTCACGCTTCTTGCGGATGATCTCCTGCGGGAACAAGGCCGTGCTCACTCGCCGTACGGGACCCACACGTTCTTGACCTGCACCGCGTGGCGCAGGAGCTCGCGGCCCTCGCCCTGCGTGCGATCGAACCAGTCACGGCGGCGCCCGTAGTTCACCCACGTGCGCTTCATGTTGCCGACGCTCGCCAGCTCGACCATGCGGCTGCCGGCCGCGGGCCCCACGTACCACATCGAGTCGACCTCGTCGTGCTCGGCGAGCACCTTGGCGAGCTCGTCGCGACCACCGGTGACGATGTTGACCACGCCGCCGGGCACGTCGGAGGTGTCGAGCACCTGGTAGAGGTCGACGGCGGCGAGCGGCCAGCGCTGCGAGGGGATCGCGATCACGCGGTTGCCGACCGCGATCGCCGGCGCGACGAGCGAGACGAAGCCGAGCAACGGCAGCTCGTCGGGACACGCGATGCCGACGATGCCGATGGGCTCGTTCATCGCGATCGTCACGTTGCGGCCGGGCGGGTTGTGCACGACGCCCTCGAACTTGTCCGCCCACGCGCCGTAGGAGAAGAGCCGCGCGATCGTGGCCTCGACCTCGCGCCGCGCACCGGCGTCGTCGCCCGTCATCGCGGCGATGCGCGCGACGAAGTCGGCGTGGCGTGCCTCGAGGTTCTCGGCGACGTAGTAGAGGATCTGCGCGCGGGTGTGGGCCGCGGTGGTGGCCCAGCCGTCGGCCTTGCGCGCGGCCTCGACCGCGTCGCGGATGTCTTTGCGGTTGCCGTCGCCGACCTCGCCGACCAGCTTTCCGCCGGCGCCGACGATCGCGCGGCTGTACGCGCCGTCGGGCCGCGCCTGCTTGCCGCCGATGTAGAGCTTCGGCGTGCGGTCGATGCCGCCGCCTGCGACCTGCACGCCGCCCTCCACGAAGCCGGGGTAGGGCGCCGCGCTCGCGGGCGTCTCCTCGTAGCGCGGCAGCTCGTGCTCGAACGCGGGATGCAGGTACGCGTGCATGCCCTCGATGCCGCCCTCGCGGCCGAAGCCCGACTCGCGGTAGCCACCGAAGCCGCAGGCGGCGTCGAAGACGTTCGTGCTGTTCACCCACACGACGCCGGCCTGGATGCGCGGCGCGATGTCGAGGGCGAGGTTGATCGACTCGGTCCACACGCTGGCGGCGAGGCCGTAGCGGGTGTTGTTCGCCAGCTCGACCGCCTCGTCGGGGGTGCGGAACGTCATCGACACCAGCACGGGTCCGAAGATCTCCTCCTGCACGATGGTCGACGCGGGATGCACGTCGGTGAACAGGGTCGGGGGATAGAAGCAGCCCTCGGCGGGCACGGCCCACGAGGGCTGGAACAGCTTCGCGCCCTCGGCGACGCCCTGCTTCACGAGCGCGTCGATGCGCTGCAGCTGCACGGGCGCCACGATCGCGCCGATGTCGATGCACTTGTCGAGCGGATCGCCGACGCGCAGCGTCTCCATGCGCGCCTTGAGCTTCGCGAGGAAGCGGGGCGCGACGTCCTCCTGGACCAGCAGTCGCGAGCCGGCGCAGCACACCTGACCCTGGTTGAACCAGATCGCATCGACGACGCCCTCGACGGCGCTGTCGAGATCGGCGTCGTTGAACACGATGAACGGCGACTTGCCGCCGAGCTCGAGCGTGAGGTGCTTGCCGGAGCCGGCGGTGGCCTTGCGGATGATGCGGCCGACCTCGGTGGAGCCTGTGAACGCGATCTTGTCGACGTCGGGATGCTCGACGATCGCGGCCCCGGTGGCGCCGTCGCCGGTGATCACGTTGACGACGCCGCGCGGCAGCCCGGCCTTGTCGCACAGCTCGGCGAAGAGCAGGGCCGACAGCGGCGTGAACTCGGCGGGCTTGATGACGAGCGTGTTGCCGGCCGCGATCGCGGGCGCGATCTTCCATGCGAGCATCAAGAGCGGGAAGTTCCAGGGGATGACCTGGCCGATCACGCCGATCGGCGCGAGCCCGGCGAGCTCGGTCTCGGCGAGCTGCGCCCACCCGGCGTGGTGGTAGAAGTGCCGCGCGACGAGCGGGATGTCGATGTCGCGGGTCTCGCGGATCGGCTTGCCGTTGTCGAGCGTCTCGACGACGCTGAGCAGTCGCGAGTGGCGCTGCACGAGCCGCGCGAGCGCGTAGAGGTGACGCGCGCGCTGGTGGCCGGGCAGCGCCGCCCAGCCGGGTTGCGCACGACGAGCGGCAGCGACGGCGAGATCGACGTCGGCCTTGCCGGCCTGCGCGACCTGGGCGAGCACGGCGTTCTTGCCGGGGTCGAGCGTGTCGAAGTACGTGCCGGCCTGCGGCGCGGTCCAGCGTCCGTCGTAGTAGAGCTCGAAGCGGCCGGCGTGGGCGCGCAGCCAGCCCTGTGCGGCGCTGCCCGACTCGGGTGCGGGCCCGTAGTCCATGCTCTCGTAGATCTCGGCGACGCTGCTCACGGTGTGACCTCGCGGGCGACCGCCGTGCGGTCGCGCGGGCCGAGCATGCCGCATTTCGAGGGCGCCCGGGACCGGCGGCGGTGGGTCGGCCCTCGATCAGCGCAGGAGCCCACGCGCACGGAAGTCCGCGATCGCGTCCGCGACGGCCTGCTCGATCGGGCGCGACGTGTAGCCCAGCTCGCGGCGGGCCTTGCTGCAATCCGCGGCGAGGCCGAGCCGTGCGATCGCGGCGGCCTCGCGGGTCACCGGCGGTGCACGGTGGGTGATGCGGTCGGCGATGCCGGAGAGGAGCGCCGCGCCGGCGCGTGCGATCCCTTCGGGTAGCTCGACGACCGGCGCGCCGCGTCCCACCGCCGCGAGCGCGAGCTCGGCGAGCTCGGCGAAGGTCAGATCGCTATCGCCGAGCAGGTAGCTCTCGCCGCGCTTGCCGTGCTCGGCCGCGAGCAGGTGCCCGAGGGCGATCGAGCGCACGTCGCCGAAGTTGCAGACCGAGCGCACCACCATGACGACCGGCATGCGCGCGCACGAGAGGAGCAGTCGCCCGGTGGGGGTGGGCACGAGGTCGCCGGGGCCGAGGGGTCCCGTCGGCGCGACGATCACCACGTCTTGCCCTGCGCGTGCGGCCGCGACCGCGAGCTCGTGCGAGTCGGCCTTCGTGCGGCTGTAGACGTCACCGGTGGCACCGAGCCGGAACTCGCTCTGCTCGGTCGCCTGCCGGTCGAGACCCTGGCCGCCGAAGCGCGCGATCGAGCTGGTGTGGACGACCCGCTGCACGCCGGCCTGGGCCGCGGCTTCGAGCACGTTCCGCGTGCCCTCGACGTTGACGCGCTGCATCAGCGACGGATCGCGCGCCCACAGCACGTAGACCGCGGCCAGGTGGAAGACGTGGTCTACACCCCGCATCGCGCGCGCGAGCGCGTCGCGATCGCAGACGTCGCCCGTGCAGCGCTCGACCGGGAGGTTCGCGAGCGCGGGTGCAGCATCGCCGGGCAGCAGCAGCGCGCGGACATCGACGCCGCGCGACACGAGCGCCTGCACGACGTGGGCACCGATGAACCCGGACGCGCCGGTGACGAGCGCGCGCTTCATCGCTGCTGCAGCCCGAACCACAGCACGAAGCGCCTGGTCGTGCCCGTGCGCAGCCACGCCTGCCCGAGGTAGAGCCCGGGTGCGAGCTCGCGCAGCTCGTCCTCGATCGCCCGGATGAAGAACGGGTTGCCGGGGTGGTCGTAGTCGAGCTGCACCGTCGGCGCACCGTCGTGGCGCGAGGGACCGACGAAGGTGGTGAATCTGAACAGTCGCACGCGGTCGCTGACGACGCGGTTGACGCCCGTGCCGTGATCGTCGGCGAGCGCGGCGAAGCTCTTGCCGCGCCACGGGAAGGCCTCGGTCCGCGCCCACGCGCGCGGCAGCGCAGTGACGAGCGCGGGCAGGGCCGGGACCGCGAGCATGCGACCACGGAGATCTCCGTCGAGCGCGCCGAGCGGCGGAACGGTGGCGGCCTCGTAGAGCGGCACGAGCTGCTCGTGCGCGAGCGGGAGCAGCTCGTCGAGCCGCGTGGGGCCGGAGTACGCGGGCGAGGGCGCGTCGAGGTCGATGCGGCGGGCGGCGTGCATGGTGGGCTCCTGGAAATCCAGATACGATCGCGTATCTGGATTCGGGTTCCCACATACGAGCTCGTATGTCAACCGTACGCACGAAGAAGACCTCCGCACGCCGTTCGGCGCCGCGGGCCCGCGTGGACACGATGGCCGAGACCCGCGCCGCACTGCTGCGCGCCGGGGCCGAGCTCTTCGCCGAGCGTGGCCTCGACGCGCCCAGCCTCGACGACATCTGTGCCGCTGCAGGCAAGACGCGCGGTGCGTTCTACGTGCACTTCCAGGATCGCGATGCGTTCCTCGTGGCCGTGATGGAGTCGCTCGGGCTGCCGCTGCTCGACGACGTGTTCGCCGGCGAGGAGCTCGATCTCGCCACCGTCGCGCTCCGCTTCCTCGCCGCGGCGGGCAGCGGCCGCTATCCCCTGACGCGCGAGGGCGGCGTGCGTCCCCACCAGCTCATCGATGCCTGCGTGCGCTCACCGGCAGTGCGCGCGCGCTACCTCGCATTCGTCGGCGACGCGATCGATCGCCTGGCCTCGGTCATCGCCGCCGATCAGCGGCGCGGCCGCGTGCACCCCGGTGTCGACGCGCGCGCCGTCGCGACCGCGATGCTCGCGGCGATCATCGGCGCACAGACGATGCTCGAGCTGGGTCTGCCGCTCGAGCTCGGCACGGTCGGTGCGGGCTTGCTGGGCGCGCTCGCACCGAGCGCGCAGCCGGGCTCGGCTCGGCCACGTCGGCGGTGACGCGATCGCGCTGGCGCCCGCGTCGGCCCTGTTCCATCCTGGCTCGGTGCCTCGCGTCCGTCGGCGTTCGCTCCAGTCGGTCGTGCTCGTCCTCGCAGTGGTGCTGTGCGCGTGCGGCTACCTCTCGTGCGAGACGCCGATCGAGCGCGAGCGTCGCGAGCTGCGCGAGGCCTCGGAGTCGAGCGAAGCGGTGCTCTACCGCGGGCTCAAGGTCGCGCTGCGCTCGGCACCGCTCGACCAGCCGGCGCCCGATGCTTCGTCGACCAAGATCCGCCAGCTCACCGCCAGCATCTTCGGGAAGCTGCTCGGCCGCAGCGGCGCCGCGGTCGAGCTCTCCGCGGGTGACTACGCGGTGCTCGCCAAGGAGTTCTACGAGCTGAAGGACGAGCTGCGCAGCGCCGACGAAGACGCGTACCCGACGTTGCTCCACCAGATCGTCGTCGCCTCCGCGAACGAGCCGGCCGCGCAGCCCGTGCTGCAGTGGTACGACTCGGCCTGGGAGCATCTCGCGCTGGCGATGCTCTGGACCGGCAGCCAGAAGGCGCCGCAGGGCTTCGTGCTGTACGAGCTCGCGGAGCTGGATCCCGTCGGCCTCGAGCCCGACGGGGTCCGGGTGGCCGCGCGACTGCTGCGCGCGCTCGCGTTCTTCCAGTACCACTGGCCCTGCCTCAGCGAGGAGGAGGCCACCGCGTACCTCGAGGATCTCGCGGCGAGCCGCGTCGACGTCGTCGCGTTCACGCGCGCGTTCGCCGGTGCGCCTGCCGATGCGAGCGACGACTACGTGTACGCGCAATGGCACGCTCCGGGGGTGCTGCTGCGCGGCATCGTGCGCTTCCAGAAGCAGGACGACGAGCCGGCGCTCGACGATCTCGAGGCGTTCCTGACCGACGCGCACACGCTCGGGCTCGACGACGAAGGCGTGTGGCTCGTCGGTGCCTATGTCGGGATCCGCCGCGAGGATCGCGAGCGCGCGCTCACGAACCTGCGCAAGCTCGAGGGCAGCGCGATGCTCGACGACGACGCCAAGACCGCGGTGCGCGAGGCCATCACCGCGATCGAGGATCGCGATGCGGAGAGCGCGTTCAACCGGGTGACGGACAAGGTGCTGGTCGCGAAGATCGCCGGCGGCTACCTCATGCGCGTGCTCGCGAAGATCGACTGGCGCGAGCAGCTCGAGCGCTCGGAGTCCGGGCGTGCGCTGCTGCGCAGCGACACCGCGATCGCCGCCGAGGTCGAGCGCACGAAGGCCGCGCTCTCGCCCGAGCAGCTCGACGAGCTGTCGAAGCAGGCGGCCGACTCGGCGCGTCAGCTCGGCGAGCGGACGCGACAGGGAGCGATCGAGGCCTGGCACCGCGCCGCCGGCGAGTGAGCCGCGATGGACGAGCTGCAGCACGACGACTTGCCCGCGGTTCGCCGCGCCGGAGGCTTCGCGAAGAGCCTCGAGGACGCGCAGCCGGGGCAGCTCATGATCGTCGACGGCAGCGGCGAGGTGAAGGGGCGCTTCTCGGCGCCGATGATGCTCGCGGCGGCGAAGGTGGTGGGCGTGATGTGCCTGCCCGGCGCGGCGATCCTCGTGCTCGCGCCTTGGCTCGGTCCCGTCGCGCCCGTGCTCGCGATCGCGGCGTTCGTGGGGGCCTCGGTGTGGCTGCGGCGCGCCGGCGCGCTCGCGCGGGCCCATCGACTGCTCGCGCGCGACGATCTCGCGGGCGCCGAGGCAGCGGCGCGCGACGTGCTGCGCGGACGCAGCACGACGAGCGCCCTGCGTGGCAACGCGTGGTACGTGGTCGGTTGCGCCGCGTGGCTGCAGGGCAAGCTCGCCGAGGCGCTGACGGCCACCCGGGCTGCGCTCGCCGAGCTCGGCGACCGACCTCCGCGGGACTTCCTGCCGATCCTCGAGCTCGCACGGCTCAACGAGGTCCAGCTCGTCGCGCTCGGTGGCGACGTCGCTGCGGCCGAGCGGCTGCGCGCGGCGATTCCCGACGGCCAGGGCCAGACCGGCGACATGATCCGGATGATGCGACTCGACTGCGAGCTCGTGCTGGCGTTCGAGCGCGGCGACCACCTGCGGTTCACCAGCGATCTCGACGACGCGACGCGTGCGGTGCTGCGCACGAACCAGTTCGGCTCGACGCTCGTGCTGCTCGCCTGGGTGCACCACGAGCGTGGTGACGCCGCGATGTGCAGCACGGTGCTCGAGGTCGCCGCCGATCGGCTCGCCGTCGCGCACCTGCCCCAGGCGCACCCGCGGCTCGCGGCGTGGCTCGCTGCGCGCGGCTCCGGTTGAAGCGGCGTCGTGGTCAGCGGTGGCTCGCGAGCCAGCGTTCGATCCTCTCCACGTCGCCCGGGTCGGCGGCGTGCTCGCGTTGCTCGTCGAGGCTGCGCAGCGCCAGGTCGCGCGCACGCCTCGGCTCGGTGGGCCAGAGCGTCTGCGCCAGGAGGAAGCGCGCCTCCGCTGCGTCGCTCGGGTGCGAAGGGCCGCGATCGCGCAGAAGGACGGCCCTGCGCGCGGCGGTCAGCGCATCCTCGGCGCGATGTTCGGCGAGCGCCACGCGGGCGAGCCCGACCCAGGCATACGCGCACGCGACGTGGTCGGGGCCCAGCTCACGCTCCCAGATCGCGAGCGCGCGCTCGTACCGTGGTCGCGCGGCCGCAGTCTCGCCCGCATCGACGTCGTAGGCCGCGAGGTTCGCCAGGTCGTTCGCGTAGTCGGCATTCTCCGTCTCGCCGTTCGCCTCGCGGATCGCGAGCGCACGCTCGAGTAGCGGGCGGCCGGCGCCGGGCAGCCCGAGCACGCGATGGACTTCGGCGAGGTTGACGAGCACGCCGGTGAGCTTGAGATTGTCGGAACCGAGCGTGCGCTCGCGATCCAGGAGCACGCGCTCGAGCAATCCGCGCGCCGCCGCGTGATCGCCCAGCATGATGTTCATCGTCGCGAGGTTGTTGCGGGTCGACGAGATGATGTCGTTGGTCTCGCCGAGCGCCGCGGTCTGGATCGCGAGCGCGCGCTCGAGCAGGACCTTGGCGCCTGCATAGTCGCCGGCGAAATAGTGGTCGCTGGAGAGGTTGAGCAGTGCGACCGCGGCGTCGGGATGGTCTGGACCGACTGTGGCCGTGACGATCGCGAGCGTACGTTCGTGCAGCGCGCGTGCTTCGGCGAGCTCGCCGAGCTGCAGCAGAACGTTCGCGAGTGCGGCGAGCGAGCCGGCGGTCAGCGTGTGCTCGGGGCCGTAGACACGCTCGGAGATCGCGACTGCTCGCTCGGCGTAGGATCTGGCGCGCTTCGGCTCGCCGATGCTCGACAGTAGATCGGCCATGCCCTGCAGCGCGTCGGCCACTGCGGGATGATCGGGGCCGAAGATCCGCTCGCGGATGGCGAGCGATCGCTCGGCGGCGGCGAGCGCCTCCGCGTGTGCGCCGCGCTCGAGGAGCGTGACGGCCAGTGCGTCGAGGCTCGTCGCGACGAGTGGATGATCTTCGCCGAGCGCGGCCTCGCGTAGCGCAATGACGCGACGCTCGAGCGCCTCCGCTTCATCGAGCTCGCCGCGGCCGCGGTGCAGCCGAGCGCGCGCCATCGACAGCGCAGTGGCCCGCCCGCCCTCGGGCTCGTCGAGCTGACCCAGTGCGACGTCGGCATGGCGCGCCCACACGAAGCCATCGCCCGGGCGCGAGAGCTCGTCGCCGACGACACGCACGAGCAGCGTCGCCGCGTCGGTGCCGATCTCCGCGGCGCCGGCATTCATCGCGAGGAAGTAGGCGTCGACGAGCGCTCGCTCCGCGGCCTCGAGCTCGCCGAGCAGCAGCTGCAGCTCGCCGAGCGCGAGGAGGGTCTCGGCGGAGAGCGGGGCCCATCCGAGCGCATCGGCATCGGATCGGGCGGCATCGACGCGGCTACGCGCAGCCTCGAGCTCGCCGGCGCGCACGAGCACGCGAGCGCGCACGAGGTTGGCGCGGACCGGCTGCACTGCGTCGCGCAGCTCGTCCGCAGGCGCCGGTGTCCTGCGTAGGCGATCGACGTCGACGCATGGTCCTATCGGCACGAGCGTGTAGGCGGCCTCGGTCGCGCGGTGCACCGCCGTGCGATCGGCCACGAGGATCGAGTCGATCAACGCATCGAGGTCGAGCCGCGCGAGCTCGAGACAGGCGAGCGCGCGCGTGTGGGTCTCGGCGTCCCAGGTGTGCTCGACGTCGTCGGCGATGCAAGTGCTTGCGCGCGCGGACCTCCACGCGTCGGCCTGCGCCGCGACCAGCGGTACGAGCTTTGCGGCGAGCTGGTCTGCGCCCGGTACCTGGGTCGCGACCACGGCTGCGGTGACGCGCTGCGCGATGTCGTCGTTCCAGACCTCCGCGATCGCGGCACCCAGCTCCTCGCAGTGCGCACGTCGCCTCAGCTCGTCGGCGTGCACGAGCGCGACGCCGCCGATGCCTGCGCCGAGCAGCGCCAACGCACCGATACCGAGCCAGCGTCGACGTGCGCGGGCCTGGCCGCGCTCGAGCTCCGCCACCAACAGATCGAGTGTTGGCCAGCGCTGCCGGCGGTCGTGGGCGAGGCCACGCACCAGCACGCTGCGCAGCCACGACGGCACCCTGCGCGAGCTGCCGCGGGGCTCGCCCTCGCGCATCGCTCGCGCGAGCTCGGCGATGCTCTCGCCCACGAACGGGCGCGCACCGAACAGGCCTTCCCAGAGCACGACGCAGATCGCGAACTGATCGCTCTGGGCATCGGCAGCCGCGCCGGCGAGCTGCTCGGGTGCCATGTAGGCCGGCGTGCCGACCAAGCTGCCGGTCGCGGTCAGCTCCGCGCTGCGTCCGGACTCGCCGCTCGTGCCGTCCGTCGAGCCGACGTCCCCGTGCATGCGCGCGAGCCCGAAGTCGACGACGCGCAGGCGCCCGTCGTCGCCGACCAGCACGTTGTCGGGCTTGAGGTCGCGGTGCACCAGCCCGACCTTGTGGGCCGCCGCGACGCCCTTGCCGATCTCGACCCCGTTGGCGAGCACCTCGCGCCAGTCGCGGGCCGTGCCGTGCCAGCGCTCGCGCAGCGTGGTGCCGACCACGAGCTCCATCGCGAGGAACACCCGACCGCCGTGCTCGCCGACCTCGTGTACGGTGACGACGTTGGGATGCGACAGCTTCGCGAGCGCGTGCGCCTCGCGGAGGATCCGCTCGCGTCCCGCCGAGCCGTCGTCGGCGACGCGGCGGTGCAGGAGCTTGAGCGCGACCTGGCGATCGAGCTCGGCATCGTACGCGACGTACACCGCCCCCATCGCGCCCTGGCCGAGCCGTCGCAGCACGACGAAGCGACCGACGCGCAGCGGCGAGGCCCGATCGCCGAGCATCCGCTCCGCGAGCTTGGCGTACACGAGCGCGTCGTCGATCGACTCGGCGCCGGCGTCCGACGGCTGCTCCCTGTCCATCCGCGCGTCGCCATCCTCGCACGGAATCCGACGGAATCCGCTAGC
>CAZFKC010000185.1:0-10187 GCA_964519175.1 uncultured Nannocystaceae bacterium
GCGAGCGCGAGATCGCAACCGAGCCGATCAGCACCCACGTCGCCCTGCTCGACGTCGGCCGCGTTGGTGTGGTGCACCCAGTTGCCCTCGATGAGCGCGCCGGTGAACTGACAGCCGTTGCTGTTGCAGCCGAGGTACATGCCCTCGCCGGTGCCGTGCGTGTCGTGGATGTGGTTGTGCAGGATCTGGAAGCCCTCGTAGAGCGCGCCACCGTCGTTGGCCCGCACCGCGACGTCGCCGGTCTCGTGCACCTCGCAGTCCTGCAGGGTGATGTTGCGCGAGCTCGCGAAGCGCAGCCCGGCCGATCCGCCCGAGAACTCGATGCCCTGGATCACGACGTACTCGGCGGCGTCGAAGTCGACGATGTTCTCGTCCGCCGTCGCGCGGTGCACGTGCGGGGCCTCGCCATCCGCTGCCCGAATGGTGATCGGCATCGCCTCGGTGCCCATCACCGTCGCGCCGAAGCGGTCGGTGAGCTCGTACGTGCCCCCGTGCAGGATCAGCACGTCGCCGGGCTGCAACGCATTGACCGCGCCCTCGAGGTCGTCGCCCGGCGAGACCTCGATCTCGGCAGCACGCGCGAGCGCGGGAACCAAGAGCATGGCGAGGGCAACGAACGTTCTGGGCACGGGGCGAGTCATCGCAGCAGTATCGCATCGGCACGGCCGAGGCGGCCCTTCATCGGACAGATCGCGCAGACGAGTCGTGCAGTCGATGAGCGACTCGCACAAAGTGTCGTGGGGACCATCGATCGTGCGTGCGCGTGCGTCCACAGCCGCTACAACTCCCCTTCGGGGAGCGGGCCCAGGCGCGGGGGGAATCATGCGGAGCACACGTTCGTGCAGCGTGCGAGGACTCGGGGCGACTTCGATCGCGGCACTCGTCGCGGTTGTGGTCGGCTGCACCCACGAGGTCGATCGATTCCAGGCGCACCAGAACGGGCAGCCGATCGGCACGATCGGCAGCGGCCCGGCGGGCGACGACGGCGACGCGGACGAGGACGAGAGCGGCGACGAGGAGAGCGAGGGCTCGAGCGGCGGCGCGCCGGCCAGCGACGACGGCGGGCCGAGCACGGCCGAGGGCGGCGAGGTCGGTGGCACCGCGCCGGCCACCGACGAAGGTGGCGAGGTCGAGAGCGGAGGCGCGGTGGAGACGGGCTCGGGCGATCCCGTGCTCGATGCGTGCCTCGAGATCGCCGCCACCGAGTGCGAGACGTGTGCGTGCAACCTGTGTCTCGATCCGCTCTACGCGTGTCAGCAAGACGTCGGGTGCGTCGCGATGCGGGACTGCGCGCAGCAGACCGGGTGCGTCGGCGCCGATTGCCTCGAGCCTTGCGGTGCCGTGATCGACATGTACGGCGGGCCGTTCGGGTCGTCGGGGGCGCTCGCGCTCGAGCTGTCCGACTGCCTCTCTGCGACCTGCCCCGCCTGCTTCTGAATCTGTGGGCACCGTGCGCCCTTTCCGCCCCGCACGCCCCTTCCGCCGGGCACGGGCACGGGCACGGGCACGGGCACGGCGCACGAGTCCCCTTTCGGGGACTCGTGCGTCTGCTATCGTGGCCCCGTGTTCGGCATCGGACCGACCGAGTTCATCATCATCGCCGTGATGGCGTTGCTGTTGTTCTCCCCGCGCGAGCTGCCGAAGATCCTTCGTAGCGCGGCGAAGTTCTGGGGCTCGCTGCGCAACACGGCCGACGAGTTCAAGGACGCGATCATGAACGAGGAGGAGCTGCAGGACATCCGCGGCGTCCTCTCGGGCACGGCGAAGGACATCAAGAACGCCGAGAACGCTGCCCGCCGCGAGCTGATGAAGGCGCGGATGGAGATGCAGAAGGCGCAGAACAAGCTGCTGAAGACGGTGAAGGCCGCCGAGGAGGCCAAGCGGGCCGAGCTCGCCGCGGCCCAGACCGATCCCGGCGAGGGTGCGCCGGTGGTCGCCGGCGCCGCTGCGGTTGCGACGGAGTCCGCAAGTCCTGCGCCGCCGAGCACCGCGCCCGCGAGCCCCGAGCCCACCGCTGCGCCGCCCGCCGATCCGCCCCCGCCCGCACCGCACGGTGCCGTCGCAGCGGCGCGACCTGCCGGCCCCCCGGCCGCACCCGCCCCCGGCGATCGCGATCAGGGCGCGGCCTGAGCAACCACGTGGCCGACGCAGACAAAAACGGTGCGGACGGGCTCGCCGAGGGGCCCGAGGGCGACACGCCCATGTCGTTTTTCGATCACCTCGCCGAGCTGCGCAAGCGCATCGGCCGGGCGTTCGCAGTGCTGCTCGCGGCCGCGGTGTTCTGCTACGCGTTCGTCGATCACATCACCAGCTTCATGTGGGTGCCGTTCGGCGAGGCCTGGCGCTCGCTCGGCAAGTCCGGCGATCCGGTGCTGCTCAACCTCTCCGCGCTCGACGTCATCCTCACCGACATCTGGGTCGCGCTGTTCGCTGCCATCTTCCTCGCAGCGCCGATGATCTTCTACCAGCTGTGGATGTTCATCGCGCCCGGGCTCTACGCGAAGGAAAAGCGGCTCGTCGTGCCGTTCGTCGCGACCTCGGCCGTGATGTTCCTGGCCGGCGCGGCGTTCTGCTACTACGTCGTGCTGCCGATCGCGACCGAGTTCTTCCTCAGCTACGCCGACAAGAAGTCCACCATCGGCGAGGTCACCGTGCAGACCGCGTACACGTACGCGGACTACGCCAGCTACGTGATGAAGGTGCTGCTCGGCTTCGGGCTGATGTTCGAGATGCCGCTCGCGGTGTTCTTCTTGGCCAAGGCCGGCGTGGTGACGCACCTCTCGCTCCTGCGCCACTGGAAGATCGCGCTCTTGCTCATCACGATCGCGTCCGCGATCCTCACCCCGCCCGATCCGGTGACGATCTGGCTGATGGGCATCCCGATGACGGCGCTCTACTTCATCAGCGTCGGCGTGGCCTACGTGGTGAGCAAGCCGCAGGTCGAGGCGATGCGCCGGCTCGACGCCGAGCTCGCGGCAGAGCCCGACGACGACGAGTAGTCTCTGGTCGCGCCCTCCGGCGCTCTTCCTGGCGCGGTCAGTGATGCTCGCTCTCCGCCGTGGCAAAGCCACGTCGGGCTCGAGAATCGCCGTCGCTCGCGGGCTCGAGTCGCGGTTGCACGCGGCCGCGGGCTTGCCTATCCTTCGCCGCATGTTTGGGACCCCTCGTCGTGTGGCACTCGCTCTCTCGCTCGCCCTGACGTCGCTTCTGAGCGCCGGCTGCACCTGCGGCTCCGGTCCGTACTCCGGCGACTACTTCGATGGCGATCGTCCGGGTCCGGCCGAGTACAAGTACGCCGAGGGCACGAAGGGCGATCCGAAGGTGGTCGGGTGCGCCGACGGTCAGCGCGAGGCGTTCGCCGACGTCGCCAAGAACCCGCGCATCGCGGGCTGCGTCGGCACGTGGCCGGGCAGCAAGAACCTGCGCGACAAGCCCACCGGCAAGCCGTGCGGCGACGACGGGGAGAAGTGCGCGGTGCCGGCGGACATGTGCGCGCCCGGCTGGCACGTGTGCGGCGTCGATGGCCTGGGCGACGATCTCGCGAAGCACACCTCCACGAAGGAGTGCGACAACGCGGGGCCCGGTCGCTTCAATGCGGCGCTGAGCCACTCGACCACCGACGAGATCAATCCCTGCCCCACGATCAACAAGGACACCAAGCTGCCGTGCGTGCAGTCGGGGCTCGGCTCCGAGCCGGTGTGCTGCGGCAACGACTGCAAGGCCGGCAAGTGCAAGGACGCGGTCTGGAAGGGCAAGACCAAGATCTCGATCGGCACGAGCGAGGGCTGCGGTGCGGTCGCGAGCGATCGCAATCCCGGCGTGCTCTGCTGCTTCGACGGTGAGGGCAACCCCACCGCCGACGCGAAGGCGGACACGAAGGCCGGCGACGCGAAGGCCGAGGACACCAAGGCCGGCGACGCGAAGGCCGAGGACACCAAGGCCGGAGACACGAAGGCCGGCGACACGAAGGCCGGAGACACGAAGGCCGGCGACACCAAGGCCGGCGACGCGAAGACCGGCGACACCAAGGCCGGCGACACCAAGGCCGAGGCGAAGGCCGAGAGCAAGGGCGAGGGCAAGGCCGAGGCGAAGGTCGACACGAAGAAGGCCGACTGAGCCTTCGCCGCGGCTGGGAGCTCGACCGTGGACGAGTCGAGCGAGCTACGCGATGACATCGCGCTCGGCGGTGCGGCCGAGCGCCTCGCACGTCTCGAGCCCGCGGCCCCCGGTGTCGCGGCCGAGGTCGCGCGCGCCCGGCTGCGCGCGCAGCTCTTCGGCGACGATCCGCAGCCGATCCGGCTCGAGCGCTACCTCGTCCTGGGCGTGCTCGGCATGGGCGGCATGGGCGTCGTCTACGCGGCCTACGATCCCGAGCTCGACCGCAA
This sequence comes from uncultured Nannocystaceae bacterium, assembly GCA_964519175.1. Taxonomy (GTDB): domain Bacteria; phylum Myxococcota_A; class Polyangia; order Nannocystales; family Nannocystaceae; genus Xiheibacterium. The sequence continues at coordinate 4,386 of CAZFKC010000185.1, forward strand.
GGTCGCGCTGAAGCTGCTGCACCACGACACGGGCAGCGACGCCGAAGCGCGGCTCAAACGCGAGGCGCGGGCGCTCGCCCGGCTCGCGCATCCGCACGTGCTCGCGGTGCACGACGTCGGCACCGTCGAGCTCGCAACGAGCGGCACGCACGTGTACGTCGCGATGGAGCTGGTCGACGGCCCCACGCTCGGCGCATGGCTGCGCGAGCAGCCCCGGAGCCTGCGCGAGAAGCTCGCGATCATGCTGCAGGCCGGGCGCGGGCTCGCGGCCGCACACGCCGCGGGCATCGTGCACCGCGACTTCAAGCCGGAGAACGTGATCATCGGCCGCGACGGGCGAGCGCGCGTGATGGACTTCGGGCTCGCGCGCGCGGAGCAGACCGAGCCCAGCGATGCGGCGATCACCAGCGACTCCGCGCTCGGCGAGCCGATCACCCGCTCCGACGCGTTCCTCGGCACGCCGGCCTACATGGCGCCGGAGCAGTTCCTCGGGCACGCCGTCGATGCGCGCGCGGATCAGTTCGCGTTCTGCGTCGTGCTGTTCGAGGCGCTCTGCGGCGTGCGACCGTTCGAGGGCGACAGCGTGCAGTCGCTCGCGCTGGCGGTCGTCGAGGGCCGTGTGCGCGAGCCTCCACGCACTGCGAGCGTGCCGCGCCGCCTGCACCGGCTGCTCGCGCGCGGGCTGGCCCGCGATCCGCAGGACCGCTTCGTCGGCATGGACGCGCTGCTCGAGGCGCTCGCCGCCGATCCGACCCGCAAGCGCCGGATGCTCGCGGGCATCGCCGGCGCCCTCGCGCTCGCGAGCGCAGGCGTCGTGCTGTGGCAGGCCGATCGCGCCCGCATCCGCACGCAGTGTCGCGACGACGGAGCAGCGATCGCCGCGCAGTGGAACGACGACGTGCGCGCCGAGCTGGACGCGACGATGGCCGCGAGCGGCTTGCCGTTCGCTGCGAACGCGAGCGCGGGCGCGGCGGAGTGGCTCGGTCGTCGCGCCCGCGCATGGAGCGAGGAACGCGAGCGCACCTGCCTGGGCGCACGGCTCGAGCGCTCACTCGACGCCGAGACGTACGCGCGGGCTGAGGATTGCTTCGCGATCCGCGAGGCCGAGCTCGGCGAGCTGGTCGAGCAGCTACGCACCGGTGAGCGCAGCGTGCTCGTGCACGCGGTCACGGCCGCGGCACGCCTGCCCGACCCGGCGCGCTGCAGCGATCCCGCCGCGCTGCTCCGGCAGCCGCGCGTGCCCGCGGACGCGCGCGAGCAGATCGCGGCGGTACGCGCCCGCATCGCGAAGGTCACCGCGCTGCTCGCCACCGCGGCCTACCGCCCCGCGCTCGCGGAGGCCGAGGCCGCGCTCGCGGACGCGAAGGCGATCGGCGACACGGCGACACTCGCGAGCAGCGAGCTCGCGGTCGGTCGCGCAGCCGACGAGGCCGGCGATGCGGAGCTCGCACGTGCGGCGCTCGAGCGCGCGATGCAGCAGGCGGGCGCCGCCGGTGCGGACGAGGACGCGGCCGAGGCCGCGGAGCTGCTGGTGCGGATCGTCGGCGTGACGCAGGCCCACCCCGACGAGGGACTCGAGTGGGCCAAGCACGCCCGCATGTGGCACGACCGCCTCGGCCTCGACGCGGACGATCCGCACCGTGTGGAGCTCCTGCTGCACACGGCCAGCGTCTACGACACGAAGGGCGACTTCCGCCAGGCGCTCGCGCTCGGCGAGCAGGCGCTCGCGATCCAGGAACGCACGCTCGGCCCCGATCACCCCGATGTGGCGACCCTACGCGATCGGATCGCGCTCGCACGCACCGCCGGCGATCGCAGCGCGACTCCGTGAGCGCTCAGCAGCTGATCGTGCCCGCGCGCAGGAGCGACACGTAGTGATCGAGACAGTCGCGCCCGGGCCGGCCCACCGCGATCACGGGCGAGGTCACGACGTCGGTGTTGCTGCTCCAGAACTGGATGCGCTGGCCGAGCCACACGTGGTCGTGACCGGTGGGCGGCAGCTTGATCGCGTGCAGCCGCAGCGCCGCATGATCGCGCAGCCACGCGCCGCTCTCGCGGTCGCGTACCCCGACGCATTCGTCCGCGCGCAAGTGGTATTCCGTATTGCGAGTCACGAACAGCCGGTGGCGGCGACGGTTGAGCGACATGGCTGCCCACCTTGGAACGTGCGGCGCTCGCGGGGCAAGAAACCGACGGAATCGCCCGCGCCGGCCGGGGTGCGTTCGAGCTGCTAGACTCTCGCCGACGTGGCCAGAGTACGCAGCAGCGAGCCTCCGCGGACTCGGCTCCCGCGGTTCACCAAGGGCGCGCTGGCGCTGTTTCTCACCACGCTCGCGCTGACCGCCTTCATCAGCGACATGCCGGCGGGCACGCTCTTGCGGGTGGAGCCGGGCGCGCTCTTCGAGGGTCGTGGCCTGTGGCAGCCGATCACCGCGAACTTCGTGTTCCCGAGCACCGACATCGGGCTCTTGCTCGGCACCTTCGCGATCCAGTGGTTCTTCGGCTCCCGGCTCGAGGAGTTCTGGGGCACCCGCCGCTACGTGACGCTCGTGCTCGGATGCGGCATCGCCGGCTTCCTGGTCTACGCGCTGCTCTCGCCGGTGATCCCCGGGCTCTTGCCCCACGGGGGCTCGAACGCGATGGACGCCGCGGCGCTCACCGCCTACGCGATCGTGTTCGGCAAGACCGAGGTCAACTTCATGGGCGCGCTGCCGGTGCGCGCGCGCGTCCTCGCCTTGATCCTGCTGGGCATGCTGGTCGTCGGGCCCTTGTTGCGCGGCACGCCGTGGCCGGTGGCGATCCCGTGGGTCGTCGCGATCGCCGGCGCGGCGTTGGTCACGTTGCAACCGTGGCGTGCCCAGGGTCGCGGCAAGCCCGGCGGCGACGCCAAGCGCCGCAAGCCGAAGGCCAAGCCCTCGCACCTGCACGTGGTGAAGGGCGAAGATCTCTTGAACTGAGCCGCTGCCCCCGGGCCCTGGCATGGCGACCGACTTTGGGGCAAGCTCCGAGGCTGCTGATCCCTTGACGACGCAACGAAGAGAGCCCTCCGAAACGGGCATGACGACCACGTTCTTCGCGGCGCAGCACACCCACAAGCAGCTGCGCCGGGTGATGTTGCGCGTGAAGGACGGGCCGGATCGCGGCGCCCAGATCACCGTCGCCCGCTCCCGCGTCACGATCGGCCGCAGCGCGGTCAACGACCTGGCGATCACCGATACCTCGGTCAGCGGCACCCATGCCGAGCTCGTGCTCGGCGACTCGGGCGTGCTGATCCACGATCTCGACAGCACCAACGGCACCTTCGTCAACGGCATCCGCGTCAAGAGCGCGTGGATCGAGCCCGGCAACGACATCAAGGTCGGCAAGACCGAGGTCGAGCTGCTGTCGGCCGACGAGGTCCAGGTCCCGATCTCCGACGAGGACCACTTCGGCGCGATGTACGGGCGCAGCCCGGCGATGCGCGAGGTGTTCGCCGTGCTCGAGCGCGTTGCGCCCACCGAGATGAGCGTGCTCATCGGCGGCGAGACCGGCAGCGGCAAGGAGCTGGTCGCGCGTGCGCTGCACGACGAGAGCAACCGCTCCGAGGGCCCGTTCGTCGTGCTCGACTGCGGCTCGATGCCGCGCGAGCTCGCCGAGGCCTCGATCCTCGGCCACAAGAAGGGCTCGTTCACGGGCGCGGTCTCGGATCGGCCCGGCTGCTTCGAGGAGGCCAACGGCGGCACGCTCTTCCTCGACGAGATCGGCGAGCTGCCGCTCGATCTCCAGCCCAAGCTCTTGCGCGTGCTCGATCGCCGCGAGGTGCAGCGCGTCGGCGAGAGCCAGGTGCGCAAGGTCGACGTGCGCGTCGTCGCGGCTACGCACCGCGACCTCCGCATGATGGTCGGCCAGGGCCTCTTCCGCGAAGACCTCTACTTCCGCCTCTCGGTGATGGCCGTCGATCTGCCGCCGCTGCGCGAGCGTCGGGACGACGTCGCGATGCTGGCCGAGCGCTTCCTCGACGACTTCGTGCGCACCTACCACGGACAGACGCCGGGCTTCATCAAGCCGCGGCTCTCCGATGCGGCCCGCGAGGCGCTCGTGGCCGAGACGTTCCCGGGCAACGTGCGGCAGCTGAAGAACGTCATCCAGCGGGCCGCACACCTCTGCCGCAACGGCGTCATCGAGCCCTCCGATCTGCACCTCGGACGCCGCGAGGATCCGCGCGCGGTCGCGGCCCAGCAGGCGGCGAACGAGCAGCACGCGGCGACCAGCGGTGGCGGCGCCTACGACGAGGCGATCCTCGACGCGCCGTTCAAGGACGCGAAGCAGCAGATGGTCGACAACTTCGAGCGCGAGTACTTCTCGCGGCTGCTGCGGCGCACGGACGGCAATCTCAGCCGTGCGGCGGCCGAGGCCGGGATCACGCGCTACTATCTGCGCGAGCTGCTGAAGCGACTCGGTATGCACAAGGTCCGCGACGACGGGGACTGACACCGTGGAGGCTCGTTCCGCAAAGAGGGCGATGGCTGCCCTGGTGCTCGCCGCGTGGCTGGTCGGCTGTGGCAACGAGAAAGAAGCCGCCCCGGTGGTCGCTGCACGCGAGTTCGCGGCGGCGATGCAGCGCGGCGACGCGAAGCAGGTGATCGGCCTGCTCGAAGATGGCGCGGTCGAGCGCCTCGAGCTCGCGGCGGCGCGCGCGAGCGATCAGGTCGGCGGACGCCGCAACATCGAGGTCTACGAGATGCTGCAGGTGGTCGACGTGCCCAACAGCTTCCAGGTCGCAAAGGCGGAGCTCATCACGGGCGACGATCGCACGGCTCAGGTGGCGCTCACGGCCGCGGACGGCACGAAGCACCTGCTCGACATGGTTCATCAAGACGGTGGCTGGCGCGTGCGCGTGCAGATACCGGGTGCTCCGGGCGACGCGACGTGAACACGAACGATCCCACGCATCGCGCCGACGACTCGGGCGTCGACCACGAGCTGCTCGCGGGCGGCGACGAGACGACGCCGACACCCGAGCCCGCACCGACACGGCCGACCGCGCGCTCGCGTTTCTCGCATGCGGCGCGCCTGCTGATGGCGCCCCTCCTCGCCACCCTCGCGGTCGGTGCCCACTGGGTCCTCAACGTGCCGCACACCGGCGTGAAGGTGTCCGACAAGGACCAGGGCGCGCCCAAGCCCGACCCCAAGAAGAAGGGCAGCACGAAGCCGAAGAAGAAGGGCGGCTTCGAGCCGCGTCCGATCGGCGAGGTCGAGGCCGCGTTCGAGCGCTACAAGGACGTCGACTTCGAGGCCGAGCCGGTGAAGAGCGCATGGGCGCGGCCGCACCAGTCGCTGGTGAACAAGGCCGTCACGCTCGCGCGCAAGACCGCGTTCGACGGCGCGCCCGACGAGCCCCGCGTGTCGGTGACCGGCGTCGAGTGCCGCACGGTGCGCTGCCGCTTCGTGCTGCGCTCGAACTTCGCGACCGAGGTCGACATCCTCAGCGAGACGCTCTCGCGGCTGGAGTCCGAGGGCCAGACGATCTGGCGCGGCTACACGGCCACGCGCATCGAGGCGCCCACGCCCGACTCGCCGAAGAGCGACACCTATCTGCAGGTGACGGTCGCGTTCCAGCAGGACAGCATGGACAGCGCGAGCTTCGCGGTCCCCGAGGATGCGATCGCCGGCGGTGCCGCGAGCGACACCGACGAAAACGCCCGCACGCCGGACGACGACGACGACAAGGACAGCGGCGACAACCAGCCCGAGTGACGACGGCCGCCGAGCCCGCCGTGGCTTCGCCACGTCCGCCGAGCCCGCCGTGGCTTCGCCACGTCC
>CAZFKC010000186.1:0-10128 GCA_964519175.1 uncultured Nannocystaceae bacterium
GGGTGGCCCATCAGCGGGCCGGGTGGCCCGATTCCTGGCCGGGGACTCGCCACCTTCGCGATCGGACACTGCGCTCTGAGTTGCGGGGGCTCGAGCGTCGCTGCGGTCGCCGGTGCTAGCATTCGAGCGGCGCGATGACTCGCTTCCTTCTCATCGGTGCGCTCGCGGCCTGTGTCGCGAGCATCCAGGGCTGCCACACGTGCCCGCGCACGACACCGGTGCCGGTGAACCCGGTGGCCCTCTCGTCGCTGCCACCGGGTGTCTTCCTGCTCGCCGATCCCCGCAAGTCTCCCGAGGCACTGCTGGGCAAGCGTGTGCGCGCCAGTGCCTTCGGGCACATCGTGCTGCTCGATGCGCTGCCTGGAGCCCTCGAGGGTGCCCAGCTCCACCGCGCGCCCGATGTCTCGCTTCCGCCGACGCTGACACGTGCAGGCTGGCTCGCGTACCACGCAGACTCGGACGCGGAAGTCGTTCGCCTCGATCGAGAGCTGCGCAACGACGAGACCTTCGTCGAGTACGAGCTCTCGGAAGTCGAGCGCGTCACACTCGAGGGCGCGCCGACACCCGGGGACTCGATCGTCCAAGCGGTGCTCGTCGGCAAGGCACGCACACGCTGCCCGCCCCTCGCGGGCCTCCACTGCAGGCCCGAGACGCTGGCGCAGGCATCGATCGCAATCGTGGTGGGAACGGCCGTTGGTCCGTGGGCCGAGCTGTTGCTTCCTGGCGACCCAGCGCGGATCGACGAAGCCGTCGCGCTGCCGGTCACCGTCGCTGCGCTGCCAGGCGATGATCTCGTGCTGCGACTGCGCGAGGCCGACGGCAGCTCGCGAACGCTCTGGCGTGCAACGGCGCAACCGGACCACGAGTCTCGAGCGACGCTGCGGCCGGCCGACGAGCAACCCATCGCGCCGCTGCACCGCTTCACGATCACACCTCCGTCGACCGCGAGCACTACCGCCCGGTGCGCTCGCCTGGAGCTCGACGTCATCGCTGCCCCTTCGCGCGCCGACATCGATGCGCACGGCGACGGTGCCGCGTGGGAACGCTTCGTCGCCTCGTTGCCTGTAACTCGGTGGCGGAGGATCACGCGCGACGTGGTCGTCGCGCCGGCGGCCGCGGCCGAGCAGCCCATCGAAGGTCTCTGCTCGTCGGAACCGCGCTAAGCGGAGGCGCGGGCGCGCAGGCAGACGAGTCGCCTCGGTGCTTGCGAGATGGCGCAGAGCTCGTCGCGATCGTTCAGCGTCAATGCGCTGCTGATCGCGAGCGGTACGCGCCACAGCTCGCGACCATCCGCGTCGTACGACGCGAGCCCGCGGGCTGTGCCCACGAACGTGGTGCCATCGGGCGTGACCAGCACGGCCGCGCGCCTCGGCAGCTCTCGGCTCGACTGCAGCGTGCCGTCGAGACGCCAGCACTGCAGCAGCAGCTCGGGGCTCGGACCCCGCAAGCGTCGCTCGATGACGAAGCACGCTCCGCCCAGGGTGGGCAGCGGCTCGGACGCGCGCCCCTCGACATGCTTCCGGAACGATGGCCTTTCGCCTGGCTGCATCCCGAACAGCGTCGCGGCGCGTGCGTGCTGTCGCACCCCCCACACGCGACCCTCCGCAGCGCCCGCGATCTCGTCGAAGGACGTGCCGGACACTGCAGAGACGGCGCCGTCCGGTGCAACGCGCACGGTTCGGTCACCGCGGGACCACTTGGCCGGTGTGTTGGTCGGACCGAGCTCGTATGCGGTCCCGCGCGCTCGGCCCGTGCTCACGAGGAGCGAGCCGTCCGCCGCGAAAGCAGCGGCCTTGGGGCTCCCGGCAAAGGTGATCTGTCGACCGCGCCGTCCATCCGTCGCTGTGATGGAGAACGAGTCCGTGCCGCACTCCTCGGCATGAGCGTCGGAGTCCTTGCGCGACAGCGCAGTGAATCCGCCTCCGGGGTGGAACCACACGTGCTCGAGCACGCCGGTCTCGGTAGGCGCGCGCGCGCTCCCGCGTCGCGCGTCCCCCGGCGTCGCCGCCGAGCGCCGATACCAGAGCGTCGGGGTCTCCATCGCTCCGTTGCGATCGATCGTCACGCGCTCGTCGACGACGAAGCGCGCACGCGCTGCGTCGTACTCGAACGCCGGTAACCACTGCGTGGTCTCGAGCGCGGGAAGTGCGAGCTCCCAGGCCACGACCGGCTCGATCTCGACACGCCGCTGCGCGACGACCAGCGCGATGAGATCACCGTGAGCAGTCCGTTGGCGCCATCCCTGGGCGTCCGAACACCGCGTCGACGCGCGCGTCGACTCGGGCGGTTCGGTCCGCGGCAGGCTGGCGACGCACCCCACGGCGGTCGACAGCGCGACCACGGCCAGCGCGTCACGGATCATGGCGCTCGATCCGATAGCGAGCGCCGAGCCGCTCGCCGATCCAGTCGGCGAGGAACTGTAGCTCGGAGGGCTCGATCGTCGTGCGCCACGGTCCGCGCGTCCGTACCTCGCTGCCCGTGCCACCGATGTCGAGCTCCAATTCGGGCGCGGCGGGCTTCAGCGTCACGATCGAGCCCGTAGCTTCTGCCGTCGCGAGGTCGACGAAGTCGTTCGTCGGATCGTTGATCGCTTCCGCGATGCTCCGGGCAACGACCTGCGGATCGAGAGGGACGGGCGATGCGCTATCATCCCCCTTGCCGACGAAGCTCCCGTCACCCCGAACTCGTTCCGCTCGTGGATACAAGTTGCTGGTCTTCGCAGACGACCCAATCGAGATCGAGCTTGTCAAGAGGCCCGCTACGACTTCGATGCAGGGCGACTGACGCGGCGTCGACCCGAGCATGTGGCAGAGCAGCGCCCCACCGGTGAACCTCTCGGTTATCTCGAGCTTGCGCCCACCGACTCGACATGCGTCGAGAGCCGGGTCGCCCACACTCGCGCGGACGTGCAGTCGGAAGTCCGCCGCCGCCGGATTCGAGAACGTGAACCTCGGCAGGAAGTGGAGCAGCACTCGACGTCCGTAACGCGCCGCGATCGAGTCGGACGGCGGGGCGCCGTCGAGCACGGCGCAGTACACGGGTGCAACGATCTCGGAGTCCTGGAGGCCTCGGGCGCCGACCAGTAGCGTTCGCAACACCTCCGAGCGCGACACCGTTACGGGACCATCAGCCGATCGCACTTCGGGAATCCGGTCGCCGTTCGCGTTCTGCGGGAATCGGGCGTAGAGGCGATGCTCCACGTGTAGCACGGCCGTGACACCCGGGACCTCGGTGAAGGCGTCGAGATCGTCTCCCGCCAGATAGAGCTCGACCCTGCAGCGCCCGTGCAAACCGCGTCGGAGCTGCTCGGGGCCGGCGAGCGGCACGAACGGCGAGCGTGCCGTGGTGGGCAGGTGATAGCGATGGGCGCGACCGTCGCTTCCAGATGTCTCGCAGAGTACCGCATATTCGTGCTCGCGCACTGGCGGGGGACGGAGTTGCAGCAACCAACGCGACAGCGCCCAGTAATGTCGCAGCCGCGGTAGTGCGTTCCTGCTCATGATCCCGAATGGATCGAAGCTGTACGCGAACGTATCGCCGGGCTGGACGAGCGCCGGCAGTCCCGTGCTCGGATGCTTCTCAAAGTACTCGTCGTCCAGACCGAAGGCGTGGCCGATCTCGTGCTGCAGTGTGTATCCTGTAGACGGGAGACCGTCCTCGGCCTCGAATCCGTGGCTCTCGCCCACGAGATCTCCGTCGGCATCGAGCGCGATGATCCTGAGCAGCGCATGCGCGCGGAACTCACGTCGCTTCCATAGGAACAGGTTGATGTGCGGGCGCCCGCGGTCGAGCGCAGGGAAGTGGAACGCGAAACGCACATCGACCTCGCCAGCAGGGTCCCGCACGAGGACGTCGCGACTGCCCGCATCCGTCCAGCTCATCCAGCTGTCGGCGGCGATACCGAGCTGCTTCTGCGCCTCGAGTACGTCCGCGGGCGCCACCGCTTGTCCGGCGACTGGGCGGATCCGGAACGTCAGCAGGACGAGCGCCACATCGATGCAACGCAGTGCACCATCGATTTCGTGGGCATCGACGTCGCGAAAGTAGTGGACGTCGGCAACCGATCCGACCACGCCCTGGAGGTCGTTGCGCGGTCGCCTGAGGATCTCGTGGTCGTTGCGCACTGCCGCCCGCACACCTACTATCCGCCCACGAGTCGTGCGACGATCGGTGACGTCGAAGATGTTCTGACCACGTCGGATCGCCCGCAGCATCCTGATCGACGCGCCATCGTGCCGCGAGTACACGTGGCGAGCCGAGAAGTGATTCTCGCTGGCGTCGACGAGACTGGTGTAGGGCGCGGCGTGATCCGGTGCGATCACGCGAAGCCGTTGGTCGAAGAGCGCGATCGGAAGCTCGTCTGCGAACTCGATCGGAACCCCGGCCTCGTCGACCAGCACCACATCATCGAGATCGAAGTTGAGTACCTCATGTCGTGAGAGCGCATGCCCGACGCTCGTCGTGAACGGCCGAGGCTCTCCATCCTCAGCGGCGGCCAGCTGGCCGCGCGAGAGCCAGGTCTCGGGCAGCCGGTACAACCGACGACGCGCAGACGACGGCAGCGACGACAGCTCGGCCTCCGACACATGGCCGACTCGCTCGGCGGGGTCGATCTCGTCCATGCGGATGAAGGTCCCGGCCGGCACCCGCATGCTGACCAGGATGTTCAGCGGATCGACACTCCGGAACAGCGGTACTCGGATGAGTCCCTGATCGTCGAGGATCGTGCTCGCTCCGATCGTCGCTCGTCCATCCGGCTCCTCGCCACGATACACCTCGATCATCGGGCCCTGCGTCAGCTTGCGCCGCACGCCGTGCCGAGGATCAAAGTACTCGAAGGCGACACCGAGCACGTGCCACGCGTGATCGATCCGCAGCACCCACGGCTCGTCCTCGGTCCCCTGCCCGCCTCCAACCACCTCGCGGAGAATGCCCGTTGCGAAGCGCCCCCCTCGGTCGTCGGAGACGCTCGGCTGCTCGTCACTCCTCCAACTCGAGGGCAGTCGCACGAGGGGGCGCCGTTCGTACCGCTGGAGATCGGACGCGCGTAGCAGAGCGGCGCTGTCGAGGTCGAGCCAGTTTCGGTCGCCGGGCTCGAGCAAGAGTGCGACGTCGCGCAGTCGAGTACTGGCACGGAGCTCGACACAGCCGCCGTCGTCGGTCTCCGCGCCGTGAGGTGTACGGGTGTTCCCGCGGATGAGCGTCACTGCGATACCCGCCGGCAATGGCAGGGTGTGACCATTGCGCGGATCCGTGATCTCGAAACGCACGTACATCCCGACGCGCTCGTCGCGGAGGAAGTGACGCGTATCGGTGGAAAGTGGCCCGAACCGCATCATCACGTCTCCACTTCGAGATCGTCGTCGTCGACCTCTGGCTCTCGCTGCTGCGGCTTCAGTTCGGGTGGCGCAGGCTCATCGAGGTCGACGGGCTCGTCGACGTCTGGTGCGAGTTCGTACGCCCGAGGCTCCGGCAGGGGTTCTTCGTCGCCACCCTTCCTTGGTGCAGTCTGTCCTTCCCGATCGAACTCGATCCAGCAATCTCCCGAGGCGATGTGTTCTCGTCGAACCACTCCGTCGAAATCGAGGCGACCCCGCACCACGGTACCGTCGGGCAACTCGAGCGCATAGCTCTCGTCGGGTAGGGGCGCCCCGTGCTCGTCCAGCAGAATGATCTCGATGAAGTGGTGCTCGTCGCGGGGCCGAGGGCCGAGCGGATCATCGCCGCGGCCAGGATCGTCGCACCCGCGTGGACCGATGAACTCTCCGTAGTCGAGCTCCGGAAGACGGATGACAACGACAGTGCCGGCGTCGAGCGAGCGCGCGAGGAACTCGACGATCTGCGCTGAACTCTCGTGAGTGAAACCCATCGACGTCGCGAGCTGCTCGAGCCCGAGACGGTCGCGCGGGTCGTCCATCGCCGCTTGGAGCTCTGCACGGGCGCGCTCATCCGACCAGTGCTGCACCGCTGAAGCCGGGACGAGCGTCAGCTTCCGGCCTCGGACATCGAGCTGTGTGAAGTCGGCCATCGCTCCTCTGCGCTGTCGCTGGTACGTGGCTGCGTCCGACGACGGTGCCGAGCGTAGCATCGCGGTCGCGTTCGTCATCGCTGAACGCCGGCACCGTGGCCGCGCGGTACAGGTACGCGACGTCGGAACCCGCGGCCTGACACGACGACCGAGCAAGCGAGGACCGCTGGCAGACCAGACCCCCGTCCAGCGCTTGCAAGCCTCGACACAACGGACGCGCCCGGCGTACGAGGTCGACGAGTTCGACGTCACCACCGTCGACGCCGCGTCCCGCGGCCGCCTCGAGCCAGTCGACGCGGCCGCTCGCGTTGCTATCTTGGCCTCGTCATGACCCCCAAGAACACGATCTGTCTGTGGTTCGACAAAGACGCGCTCGCCGCGGCTCGGTTCTACGCGGAGACGTTCCCTGACAGCCGCGTCACCGCCGTGCACGAGGCGCCGGGCGACTTCCCCGGCGGCAAGAAGGGTGATGTGCTCACCGTGCAGTTCACCGTGTGCGGCGTCCCCTGCGTCGGCCTGAACGGCGGCCCGGAGTTCCCGCAGAGCGAGTCGTTCTCGTTCCAGATCGCGACCGACTCCCAGGAAGAAACGGATCGCTACTGGAACGCGATCGTCGGCAACGGCGGCCAGGAGAGCGCGTGCGGGTGGTGCAAGGATCGCTGGGGGCTCTCCTGGCAGATCACGCCCCGGGTCCTCACCGATGCGATGGCGGCGGGTGGCGACGAGGCCAAGCGCGCGTTCGAGGCGATGATGACGATGAAGAAGATCGACGTCGCGAAGATCGAGGCCGCACGCCGCGGCGCGAAGTGACCGCGATGCCGGTGCGCTCATCTCGGTAGCTCGATGCGCACCGGTTGCACCGCGCAGGTCGGGCTCCGCGGCCGGATGACCGGGGCGCACCCCGCCCCACGCGTCGCGAGGGTGCCCATTACCCGACCCGATCGACCTGGCTGGGCGTGATCCCGAGAGCGGCGCGTCGTATTCCGTGGCAGGGTTCGAGCGATGCTCGGCGAAGGATCGCCCCTCGAAGCACTCCCGCGCGGAGGAGCACCGGTCGCGCTCGCGACCGCGGTCGTCGGAGCCGGCCCGGCCGGGTTGCTCTTTGCGCTCGTCGGCCGCGTGCTGGCCGAGCGGCGCGGGCTCGCGATCGATCGCTGGTCGTTGCGCCTGTTCGACAAGCGCGAGCAGTACGCACGCACGCATCGTCTCCGGATGGACCCACGGCCGTATCGCGAGATGCAGGCTGCCCTCGACGACCCTCGCTGTGATCGACTGCTCGAATTCCTCGAAGCGCGCGGCTTCTCGCCGGCCGTCAATGCACTCGAGGAGCACCTCGTCGCGACCCTCGCGGAGCTCGGCGTGCGCAAGGAGCTCCTGTGCTTCGGACGCGGACCCGACGAGGTGGACTTGCGCGCGATCGCGGAGGAGCTCGGGCCGTCGAGTGCCGGAAGACGAACGCTGGTCGGCGCCGACTCGGTGCACAGCTCCGTGCGCGACGCCGTCTTCACCGACGCGGCGAGCGTGCGCGGCCGCCACGAGCACGTCGCGCGCCTGAGGATCCGTGGGCCTGCGCTGCCCGAGCGGCTCGCTCCCGTACAGCAGTACAAGCTCGCGAAGCTGCTCACGTCGATCGTCGACTATCGCCGCAACGCGGGCGGTTTCGGCGAAGTGGATCTGTTCCTGCCAGCCCCGGAGCACGCCGCAGTCGGCTCGCTCGGCGCCTCGCCCAAGCAACCCGTCGCGCTCGATCCTTCGACGCTTCGCGAGCTCGGCGCGCCGCTCTTTCGTCGCATCGTCGACGTGCTCGCGCATGGCTTCGGCGACGGCCCCTGCGAGATCGAGCTGCAGTCCACCTTCGTGCTCGAGCACATCGTCGCGTCGCGTCGCTCGTCGACGCTCGGCGATCCCGCCATCGACGTGTTCCTCGTCGGCGACGCCGCGGTGTCACTGCCGTTCTTCCGCGGCATGGCCTGCCTCGGTGCGAGTGTGCATGCGCTCGCGCGGGCGCACTGCGATCTCCTGGCGGCGGCTACGCTCGCGTCACCGCAGTACGAGCTGCTCGGGCCCACCCGACCTCTGGTGCTCGCCGGTCGTCCCCTCCCGGGTCGCATCGTGCAGGCCCATCCGACGTGGGTCGATGGTCGCCCGGCGCAGGCGATCCTCCACCGCTGGCTCGCGCGCTGGGGCATGCACCTGCTCGTGCGGGACGGCGACCGCTGGCTCGCAGTGCATCGCCGCGCCCCCGTCGGTCGGAAGGTGGCGGAGCGCGAGCTCACCGCGTGGACCGATCCGGTCACCCGATATGATCGCGAGCTCGAGACGATCACGCGCGCCGAGCTGCGCATCGTACGTGCGCGCGGCGCCCTCATCCGCGGCGCGCGGGAGCTCGTCCGTGTGAGTGCGCTCGTACCGTTGCCCGTCGGCGGTTGGTGGTTGTCACTCGACCCCGAGGCGGCCGAGCGAGACACACTCTCTGCCGGATTCGTCCTCAACGTCGTCATCGCGATGCTCGCCGCCGCGCTCGCTGCTCTCGCGGCATTCGGCACCGGCGGGCTCGCGCAGCCCGCGACGATCGGTGCGCTGCTCGTGCAGCTCGCTGGCGGCGTCGCGTACCGCGTGACGCGGGCAGTGGAGCACGCGCCCGGCCGATGGTTGCGCAATGTGTGGCAGGTCCAGCTCGCGATGATGTTCGCGATCGGTATCGTGGTCCTCGTGCTACCGACGCTGGGCGATCCCGGCCACCGGACGACGCCGATCTCCACCTGGGCGGCGCTGGTCGCTGCGCTCGTGGTCGGCGTCTACGCGACCGACCGCGTCGGCCGTCGCTGGCTCGACTCGGCCGAGCTCTGATCCGGGCAGATTACATCGGCCGGCCGCCGTGTCCGCACCGTGGTGAGCAGCGATGATGGACACGTGAGCGCGTTTTCCAATCAGCTGACGAGGATCGACGTCGACGGCGATCGCGAGGTGATCGCCGTCGACGTCGAGCTCTTCGTCGTCCCCTGTCACGGCAGCGATCGCGAGCTCGATGAGGTACTCTTCTCGGTGCGACACCCCGAACGCGGCGGCCTGTGGCGCCACGTGCTGCCGTAGCCGGTCGACTCGTCGTCGCGGAGCAGCGCATGCCTTCGGCCATTCCCACCTTCGTCCGGACGCCGCGCACGACGTTGCGACCGTGGTCGCTCGCCGACGCCGCGGACGTCTACGCCTACGCCGTCGATCCGGAGTGGGCACGCTACCTCCCGGTGCCGCAGCCCTACCGCGAGGCGGACGCGCATGCCTTCGTCACGATGCAGCTCGCGCTCGATCCGGACGAGGATACGGCGTGGGCGATCGAGCACGACGGGCACGTGATCGGCGGGATCGACCTGCGCCGTCACCTCGGCGGCCGCGTCGCGGAGATCGACTACGCGATCGCGCGCCCGTGCTGGGGCCGCGGGATCGGAACCGAGGTGGTCGTCGCCGTCGTCGACGGCGCCTTCGACTCGCTGCCCGAGCTCGCGCGCGTGCGCTCGTCGATCGATCCCCGCAACGTGGCGTCGGCACGCGTGCTCGAAAAGGCGGGGCTGCGCTGCGAAGGCGTGCTGCGCTCGAACACGGTCATCCAGGACCGTCTGGTCGACGAGGCCTGGTACGGCATCCTCCGCGCCGACTGGGAATCGCTCGAGCGCCGTCGGCCGGCCTGAAGAGGCGTGCGCGACGGCCACGGTGTAAGCCGAATTTCGGGCCACCTGGCCGGGCCGCTCGCCGGCTGGAGAAATCTCGAGAACCGGCGATGAGCGTCGGCGAGTGCCGATGCGCGTACCTGCGATCTCCCGCGTCCTGTTCTCGATCCCGACGTTCGTCTCGGTCCCGTTCTGGACCGGTTGCAGCGCCGACGGCGCGGCGCGGCCGGGCGACAGCACCGGCGTGGGCAGCAGCGGCGACGAGAGCTCGAGCGGCACCACCTCGGCGGCCGGCGAGAGCTCGGATGCGGGGAGCAGCACGTCGACGACGTACACGGGGAGCACCACCACGAGCGGCGGCTCCGAAGCGTCCGACGCTTCCACCAGCACCGAGAGCGAGTCGAGCAGCGCCGCGATCGGCAGCGACGATGAGAG
>CAZFKC010000187.1:0-6657 GCA_964519175.1 uncultured Nannocystaceae bacterium
GCGCGCGGAGCCGCCTCGACGCGCGCGAAGCCGTCGCCCTCCGGCTCGCGCGGGACCGCGGCGGCACGCGTGGCCCAGGCGGCGAGCCGCGCGTGCATCGTCATGCCGCGCGCTCCGCTGCACGCACGAGCGCATCGAGCACGACGAGCACCGCCTCGCGCTGCGGCCGGTGCTCGCGATCGCCGATGCCGGGGCCGAGGCACGTGGGGCAGCCCTGCAGGCAGCGGCAGCCGGCGACGGCCGCGTGCGCGTGCGCGAAGAGCTGGGCGCCGAGCTCGAACGCGACCGTCGCGAGCCCGGCCCCACCCGGCAACCAGTCGAACAGCACGAGCCACGGCTGCGCGGCGGCGGCCAGCCGCGCGACGGCATCGGGGCCCGCGATCCCGTCGCCCACGCTGCCCTGCCCCGCCGGATCGCCCGCCGTGATCGCGTGTCCGAGATCGCCGGGGTCGCACATGAGCAGCATCGCCGCGCAGTGGTGCACCGCGTGCCCGACCGACAGCACCGCGGCCGCGCGCGTGGGCGCGTCGAGGCGGCCGGCGAGCTGGCCGGCGTTCTGGCTCGGGATCGGCCAGAACGCCGCGCGCGTGTGCAGCTCGAGATCGGGCAGCTCGATCGGACCGAAGCCGATGTTCTCGTGGGTGCCGAAGCGGATCTTCTTGAAGCCCGGCACCGTGCGCACGATGTGGACCTCGCCGACGCCCGCCGCGTCGGGCACGTCGCCGCGATCGATGAGGCGGACGCGCAGCTTGGGGATCGCCTCGGTGTAGTAGTCCGCCCGCACCTCGCGGACGAACGCCTTGCGCGCGTCCCAGTCGAGCCGGCGCACCTCGAAGGTCTTGCCCTCGATGGCATGGATCGCGCCGGGGTGCAGGTAGAGCGGGCCGTCGTCGAAGGCGACCTCGGCCAGCACGTCGCCGGCGTCGTCGACCACGGAGAAGTTCTCTTCGATCGGCCCGCGCAGATCGACGCCGTCGACCGCACTGTCGGCGCCGATCGCCACCCAGCCGGCGTCGTCGCTGGGCAGCAGCGCGCCGCGTGCGACCAGGTACTCCGCCGCGGCCGCGAGATCTTCGGGCGGCAGCGTGCCCCAGCGCTCGTGGGCGGACAGCGGCAGCTCCTGCGCGGCGCAGCGCAGGTGCGGCAGCCACACCTCGGGGTTGTCGGGATCGCAGGCGGCGTGCTCGCACGGGCGATCGAACAAGAAGCCCGGATCGGCCGCGATGAACTGGTCGGTCGGCATCGACGACAGCACGATGACCCCGAGCGCGCCCTGCCCTCGCCGGCCTGCGCGACCGATGCGCTGCAGCGTCGCCGCGCGCGAGCCGGGATAGCCCGAGCACACCACTACGTCGACGCCGCCGACGTCGATGCCGAGCTCGAGCGCGTTGGTGGTCGCGACCATGCGGGCCTCGCCGTCGCGCAGCGCTCGCTCGACCTCGCGGCGCCGCTCGGGCAGGTAGCCGCCGCGATAGCCGCGGATCGAGTCCTCCGCGGGGCGCCCGGGTAGCGGCCCGCCGTCGGCGCGCTCGTCCTCCCGCAGGTAGCGCGTGACCAGCTCGACCGCCTTGCGCGTGCGACAGAAGACCAGGCTCTGCACGCCGGCCTTGCGGATCTCCGACGCGACCACGCGCGTGACCTTGAGGTAGTCGCGCCGCACGCCCGTGGTCGCGTCGACGACGCGGGGATTGAGCACCAACGTGGTGCGCGGCCCGGCCGGCGATGCGTCCTCGTCGACGCACTCGACCTCGTCGCGCCCGATGAGCGCGCGCAGGAGCACGTCGGGGTTCGCGATCGTCGCCGAGCACGCGATCACCTGCGGACGGCTGCCGTAGTGCGCACACACCCGCCACAGCCGCCTCAGCACGTTGCCGACGTGGGCGCCGAAGATGCCGCGGTAGGTGTGCAGCTCGTCGAGCACCACGTAGCGCAGGCCGGCGAGGAAGCGCCCCCAGCCCTCGTGCATCGGGAGCACGCCCTTGTGCAGCATGTCGGGGTTGGTCGCGACGACGCTCGCGCGCGAACGGGCCGCGCGGCGCTCGTCGGGGGGCGTGTCGCCGTCGTACGGTGCGACTCCGACGCGCACGCTCGCCGGCAGCACGGACGTCAGCATCCGCAGCGACGCACACTGATCACGCGCGAGCGCCTTCGTGGGGAACACGAGCAGCGCGCGGGCATCGGGATCTCGCAGCGCGGCGTCGAGGATCGGCAGCTGGAAGCAGAGGCTCTTGCCCGACGCGGTACCCGTGGCGACGACGACGTCGCGCCCCGACAACGCAGCATCGATCGCACGGGATTGATGCGCGAACGGTCGCGCGAGATCTCTCGCCGCGAGCATCGCAAGCAATCGATCATCGAGGCGATCCGGCCACGTGCCGTATGTCCCGGATCTTGCAGCCCGTTCGTGCGCGACGACGACGTCGAGCTCCGGTCGGCTGCGCAGCGCCGTCGCGAGTGCGTCGAGATCTCGCTCCCTTTGGCCCCCGTTCGGAGAGGTCGAGGAAACGTCAGCTTCTCCCGCGCCGGAACGAGCAGTTGTACCGTTGCCTGCCCTCAGAAGGAGGATCCGAGCGCGGGAGAAGCCTGACGAGTCCTCTAGCATCGAACGGATCGTCGCGCTCTCACTGAACGGACGAACCCCTCGTATCATCCGTTCAGGACCACGTCAAGTCTGCGACGCGAACGCGATCGGGCGCCGTCGAGCCCCCGCTGCGCAGCTGCCGAAGGGGGCCCGAGGGGGGTTCGAGCGTCCGCCGGGGCGGGCCTTCAGCCCGATCGGCGCGGGCCCGAGGCCGACGGAGATCGCGGCCCGAAGGCGCGAAGCTGCGCCCGCCAGGCCGCGAAGTCGGGCGGCTCGTCCACCTGGAAGCGGAGCTCGGCGCCCGAGCTGGGATGCTCGAAGCCCAGCTCGCCGGCGTGCAGCAGCATCCGGCGCTCGATGCCTGTGGGCCAGCGCAGGCCCGGATCGTCGAAGCCACGCGCATACACGGGCTCGCCGACCAGCGGATGTCCGGACTCGGAGAGATGGATGCGGATCTGGTGCGTGCGACCGGTCTCGAGCCGGCACGCGATCCACGACACGCTCGTACCGCTCTCGCGCGCGCACGCCTCGGGTGGGAGCTCGACGTGCTCGAGCAACGTGACCACGGTCGCCGCCTCGCGTGCGGAGGGCGGTGGATTCCTTCCGCCGCGCCACGTGCCGCGCAGGCCATCGCCGCGATCCTCGACCAACAGCGTGCGGATCGTGCCCTCGCGCGCCCGGCCGTGCACGAGTGCGACGTAGCGGCGGTGCACCGTGTGCGCGCGGAACTGTTGGGCGAGCGCGCGCTCGGCCGGCTTCGTGCGCGCGAACACCACGAGCCCGGTCGTGTCCTTGTCGAGCCGCTGGACGACGCGCACCGGCGGCAGGCGGCGGCCGTCGATACGACGCAGCAGCAGCGTCGTGCGCTGCGCGAGGCTGTCGTGATCGTCCTCGCCGAACGGCACCGATTGCAGGCCCGCGGGCTTGTCGACCACCACCACGTCGCCGTCCAGGTGCACGAGCCGCTCGCGCTCGAGCATGCCGGGCTCGAGCCGGATCCGCGGCGCGGTGGGTCGCACCACCACCCGCATGCCGCGACGCACCCGCGCCGCGTCGTCGCGCGCGAGCTCGCCGTCGATCGCGACCCGACCGTCGCGGCACAGCTGCCGGGCGCGGCTCCACGCGAGCCCGGTCGCGCCGCGCACGACCGCCGCGATCGTCGCGCCCGCGTGCTCGTCGTCGATCTCGACCACGATGTCGCCCTGCCCGCTCATGCCGCCACGCCCTCCGGCACGAGCACGAGCTTGCCGATCGTGCTGCCCGACTCGATCAGCCGCTGCGCCGCGGCGGCCTGGGCGAGCGGGAAGGCGCGCACGGGCGGCGAGCGCAGCCGACCGTCCTCGACCCAGCGCCCGAGCTGATCCATCGCGTCGCCGAGCAGCTTCGCGTGGTCGAACAGATAGCTGAGGTTGAAGCCCATCACGCTCTTGTTCTTCTGGGTGAGCTCGAACGGCGACAGCCGAGGTGTGCGCAGGAAGTTCCACAAGAGCGACAGCCAGCGCAGTCGCCCGCTGCGCGGGAGCATCGACGCGAACCCGTACACGACGAGCCTGCCCATGGGCGCGAGGTGACGCAGCGAGCCGCGCAGGGTGGACGGACCGTTCGCGTCGAGGATCACGTCGTAGCCGGCCGGCGCGTACAGCTCGGCGCGCGACCACAGCGGCTCGGAGGAGGCGTCGATCACCGCGTGGGCGCCGAGCGACGCGGCGAGCTCGACCTTGTGCGGGCCGCCGACCACGCCGACGACGTGGCAGCCCAGCAGCCGCGCGATCTGGACGAGCGCGCAGCCGACCCCGCCCGCGGCGGAGTGCACGAGCACCGTCGCGCCGAGCTTCGGACGCGCGAGCTCGACGAGCGCGTGGTAGGCGGTGAGATGCACCGCCGGGAACGCCGCGGCCTGCTCCATCGTGAGCCCGCGCGGCCGCGCGAACACCTGCCGCCGCGGCACCACCACATCGCTGGCATACCCGCCGAAACGCGTGACCGCGACGACCTCGCTGCCCACGGGCAGGTCCTCGATCGCGTCGCCCGTGCGCACGACGGTGCCGGCGACCTCGAAGCCGGGGGTGATCGGCCAGCCCACGTACTCCTTCGCGGAGCTGTAGAGGCCCATCCGCACGATGCAGTCGGCGTAGTTGATGCCGGCCGCGTGCACGCGCACGTGCACGTCCTCGGGCGAGAGCACCGGCAACGGATGCTGCTCGAGTCGCAGCTGCTCGTAGCCGCCGCGGCGATGGATGACGATCTTCTGCATCGAGGGCGCGGGAGCATACCCGCTGGGTTCACGGTTGGGTCGGCGGTCCGCTCGCCGTGCGCGAAAGAGCGCTCCGCTGCGTCGCACGTGCGCTCGGCTCGCGTGCCCGTTCGTTCACCGCGCGCACGGTTGCTGCTAGCCTGGCGATCGTGACCTCCTCGCGCTCGCTGTCGATGCTCGCGCTGCTCGCTGCGTGCGGACCTTCGCTCGTCACCGACGACGTCGCGTCGGGCAGCAAGGGCGGCGAGGCCTCCGGCGATGCGCCCTCGCCGGGCACGAGCGACGACGGCGACGAGCCCCCCGATCCGTCGGCGCCCGGCGACGACACCTCGATCCCGTTCGACGTCGGCGCCCCCGGCAGCGACGGCGCGTCCCAGCTCGACGCCGGCCCACCCGGGGGCGTGTGCACCGACGCCGCCTGCTTCGGTCCCGCCACTACCCTCGACGAGACGCCGGCCCACGCCGTCGCGATCGTCGACCTGGACGGCGACGGTGTGGCCGAGCTCGTCGCCGGCACGGACGCCGGCCTGCGCGTCTACACCGTGCGCGGCGGCGTGGCGGTCGGCACCACGACGATCGACACGTTCGGCGGCGTGGTGGCGCTGACCAGCGGTGCGCTCGACGGCGATGCGGCCGGCGATCTCGTCGCGGTCACCGACGCCGCACGCGTGGTCGTCGTGCGCGGCGGCAGCACGCCGACGGTGACGACGCTGGCCGCATCCGACGGCCTCGAAGACGTCGCGATCGCACCCGGCGATGGCAGCTCGCCCACCTTCGCGACGGTGAGCCGGGGCGGCACGCTGAGCTGGTGGCAGCTCCAGGGGCAGAGCTGGGTCCCCTCGTTCTTCCAGCTCGACGCCCGGCCGACGACGCTGGCGATCGGCGCGAGCCAGGGAAGCCCGGCGCGGATCGTCGCGGTCGGCGACGACACCGGCAGCCGCCTCGACGTGCTCGCGATCGAGGGCACCATGGCCACCGACGCCGCGGAATATCCGTTCTTCGACAACGACCCGCTGCAGCTCGAGATCGGCCCGCTCGGCTTCGGGGCGCTGCCCGAGCTGCTGGTGCTCGGCGATGATCCGCCGGCGCTCGAGATCCACGGCTTCGTGGACGGGCTCGACTCGCTCGGCATCGCGGCCGTGCTCCCGCTCGCCGGCAAGCCGGTCGCGTTCGCCACCGGCGTGCTCGGCTACGGCCAGCGCGACGTCGCGGTGGTCGACGCGACGGCCGGTACGGTCGAGCTGTGCGCGTTCGTCGTGCAGGGCGAGTACCAGCCGTCGTGCCCCGGCGCCGTGATCCCGGTCGGCGCCGAGCCGGTCGCGATCGCGATCGGCGAGCTCGAGGGCGGCGGCCCCGAGGAGATCGCGATCGCGAGCCCGAGCGCGGGCGTCGTGCTCGTCGCCGCCCCGTGAGCGCCGCCGCTGCGGGTCACGGGCAGACCGTGATGCACCCGCCGCTGGCGTTGCACGCACCGTTGATGAAGCACGACACGTCGCACACCGACCCGGTGGGGTCGTTGCCGGTGCACGCGTTCGCGGTCTCGTCGCACTGCTCGCTGCAGTCCTCGTCGCCGTCGACGCCCGGGCACGGATCGGGCCCGCCGACGCAGGTACCGCTCGCGTTGCAGTGATCGTTCGAGGTGCAGAACAGCCCGTCGGCGCACGCCGAGTTGTTCGGATCCGCCGCAGTGCAGTTGTCCGCGCCCTCGTTGCACGACTCGCTGCAGTTGCCGTCGCCGTCCGCCCCGGGGCACGGGTTGCCCGCGTGCGTCGTGCAGGCGCCGCCCGAGCAGGTGTCGGTGCCGTTGCAGAACGTCCCGTCG
>CAZFKC010000187.1:6757-10055 GCA_964519175.1 uncultured Nannocystaceae bacterium
CCGTCGTTGCAGCTCGAGCCGTTCGGATCGTTGGCCGTGCAGGTGTTCGCGGCCTCGTTGCAGCTCTCGGAGCAGTCGCTGTCGTTGTCGCCGATGAACGCGGTGCACGGATTGCCCGTCCCCCCGCACACGCCGACGCCGTTGCAGGTGTCGGTGAGGGTGCAGAAGGCACCGTCGTCGCAGGTCGAGCCCATCGGGTCGTTGGCGGTGCAGGAGTCGCTGGCCTCGTTGCAGCTCTCCGAGCAGTCGTTGTCGCCGTCGCCGACGTTCACCGTGCACGGATCGCCGGTGCCGGTGCAGCTGCCGTTGCCGTTGCAGGTCGACGTCGTGGTGCAGAACAGCCCGTCGTCGCACACCGCACCGAACGGATCGTTCGCGGTGCAGGAGTCGGTGCCCTCGTTGCAGGCCTCGCTGCAGTCGCCGTCGCCGTCGCCGACGTCGCCGCACGGCGAGCCGCCGCCGTTGCAGGTGCCCGCGCCGTCGCACTGATCCTGCGCGGTGCAGAACAGCCCGTCGTTACAGTTGCTGCCCGCCGGGTCGTCGCCGCTGCACGCGTCGGCGGCCTCGTCGCATACCTCGGAGCAGTCGCTGTCGCCGTCGGGTCCGCTGCACGGGTCGCTGCCGCCCTGGCACGAGCCCGAGCCGTCGCAGGTCTCGCCCGTGGTGCAGAACTGCCCGTCGTCGCACGCGGTGCCCGAGTCGGCCGGCGCGAAGTCGCAGGCATGGTCGACGCACACCGCGATCTGGCACTCCGGCGCGGCCGGACACTGCGAGTCGTCGTTGCACTCGACGCACGTGCCCGCGCCGTCGCACACACCGCCCGCACACGCGGTGTCGATCGGCAGATCGTCGTGCGAGCCGATGCCGCCGTTGCAGACCTCCTCGGTGCACTCGTTGCCGTCGTCGACCGGCAGGTCGTCGTCGTCGGCGACCGGCGCGGGGAAGCCGTTGCCGTTGCACTCGACCTGCCGACAGTCGTTGTCGGTCTGGTCTGCGGCCGGCAGCACCGTGCCCTCGGCGGTGTCGTCGTTCCCGCAGGTGCCGTCGTCGCAGATGATCGTGCGGCAGAACGTGTCCATCACGCCGCAGTCGGCGGCCTCGTTGCAGCCCACGCAGCCGCCGGTGTCGTTGCACACGCCGGCGGCACACGGCGTGCCGGGCGGCACGGGCGTGTGGCTCGCGACGCCGAGCGCACAGGCGTCGGTCGTGCACTCGAAGCCGTCGTCGGGCACGTCGGTGTCGTCGATCTGCGAGCTGACCCCGCCCGAGCCGTCGCACACGTCGACGTGACAGTCGCCCAGCGACTGCAGCGTCAGCTCCTCGCCGATGTCCGCGAACTCCTGCCCGCAGACCTCGGCCTCGCAGGTCCGCGTCTGGCACTCGTCGTCGGGCGGGAACTGATCGCAGTCGTCGGGGCTGATGCACTCGGTACAGCCGCCTTCGCCGTCGCACACCCCGTCGTCGTTGCACGGCGTGCCGGCGGGGAGGAACGGGTGCTGCTCCTCGCCCATCTCGCAGAGATCGTCG
This sequence comes from uncultured Nannocystaceae bacterium, assembly GCA_964519175.1. GTDB lineage: Bacteria > Myxococcota_A > Polyangia > Nannocystales > Nannocystaceae > Xiheibacterium. The sequence continues at coordinate 8,285 of CAZFKC010000187.1, forward strand.
GTGCAGACGTTGGCGTCGTCGGGCACGTCGCTGTCCTGCGGCACCGGCTCGGCCTTGCCGTCGACGCACAGCAGCACCTGGCAGTCGCCGCTCTGCTGGCCGGTCGGCGACGGCACGTCGTCCATCGCATCGTTCACGCACGCGCCCGCGCCACAGAAGTCGTACGTGCACGGGTTCTCGTCGTAGCAGTCGGCGTCCACCTCACAGACGCCGCCGGTCGTCGAGATGCCGCTCGAGCTCGAGTCCGACGAGCCCATGCTCGCGTCCGCGACGCTGGGATCGGTGGTGTCGGCCTGCCCCGTCGTGCCGGTGGTCGTGCCCCCGCTCGACGTGCCGCTGCCGGATCCCGTCGGCACGTCGAAGCCGGTGCCGACCACCGCATCCTCGTTGCACGCGAGCGGCACGCCGAAGGCCAGACCACCGACCAGAGCAAGGCGAAGCGTAGGGCGCATCCCCGGATGATCCCACGTGTGGCGCGTGGGCTCCACGTAGGATGCGACGACGCGTCGCGGCGTACCCGCCCTGGCACGAACGCCCGCGGTCGGCGTGCCGCGGTGCGGGCGGAGGGGAACGCGGCCCGGGTGGGGCAGCGCTGCCGAATCGTGGGATACGTCGGCACGCGTGATCTCGAACACCCCGCGTACGCAGGGCCCCGGCCGGCTCGCACTGCTCGATGCACTGCGCGGGCTGTCGGTGTTCGCGATGATCGAGCAGCACCTCGGCATCTGGCTCTGGCGCGGTCCCGACCCGGGGATGACGCGCCTCGACTATCCGGTGCTCGTGGCGTTCAACGCCGGCTCCGCGATCGGGGCCCCGATGTTCTACGCGCTGTCGGGGGCCGGAACCGCGCTCCTCTTGCAGCGCACGAGCGGACCCGGCACCGACGCGATGCTGGTGCGGCGCGGTGCGTTGCTCTACGCGTTCGGCGTGCTCGTGAACCTGCTGACCCCGAGCTGGTTCTCGTGGGGCTCGTTCTTCGCGCTGCACATGATGGGCGTCGGCATCATGCTCGCGCCGATCTGGCGGCGGATCTCCGATCGTGCGCTGCTCGTCGTCACCGCGGCGATCCTCGCCGCGACGCCGTTCGTCGCCGCCTGGCTCGAGCTGCCCGAGGATCTCACGAACCCCGAGATGCGCGACGTGTCGCTGCCGGGGGGCGCGTTGCGGCTCGCGTTCGCGGGCAGTCAGTACTCGCTCGTGCCCTGGCTCTCGACGTTCGTGCTGGGGTACTGGGCCGGCCGCGCAATCGTGCGGGGCGCACTGCGCGAGATCGTCGTGGTGGGCAGCGTCGTGTTCGCGATCGGTGCGCTCGGGGTCGTGCTGGTGTGGATCACCGGCGCGAGCGAGCCCGAGCTGCTCTGGCGCGCGTTCCGGCTGAAGCTGGGCTGGTTCCCACCGGCGATCTCGATCATCGCGCTGCTGCTCGGGCCGGTGCTGTGGATCATCGCGTGGGCGGTGCGCCGCGAGGCGCGGGCGCCGATGCGCGCCGATCATCCGCTGGTGACGCTCGGTCGCGTCTCGCTCACCGTCTTCGTCATCCACGCACCGCTCTTCCGCGAGCTCAGCCGCCCGCTCGGGATCTGGAGCACGCTCTCGCCCGCGGCGACGCTGCTCGTCATCGCGGCGTTCACGATCGCGTGCCTCCTCGGCTCGCGGTGGTGGGCCCGCCACGACTACCGCTTCGGCGCCGAGTGGCTGATGCGCAAGCTCGCCGACCGCCGCTAGCAGGGTGCGGAAGAACGCGAAGCGTTCTTCCGGACACCCTGCTCCG
>CAZFKC010000188.1:0-8588 GCA_964519175.1 uncultured Nannocystaceae bacterium
CGGAGGCGCGACCAAAACTAAATGCAGTACGTCGCCGAGCACGACGTCCAGAGCGTGCCGGAGCTGCAGCTCGACGACACCTCGGTCCAGCCGGGGCCGCGGCCGAACGCCGAGCTGGCTGCCTGCGCGCAGCTCCAACAGCTGCTGCCGCCGACCCAGGTGCTCACCGACGAGCACGTCCCGTAGCTCGTGTTGGGACCGGGGGCCATGCGCCACTCGTTCTCGTGCGCCTCCGCCCACGGCGGCGTCGCACCTCCGGCCGTCGCGACGGTGAACCCGAGCTCGAGCGCCTCGTCGCACGCGCTGGTCCCCGCGTCCTGTGGTTCCCACGCATCGCCATCGGCCCCGGCGACGAGCGTCTCCTCGCCGTCGCAGCGCAGCTCGCTCTGCCCGTCGTTCCAGCTCACCTCGGCAGAGCGGCCGTCGAAGTCGACGTCGATCACGGTCTCGTCGTCACCCAGACCCACCGCGACGTGGCCGAGCCGTTGCCCATCGGCATCGAGCAGCGCGAAGCCGCCGTCTTTCGCGACGATCTCCTCGACGCCGAAACGCGAGAGATCGAGCGACTCGATCGCGCGACTGTCGACGGTCGGTTCGTGCGCATCGCAAGCGAGCAGAGCGACGAGCGCGGCGAAGCTGGAACGAAGGGGGATGCTGTGCTTCATCGTCCGCTTCGATGCCGGTCGCGGCGAGCGGTTCACGGATTTCTGCGGGCCCGGCGATGCTCGCGATCGTGGCGGGGTCGACGCGCGGCTGGTCGTGCGGCCGATGTCGTCGCGCTCGGCCCGACGTGGCTCGAGGTCACGCAGTCGAGTCCTCAGCCGCCGGCGGCGTTCACCGCGGCGCCGTGCGCACGCCGAAGACCACGTACGCGAAGCAGTCGGTCGTGGTGGGGTCGGCCGCGCGCGCGCCGAAGCAGTCCCCGCAGCGGGCCGGTTGATCACGGCCTTGCGAAATCCGTCGCCGCGCCCGTCAGCCGGGGGGCTGGTAGTCGTCGCAGGCCTGGTCGATCACGGACACCGCCGATTGGAAGAAGTCGATGTACTCCATCGCGCTGCCGCACACGTTGCCGTGCACGCCGTGGTCGCCCCACAGCTCGATGAACTCCTTCCAGTGCTCGCCGTTCGGGTCGCCGCCGCCACCGCAGCCCATCCATGCCGGCGTCAGGCCCATCACCACCACCGCGCTCGGATCGCCGAGCTTCGCGTCGACCACGGCCTGGTACCACTCGTCGGGCATGCCGGTGTCCTCGCGGTTCGGATCGTCGCTGATGAATGCGATGACGAGCAACGCATCGTCGCGCAGGAAGCCCGCGTTGCACTCGCCCGCCGCGTTGAGCTCGGGCGAGAGCGCCGCGATCATGCCTTCCATCGGGCGCTCGCTCGAGTTGCCCGCGGTGCCGACCTGCGCCGCGCACGAGAACGCCGCGGAGATGTCGGGCTCCTCGGGGACGATGTAGCGATTGCCGCCCGTGAAGTTGCACGGCATGTTGCTGGCGAACGCGCCCGCGGGATGATCGACGCCCGCGCCGCGCACCGCATCGCATTCCTCGAACGCGGTCGTCTTGATGTAGTTGTTGCAGGTGTCCGAGCTGGGATCGATGCCCATGAACCCGTTGACCGTGTTGCAGCGGCCCCACGGATCCGTGTCCGCGACCATGATGTGGTAGTCGCTGTCGGCCTCGATCGTGTTCTGGATGGCGTCGATGAAGCCGGGGAACGCACCGACCAGCGCCTGCTGCTGATCTTCCATCGACACCGAGTTGTCGATCACGAACAGGAAGTCGACGCGCTGGCAGCCCGCGTCGGGCGGCACGCCCGTGCCCTCCTCGCCGCCGATGTCGAAGAGCGGCGTGCCCTCGCCGCTGCCGTCGGGGCCGGAGGCCTCGAGGGATTCGCTGCCGGAGGCCTCGGCGGTCTCGTCCTCGGTCGCGCTGCCGATGCCCTCGGACCCGCCCGGCGTCGTCGTGCTGATCGAGCCGATGCTGCTGGCCTGGGTCGTCGACTCGCGACCGCCGCTCTCGGCTCCGCATGCGGTGGCGAGCGCGAGGATGAGGCCCATGGATGTCCGTCGTGGTGTGCGCATGATCGACCCCGGGCCCGCTGCCCGTTCGTTGGACCCCGATACGCGGGACGAATCCGAGTCCGATCGGCGGATGCCCAGGTTCCCGCGACTTTTCCCGGGGGATCGTAGCGACGATCGCACGGCCTACGCCGGGCGTTCAGCCGCTGCCCAGATCGCGCGGGAGCGCGACGCGCACGACGATGCGATCCTGCAGCTTCAGCGCGCCAGCCAGCGCGCGGTAGGGCGCGATGCCCCAGCGCGACGGGACCAGGGGCACCTCGGCGCGGAGCAGCTCGCCGTCCTCGCGCAACGCGATGGGGGCGAGCTCCACGGTGCGCCCGTGCAAGGTCAGCCTGCCCTGCACGCGCAGCGCCTTGCGATCGACGGTGCCCTCGAAGCGGGCCTCGGGGTGGCGCGCGCTGGTCAGCACGTCGTCGTGCATCGTGCGCTCGATCTTGCCGAGGTCGGAGGTCGACAGCACGCTCGGCTTCACGCGGCCGTGCTCGACCGCGCCTTCGACCTTCAGCTTCGCGAGCGGCACCACGAGGGTGATCGCATCGCCGTCGAGCTTCGCGTCGAAGCTGGTCGCACGGATCTGCAGGTCGTGGGCGAGCCGCGCGAGCAGCCCGTCCTTGAACGTGAGCACCAGCAGCTCGCGCATCATTCCACCCACGGGAGCGCGGCCAGCTCGTGGCGGGTCGCGGCCAGCATCAGCTTCTGGAAGCGGTTGTCGTCGCGCCACACGTCGCCGGCGAGCAGCGAGATCAGTCCCGCGCGCAGCTCGGGATCCGGATCGGCGGCGAAGAACACGTTGTCGAGCAGCCGCGAGTTGTAGAAGCGGTGCGCGATGGTGTGGAACGAGCGATACGCGACCGCACTCTCGCGCGAGAGTGGCTGCATCAGCGCGGGGTCGTGCTCGTCGCCGTTCGCGAGCGCGGGCAGCAGTCGCGCGACCATGTGCGCGGCGCTGGTGAGCGCGATCGCGACGCCCGACGAGAACACCGGATCGAGGAAGGCCGCTGCATCGCCGATCGCGACGCGGCGCGGGCCCAGCGGATTCGTGCACGAGTAGCTGTAGTCGGCCACGCGGCGGCGCGACTCGAGCCGCGCGCCCGCGGTGAGCCGACGCAAGAGCGGCGAGGCGGCGATCTGCTGCTCGGCGAGATCCTCGGTGATCGTCCCGCGCCGCATCACGGCGCCGACGCTCAGCCGTTGCCCCGCGAGCGGGATGATCCACAGCCAGCCGTCCTCGATGCGCACGACCTTGATGTCGCCGCGCGCCGAGAGCTCGGCCCACACACGGTCGGCGAGCCCGTCGAAGTGCACGAACGCCGCCGCGCGACCCAGGCCCTCGATCGTGACCACGTCGCGACCGCCGCGCGACGAGAGGCTGCGACGCCCGCCCGCGTCGACGAGGTAGCGCGCCGTGACCGGGCCGTCGTCGAGCTCGATGCGCACACCGTCGTCGTCGACGACGAAGCTCTTCGCCGCGGTCGCGAAGCGCAGCTCGGCGCCGGCGCGCACCGCCGCATGGGCGAGATCGCCGTCGAAGCGCGCGCGCTCCACCTGGTAGGCGAAGCGCGGCGGGCCCGGGAGCGCGTCGGCGAACGGGAAGTACTCGTGCTCGCCCGTGCGCTCGTCGAGGAACTCGGCGCCGTCCTTGCGCAGGTAGCCGAGGCCCCCGAGCTCGACGCCCAGCTGCTCGAGCACCGGCAGACACGCCGGCAGGAGCGACTCGCCGATCTTGAAGCGCGGGAAGGTCTCCTTCTCGACGACCAGCACGCGGAGGCCGGCCTGCGCGAGCAGACCACCCGACGCACACCCGCCGGGCCCGGCCCCGATCACCACGACGTCGTAGCTGCTCATCGGAGCTTCGCGAACACGAGCGACGTGTTGATCCCGCCGAAGGCGAAGTTGTTGTTCATCACGCGCTCGAGCGACAGCTCGCGGACCTCGCGGACGTAGTCGATCGCGGCGCAGCGCGGATCGACCTCGTCGAGGTTGCGCGTGGGCGGCACGAAGCCGTCGGTGAGGCTGCGGATCGCGAACACCGACTCGATCGCGCCGCAGGCCCCGAGCGTGTGGCCCGTGTAGCTCTTCGTCGACGACAGCGGCACGTTCGCGCCCAGCACCTGCAAGGTCGCGTGCGTCTCGGCGATGTCGCCCAGCTCGGTCGCGGTGCCGTGACCGTTGACGTAGTCGATCTGCCGCGGACTCAGCCCGGCATCGGCCAGCGCGCGCTGCATCGCACCGGCCATGCCCTCGACCGACGGCGAGGTCGCATGCATGCCGTCGCAGTTCGTGCCGTAGCCGACCAGCTCGCAGTGGATCGTGGCATCGCGCCTCAGCGCGTGCTCGAGCTCCTCGAGCACCAGCGTGCCGGCCCCCTCGCCGACGACCATGCCGTCACGCGCGCGGTCGTAGGGCCGCGGGCTGGCCTCGGGGCGATCGTTGTACTTCGTCGAGGTCGCGTACATCACGTCGAACACCGCCGCGTGCAGCTCGTGCAGCTCCTCGGCGCCGCCGCAGATCATGACGTCTTCGTGGCCGTGCTTGATCGCCTCGTAGCCGTAGCCGATGCCCTGGCTGCCGCTCGTGCACGCCGAGCAGGTGGTGAGCACGCGCCCGCGCACGCCGAAGAAGATCGCCAGGTTCGCCGCGGTGGTGTGGCTCATGAACCGGAAGTACGCCGAGGACGGCATGCCCTCGAAGGTGTGCTCGGTGAGCACGCGCTCGAGCGGACCCTTCATCGACGACGACGAGCCGTGCGTGGAGCCGTGGGCGATGCCGACGCGCAGCTCGGCGAGCGCCTCGATCGACAGGCCCGCGTCGACGAGCGCGCGCTCCGTGGCCCACACCGCGAGCAACGCGACGCGCCCCATCGTGCGTGTGGCCTTGCGCGGGTAGTCGAAGGTGATGTCCTTCACCTCGCCCGCGAGCCGCGTGTAGAGGCCCTTGTACTCGCCCCACTGCGGTTGCACGGAGATGCCGCTCCGGCGCTCACGCAGCGACTTCACCGCCTGATCGGGCGAGCAACCGATCGGCGACGCGAGCCCCATGCCGGTGACGACCACGCGGCGGCCCGTGCTCACGTCATGCCTCCGTCGATCGCGATCACCTGGCCGGTGATGTAGGCGGCGTCGTCGCTCGCGAGGAAGCCGACGAGCTTCGCGACCTCGTGCGGCTGGCCGACGCGACGCATCGGCACGAACGCGAGTGCCTCTTGCAGCGGCACGCCCGCGAGCATGTCGGTGTCGATGAGGCCCGGCGCGACTGCGTTGACCGTGATGCCGCGCTTCGCGAGCTCGCGCGACAGGCTGCGCGTCGCACCGATGAGCCCCGCCTTCGCGGCGCCGTAGCTGACCTGTCCGCGGTTGCCCATGATCGCGGTGACCGACGCGATGTTGACGATGCGCCCCCACCGACGCTTGACCATCGGCATCACGAGCGGACGCGTGACGTTGTAGAAGCCATCGAGCGTGGTGCGCACGACGAGGTCCCAGTCGTCGCGCTCGATGCCGGGGAACGGCGCATCGCGGGTGACGCCCGCGTTGTTCACGACGACGTCGAAGGGCCCGTCCTCGCCGACGAGCTGGGCGAGGCACGTGGCGCACGCCTGCGAGTCGGTGACGTCGAAGCGCCGCGCGCTGGCCTGGCCGCCGCCCGCGATGATGCGCTCGACGACCTCGGCCGCGGCCGCGTCGTTGCTGCGGTAGTTCACCACGACGGAGAGGCCACGACGGCCGAGCTCCTCGGCGATCGCAGCCCCGATGCCGCGGCTGGCCCCGGTCACGAGCGCGCGTCGCGGGCGATCGTCGTCGCTCACGCCTCGCTTCTTAGCACGTTCAGGGTGGCGGAAGCGACGTCGTCGCCGCCGCGCACCACCCTGCAGTCGAAGCTCATGAAGCGCTCGGTGCCCCACATGTGCCGCGCGTGCACGAGCAGCACGTCGCCGACGACGAAAACGTCGACGGGCAGCACGACCTCGCGCAACCCGACGAGCCAGCCGCCGCCGGTGAGGTCGGTGCGCGCGCGGGCGAGCGCGCCGAGCCACGCGGCGGCCGCCTGCGCCATGTACTCGACGGCGACGGTGGCGGCGACCTTGCCGTCGCGGACGAACGCCGAAGCGGCGTGCAGCGTGACGTCGCAGACGATGCGATCGCCCCTGGCCTCGAGCACGCGATCGAGCAGCAGCATCGGCGGACGGTGCGGCACGAGCTCCGCGATCGGCGGGAGCACGTCGAGCAGCGGCGCATCCGGATCGAGATCGTTCGGTCTCATCCGGCTCCGGGATGCACGTCGACGGCGAGCGCGTGGCCACGGGTGTCCTCGGGCTGCAGCCGCACGGTCTGCCCCGCGGCCGTTCCGATCGCGGTCGCGAGCGTCCACGCCATCGCGCAGGGGTTGCCGTGCAGCGGCGCCGGCACGCGCGGCGTGGCGATGTTCGTGCGCCGCGAGCCCAGTCCGACCAGCGTCGCGCGTGCACCCGCCGTCTCCCGCGACAGCCACAGCGCCACGGCGAGCCCGTCGTAGGGCGGACGCAGCGGCGCGGGCAACGGCTCGTCGGCGAGCACCAGCACGACGTGCGCGCTCGTGCAGGCGAGCGTGGTCGCGGCCTCGAGCAGCGCCATCGCGACCGTGTGCTCGCCGGCGCTCACCGTCGTCGACGCGCCGCGGTGGCCCGTGGCGATCGCGAGCTGACCGAGCGCGGTGCTGTGCACGCTGCCCGCGAAGCGCATCGGCGAGAGCGCGCCGTCGGCCTCGTGGAGCATGCCGAGCAGCTCGACGGTGGTGCCGATCTCGCCGAGCGACGTGCCGAGCACGAGCGCCGTGTCGCGCAGCGCGAGGCCGGCCGCATCGAGCCCCTGGGTGAGCTCGCCGACGACCTCGGCGATCGTGCGCGTGAGCAGGCTGCAGCGCCGACGCTGCGCGGCGGGCAACAGCGTCGCCGACGGTGCGCCGCGTTCGGCGGTCCACACTGCGCACGCGCGCACGCCGATCGGAGCGCTCATGCAGCGACTCCGACGATCACCGCGGCATTGCTGCCCCCGAACGCGAACGAGCTCGACAGCGCATAGTCGGCCTCGATCGGCGTGCGCGTGTCGACGACGCGGATCCGCAGCGAGGGATCGACCGGCGCTGCACCGAGGCTCGCGGGCAGGAAGCCGTGCTCGAGCGCGATGGCGCAGAGCAGCACCTCGGTCGCACCGGCGGCGCCGAGGAGGTGTCCGGTGTAGCCCTTGGTCGCGACCACCGGCACCGCGGTGCCGAGCACCGCCGCGATCGCACGGGCCTCGGCCGCGTCGTTGAGCTTCGTGCCGGTCGCATGCGCGTTGACGAAGCCGATGCGTGCGGCGTCGAGGCCCGCGAGCGCGAGCGCCTGTCGCATCGCCGCGATCGCACCTTCGCCTTCGGGGTGCGGCGCGCTCATGTGGTACGCGTCGCAGGACTCGCCGACGGCGACGAGCCGCACCGCTGCGTCGCCGCGGCGCTCGAGCAGCGCGAACGCACCGCCCTCGCCGATGCTGATGCCGTCGCGATCGGCCGCGAACGGTCGACATGCGCGCGTGGAGGTGAGCTCGAGCGCGGCGAAGCCGCGGACGGTGAGCTGGCACAGGCTGTCGACGCCGCCGACGAGCACGGCGTCGACGACGTCGGCTTCGATCAGGCGCTGCGCCGACGCGAAGGCCTTCGCGGACGACGAGCACGCGGTCGAGATCGCGAGCGCGGGACCACGGATGCCGGTCATCGCACGCGCGACCTCGAGCGTCGCACCGAGCGCGTGCTGGCGCTGCAGCTCGAAGTCCGGCGGCAGCGCGCCGTCCGGGCCGCGGCGGCTCCACGCGTGCTCGGTCGCCGCGATGCCGCCGGTCGAGGAGCCGATCGCCAGCGCGACGCGGCTCGAGCCCCAGCGCTTCGTCGCGGCAAGGGCGGCGTCGAGGATCGGCGCGAGCGCCCGCACCGCGACGCGGGTCTGCCTCGTGTCGTACGCCGACAGGCTCGCGGGCAGGGGCTCGAGCCCGTCGCAGACGCCGACGAACGTGGGCACACCGGCCGCGAAGGCGTCGCCCTGCAGCCCCGAGCGCGACTGCTCGAGCGCTGCGATCACCGCGTGCACATCGCCACCGAGGGCGTTGCACATCGCGTACGCGGTGATCGGCAGCGGCTGCACCGATCTGGTTGCTATCACGCCGGACGCCGCCGCGCTCGACGAGCCTCGCGCCGTCGATCGCTAGCGCTTCGCGCCCTTCTTCTTGCCCGGCTTGCTCGCCACCGGTGCGGGGGCCTTTGCGGCCTTCTTGCCGGCGGCCTTCTTCGCGGGCTTCGAAGCGGGCGCGGGTGCGGGCGCCTCGGGCTTCGCGGTCTTCTTGCCGGTCTTCTTCACGGGCTCCGGCGCGGGCGCGGGTGCCTCGGGCTTCGCGGCCTTCTTGCTGGTCTTCTTCGCGGGCTTCGTCGCGGGCGCGGGCGCCGGTGCCGGTGCGGCGGCCGGCTTCGCGGCCTTCTTGCTGGCTTTCTTCGCGGGC
>CAZFKC010000189.1:0-8414 GCA_964519175.1 uncultured Nannocystaceae bacterium
GGCTGCGGCGGCACGTCGTTGGGCCCGGGATTGATGTGGCAATCCGGCGGCTCGCAGACGAAGTCGTCCCCACCCTTCTTGCGATCGTTGGGCGGCTTCGTCTCGCCCGCGCTCGTCTGCACCTGCTCGGACGACGTGCACGCACCGCCGAGCCCGAGCAGCAGGGTACCGACCGCAAAGCGCAGACGCCTGTGCATGCGACGATGCTGGCCCCCGGCGCGCCGGCCCGTCAAGTGCGACGCAAGAGCCCCATCGCGTGCAACACCGCGAACAGATCGCGGCGACGCACGCCGAGGCGCGCCCCGAGTGCCAGCGCGCGCTCGTCCGACAGCTCGGCCTCGGCTGCGGGCGCGTCCGCCTCCGCATGCGTCGCGGCGAGCAGGTCCGCACGGATCGCCCGCGGACCTCGCACGACGTAGCCGACGTGCGGGTAGTAGAGCGGATCGACGTCGTCGCGGACCGGCAGCGACGGATGGCGCGGCTCGGGCGGCAGCGGCCGCGGGTGCGGATCGTTCGCCGCGGTCCAGAGCGCGTTGCGCAGCCGCAGCCACGGCGCGCGCAAGAGCGCAGGCGCGTAGACGACCGCACGCGTGACGACGAGCCCAGCCTGCTCGAGCGTGCTGCGATCCTCGGGCTTGATCGCGTCGAGCTGCGCGCGGGCCGAGTCGCCGTCGAGCGTGCCGAGCCCGCGCTCGAGCTGGTAGAGCAGCCCCCGCGCGCTCGCCCGCAGCTCACCGGTCACGCGCAGCGGCGCGAGCAGCTCGCCGACCGCATCGCGCACCCACGCGGTCATTCGCCGCTGCAATCGCGAGCGCGCGCCCGCGCCCAGATCGCCCAGATCGGCGAGGCGCGGCTCCGGATGCAGGATGTCCGGGCCGCGCACGAGCGTCGCGATCACGCGCCCATCGTGGACGATGCGTCCGGCGTCGTCGAGCCCGAGCTCGTCGTGCGTGGCCTCGATCAGCTCGTCGAGCCACGCGGCCTCGCTCGCGACGACGGCCGGGAGCTCGCTCGTCGTCAGCTCGGCGAGCTTCGCGAACGGATTCGAGGCCGGCGTGGCCGCCCGCGGCGCGCTCCTCGTGCGCCGCACGCTCTGCTGCGCCGGGGCGAAGCGCTCGGACAGCCGCTCGTGCAGCGCGTCGCTGCAGCGATCCTCGATGCCGCGCGTGACCTCCTGCCAGTGCTCGGCGTCGTGCACCCAGTGCTCGTGGTTCGCGACGTACGTCCACGTGCGGATGAACGCGATGCGGTGCGTGAGCGCATCGATGTCGCCGCTCGCGTCGTCGAGCCGGCGGATCCGGCTCGCCATCCAGTCGACGTCGATGCGTCGCGACGGTCCGCTGAGCTGCAGGTAGATCGCCGCGAGCAGATCGACGTGGGTGTCGATCAGCAGCTTGCGGAAGTCGGGGATGCGGCACACCTCCCACAGCAGCTCGACGTCCTGCGGATTCGTCGCCCGCGCGCGGACGTCTTCGCGCCGCACGAGCTGCACGAGCGCGTCGTGGTCGTCGGCGCGTGCGACCACCTGCAACGCGCGGTGCCGCGGCCGCTGGTGCAGGCTCTCGCGCAGACGATCGACCGAGGAGAAGTCGAGCTCGTCGTTGCGCCACACCAGCTTGCGCACCGGCGGGAACTCGTGGCTCTCGATCGCAGCGGCGAGCCGCGCCGGCAACCCGGGCAGCGGCCGCAGCGTGCCGAACGTGCCGTCCGCGGTGTAGCGACCGGCCCGGCCGGCGATCTGGCCCAGCTCGGCGGGCTCGAGCGGGCGCACCTCGCTGCCGTCGAACTTGTGCAGCGCCGCGAACACGACGCGATCGACGTCCATGTTGAGGCCCATGCCGATCGCGTCGGTCGCGACCATGTAGTCGACCTCGCCGGCCTGGTAGCGCGCGACCTGAGCGTTGCGCGTGCGCGGCGAGAGTGCGCCGAGCACGACCGCCGTACCGCCGTGCCGCTGCCGCAGTCGCTCGGCGATCTCGTACACGTCGGGCACCGAGAACGCGACTACCGCGGTGCGCGGAGGCAGCCCGCCGAGCGCGAGCGTGCCGACATAGGACAGCTTCGAGAACCGGGGATGCCGCTCGATGTGCGCCGTGGGCAGGAGCGCCTCGACCATCGGGCGCATCGTGTCGGAGCCGAGCAACCACGTCTCCTGCACGCCGCGCGCCCGCAGCATGTGCTGCGTGAACGTGTGCCCGCGCTGCGGGTGCGCGGCGAGCTGGATCTCGTCGACCGCGACGAAGTCGACGTCGAGCGCGACCGGCATCGACTCGACGGTGCAGATCCAGTAGCGCGGATGCGGCGGCACCCGCTTCTCCTCGCCGGTGACGAGCGCGACGGCACGCTCACCGACCCGCATGCTCACGCGATCGTAGAGCTCGCGCGCGAGCAGCCGCAGCGGCAGGCCGATCATGCCGGTGCGATGCTCGAGCATGCGCTCGATCGCGCGATGGGTCTTGCCGGTGTTGGTCGGACCCAGGAGCGCGGTGAGTCCGGTGCCGGTCACCGCGGAATCGGCGGTGGGATGAACCGGAACACCGGAAGGCGTGCGTCGAGACCACCGCGACGGACCTTGACGAGCATCGCCTGCAGCTCGCGATCGACGAGCGCATCGATCTCGTGCACGGCCTCGCCGAGCTCGTAGCTGGTACGGCGCACGGCCAGCACCTGCGCGGCGCCGTGCACCTCGACCACGACCTGCGCGTGCTCGCTGTCGTCGCGCGCGACGATCTCGAGCGCGACGTTGTTGCGACGCAGCGCGATACTGCGCGGGGCCGCGGGCGCGCGCGGAGTCGGCTCGGGCTCGCGCTGCACTGCGCCCGGTTCGATCCACGCGTCGAAGTCACCGCGACAGAGCTCGCGCAACACCGCCTTGTGCTGCGTCCGCAGCATCGCGTCGATGTCGTCGCTCGACATCGCTTCTTCGATCGACGAGCGCGCGCTCGTGAGCACCGTGCCGCCCGCGAACAGCTGCGTGCACGCCTGACGTCGCCGGCCGACCGAGACCTCGGACTGCACGTGGAACACGCGTCCGCGGTAGCGGACGTCGTGGTTGTAGCCGCGCGGCGGGCTCCCCATCTCAACCCACTATAGACCCGCCCACGAGGCCGGTGTCGAGCCCCCAGGAATTTTCAGGTGGGAGCGTCGGGATCGGGTTCGGTCGATGGATCGGGGCCCGCGGCCTCGTCGGGGCGCGCACCGCCCGTGCGCGGCAGGAATGCCCGCACCAGGTTCTCGACGAAGACCTCGACGAACTGCTCGATGTTCGGGACCGGAAAGGCCGGATGGCCCTCCGAGATCCGTCCGTGCAGGAGCAGCGATGCGAGCCCGTGCAGCGACGCCCACGTGAGCAGCGTTGCCTGTTCGGCATCCAGATCGGCACGGAACACGCCCCGCTCGATGCCGCTTCGGAACGTCGCCGCGGTCGTCGACATCGGCATCAACGCATCGCGACGCTCGTCCTCCGGCATCGTCGTCCAGTCGAGCATCTCGTCGAGGAACAGCACCTTGTAGAGCCACGGGTTCGCACGCGCGAAGCTCAGGTAGGCGCCGGCCATGTCATGCAGCCGACGCTGTGGATCGTCGGCGGCCGCGGCGGCCTGCAACGCATCCTGCAGCAGCCGCAGACCGTGGAAGCGGATCTCGCGGAGGATCGACGCCTTGCTCTCGAAGTGCTGGTAGAGGCCGGTCGCGGAGATGCCGAGGCGACTCGCGATCGCCCGCATCGTCATGCCATCTTCACCGAGCTCGCTTCCCAGCTCGATGCTCGCGCGGATGATCGCGTCGTGCAGACCTGCCTTGGCCGGCAACCTCACGTTTTCTAGAGTAACACCGTTTCGAACGCTGTCCCGTCGAATCTGCGGCCACTTGGATCCGCGCGGAAAGGCGCGCGCACTGCCGTTCGCGTGGTGCGACGAGGTGCGGCTCAGCGCTTCAGCTCCCATCTCGCACCCTTCGGCGTGTCCTCGACGATGACACCCGCGTCAGCCAACACGTCGCGGATCAGATCTGCGCGCGCGAAGTCCTTGGCCTTGCGCGCGGCGCCGCGCGCAAGGAGCAGCCGATCGATCACGCTCTTGTACGGCGCGACACTCTCGCCGGCGTCGGCGACCGGCAAGCAGTCGGCGGCGAGCTCGGGATAGAGCTCGGCATCGACACTCTCGACACCGAGCACGTGCAAGTGGCGCGCGAGGCAGCGGTACGCCGCCATGACCTCGGGGGGATCCCCGGCGGTCTCGATGCCGAGCGAGAACAGCGAGCCCACGTAGTCGAAGATCGCCGCGGTCGCCTGCGGGCACGCGAGATCGTCGTCCATCGCCGCGATGAAGCGATCGATGAACGCGCGCGAAGCGTCGCCGAAGCGCCCGTATACGAAGCTCTCGCGCTCGCGCGGAATCGCCTCGGCCGGCGCACGCAGGCTCGCATAGCGACCGGCCACCGGAATCGCGCGGGCGCCCTCGTCGCATCCACGCAGCCGCTCCGCCATGATCTCGAGCGCGCGCGCGATCTTCTTGTAGCCCGCTGCAGACGACTGCAGGAGATCGTCGGAGAAGGCCAGCTTGGTGCGATAGTGGGTGCTGCCGAAGAACCACCGCACCACGTCGGCCGGATGATCGCCGACCAGCTCGGGGATGCCGATCACGTTGCCGAGCGATTTCGACATCTTCACCCCGCGCAGATCGAGGTGCTCGGGGTGCATCCAGTAGCGCACCCACGGATGACCGCAGAGCGGCTCCGATTGCGCGACCTCGTTCTCGTGGTGCGGGAACAGGTTGTCGACCGCACCGCCGTGCACGTCGAAGTGCGCGCCGAGCATCACCGTGCTCATCGCCGAGCACTCGATGTGCCAGCCCGGGCGCCCCTGGGGCCAGTCCGCGTTACCGGTGGGCCACCCCGGCTGCTCCGGCGTGCTCGGCTTCCACAGCGTGAAGTCGGCGGGGTGGCGCTTGCGCGCGGCGTCCTCGCCGACGCGTCCGCTCGCGCCGGCCTGCTGACCGTCGAGCGTGTTGCCGGAGAGCTCGCCGTAGCGCGGGAAGCTCTGCACGTCGTAGAAGACCTCGCCGTCGACGACGTACGCGTGCCCGGCCTCGATGAGCCGCTTCACCATGTCGATCTGCACGTCGACGAAGTCGGTCGCGCGCGTGTACGCGGCGTAGTCCTTGATGCGGAGCAGCCGGCAGTCGCGGCGGAAGCTGGCGATCACGCGCTCGGCGACATCGAGCCAACCGGTGGTCGCATCGGCCTTCGCCATGATGCGATCGTCGATGTCCGTGTAGTTGATGATGCTGAGCACGTGCCAGCCGCGGTACTCGAGCCAGCGGCGGAACGTGTCCCAGAAGCAGTACGTGCGCGCGTGCCCGATGTGCATCGCCGAGTACACCGTGAGGCCGCAGGTGTAGATCCGCACCACGTGTGGATCGGCGGGGACGAAGGGCTCTAGCGTTCGCGTGCGCGTGTTGAAGATCTGCAAGGCCACGGGCGTGCTCCAGGCGGGCCGTTTGCTCCCCTGATACACTGCAACGGCGATGGCGTCGACCCCTCGGCTCGCGATCGGGACCGTGTTCGCGGGCGAATACCGCGTCATCGGCCCGCTGGCGGAGGGCGGCATGGGCTCGGTCTACCGCGCCGAGCAGCTCAGCACCCGCAAGCCGCGTGCGCTGAAGATCCTGCACGGCCGCATGCTCGAGGACGAACGCAGCCGCGCCCGCTTCGTGCGAGAGGCGACCATCGGCGCAGCAATCGCCAGCGAGCACGTCGTCGAGGTCATCGATGCGGGCATCGATGCCGCGACCGAGCTGCCCTACCTGGTGATGGAGCTGCTCGACGGAGGCGACCTCGCGGCGGTGGTGAAGCACCGCGGCCGGCTCGACGTGCCCGAGCTCGGCGCCGCGATGCGGCAGCTCTGCCACGGGCTCGCGGCCGCGCACACGGCCAAGGTCATCCACCGCGATCTCAAGCCGGAGAACGTGTTCGTCGCGTATGCGCTGCACGCCGGCACGCCCTTCACGGTGAAGATCCTCGACTTCGGGATCGCGAAGATCGCCCAGGAGTCGAAGACGGTCGCGACGCTCACCGGCACCGTCGGCTCGCCGCTGTGGATGTCGCCCGAGCAAATCAACAACGACGCGCTCGCGCCCGCCACCGACGTCTGGGCGCTCGGCCTGCTCGCGTTCTGGTCACTCACCGGCCAGCCCTACTGGCGCACGGCCCGGGCCGAGCGACTCACCGTGCAGGCGCTCTTCGCCGAGCAGCTGTTCCGACCGCTCGATCCGGCGACCGTGCGCGCCGGCGAGTTCGGCATGGCGCACGTGCTGCCGCCCGGCTTCGACGACTGGTTCGGCTCGTGCGTCGCCCGCTCGCCCACCGAGCGCTTCGCCGACGCGGCCGCGGCCTGGAGCGCGTTCGCCCAGGCGGTCGACGACGGCATGCGCGGCGACGTGCAGCTGCTGCCGCCGCGCGGCGAGCTGTGGAACTCCACGTCGTCGCGGCTATCGCTCGTCGAGTCGACGGTCGAGGAGCGTCCACCTTCGGAGTCGTCGAGCCTCGAGGAGACCGCGATGGGCACGACCGGCATCGGCGCGGTGCCGCTGCCCGAGCAGCCCACCGCATCGGTGCCTCCGCCCGTGGTCCCGCCGCGCACCACGACGCCCGCGGTCGCGCCGGCGCAGGCGAAGCCCGGCGGTGCACCGCGATGGTTGCCGTTCGTGATCGCACCCATCGCCGCGCTCACGGTGGCGCTCGCCGTGTGGGCGCTCTGGCCCGGCGACGATCCGAACGCGCGAGACGGCGTGAGCGCGCGCGTCGACGTGCCCACTGCGGACGGCGGCAGCGAGCCACCGCCCGTCGTCGTGCCCGAGAAGCACGAGCACGGCCACGGCCACGAGCACGAGCATCCGCCCGCCGCCGACTCCGGCAAGGCCCCACCGCCGCCCGAGGTCGACACGCAGGCGATCGAGCTCCCGCCGCCGCCCGAGCCCGATGCGGACATCGAGGTGGTGCGACCGATGGCGACGCAGCCGAGCTTCAGCGGCAGCGCGTGCACGTTCCTCGGGTGGAGCAAGGACGGCTCGCGCTACGTGCTCGACATGACGTACCCCGATCGCGTCGCCGAGGGTGAGCCGAGCAATCGCCTGCGGCTCGCCGAGGTGCACGATGCGCTCACCGGCGCGATGGTGGCGTCGTACCTGCTCGAGCGCGAGGCGGCGCCCGAGATCTCCGAGCGCGATCGGCTCGCGCGCGCGGCCGCCGAGGCCGAGCCCAGCGGCGAGCTCGTGCACACGAAGCGCGAGCTCGAGCTCGGCCACCTCGAGGCCACGCGCTTGCCACCGTCCGGCGTCGCTCGCATCGAGGCGACGCTCGAGGGCGTGCCGATGGGCACGGTCGCCACCGTCACCGAGACCGACACCGGTGCGTCGTTCCGCTGGAGCATCGGCACGCTGCCGGCCGGCGACGAGGAGCTGCAGGTGCCGCACGTCATGCTGCGCTGGCAGGCCGGCGACGAGCGCTGGGAGCTGCTCGACGTGCCGCTCGTCGTCGGCGCGCGCGAGCTCGCCGCGCTCGCGGAGCCGGGCGCCACGGTCGAGTACGTCGGCACGCTCTCCTACCACTGGGCTCCGGCGGCGCGCCGCGTGGTCGTGCGCATCGAGGGGCTCGCCGAGCACGTGACCACACCGGCGCGCACGATCGATGCGCGCTGGTTCCTGCGCGCGAGCGGCCCGCAGATCCGGCTCGTCGACGCCGGTGCCGGGCAGCGGAAGCTGCGACAGATCGCCGCCCAGCTCGAGCGCGCGGGCCTGCCGATCGCTGCCGCCGATCTCGATCACTCCGCCGCCGAGGGATCGCGCACCTACGTGCGCGCGCGCGATGCCGCGGCCGCCGAGCTGGCGGTGCGGATCAACACCGCGCTCGGGCTCGAGCTGCCCAGCGCGCTGCTGCAGCGCGTGGGCTGGACGCAGGCGGTCGTGGTGCTCGGCCCGGATCTCGCGACCCACGAGCCCTGAGCACGAACCTGCAGGTGATCGAACCGCCCCCGCGGGTGTCCTACAGGGTCCGGGGGCCGATTCGCGGGCCCCCCGACGGCTCGCGCCGCCCTTCGCAACCTCCCTATTGCGCGGCCGTCATCTCTGCGAAGTTCAGGGCCCATGTCCGTCCACCCCCGACGTTTCGCTCGCCACGCCGTTCTGCCTCTCGCAGCCGGGCTGCTCCTCGCCTCCTGCGACAAGAAGGACGAGTCCGCCGACGCCGGCAAGACCGATGCCGCCAAGACCGCCGAGGAAGAGGCCAAGAAGAAGGCCGCCGAGGAAGAGGCCAAGAAGAAGGCCGAGGAAGAGTACAACAAGAAGAATGCCCACAACTACGACCACAACCATAAGAACAACAACAACCACAACCACCACAAGAACAACAACCACAAC
>CAZFKC010000190.1:0-6141 GCA_964519175.1 uncultured Nannocystaceae bacterium
CGAGCTCGACACGTGCGGCGACCCGGAGAGCTGCACGGGCCCCGTGGGCCTCTGACTCAGCTCGGCGGTGCCCAGGCGCCGAGCCACGGCGCCGCGCCGTCCGCATCGCTCGCGAAGCCCACCACGATCACGATGCCGTCGTCGCCGATCGCGATCGCGTGGGCCTCGTCGTCGAGTCCGGCGTGATCGAGGCTCGTCTGCCAGATCGGCGTCGGATCGAGCGCGGCGGAGAAGCCCGCGAGCCACACGTCGCGCCCCTCGCCCTGCGTCCACCCGCTGGCCACGATGCTGCCGTCCTGCGCGAGCGCGAGGCCGAGCAGCTCGCCGTCGTCGAGCACGCTGGCGGTCTGGGTGGTGTCCGCGGCGACACGCGCGAGCCAGCCGCTGCCCGCCACATTGCCGCCGACGACGAAGCCACCGTCGGCGAGCCCGGCGATCGCACGCGCGACGTCGGGTGTGCTCGCGGGATCGTCCTGCACGAGCTCGTACGCGGTGCCGCCGTCGACCTGCAGTCGACGCGCCCACAGCTCGCTCTGCTCTCCGCCCGTGCCGAACGCCCCTGCGACCCACGACGTGCCACCGGGCGCGACCGCGATCGTGTGCAGCATCGCGGTCGACGCGGGCGGCTCGGCGGCGATCGTGCGCGCGAACACCTCGACACCCTCGACGTCGTAGGCGTGCACGATCGCGAGCGCACCCGATCGACCGGCCGTGATCGCGCGTCCGTCCGCAGCGAGCCCGACGCCGCGGTACTCGTCGTCCTGCAGCGTGTCGTGGCGACGGATCCAGGCCTGCGCGTCCTCGTCGAAGCGCGCGACGAAGGCGCGCAGGCCCGCAGTGCTCGCCTCGCGACCGACGACGACGTAGCCGCCCTCCCCGCTCGCGGCGAGTGCGAGCCCCACGCCCGAGCTGTCGTCGTCGCTCGCGATCGCGGACGTCGAGATGCGTGTGCCGCTTGCCGCCTCGTAGCTCGCGACGAACGCCGCGGTGCGCTCGAGCTCCGTCGCTTGCTCGCCGGTCACGAGCACACGCGTCCCGGCGCGAGCGAGGCCGTGCGCCTGCCCGACTCCCAGCTCCGCGTCGCGCACCGTCCACAGCCACTCGCCCTGCGCACACTCGGTGGCACAGCCGGTCGAGCTCTCGGCGTCGCTCGAGACCTCGCTGCCGGGCGTGGTCGCGACCGTGCCCTCGCCCGTCGTGCCGGCTCCGTCGACGCACTCGCGTGCGAGCCCGTCGCCGGCGAACGGACTGTAGCGGCGCCCCGACGCACACGCGTCGTCGGGGAACGCACAGAAGCCGGCCGCTTCGCAGCTGCCTTGCGCGCCATCGACGACGCACTGCGTCGCGTCCTCGCACGCATAGCGCTGCGCCGTGAAGCAGCCGTGCAACGACGCGAGCGCGACGAGCCCCAGGCGTCTCACGCAGCCCGCTCTCGTCGGCGTCGTCGTACGGTCGCGAGCGCCAGCAGCCACGGCCACGCGCGCGGATGCGACGCACCGCTGCTGCACTCGCACGCGCTCGCGTCGGGGAAGCCCGAGCCCGGCGTTTGCGCGGCGCCTGTGCCCGTGTCCGAGCTCGCCGCGGTCGTGTCGGTGCTCGGCGGCGCGTCGCTGGTGCTGCTGCCGTCCGCAGGGGGCTCCCCCTGCGCCGCGTTGTCGACGGTGAGCTCGAACGGCCGCAGGAACGCGCTCACCAGCCCCCCGATGCGCGCACCGTCGGTGATCGTGCCGCCGGTGTGCACGAGCACGACCGATTGCCCGGCCCACACCGGCTCGGCGAGCACGATCGCGATCTCGGTGCCGAGGACGGTGCAGCCGACGAGCGTGGCGACCTCGCCGTCGACGAGCACCGCGAGCCCGAGGCAGCTCGGATCGACGGTGAGCTCGCCGGTGCCGTTGTGCTCGATCTGCAGGCGAATCGTGTCGGGCTCGTCCACGGCGATGGCGGCCTCGCGCGCGAGCGGAGCCTCGAGCGCGCCGATGTCGGGCCCGGCCCCGTTCCACGCCCCGACCTCGTCCAGCTCCGCACCGGCATCGATCGCGGGGCTCGTGGTCGCGACGGTGAAGTCCTCCGCCGCGGGGCTGCCCGGCAGGATCGGATCGGCGACGAGGCTGTCGGCATCGCAGCCGCAGTCGCTCTGCCAGGTCGCGAGATCGGTCTCGACGGTCCAGCCGATCTGCCCGATGTCCTCGCCCGTGCCGCCGTCCCAGTAGAGGTTGTCGTCGGCCGACCATCCGGTGGCCCAGCCCTCGACCGCGAGGATGCGGATCGCCGCGTCCGCGGTGCCGCTCACGAGGTTGTTGCCGATGAAGGCGGCATCGCCCTCCATCACGTCGATGCCGTGCTCGCTGCCGCCCACGATCGTGTTGCTCACGTAGCGCGTGCGATTGCCTCCGCCCGGCGACGCAAGCCCGTTGCAGAGCCCGCAGCGATCGGCGAACGCGATGATGTTGTGGTGCACGCGGGCGTCGTCGGTACCCTGGGCGATGTTGATGCCCATCCCCTCGACCGGCGCGAGCCCGATGTCGCGGATGAGGTTGTGGTCGATCTCGGCGAGGATGGAATCGTCCACGAGGATGCCGTAGACGCCGTGCGTGTCGACGTCGAACACGGCACAGCCGGCGACGTCGAGCGCTTCGATGCGATTGCCGACGAGATGCGGGCGGGGGCTGTCGCGCACGCGCATGCCCATCACGGCGGCGCGGGTGACATAGGCCATCGTGCCTTCGTCGAGGTACGAGTAGTCGAGCTGGCAATCGAGCGCGGAGATCTCGTTGCCCTCGACCAGCGCGTCGGCAGCCAGCGCGACGTGGATGCCGGCGCCACGGCTCTGCCGCACGTGGTTGTCGCGGATGATCGGTGCGACGAGCACCGGCGTGCCGTCGGGCGTCCACGAGCCCACGCTGATGACGCCGGCAGACGCATACGGGCCCTCGTCGAGCTCGGGCGCGCCACCGAAGCCGAGCACGGTGTTGCGCTCGACGACGATGCCGACGACGTCGCCTTCGCTGCCATCGGAGAAGACATCGATCGCCCTGGTCGGCGATGCATCGCCCTCGCCGTGGAAGACGAGATCGCGGATCGTCCAGTGCGACGCGTTGAGCACGGCGATCGTGCCGGCGACGACCGGACCGTGGCCGTCGTCGGGGCGCAGCACGATCGGCGCGGCCGCGGTGCCGGAGACCGGGGCGGTGCCGTCGGCGTCGCCGATGCGGGCACCGGCGTAGGGCAGCGCGGCGGTGCGCAGCCGGATCTCGTCACCGGCCGCGAGCGCCGGGTTGTCGAAGGCGCGCTGCACCGTGCAAAACGGCGCGCCGTCGCTGCCGTCGCCGGGGCAACGCGCATCGCCGTCGACGTACCACGGCGCGGCGAGCGTGAGCGCGAGGGCGACGACGATCGGCGTCATCCAGCATCAGGCTATCACGGGGCCGACGCGTCGCGGGCAGGCGCGA
The DNA here is from genome assembly GCA_964519175.1 of uncultured Nannocystaceae bacterium. Lineage (GTDB taxonomy): Bacteria > Myxococcota_A > Polyangia > Nannocystales > Nannocystaceae > Xiheibacterium. The sequence continues at coordinate 3,453 of CAZFKC010000190.1, forward strand.
CGTGACGGGCAGCGCTGCCGTGGAGTATCGTGGAGGTGTTGCGCGTGTCGACGCCCACTCGCGCCCGTTCGACCCCGGGCCACGACGGTTGCATGCGTCGCTGGCTGTTCGGATGGACCGCACAGCTCGTGCTGCTCGCGACGTTCCTGCTCGGCGCGCTCGTGCCGGTGCTCGTCTCCCGCAACAGCGAGAACGAGTCGAAGCAGGAAGAGCGCAACGAGACCGAGGAAGAGCTCGAGACCCACGCGATCGCGCAACGACGCGGGGCCCAGCGCACCGCTCGCGGCGCCTCGGCGACGGGGACCATCGCGATCGAGCGCGCGCCCCGAACGATCGCGCCGACGAAGATCCCGCGGGACCCGCGTCCGCAGACGGCGTTGCCGCGTAGGACTGCTCCGCCGGGCGACGAAGCCGACGTCGGTTGAGCTCCACCGATCCGGAGACCGCGCGAGACCGCGGGCTTCCGGATCGTGAGCTCCCGTTTCGCCGCGACTCCCATCTTCCCTCGACCCGTCCCCGACGGAGGGCTATCCGCGTGAACTTCGACAGTGTCGGTACTCCTGCTCTGTGGCTCGGCTTCAACCTCTTCGTCGTCGTCATGCTCGCGCTCGACCTCGGCGTCTTCCATCGCAAGGCGCACGAGGTGCGTGCACGCGAGGCGCTGATCTGGTCGGGCGTATGGGTCGCGCTGGCGCTCGTCTTCGACGCCGGCATCTACGTCTGGTTCGGGTGGGAACGCGCGCTCGAGTTCCTCACGGGCTACCTCATCGAGAAGGCGTTGTCGGTCGACAACCTCTTCGTGTTCCTCGTCGTGTTCTCGTACTTCTCGGTGCCGTCCAAGCTGCAGCACCGCGTCCTCCTGTGGGGGATCCTCGGTGCGCTCGTCATGCGCGCCGTCTTCATCATCGCCGGCGCCGCGCTGCTCCAGCGCTTCCACGGGGTGATCTACGTGTTCGGCGCGTTCCTCGTGTTCACCGGCATCAAGCTGCTGCTGCAGAAGGACGTCGAGGTCCATCCCGAGCGCAACCTGTTCCTGCGCCTCTTCCGTCGCTTCGTGCCGGCCGTCGACGGCTACCGCGACTCGAAGTTCGTCGTGCACGAGGCGGGGCGCTGGCAGGCCACGCCGCTGCTCATGGTGCTCGTCGTCGTCGAGGCCACGGACATCGTGTTCGCGGTGGACTCCATCCCCGCGATCTTCGCCGTCACGGACGACCCGTTCATCGTCTACACCTCGAACATCTTCGCGATCCTCGGCCTCCGGGCGCTGTACTTCGCGCTCGCCGCGATGATGGGGCGCTTCCACTACCTGAAGGTCGGGCTCGGCCTCGTGCTCGCGTTCGTCGGCACGAAGATGGTGATCGTCGACGTCTACAAGATCCCGATCGTCGTCTCGCTCCTGGTCGTGCTCGGCCTGCTCACGGGCTCGATCGTCGTCTCGATCCTGCGGCCTCCGAAGACGCCGCCTTCCGTGGATGGACCTCCGCCGGAGGCGGCGGCCCCGGATCCGTCGGGAGGCGGCACCGGTGAGCAGTCGGCGGAATCCGTTACCAGGCTCGGGATCGAAACGACTCCACCACACACTCCCGGTGGGTGACCGGCCCGACCCCCTGCGTCCTCGCCGTTTTCGCGCTCTTGGCCGGATGCTACGACCCGACTTCGGTCGAGCCCGACGTACCTGCCTCGAGCTCGTCGTCGACGAGCGAGGCCACCCTCACCAGCACGAGCGAGCCCGGCGACGCATCGAACGACGATGGGGTCGCGAACGGGACGTCGGACAGTGGTGCCGTCGCCGAATCGTCGACGGGCGCGGAGAGCAGCAGCAGCGGCGGCAGCGACAGCACCGACTCCGGCGATGGCGGTGCCGTTGCATGTGATCCGTTCGCACCGGTCTGCGCCGCGGGACGCAAGTGCACGGCGACCGGCACCGTCGCGTGGGAGGAGTTCCTTTGCCTGCCGATCGATGCGAACCCGGTGGGTGTCGGGGATCCGTGCGTCACCGAGAACGCGTCGAGCGGCATCGACAACTGCGACGCAGGCTCGATCTGTGCCGATGTGGATCCCACATCTCTCGCTGGGACATGTGTGGCATTCTGTGGTGGCACTGCCGAGGAGCCGGTATGCGCCGAGAGCGAGCAGTGCGTCGTGTACGAAGAGCTCGTTCCGCTATGCCGGTATGTGAGTCCGGGGTGTGGGAACGGTGAGATCTCGCCCGGCGAGCAATGCGACGGCGAGGATCTGCAAGGGTTCGACTGCATGTCGCTCGGGTTGCAGGGCGGTGAGCTGCTCTGCTCGCCGCTTACGTGCACGTTCGACACTTCGATGTGCACCGCGGCGTGACCCGAGAGTGACCGCCTGGTCGGCTCAGTCGCCCGGCTCCGGTGGGACGTCGCACCAGAGCACTGCCTCTGCGTCGGCCACCGCGACGTCCTGCGTACCGCAGTCGATCGGATCGGGCACGTCGTCGCCGTCGGTGTCGCCGCCTTCGTCCGACGACGCGCCGCTGCTCGAGCTGCTCGGCCACGTCGCGACGCCGACGTCCGGATGCGGCCACGGATCGATCGTGGTCCAGCCTTCTCCGAAGTCGTCACCGCTGTCGCCGGTGCCGAATGTGTCGCTCGACGTGTACCCGGTCGAGCTCGACGTGTACCCGGTCGAGCTCGACGTGTACCCGGTCGAGCTCGACGTGTAC
>CAZFKC010000190.1:6241-8384 GCA_964519175.1 uncultured Nannocystaceae bacterium
CGTAGCCCGTCGAGCCGTCGTAGCCCGTCGAGCCGTCGCCGCCGCTCGATTCCTCGCCGCCCGTCGTGGTGCCGCCACCGTCACCGCAGACCTCCTTGATCTTCGCGGTCACCCACTTCTGCGCCTCGGGGGCGACGACGCTCGCCGACATCCCGATGCGCTGGTTCTCCGGTGCATCGGCCGTGAACCCGCGGCTCGACACCGCGATGATCTTGCCGTCGTACAACACGGGACCACCGGAGTCGCCGGGCGCGATCTTCTTGCGCTTCTTGTCGTCGGCGTCCTTCCACGTCGCCGGATCGAACAGATAGAGATACGACCAGCCCTTCGCCGCCGGATCCTCCACCTCGGAGAACACCTGCAGATCGAGCGAGCGATGGGCATAGGCGTCGGTCTCGGTCGAGCCGTTGCCGAGCGTCGTCGTGTTGAACTTGTCGGAAGCCTTCGGGTGGGTCGTGCCGACGGTGAGCGTCGGGCCGGGCAACGCGGTCTTCAGCTTGATGACCGCGAGATCCTGGTGGTTGTTGTTGCCGCGATCGGCCACCGCGCTGATCGCCGAGATCGTCTCGCCGTTCGCGGGCTTGGGTCGGCCCGCGTTGTTGCCCCCGGCCGGCCAGTTGTTCGCCGCATCGGGATGCCACACATCGCCGTCCTTCTTCAGCCGATCGACGTCCCCACGCACGCAGTGCGAGGCCGTCAGCACGCAGTCGTCCTCGACCAGCGCGCCCGTGCAGTACCAGTACTCCTTGCTGGGGTCCTTCTCGAGCTCCTTCGCGGTCTTCTTGAGCCGGATGATCACGCTCCCGTTGCGCTCGGTGACTTCGGTGCCGTTGAAGATGCGGTCGACCTGCTCCGCGGTCGAGTCGGGTGCGCACGAGGTTGCGACCGCGAGCAGGCCCGCGATCGTGAGCAGTCGTTGGAGGTGCGTGGTGGTCATCGTCGCTTGCATCTGGCCGGCGACGGGGCCGGGTCGATCACGAAAGCGCGCGTTTTCCTGCGTTTTCCACCAGCTCGCGGGCCGGGACGGATCGCCGGGGCAGCCGCCACTCAGGGGGAAACGAGACTCGCCATGAACGTCACGAACTTGCGGATGCTGCTCCTCGTCGCCCCCCTCGCTGCCTGTACGCTGCTCGACGTCGAGGACGACGCGACCTCGGCGAACCCCGGCGAAGAGGAGGCGAGCGGGGCGGGCTCGGATGAGACGGAGTCCGGTGAGGCGGACTCCGGCGAGGCGGACTCGGGCGAAGCGGAGTCCGGCGGTGCCACGACCGGTGTCGAGACCGACGGCGGTGCCGAGGAAGAGAGCAGCAGCAGCGGCGGCGGCGGCGGCAACACCAACGTCCCCGAGCAGCTCGTCGGATCCTGGTACACCGGCAACGGCGAGACCCACCTCGAGGAGCTCGATCTCTTCACGGACGGGACGTACCTCGAGGAACGCAAGGGCGAGGGCGACGTCGAAGGCTGCTACACGCGCTACACGCTGCAGCTGTCGGGCGAGTACGACGCGACCGACGTACTCGTGCTGCACCCGACGACCTCGCACCTCTACGTCGACGCGTGCGGCACCGTGGAGGAGTCGGACGAGCTCCAACCGGACGGCGTGTTCGACTACGTGCTCGGCGCGGACGAGTGGGGCTACACGCTGCGCCTGACGCCAGAAGGTGGCGCGTGGGCGGACTCGGTCCTGTACCACCGACTGTGATCCACGACGATGGGGCTGTCACATCGTGCCGGGTCGCGGGTCGTGTCGGGAGGGAGCACGAATGCGACGCAAGACGATGTGGATGGAGCTGTTGTTCGGCGTGATGCTCGCGACCGCGGCCTGCGACGAAGGCCAAGACGAGACCGAGACCATCTCGCTGCGACCCGGCTCGCAGGGCGACCCGGATGTCTGCGCGGGCTGTCAGCTGGCCGGCAACGTGCTCGACCTCTGGATCGACAGGGCCTACGAGGGGCAGACCGTCGTGGGTATCACGCTCTATCTGGACGACGGCGAGGCCGTGGATGTCCTCGAGCTCGGCGCGCGCCAGCTCTCCAGCTCACAGCGCACGCGCATCGTGCTGGACCGCGACGACATACCCTCCGAGTTGGTCGAGGTGAGGATCGCGATCGCCCTCGCCGGCCGAGGTACACCTCGAATCGA
>CAZFKC010000191.1:0-4293 GCA_964519175.1 uncultured Nannocystaceae bacterium
GCTAGATGAAAACGGACGACGCCGCTCTACTCCTCGACGAACGCCTTCAGGCGCTCGATCGCGTCGTCCCACTGCGACGAGATCTGGTCGAGGTAGCTGCGCACGACGGCGAGGCGCTTGGTCTGGATCTCCCAGATCCGTTCGCGGCCGGCCCGCGTGCTGCGGACGAGACCGGCGTCGGCGAGCGCCTCGAGGTGCTTGGTGATCGCCTGACGCGTGACGTTCGCGCCGTCGGTGAGCCGCGCGATCGACTGCGGCCCGTTCGTGCACAGCCGCGCGACGATGCGTAGCCGCGTCTCGTCGCCGAGCGCGGCGAACACAGGGGCGGCATCGGAGAGGCGGGCTGCGGACGAACGGGCCATGGTGGGTGCGGTCAGCCGCTGCCGGCGAGGTACTTCTCGACGAGCTTCATCTGCTCGGCCCAGCCGCCTTCGTTCTCCGCGAACACCTTCGCGCGTCGCTCGAGCGGGATCGCGTCGAACCCCGACTCGGTGATCGTCAGCTTGGTGCCGCCCGCGACCTCTTCGAGCTCGAAGACCACGAGCGTCGTCGGCTCCTTGTCGTAGTCGAGCGCGGGGTCCACCGCCCCAGGATGCCACCGAAACGACAACAGTCGCATCGGCTCGACGCGCTCCACGAAACAGTCGAACTCCATGCCGCGATAGGGCTCCTGCGACTTCGCGACCTCGGGGTCCACCTGCGTCGGCACGATGCGGCCGCGCACGCGCGTGTCGGCACGGAACGGCCCGTCGAGCTCGACGCCGAACCACGTCCCGAACTCCCGCGAGTCGCTGATGGCGCGCCACACCCGCGCCGGCGCGGCGCGCAGCACGGTGGTCTTCTCGATGCGATCGCTGCTCTTCGTCATATGCAACCCTCCGGTTGCTCATGATGTAGCTCGGATCGGAGCGATGCGCAACCGATAGGTTGCGCTTTTCGGAGCTCCGTGCCCGCTCGTGGGCCGCAGCGGTGGCGGACGCAGCGCTACGCGCCGGCGCGCCCGCTCCTGACGCCGGGTTGGTGTACGATGGATGTTGTCGTCGGCACGGCTCACGCCCGACGACGCCGAGCTCGCCGGCGTCGAGGACACGCTCGCCGCCACGGCGTCCGACGGGCCACCCGCCTCCACGCCCAACGTGCTCCCGCGCGGCGTCGCGATCGGGCGCTATGTCGTGCTCTCGCGCCTCGGTGCGGGCGGCATGGGCGTCGTCTATGCCGCGTACGATCCGGAGCTCGATCGAAAGGTCGCGCTCAAGCTGCTGCGCACCGACTCCCCCAGCGAAGCGGAGAGCGACGGGTCGCGGCGACTGCAACGCGAGGCGCAGGCCCTCGCACGGCTCAACCATCCGAACGTCGTCACCGTGCACGACGTGCTCGAGTACGACGGACGCGTCGTGCTCGCGATGGAGTTCGTCGAGGGGGTCACACTCTCCGCATGGCGTCGTGCCGCGCGCCGCAGCTGGCGCGAGGTCCTCGACGTGTTCGTGGCCGCCGCACGCGGGCTCGTGGCCGCCCACGATCGCGGCCTCGTCCATCGCGACTTCAAGCCCGACAACGTCATGATCAGCTCCTCGGACTCGGGTGAGCACCGCGTGCGCGTGATGGACTTCGGGCTCGCGCGTCCGACCGTCGGCACGAACGATCCTTCCGCGCAGCCCGCCGCGCAGCTGGCCGATGCGGCCGCCGACATGCGGCGCAGCCCGAGCGCCTTCGACGGCCAGCTGACGCGCGTCGACGTCATCGTCGGGACGCCGGCCTACATGGCGCCCGAGCAGCTCGCGGGGCGCGTCGTGGGCCCGGCCGCCGATCAGTTCGCGTTCTGCGTCGCGCTCTGGGAGACGCTGTACGGCGAGCGCCCGTTTCGCGGCGAGAACCTCGTCGAGCTCGCGCGCGCCATCGTCGAGGGCGATCGCGCGGAGCCGCCGTCCGCTGCCGTGGTTCCGCGTTGGCTGCACCGCGTGTGCGAGCGCGGGTTGGCCACGCAGCCGGCCGATCGCTTCGCGGACATGCACGAGCTGGCGGCGACCTTGCAGGGCGGGCACCGGCGCACCCGGCTGCGTGTGACCGCGATCGGTCTGGCCGCGGTCGCGACGATCGCAGTCGGCTTCGTGGGCGAGCGCCAACGTGGACGCACCGAAGCGAACGCGGCGTGCGAGCGCGACGGCGCCGCGATCGACGAGATCTGGAACGACCAGTCCCGCGCAGCCGTGCGCGAAGGCCTGCTGGGCAGCGGCGCCACCGGAGCCGAGACGACCGCCGAGAAGGTCACACCCTGGCTCGACGATCATGCGCGCACGTGGGCACACGCCCGCACCGAGGCGTGCCGGGCCCACGCGCTGGACGGGCGCTGGGACGACGACTTCCTCGATCGCGCGACGTGGTGTCTCGACGAGCGCAAGCTCGAGCTGCAAGCCCTCGTGACCACACTCGCCGACGCGGATGCCGAAGCCGCGAATCGTGCCGTTCAAGCCGCCACAGAGCTCGCTCGCATCGAGCCTTGCCTCGACGACGCGACGTTGCGACGCCGGTCATCGCCGCCGCCCGAGGTCCGCGGCGAGATCCCCGAGATCCACGCCGAGTTCGCGCGTGCCGACGCGCTCTGGGCCACCGGTGCATACACCGAAGGTCTGGCGGTCGCGCAGGCGACCCGCGCCCGCGCCGAGGAGCTCGGTTGGCCGCGCGTGAGCTCGGCGGCGCGCCTCCGCGTCGGTCTGCTGCTCGCCGATACGGGCGCATTCGCGGAGGCCGAAGCGATGACGCAGGCGGCGTACTTCGAGGCCGTGCAGGCCGGTGAGATCGACGAGGCGTTGGGTGCAGCCGACGCCCTGGCGAGGCTCGTCGGCATGTCGCTCGCTCGACCCGACGATGGCCTGCTCTGGGCGAAGCACGCGGACGTGCTGCGCGCGGAGGTCCTGGATCCACTGGGATTGCAGGCGGCGACGGGACTCGCGAACGTCGGACGCATCGAGTTCTCGCGCGGCGAGTACGAGCAGGCGCGAATCGCCTTCGAGGGCGCGCTCGAGCAGCTGCAGAGTGCACTCGGCCCCGAACATCCGAGAGTCGCCACCTCGCTCGACAACCTCGGCCTGGCTCGCTTGCGCCGTGGCGACTACGCCCTTGCCCGAGCGGACTTCGAGCGCGGGCTCGCGATCGTCGAGGCTACGAAAGGGCCAGAGCATCGCGACGTCGTGGCGAGCCTCAACAATCTCGCCCTCGTCGAGCTCAAGACGGCGGAGTATGCCGACGCGATCGCGCACTTCGAGCGCGCGCTCACGGTGCAGACCGCCGTGTTCGGTCCGAAGCATCCGAGAGTCGCCACGCTCGTCTCGAACATCGGCGTCGTTCGCAATTTGCTCGGCGAGTACGAGGCCGCGGCCGCACTACACGAGCGTGCGCTCGCTATCCGCGAGGACGCGCTCGGCCCGGAGCATCCGGATGTCGCCATGAGCCTGAACAACCTCGGGATTTCCCACTTCATGATGGGACACGACGACGTCGCGAAGCGGTTGCTCGAGCGGGCGGCCGCGATCAAGACGCGCGCGCAGGGACCCGATCACCCAGAGACGCTCGAGGCGCTCGTCAACCTCGCGAGCGTGTTGCAGCGCCAGGGAGAGCACGATGCTGCGGAGCAGACGTTCGTGCGCGCCTTACCCATCCTCGAGCGTGCCCTCGGCCCGCAGCATCGCGACCTCTCGTATGCGCTCGTGGGGCTCGCGCGCGCCGAGATCCACCGCGGGCGTGGAGCCGAGGCCGTGGCGCACGCCGAGCGAGCGCTGACACTGCTCGGGCAGGACGACGCAGCTGCCGCAGAGCTCGCGACGGCGCGCGTCGTGCTGGCGCGCGCGATGATTCTGCAGGACCCTCGGTCGGCCCGCGCAAAGACGCTCGCCGAGCAGGCGTGCGCGCCCTATCGGCGCAGAGGCGCTCCGACGCCGCCGTTCCTCGCCGAGTGCGAAGCGTTCGCGGAGTAGGCGCGTGCCCGACGTGCGTCCGAGTTTGCTCGCAGGGGAAACTCGCGATGCCCGAGCCCGCGGCCCGAGTTTCCCAGGAAGGGAAACTCGCGGGTGTAGAGACGGATCCGCCGAGTTCAGAGCCCCCGAGCTACCCAGGACGAGAAGACCGCGACCTCCGAGCGTCTCGGCGGCCTCGAATTTCCCTTCTGGGGAATTCGCGATGCCCCGGCCGCGCAGGCGCCGGGACGGATTCGCGGGTCGGGGTCCACTCAGCTCGCATGCGCATCGCTTCGCTCTCGATCGTCGGCCTGCTCGTCGGCGCATGCTTCGATCCCACCCG
>CAZFKC010000191.1:4393-8352 GCA_964519175.1 uncultured Nannocystaceae bacterium
CGAGTCGAGCTCGAGCGAGACCGGCGAGGATCCGTACGCGCAGTGGCCGTTCCATCGCGAGGTCTGGGTGGCGAACGCGGGCGCTCCGCGGGTCGGCTACCAGGTCGAGCTGCAGCTGCCGCGCGACGATCCGTTCATGCCGGGCGGCAGCGACATCCGCGTCGTCGACGACGATGGCACCGAGCTGCCGATCTGGTTCGACGACCCTGGCGTCGGTGACCACGCCTCGATCTGGGTGAAGCTGGATCTCGGCGAGGCCACCGAGCGCCGCCTGATGATCCACTACGGCTACGAGGACGCGCCGAGCGTGCAGGATGCCGCGGCAGTGTTCGAGCTGTACGACGACTTCGCCGTGCTCGACGGCGAAGCGTGGACCTCCACCCTCGGGGAGTGGATGGTCGACGATGGTCTGATTGCCACCGACGTCGACGAGGCGACGTCGACCTGGTCGAGCGAGGCGCCGATGATCGTCGAGGCGCTGTTGTTGTGGCAAGGCGGCGGCATCGAACCGAGCAGCGGTATCGCGCTCGACTCGGGCTTCGGCCCCCTCGGCGTCGTCGGCATGCCGCTGACGGTGTTGACCGCCACGTCTCCGCTGGAGATACCGGGCCCCGACATCGGCACGTGGATGCGAGTTCGCATCGAGCGCGACGAGTACGTGCAGATCCACATCGCGATCGACGGCAATCTGCTCGGGACGTGGGATGCACCGATCGACGGTCCGTATCGCATCCACCTCGGCCGAATCCACGGCGAGCTCGAGAGCTTCGACCTCGTCGTGATCGACTGGCTCTTCGTGCGCCAAGGTGGATCGCCGCCCGACGTGAGCGTCGGCCCGATGACGACGTGAGCCGAGAGCGCGCCCGTCAACGATCGCTGTCCGGCACCGGGATCCGCACGGTCCGCCTCGCGAGGTGGACCTCGCGCACGAAGTACGCGAGGCCCACGACGAGCGCGAGCATCGTGAGCGTGAAGAGCACGGCGATCACCCACCCGGCATCGACCTGCAGCAGCACCTCGATGAAGAGCACGGCGATGACCGTGCAGACGAGGAACGCCGAGATCGTCGATGCCATGATCGCGGTGCTCGCCAGACGTCGGCGGAGATCGAGGACGACGAGCTCGTCGCGGAGCTCGCCGAGGCCCACCCCCGGTGCGCGGGGTTGCTCCGTCAGCGTGCGCCCCCGATCGATGACCCGGGCCAGTCGCGAGGCGACCACGTTGAGGATCCCGGCGATGCCGGTACAACGTCGTGGCGGTGCAGAATCCGCTCACGACGCTCGCCGACGACGTCGCGGCCACGCGTCGCGCGATCGAGAGCGTGCCCGGGCCGGTGTTGCTCGTCGGGCACTCGTGGGGTGGAGCCGTGATCACCGAGGCCGGCAACCACGAGAAGGTCGCAGGGCTGGTCTACGTGGCGGCGTTCGGTCCCGCCGACGGCGAGTCGCTCACCGACCTCGGCAAGGGTCACCCCGAGGCGCCGTGGGTCAGCAGCCTGAAGGTCGACTCCGGTGGCTTCGCGAGGCTGCCGGCGGAGACGGTGCGCGACTACTTCGCGCAGGATCTCTCCGCGAAGGAGGCGCGCGTGCTCGCGGCCAAGCAATCGCCGACCGCACTCGCGCTGTTCGGGGAGAAGATCACGACCGCCGCGTGGAAGAGCAAGCCGTCGTGGTACGTGCGCGCGGAGCAGGATCGCATCATCGATCCGAACGCGGAGGCCGCGATGGCGAAGCGCATGGGCGCGACCACGACGACCGTCAAAGGTAGCCACGTGGTGATGCTGTCGAAGCCGCGCAAGGTCGCGGCGGTCATCCTCGGGGCCGCGGCGGAGCTCTGAGCTCGGCGGTGTCCAGCGCGCGAGCCCCACGCTCACCGAGCGGGCACGCAGAGTCGGCTCTGCGTGCTCGATCGCACGAACGACGCCGCTGCAGCTCGCCTGACGCCCGGCGTGCTGCCGCCGACGACACGTAGTGGCGGTCGTCGCGGAGCCCGTGGCATGGTGGCGGGCTCAGGAGCGCCCGACCCACACGATGACTCCGACCCCATCCCACGACCCGCAGGTGCATCGCCGTCGACGTTGGCGCAAGTGGAGCCTCATGGTCACGACGCTTCCCGTCGTGGCGGCGCTCGTGTTGTTGCGCGAGATCCTCGGGTCGGTGCTCGGCTTCGAGGGCGTCATCGACTTCACCGAGGTCGCGGTCGTACTGAGCGGCGGCGTGTTCCTGCTCGGCTTCATGCTCGCGGGCACGATGAGCGACTACAAGGAAGCCGAGAAACTCCCCGGCGACATCGTCACGGGGCTCGAGACCATCGAAGAGGTCATGGTCCACGTCGCGACGGTCAAGCAGGACGATCCCACCAGGCATCGCCGCGCGATTCTCGAGGTGCTGGAGACGCTCGATCGCTGGTTGCACAAGCAGGCGACCGAACCCGAGCTCCACGCGACGCTGCACCGACTGTCATCGACGTTCACCGCGATCGAGCTCGGCTCGCACGCGACGCGAGCCTTCTCGATCATGTCCACGGTGCGTCGTTCGCTGCTGCGCGTCGGCGTCGTGTCGCGCACCGGATTTCTCGCGACCGGCTACGCGCTGCTCGAGGTGATGATCTGCATCTGCTACGTGATCTTGACCGTGTCGTCGTTCAAGTCGGTGCTCGGCGAGTTCGTCGTCGTTTCGTTCGTCGGCCTGATCTACACGTACATGTACCGGCTCATCCGGGACATCGACGATCCGTTCGACTACGACACGAACGGTGCGTCGGGCGCAGCGGAGATCGAGCTGTACCCACTCGTCGAGTACCGTGCGCGGCTCGAGGCCCGCATCGCCGCTCCGGGATCATGAAGCTCACTCCGCCTTCGTTCGCGTTCGCGGCGCGGAGGCGGTCCGCAGGTCGTACTGGAGCTCGAGCTTCGGCTCGTCGGGATCGTTGGTGTGCACGTGCAGCGCGTGCGCGACGCGCTCGGTGACCTTCGCCGCCTCGCGCACGCGCAGGCGGATGTTCACGGCCGGCCCCTCGGGCGCGAGCACCTCGATGTCGAGCAAGCCATCGGGATCCTCGACCTTCCCGATCTTCGGCGGGTCGCCGCGACGCGTCGCGATGCGGAGCTTCGACTCGAACGGGCCGTCGCCGCGGCGCGTGAGCGTGACGCGCTTGGGATAGATGAGGTTGTAGGCCGCCGTCGCGCGCACGGGGATCGTCAGCGTCGGCGTGTGCTCGCCGGTCGTCTCGACGACGATCTTCGTCGAGGTCGTGCCGACCTTGCCGCCGGCGAAGCGGATCTCGTACGTCGCCAGCGCGCCGGCCTGGGCCTCGATCTCGCGGATCGAGAACTGCTTGGTGTCCTCGATGCGCACCGACTTCACCGTGGCGAGCGAGTCCTTGCTCCGCTGCACCGACACGGTCGTGACCCCCGCTTCGCCGGGCGCGAGATTCACCAGCTGCACCGACGACGGCTCGGCTTCCAGGTCGACGAGCAGCGTGCCCTTCATCGTCAGCGTGAACCGAGGCTGCTCGGGATCGTTGCTGAAGACGACGACGTCCTTCTCGATTTTGGTGTGCCCACCCTTGGGCTTCAGCGTGACCTTGATTTCACATTCCCCGCCCGGGGGAATCACGTCATCGGAGATGACGGTTGCCGTGCAGCCTCATGTCTTCTGCACGCGCTCGACCTTCAGGTCGGCATCGCCGGCGTTGCGGAGCTTGAACACGTGCTCGACCGAGTCCGTGGGCCCGATCGCACCGAAGTCGTAGACCGCCTCGTCGGCGGTGATCTTCGGTGTGCCGTCCTTCGCGATCGCGGCGCCCTCGGCCGGAGCCGCCTCCACCTCCGCCGTCGCCGCGGGCTGGTCACCGCGACAGGCGAGCACGAGGGCCACGGCGACGAGCAGCGCAGACGAGAGCTTGGCGGTGGAGGTCATCACGACGCGCACTGTAGCAGCGACGCGGGAGCGGCGCGC
>CAZFKC010000192.1:0-8343 GCA_964519175.1 uncultured Nannocystaceae bacterium
CCGAGCGCCGCGGTCACACGGCCGACGCCGACGTCGAGGTCGCGGCGAAGTAACGGCACGATCCGACGGTCGCGTGTGGTCGCCGAGGGTCTCGGTGCGCCTTCGACGTAGCCGTGCTCGCACACATAGCAAGCGCATCGCGGGCACCGTCGTCGTACGCTGACGACGTGCGGAGGGTGATCGCGCTCGGGGGGATCTTCGCGAGCGCGTGCTATTCGGGCGCACACTCGCAAGACGGCGGAGGTACGGGCGCGGCCGGCGAGAGCGGTGGTCTGTCCTCCGGCGTCGCCGACGACAGCACGGGCGACGGCCCGCAGGCGGGCTGCGAAGCTCCGCCGCGTCGCATGTCCCTGCTGACCAACCGTCGCTACGGGCACGCGGTCCGCGATCTGCTCGGGCTCGCAGCTGCACCCACGCCGACGAACGGCGGCGGGACGCACAGCGATCTCGTGCCCGTCGGCCCCGAGCAGGTCAACTCGGCGCTCGTGTTCGAGTACCACGACATCGCGGAGGCGGCGGCAGACGAGGCGCTCGCGCAGCTCGACGTGCTCGCGCCGTGTGCCGCGGGCACGGACGAGCTCGAGTGCGCCGGCACGTTCATCGACGAGCTCGGCGCGCGCGCGTTCCGACGTCCGCTCACCGCCGAAGAGCGCGATGGCCTGCTCGCGGTATGGCAGGTCGGTCGCGAGCAGGACGGCGACTACGCGGGCGGTGTGCGCCTCGTCGTCGTCGCGCTCCTGCAGTCGCCCACCTTCCTCTACGTCGCCGAGCTGGGCGAAGCCGACGACGACGGCACCTATCGGCTGACCCCGTGGGAGGTCGCGACGCAGCTCTCGTTCTTCCTGCTGGACTCGATCCCCGACGCCGAGCTGCGCGCGGCCGCCGAGGACGGCCGGCTCGCGACCGACGAGGGAGTGGCCGAGCAGGTCGACCGACTGGTGGCGAGCGACGACGCGCGCGCGAGCATCACCGGCATCGTGCTGCGCTGGATCGACAGCGAGCACGTGCTCGAGGTCGACAAGCAGGCGCCCGAGTTCACGCCCGAGCTCAAGCAGAGCATGCAGCGCGAGACCGAGCTGTTCGTCGACGACCTGCTCTGGCAGGGAGATCGTTCGCTCGACACGCTCCTCACCTCGCCCGAGACCTTCGTCGACGCCGGGCTCGCCGAGCTCTACGGCGTCGAAGCACCGGCCGGCGAGGAGTTCGCGCGGGTGACGTTGCCCGGCGATCAGCGAATGGGCGTGCTGACCCACGCGAGCCTGCTCGCGAGCCGCTCGGGTGTCGACGATACCTCGGTCGTGCACCGCGGTCTGTTCGTCGCGCGCGATCTGCTGTGCATGAGCTTCCCGCCGCCGCCGCCCGGCGCCGCCGAGGCCGATCTCGACGCGGCGGTCGGCCAACGCGCCCGCGCCGAGCACCGCATGAGCACGGCGCCGTGCAATGGCTGCCACCCGAACTTCGATCCGTTCGGGCTCGTGTTCGAGCACTACGACGAGCTCGGTCGCTACCGCACGACGATCGGCGACGTGCCGGTCGATGCGAGCTGGGACATCCCGCAGCCGCCGAGCCTCGCCGGACCGGTGGAATCGCTCGCCGACCTCGTGCCGAAGCTGGTCGCCTCCGCGGAGATCGGCAAGTGCGCGACGCAGCGGGTCACCACGTATGCGGTGCAGCGCCAGATCGATCTCGAGCTCAGCTGCCACGTCGACGAGCTCGCGATGGGCTTCGCCGAGGACGGACGCGACCTCGTCGAGCTCGTGAAGCGCGTCGCCACGTCGCAAGTGATGCGTATTCGCAGCGAAGCGGAGGGCCCATGAGCACGTCCTACGCATTCCGGCGGCGCTCGTTCCTGCGCGGGCTCGGCTCCGCGGGCGCGATCGGTGGCCTCGGTTGGTGGCTGCACCGCGCCGAGTCGTGGGCGGGCGGCACCGCGAGCACGCCGAAGCGCCTGGTCGTGCTGCACCGCCCGAACGGCACGATCCGCGACCAGTGGCTCATGCGTGGCGGTGCGCCCGGGCCCATCCTCGAGCCGTTCGCCGATCTCGCCGATCACATGCGCGTGCTCGACGGCCTGCGACTCGCGACCTACAACGGCGGCGACGCGAGCCACGAAGGCGGCCTCGTCACGCTGATGACCGGCTCGCCCATCGGCGACTCGCGACCGCCGTCGAACGACGACTGGAAGAACACGGAGCCGTCGCTCGATCAGATCCTCGCCACGCAGTCACCCGACTTCATGGGCGCCCCGTTCGCATCGCTGCAGATCGCCGCGCACAACCGCCAGGACGGTCCGCCCGAGGTCGCCAACCGTACGCTCTCGTACTCGGCCGCCGACGTGCCGCTCTACCCGGAGATCTCGCCGTCGCTCACGTTCGAGCGGCTGTTCGGCGCAATCGTGCCGGGCGACGAGGCCGCGATCGCGCGCGCGAAGGCCAAGAACGACAGCATGCTCTCGTTCATCCAGGGCGACCTCGCGCGCCTGAAGCAGCTCGCGCCCGCCTCCGAGCGCAGCAAGCTCGACGCGCACGAGGACGCGATCCGCGACCTCGAGCAGAGCCTCGGCGGCATCACCGGCTGCATGCCCGGCGAGATGCCGAGCGCACCGCCCGACACCGACCTCTTCACCGACGTGCGGGCGGTCGGAGAAGCGCAGCTCTCGATTCTGCGCACCGCGCTGCTCTGCGACGTCACGCGCGTGGTCACGTTCATGTGGACGCCGGGCGCGAGCGGCGTGCAATTCGAGGGGCTCTTCGACGGCATGCCGCTCGTGCAGCACCACTCGCTGTCGCACGAGAACCTCTCCGATGGAGAGATCGCGATGATGATGGCCGCGATCGATCGCTGGTACAGCGAACGCACCGCGGAGTTCCTGCGCTCACTCCGTGACACGCCGGAGATCGACGGCAACGGCAGCCTGCTCGACAACACGCTCGTGCTCTACATCTCCGAGGTCGCCGCCGGCACCCACGTCTTCGAGCCGATGCCGCTCGTGCTCTTCGGCGGCGCCGGCGTCGGCCTGCAGGGCGGTGGGGTCGCGAGCTTCGACGGCCGCTCGACCAACGATCTGTGGCTGGCGATCGCGAGGCAGTTCGGCGTCGAGCTCGGCAGCATCGGCGCCGAAGGTCAGTCGAGCGGGCCGCTCGAAGGGCTCTTCGCCTAGCCGTCGAAGCGCACCGGCACCGCGAACGTCACGACGACGGGGCGGTGGTCGGAGACGTCGCCGATGTAGTCGCCCGGCCAGGTCTGTTCGAGGTGCAGCGCCTCCACGTCGGCGACGTCGACGAGGCCGAGCAGCTCTTCGCTGACGAGCACGTGGTCGATGAGCCGGGGGAACGGGACGTAGGAGTGCTCGCCTTCGTCTGCGAGCGACTGCGTGAGCGCGACCATGCCAGCCGCTGGGTCGTCCAGCAGCGGTGCGAACACGTCGTGGGCGCCGACGTCGTCGATCTCGTCGTTCCAGTCGCCGAGCACGACGATGTTCGTGTCGCCCTGCGCGCGACGGGCGTCGATCCACGTGCGCAGCTTCGTGATGGCCGACTTGCGCCTCTTCTCGCTGTCGGCGTCCGTCATCGCCTTGAGGTGCACGACCGCGAAGATCAACTCACCGAGCTCGGGGTGGCCCGGCGAGGTCGCCGTCACGACGAGCACCGGCCGAGGGAACGACCAGCCGTCGGACGTGAACAGGTGCTCGACGTCCACGAGCTCGAGCGCGCCGTCGTCGAGGATCGCGCCGACGCGTGTGTCGGTGGCCCGGCCCAGCACGCCGGTGTGCTCGTCGAGCGCAGCGACGACGCGGTCGAACGGCGTGCGGCTCTCGATCTCCTGGATGCCGACGAAGTCGAAGCCGAGCTGATCGACGACCGAGATCACGCCGTCCTCGGTCGCCGCCGATTTCGGGAAGTGCTCCACGTTCCAGGTCGCGACCCGCAGCGCTTGGTTGCACGCATCGCGCTCGTTGCACGCCCAGCGCGCCAGGGCTCGGCACGTCGCATCACCGACCCACGCCGCGTCGTCGAGCGCGGCCATGTCGTCGAACGGCCGCGCCTGCAGGATGCTCGACACCGCGTTGCTGGTCAGGCCTGCGCCCCCGTCGGCGACCGGATCGTCGAGCTCCGCGAACGTCGTCGCTGGATCGTTCACGACCGCGAGCACGCCGCGCGCGGCCGAATCGCCGAGTCCGAGGCAGCCGCTGCCGCGGTCGTCCGCCTCGGGCTCGACGTCGCGTGGGTGCTCGGCGGCGGTGCAGGCGGTGGAGAACGCGAAGACGGTCGCGACGAGAAGGCGGTACATCGGGGCCTCGCTGGCGGGTTCGCCGGAGGAGGCTCGCGCGCCGACCCGAGTGATCCCGTCAGTCGGTCGATTCCTCGCCCAGCCGCCGGGGCAGGGCTGCGAGCCCCTTCGCGAGGTCGTTCGGGTCGAGCAGCATCGCCTCGAGCGCCGCGCGCAGCCCGGCGCGGCCGCGGCTCAGCCGGCTGCGCACGGTGTTGGCCGGGATCCCCAGCGCCGCGGCGATTTCGGGTCCGTCGAGGTCCTCCCAGTAGGCCAGCTCGAGCACGATCTGGAAGTCGAGCGGCAAGGTCTGCAGCGCCTGCGCCACGATCTCGCGGGTCTGCCCGAGTGCGGCGCGCTCGCTCGGCCGAGTGCGCAGATCCGTGATCGAGCGCGAGCCCAGCTCCTCGTCGGTGCGCGCCAGCGTGCGGCGGAGATGGTCGAACAACCGGTTGCGCGCGACCGCGAACAGCCAGCTGCGGAAGCTGGGCGCATCGATGCGTTCCTTCGCGCGCAGGCAGTCGAGGAACGTGCGCTGGATGAGGTCTTCGACGTCGTCGCCGAGCTTGCTGCGGAAGAACCTGCAGATCGGATCGAAGTAGCGCGCGACGAGCTCGTCGCCGGCGACGTTGTCACCACCGCGCCACGCGAGCAGCAGCTCCTCGTCGGTCGCCACTTCGTTCGTGGTATAGCACTCCCTCGATGGGCGACGACGACGAGGCGGTCGCGATCGCGACGCTCGTCCGCGCCGCCCGTGACGACCGCCACGATCCGGTCGCGGAGCTGCTGCGCGCCGGCGTGCGCACGCGTCTGCTCGGCATCCCCAGCACTCCGCCGCGCATCGGCAGGTTCGTCGTGCTCGAGATCGCCGGGCGGGGGGCCACCGGCACGGTCTTCGCCGCCTACGACCCCCGACTCGACCGCAAGGTCGCGCTGAAGCTGCTCCACACCCGCGACGCCGCGGACGAGTCGCGCGTGCTCGACGAGGCGCGGGCGCTCGCCCGGCTCGCACATCCGCACGTCGTCGCGATCTACGAGGCCGACCGCAGCGAGCACGGTGCGTTCGTGGTGATGCAGTTCGTGGCGGGCGGCGATCTGCGGCGCTGGCTCGGCGAAGCCACGCGGTCGTGGTCGGCGATCGTCACTGCGTTCGTCGGTGTCGCGGACGGGCTCGCCGCCGCGCACGTATCCGGAATCGTGCACGGCGACGTGAAGCCCGAGAACATACTCGTCACCGAGCACGGGCTCTGCATCGCGGACTTCGGCGTCGCGCACAGGCTCGACGCCGACGGTGTGGCCGCGGGTGGGGGTACGCGCGGTTACCTGGCGCCCGAGCGTGACGAGGGCGGTGGGGCGAGCGTCGCCGCCGATCAGTACGCGTTCGCAGTCACGCTGTTCGAGGCGCTGTGCGGGCGGCGACCGCCGCTCGATGCGACGCACCCCCTGCAGCTGCCGCGGCGGGTGCAATCCATCGTGCAGCGTGCACTGGCGCGCGAGCCGAGTCGACGGTTCGCGACGATGGCGGAGCTCGCAGCGGCGCTGCGCACGACGCTGCGACCGCGACGTTGGCCGCTCGTGGTAACCGGATCGGCCATGCTGCTGGGTGCGATCGCGATCGCCCGCGGTACGGGCACGACCGAGCGCTGCGACGGCGGCGAGCACCGGATCGCCGCGGTGTGGGACGACGCTCGCGCGCAGACGCTGCGGGCCGCGTTGGTCGCCGCCGCGCCGACGAGCGCCGCTGTGATGGTCGAGCCCGCGATCGCGGCGATCGATCGTCGCGCCGATGCCTGGCGTGCAGGGTACCGCGAGGTGTGTAAGGCGACGTTCGAACGCGCCGAGCAATCGGACTCGCTGCACGATGTACGCATGCGCTGCCTCGGCCGTCGCCTCGACGAGCTCGACGCCGCGATCGCGACGATGTCCGAGGTGGCTGACGCCAGCGAAGTCGCCGGGGCGATCGAGGTCGTCGACGCGTTGCCGGAGCTCGAGCGCTGCAGCGCCGAGCGTGTCGCCGCGGTCGAGACCGAGGTGGGGCCGGTCGAGCACGAGGCGGAGATCGGCCGCGTACGTCGAGACATCGACCGCGCCTGGGCGGCGTACAACCTCGCACGCTACCGGATTGCACGCGACGAAGCGCGGCGCATCACCGACGCGGCCGCGGCGATCGGTTGGGCGCCGCTCCAGCTCGAAGCGGCGATCCTCCTCGGTGCGGCGCAAGGGCGCATCGACACGCCCGAGCTCGCCGACGCCACGCTGCGTCGCGCATATCTGCTCGCGATGCGGCTGCACGACGATGCGGCGGCGGCCGACGTCGCGCTGCGGATCCTGCGGTCGACGATGTTCGCCGGCGAGCACGATCGCGTCATCGCACTCGCCGACTTCGCACGGGGCTCCGCGGTGCGCGCGGGTGGAGACGGCGCGGAGATCGACGGCGTCCTCGGTGAGGCCCGCCTCGATGCCGGGGACGCCGACGCGGCCGCCGAGCTGCTGTCGAACGCGCTCGTCCACGAGCAACGACCCCCGCGCCGGGCGATCCTGCACTCGCTGCTCGGCTCGGCTGCGCTGGCGAAGCAGGAGCCGTCGACCGCGCTCGCCGAGTACCGCGCGGCGCTCGACGAGGCGGTCGCGCACTGGGGCGCCGAGCATCCGGAGATCGGGTTCTTCCTGCAGCGGCTCGGCCGAGGACAACACGCCATCGGCGACGACGCGGCCGCGCTCGCGACACTGCAACGGGCGCTCGCGCTGCGCGAAGCTGCGCTGGGACCGGGCGATCGCGCCATCGCGGGTGGCCTCGCCGATCTCGCCGATGTCGAGCTCGCGCTCGGTCGCCGGCCCGACGCGCGCGCGCACCTCGAGCGCGCGCTGGAGATCCGCATGCGGCAGGACCCCACGCATCCGCGACTCGCGGAGCTACACCGTCGCCTGGCGGTGATCGACCGCGCCGACGGTGACCCCGCGGGCGCGCGCGGGCAGCTGAGTCGGGCGATCGATCTCCGCCGTGCGGCGACGCCTTCGCATCCGGAGCTGATCGAGCTGCTACGCGCCCGTGCGGAGCTGTCCAGGACGCTCGGCGACATCGAAGCGGCCCAGCGCGACGAGGCCGAGGTCGATGCACGGCGAGCGGGGCCTGCGCTGGGCGAGTCGCCCAATCGCACCCGACCGCTGCGATAGTCCGAGCGGATCGCCGGGCACCGTGGCAGAGTAGTCGCGATGGTGTGGATGGATAGGACGATCCTGGGTGTGTTGGCATTGGCAACCGTGACCGCGTGCTCCTCCGAGCCCGGCGTCGTCGCAGACGGCAGCAGCTCGGAGAGCAGCGAATCGTCGAGCTCGACGATGCCGCCGACGAGCACGGCGGACAGCAGCTCGTCGAGCACGGATCCGACGACGACGACGACGGATCCGACGACGGAGAGCAGCAGCTCGAGCTCGACGGATCCGACGACGGAGAGCAGCGGCTCGAGCTCGACGGATCCGACGACGGAGGGCAGCAGCGAGTCGAGCAGCAGCAGCGAGTCGAGCAGCAGCGAGTCGAGCAGCAGCACCGATCCGTCGGGCGAGACGGACCCCGGCGAGGTGCTCGCGTGCTACGACACGTGCGTCGTCGACGTCGACTGCTGCCCACCCGGTGTCCCCGATTGCGTGTCGATGATCGGCATGTACCCGTGGTCGTACGAGTGCAACGCCGGCATCTGCGACTGGACCGGCTGCACGAGCGACGACGACTGCACGTTCGGCGGCCTGCTCGAAGGCCAGATCTGCGTGGCGGGCGAGGGTGTGCCGGTCTGCTGGACCGAGTGCGTGACCGACGACGACTGCGAAGCGGCATTCCTCGCGGGCTGGGTGTGCACGGGCGGCGGCGGCACCTACTGTGAGCAGGGCCCGTGCGACTCCGACGACGACTGCGGCGCCGCGCCGTACCAGTGCTCGCCCACCAACGAGTGCATCTTCGTGTGCGACTCCGACGACGACTGCGGCGGCTACGGGGTGTGCAACGTCATGAGCGGCAGCTGCGAGTGCAACGACGACAGCGAGTGCGCCGACGGCTACGTGTGCACGGCGCTGTAGCGA
>CAZFKC010000193.1:0-7901 GCA_964519175.1 uncultured Nannocystaceae bacterium
TCGTAGCGCAGCTCGTAGTCTGCGGGCTTGCCGTCGGTGCCGACGGCCGGGGCGAACTTCGCCTGCTTCATCGCCTTCTTCGCGATGTCGTCGCAGCCGTGGCCCATCTTCTTCGTGACGCGGGCGCTGCGGATCTTGCCGTCCTTCTGCACCTGCACGAGCAGCACCACCGTGCCCGACACCTGGCGCTCGGAGACCGCCGGGCACTCGAGCTCCGGCACGCGCAGCGCCCTCGGCTGCTGCGAGATGTAGAGATCGTTCTTCGGGGCCCACGGCGTCCCCGCCTGCTCGCCGGTGCCCTTGCCACCGCCCGAGCCCGGCTTGTCGCCCGTGCCGGGCTTCGTGCCCGTGCCCCCCGGCTTGCCGTCGCCCGTGCCGCTGCCCGTGTCTCCGCCGGTCTTCACCTTCACGTCGCCGCCTTGGCCCTCGGGCACCGTCTGCGACTCGGGCAGCTCGAAGCGCTTCGGCTTCGGGGGCGGTGCCGGCTCGGTCTTCGTCTCCGGCTCGGGCTTCGCCTCGACCTTCGGCTTCGGCGCCTTCTTCACCACCTTCGGCTCGGGCTTCGGCGCCTCGAGTGGCTTCGGCTGCTCGGGCGGCGGCGGCTCCTCGAGCTTCGGTGGCGGCGGTGGTGGCTTCGGCCGCTCCGGGGGCGGCACCTCGATCACCTCCACCACGTGCAGCTCGCGGGGCTTGGGCTTCTCGGGCGGATCGATCGTGCCAGCGACGTAATAGAGCACGATGTGCATCACCACGGCGACGAGCAGGCCCGGCGCGGGATCGAGACCCGCTTCACGCCGCGAAGGCCGTGGGGACTGTTCGTGCCGGAGCACCATGTTCGCTCGTTCGAGCTGCTAGCCACCCGCGGCCGTGGGCTTCTTCGTCGCCACGGCCTGCTTCTTCACACCGCTGTCGCGCATGAGATCCATCAGGTGCACGAGCAGCCCCACCTGGGCGGCCTCGTCGCACTGCACCACACCCATGAGCTCGCGGTTCTCCGCGAGCCGGTCGGTGATCTTCTCGACGAGCCCCGCGTCGTCGAGCACCTCGCCGTCGATCGAGACCTGACCATCGCTCGTGCACAGCAGCACGAGCGTGGAGCCCTCGAGCTTCTCGGTGTTCGTCGACTCGGGCTTGCTGATGCCGACGCCTTCGGCGTTGCTGATGAGGCTGGTGGTGACCATGAAGATGATCAGCAGCACCAGCGTGATGTCGACCAGCGGCGTGACGTTGATGCCGGTGATCTCGTCGTCGTCGTCGAGGGGAGCGGCGGACACGTCAGGGCTCCTCCGGCTCCGCGCGCTTGTCGCTCGCGACCATGAGCCCGAGCGCGCTCTGGGCCAGCGCCTCGGCCTCGCCCATGGTGCGCTTCACCTTGCGCTGGAAGACGTTGTAGGCGACGACCGCCGGGATCGCGACGAGCAGGCCGACGGCGGTGGCGACGAGCGCCTCGGAGATGCCGGCCATCACCGCCTCGGAGCTCTCGCCGCCGGCCTTCAGGCCCGAGTCGGCGAGGTCCTTGAACGCACGGATGATGCCGAGCACCGTGCCGAACAACCCGATGAACGGCGCGTTCGCGCCGAGCGTTCCGAGGAAGCTGAGGTTGCGCTCGAGCCGGAGCTTCTCCTCGCTGCGCGCACCGTTCAGCGCGGCCTCGACCGCCGCGGGGCCGCGGCCCTGGTTGTCGAGCATCTCAACCACGATCCGCGCGCCGGTGCCCGGCGAAGCGCTCGCGAGCTTGCGGGCCCGCGTGGTGTCGCCGTCGGCGATCGCGGCCAGCAGGTTGCGGCGCAGCGCGTTGTCCTGCCCGGCGATCTGCCGGAAGAACAAGAAGCGCTCGAGCATGATGTACACGCTGATGACCGAGAGCCCGACGAGGAGCCAGAGCACCCATTCGGCGCCGACGAGGGCGAATTGCAGGAACTTCTGTGTCAGATCCATGGGCGCGCAGAGCCGACGTTAGCCGAAAGCCCCCGCACCAGCCAGCCCCGAGGGCCAGAAGCGGGAGAGACGCGAGCGTTCGTTCATGGCGCCCCGGGCGCGCCGCCCTGGAGCTCGCGGCACAGCTGCGTCGCGTAGCTGCCGGCGGGCAGCGTCACCTCGACGCGCACGCCGACCTCGTGATCATCGGTCGCTGCCGCGAGTGACACGCAGGCAGAGGCGAGCGGCACCACGAGTGGTCGACGCGTGCCGACCGCGGCGCGCCCGAGTGCGTGCAACGCCGCCGCGTCGACGCCGGCGGTCGCGAGCACCTCGCGCTCCAGCAGATCCGCGGGGCTGCCCTCGGGTGGTGTCATCGTGCGACTGCCGAAGATCGGGCCCGTGACCACGAGCTCGCCGGCCGAGAGGCGAAGGTCGTCGGTCGGGGGATCGGTGCAGGTGAACAGCCCGCCGGACGAGGTTCGCTTGAGCACGTCGCCGACGAGCGCGCGACGCAGGAGCCCGCGATCACGGCGCAGCTCGAGGTAGAGGTTGAACAGCGCCGCCTGACCCGCCGCGACGATCATGTTGCCGCGCGCACCGCCTCGACCGCCGCGCAGCGCGAAGAGTCCGCGATCGAGGTTCTTGCCGTCGGGGCCGAAGCGCTGCGGACCGTAGGCGTTGACGAGCCCGCCCAGCTCGTCGAGCGCGCGCAGCTTCGCGGCGACGCGATCGATCGCCTCCGGCACGGGGCACGCGAGCGCGCGCACGACGAGCGTGAAGCGGTTGCCGTGCAGGTGACCGGTGCGCAGCTTGTGCGAGTGCAGCGCGGGCTCGCCGAGCTCGATCGCGTCGTGGCGGAACGTCGCGAGGGCCGGCAGCGCGCGGGCAGGCACGCTGATCCACTGGCGCGTGACCGCGTCGCGATCCTTGCGGCCCGCGACCCCGATCTCGCGCGCGGGGATTCCCAGCGCGCGCGCGAGCAGCTCGACCGCCTCGTCGGTCGCGAGCCCGCGCTTGCGCAGCTGCACGAGCGCGTGGCCCCCGGGGCGGCCGTCCGCCGCATATGCCGGGATCTCGTCGACCGCGAAGTCGTCGGCGCACGAGCGCAGGCGGCCGCCGATGCCGGGCAGCTCCGCGGTCGCGAGCGCGGGCTCGAGGATGCGCGCGCGCCAGTCTTCCGGCAGGCCGTCAGCCATCCGCGGTCATGCCGAGATACACCCGGCAGCTGCGGTTGTTCGGATCCTTGTCGAGCACGAACTGCCACTCGTCGCGCGCTTCGGCGATCCGCTTCGCACGCCAGAGCGTGATGCCGAGCTGCACGCGCGCCTGCAGATAGTCCGGCGCCGCGTCGCGGATCGCGATGAGCTCGTCGAGCGCGTCGGGCAGCCGGCCGGCATCGCGCAGCGTGGTCGCGAGCTTGGTGCGGATGTCGACGAACGTGGGGCAGAGCTGCAGCGCCTTGCGATACTCCTTGACCGCGTGCTCGAGCAGCCCGACGCCGACATAGGCGTCGCCGATGTCGCGGTGCATGTTCGCGATCTTGCCGCGCGCGTAGGCGTCGAGCTTGTCGAGGCCGGTCGCATCGGGCGTGCCGTGCACCTGCGTGTACACGCGCTTCGCGTCGTCGTAGCGCCCGAGCTCGTTGTAGCAGACCGACAGGTTGAGCGCGGCCTCGGTGTAGCGAGGGTTCAGCGCCAGCGCGCGCTCGAACGCCGCGCATGCGCCCGCGGGCTCGCTCGCCTCGTAGAGGATGACGCCCATCATGTTGTGCACGTCGGCGAAGTCGTCGTGCACGCGCAGCACGGCCTCGAGGTGCTCGCGCGCCTTGGCGTACTCGCCGGTGAGGTAGTACTCGCGGCCGACGACGAGGTGATGCTTGATGAGCGGATCCATGGCGACCTCAGGGGGGCTTGGTGCCGGTGGGCTTCTTCGTCGGCGTTGCGGACTCGGGCGGCGGTGACTCGGGCGGCGTCGCGGACTCGGGCGGCGGCGACTCGGGCGGCGTCGCGGACTCGGGCGGCGGCGACTCGGGCGGCGGCGACTCGGGCGGCGGCGAGCCCGAGGCTGGCGGCGCACCGCTGCCTCCGGACGGTGCGCGTCGCGGCGGCGGCTGGTTGTTCTCGGGCGGCTTCGGCTTGCCGGCCTTCTCGGGATGCGACGCGTCCTTCAGGTTCTTCGGCTTGGGCGGCGACACTGGCCGCGGCGGGCTGCGATCCGGTCGCTTGCGCGACGGATCCGCGGGGCCGAACTTGTTGCGGATGAACCGCAGGTACACCTTGGCCTGCTTGCCGTGGTGGTGCTTGGGATGCTGCGTCTGCAGCTCCGTGAAGGTCGAGCGTGCGAGCTCGATCTCGTCCATGCGCAGGTACGTGATGCCGAGCAGGAACAGCACCTCGGCGTCGAGCCCGATGCCGGGATACTTGGAGTGCGCGGCCTCGAGCCGGCCGATCGCCGCCTCGGGCTTGTCACGGCCGAGGTAGAAGTTCGCGACGTAGAGCTCGTGCTTGAGCAGGCGTCGCCGCACCTCGTCGCGCAGCTTGACCGCGTACTTCTCGGTGACCGTGCCGCTGTAGTGATCGAAGTAGAACTCGAGCTCGACCAGCGCGTCCTGCAGCTGCGACTGGTCGCGCATGTGCTCGGGCGGCAAGAGGAAGAACGTCTGCGGCGCGTTCATGAACGCCGACGCCGCCGCCATGAACGTCGCCCACCCGTTGCGCACGTGCTCGTGGGTCGGGTGCAGCTTCGCGAACTGCTTGAACGCGTCGAGCGCGGTCGTGTAGTTGCTCTGCTCGAATTCGGCGCGGGCGATCAGCAGCTCGGCTTCGACCGCGTAGCGGCTGAACGGGAACCGGATGCGGACGAAGTCGGCGTACTGCACGCACTCGTCGTAGTCCTTGTCGAGGAACTCGCCGACCGCGAGGTCGTAGTTCTCGTTCGCGGTCTGGGCGTAGTCCGCGGTGAGACTCGGGCCGGTCTTGCAGGCCCCGGCGAACAGCGCGACTGCCATGATCGCGCCCAGCCGCAAGCGGCGCCGAGCTCCGGCGGTGCGGTCCGTAGGCATCGATCGCTCGCGACGGTACGGCTGGCGCGCGGGCGGTGTCAACGAGCGCGGGGGCGCGCGGCTGCGCTCGCGGATCGCGAATTCCGGCACGGGATGGAGCGCGGGACGAAACGGACGGGGTGCCGCGTCGTGCTCGCGCGCGGCCCGATCTCGAGCGCGCCGCCCCCCGCGGATCCGTCGATTTCGGGGGGCACCGCACGGTTTCGCGTTACCCTCCGCAATCCGATGGCCGACGAGGCGCATGACCGCAGGCTCGGGCCGATCGCCGCGACGTCGCTCGTGGCGGGCTCGATGCTCGGCATCGGGATCTTCATCGCGCCACCGGCCGTCGCCGCGCACATCGATCGCCCGGGCGCCTTCCTGCTGATCTGGCTGCTCGGCGGCATCTCGGCGATCTGCGGCGCGCTCTCGGTGGCCGAGCTCGGCGCGATGATGCCGCGGGCCGGCGGCGACTATCCCTACCTGCGCCGCGCCTACGGGCCCGGGCTCGCGTTCGCGACCGGCTGGCTGCAGCTGCTCGCGGTGTTCCCCGGCTCGCTCGCGGTGATGGCGGTGGGCACGGCCACCTTCCAGCTGCCGATCCTGTTCGACGGCGCGTTCGCGTTCCCGGCCTCGCTCGGGCTCGACCCGGTGCTGTTCTGGTCGTGTGCGATCGTCGTCGGGCTCACCTTGGTGAACCACGTCGGCGTGGTGGTGTCGGGGCGCCTGCAGGTGGTGATCACGGTGCTGCCCGTGACGCTGCTGCTCGTCGGCACCGTCGCGGCGATGGTCTACCACGGGGTCGAGGGTGGGGCGCTCGCGAACGCCGGCCCACCACGGCTCCCGGCCTTGCCCGCCGCCGCGCTGGCGTTCCTGCCGGTGTACTTCGCGTTCTCCGGGTGGAACGCGGCGATCTTCGTCGGCGCGGAGATCCGAAACCCCGCGAAGAACCTGCCGCGTGCGCTCGTGGGCGGCACGCTCGCAGTCACGGCGCTCTACCTCGCGCTCTGCCTCGGCTTCCTCACCGTGTTCACGATGGACGCGCTGGCGAACACCGGCGAGGCCGGCACGGCGGCGGCGGAGCTGATCTTCGGGCCACTCGGCGTCGTCGCGGTGACGGTGTCGATCATGTTCGCGATGCTGGGCTCGATCAACGGCACGATCCTCACCGGCTCGCGCATCGCGTTCGCGATGGCGCAGGACGGCCACTGCATCGCGGCGGCGGCCCGCACGAGCAAGCGCTTCGGCACGCCGGCCGCGGCGCTGTGGCTGCAGGCCGGGTGGACGCTGCTGCTGGTCTTCACCCACCGCTTCGAGCAGCTGATGAGCTACGCGTCGGCGGCGATGCTGATCACCGGCACGCTCACGGTGCTCGCGGTGTTCGTGCTGCGGCGCAAGCTGCCGGACATGCCGCGGCCGTATCGGACATGGGGCTACCCCTTCACACCCATCCTGTACGCGGCGTCGAGCATCGGCGTGCTGGGTGTGCTCGCCCACAAGCTCGATGCCTCGGTGTTCCTCGCGGCCGCGTGGTTCGTGGTGGCGCTCGGCTTCCACCACGTCGTGCTGCGACGGCGCATCGAGCAGCGCGACGCTCCGGTCGCGCGCGACATCGAGCCGGCCTGAGCTGCGCGAGCGGGACGAGGCGGCCCTGCCGGCGCTTGGTATAGGATCGCGGGATGCGGTCCTATGCTGTCTTGCTCGGTCTCGGTCTCGGTCTCGGCGTCGGCGGTGCGTGGGCGTGCGGTGAGCCGCGGGGCGAGGACGCGGACTGTCAGGTCGGTAGCCGCACCTGCATGTGCACGAGCGGCGGCGGCTGCGATCCGGGGCTCACCTGCATCGACATGGTGTGCGTGATGCTGGACGACACCGAGGTCGGCAGCAACACGAACCCGAGCAGCAACAGCGACAGCGACGGCCCGAGCTCGATGTCGGCCTCCGCGACGCAGGGCTCGATGACCACCGAGGACAGCGTCGACACGAGCGCGAGCACGAACGTGACGACCGCGACGGACGACGGCCCGCTGCTCGACGTCGGCGACGACACGCCGCTGTCCGGCTGCACGAAGATGGACATGCTCTTCGTGCTCGACAGCTCCGCATCCATGGGCCCCGAGCGCAGCGCGCTGTCCGCGACGAACGCGTTCGGCCAGATCATCGACATCATCGAGATGATCAACGGCGGCGGCGTCGACTACCGCATCGGGGTGAGCGACGACAAAGACGGCGGCTTCGAGGTCCCGCCGGGATGGGTCGGCGACAACCCATGGTTCGACTCGACCGAGCTCGACGCGATGGCGATGGCGCTCTCGTTCAACGGCGCGGTGGCGTCGATCTCGGGCCAGCCCGCGACGGGCTGCGAGCACGTGCTGACGAGCGGCATCGATCTGCTGCTCGGCGACACGACGGGCTTCGTCCGCGACGACGCGCTGCTCGTGCTGGTCCTGCTCACGGACGTGGACGACTATGGCGCGTACGACCAGCCGGACGGGAACACCTGCGGCATTGGCTGCGATACGCCGCCGGTGTACACGCCGGAGGAGGCCGAAGAAACGCTTCGCAGCATCGTGAAGGGGGGGCTGGAGAACTCCGTCGCCGCGATCGTGATCGCGGGCGACCCCAGCCTGGCAGTGATGCCGGCATTGTGCGATCAGCCCGGGATCTGCGGTTGCAACGGGCTGGACTGCGAGGCGTACCGGGGCACCAAGGTCTACGCGTTCGCCGAGCTACTCGGCGCCAACGGCTACACCGCGAACGTCTGCAACGCGAACGTGCCGATGGAGGTCCAGACGGCCCTCACCGAGAGCATCGACCTCGCCTGCATGAATTTCGAGCCCGAGGGCTGACTCCGCTCTGTCGCTCAGCGCGACAGAAACCGCGAGCGAGTCACTCGCTCGGCGTTTCTGTCGCGTCCAGCGACACCGCCGATCACGGACGGCGC
>CAZFKC010000194.1:0-7715 GCA_964519175.1 uncultured Nannocystaceae bacterium
GCCTGCACCCGCCGACAGCCGCGGGGCCGCAGCGCGTAGATCGAGCAGCTCACCTTCTTGCCGATCGCACCGCGCAGCGCGATGCAGCGCCCGTCGTCGACGAGCCGCAGGTGCAGCACGCCGTCCGTGTTGGCCACCAGCAGCTTCGCGTGCGCGGACTTGCCCGCGAGCGGCTCGTCGGCGGCGACCTCGACCCACTCGACGCTGCCCTCCGCGCGATTCTCCGCGGGATTGCGGCAGCACGCGCCGCAACGCATGCAATCGAACGCCGCCACCGACTCGCCTCAGAAGGTGAGGAGGAACCGCGCGTAGCCGTACAGATCGAGCACGTCGTCGATCACGTAGCGGCGCCCGACGTTGTCGACGACGTCGCGCCGCACCGGGTTGACCTCGCGGCTGTTCATCTCGACGCGATCGTTGTCGGCGCCGCCCTTGGCCCGCCCACGGTTCGCGTAGGTCAGGTAGTGCCGCGTGTCGGTCTGCACGTTCACGCCGAGCATGAGCCGCGCGTACTTGCCGAGGTGCAGGTTGAGCGCGCCGTTGAAGCCGAACGTGCCGTAGTCCTGCAGATCGGTGATGCCGTTGAAGCGCGAGCAGCTGGTGTTGCCACCCGCGGTGGGGTAGTCGCCCTGCTCGTCCTCGGCCATGTGGCCCGTGTCCGCGTTCGCGGCGGCGATCGACGCGTCGCGGTTGCAGCGGCCGGCGTCGACCGGGTTGTTCGCGCCGACCATCGCGGGGCTGTCGGAGAGCAGCTCCCAGATCTCGCTGTACCCGCGGCCGCCGTAGTGGAGGATCGCGTTGCCCTCGAGCAACACCGAGACCTTGATGCTCTTGCTCTTGCGCTCGAACGGGATGATCTCGGTGCCGATGCTCATGCCCGCGGTCGACTGCGGGTTGATGAGGTTCTGCGCGCCCGAGCTGGAGAAGTCGCGGAACTCACCGCCCTGCGCACGGATCGACTGCCGCCAGAACGCGGTGAAGTACGGCTCGAGGAACCGATGCCGCCGAGAGAGCGACGTCCACAGCCCGAGCTCGTGGATCTTGCGACCGACGCGGTGGTTGCCCGCGGGGTCGTTCGCCATGATGTCGCGGCTGAACGTCATCGCGCGGCCGATCGCGAAGCGTCCCTCGCCACCGATCACCCACGTGGGCATGTGCGAGCGCTTCTCTTGGTTCAAGATCGCGTACTTCAGCCCGACCCAGAGCTGGTCGAGGCCGTAGCGGCGCGGGCCCTTGAAGATGAGCTCGGTGCCGGGGCCCGTGTACTGATTCCACGGATCGGAGCTGTTGGTCGCGTCGAAGCCGTCGCGCGGGATGATGTTGTCGCGCACCGACGTGCTGTTGTTCTTGTTGACGCAGGTCGCCTCGGGCTCGGGCGGCACCTGATCGCCGTAGACGCAGTTGTCGGCGCGCTGGTCGAACGAGTAGCTGCGGTTGTCGGACAGCGTGACCGGCAGCGCGAGGTAGAGCGCGAGGTCGTGCCACAGCCCGATCTCGAGGCTCGGGGTCAGCACGTGGCGCATCTGCTGGTAGCGCAGATCCTTCACGAGCCGGTTCTGGTCGTCCGAGGGTGCGCCGCTGTTCCACTCGCGCAGGATCGACGCGCTCTTGTAGTTGAACGTGTAGGCGAGCCCGAGGTGGATGTCGAAGCGGTTGTCCTCTTCGAACGAGCTCGCGACGCGGGTGACCTCGGCCGCGTGGGCCTGCGGGCTCGCGGTGAGGAGCGCGGCACCGAGCACCAGGGAGGCGACGAATGTGCGGACGGGAGGCACGCGCTTGCAGCGTGCACGCTACCAGCGCCAGGGCCGCAGCGTCAACGTATCGGCCGGAGATACCGGCGGTCGACGGCGCTGCCGGGCGGTCGTCAGCGGCCTTCGTCGTTGGCCGTGCGCAGCCCCAGCTCCTTCATCTTCGACTGCAGGCTGCGTCGACTGATCCCGAGCAGCCGGGCCGATCGCGTCACGTTGTACTGGGTCTGATGCAGCGCCTCGCGGATGAGCGCCTCTTCGACCATGCGCGACCCTGCACGCACCGCCTCCTTGAGGTCGAAGCCGAGACTCGACAGCGGCAGCCGCAGCAGCTTGTCGGTGCTCGCCCCACCGCTCTCCGCGAGGGCTCCCGACCCGTCGCCACCGGGCAAGATCGCTTCGGTCTTGGGCTCTTCGCGGTCGCGATCGTCGTCCGCCGCCGCGGGCTCGAGGAACGTGTCCGGCAGCGACTCGAGGTCGATCACCGAGCTGGACGCGAAGAGCACCATGCGCTCGACCAGGTTCTCGAGCTCGCGGATGTTGCCCGGCCAGCCGTAGCGCCCGAGCGCGGTGAGGGCCTCGTCGGAGAAGCCGTGCACCTGCTTGCCCAAGCGATCGTTGCAGCGCACCACGAAGTGCTCGATGAGCGCCGGGAGATCGCCCAGCCGGTCGCGCAAGGGCGGCAGCTGGATCGGCACGACGTTGAGTCGGTAGTAGAGGTCTTCGCGGAAGCGCCGGCTCTTGACGTCGGCCTCGATGTCGCGATTGCTGGCCGCGATGATGCGCACGTCGACGTGCAGCGTCTTCACGCCGCCGACGCGCTCGAACTCCGATTCCTGGATTGCGCGCAGCAGCTTCACCTGGATCTCGAGCGGGATCTCGGTGACCTCGTCGAGGAACAGCGTGCCGCCGTCGGCGAGCTCGAAGCGACCGGCGCGCGAGCTGACCGCGCCGGTGAACGCACCGCGCTCGTGGCCGAAGAGCTCGCTCTCGGTGAGCCCGGCGGGAATCGCCGCGCAGTTCACCCGGATGAAGGGGCCGTGCTTGCGCGGCGAGCCCAGGTGCAGCGCGCGTGCGACCAGCTCCTTGCCGGTGCCGCTCTCGCCGGTGATGAGCACCGTCGACGGGCTGGCCGCGGCCGTGCGCACGATCTCGCGCACGGTCTGCACCGACGGCGAGGTGCCGATCATCCCGACCTCGAGGCTCGGATCGCCGCCGCCGCTCCGCGCGGGCTTCTCGTCCTCGACCGGCTTCGCGGGCGCGCCCGGGCCGAGCGACGCACCGGAGCGCGCGCGCGTGGCCACGGCGCGCATCAGCACCGCGCGGATCTGGTCGCGATCGAAGGGCTTCTCCAGGTAGTCGAACGCACCGAGCTTCACCGCCTCGACCGCGGAGTCGACGGTGCCGTGCGCGGTGAGCAGCACGACCGGTAGCTCGTGATCCTCGCGCACGAGCGCACGCAGAAGGCCGATGCCGTCGAGCTTGGGCATGCGCAGATCGGTGATGACCGCGTCGAACGTGCCCGACGGCGACGCGCGCACGCGGGCGAGCGCGGCCTCGCCGTCGGCCTCGGCGTGCACCTCGAAGCCCTCCTGGGCGAGCAACGCCCCGAGCACCTTGCGCAGGTTGGGCTCGTCGTCGACGAGCAGGATGCGGGGGCGATGGGTGCTCACGTGCTACGGACCTCGGTTGGGGGCACGACCGGCAGAGCGGTGGGCTCGGTGCGGGCGGTGGCGTCTGCGGGTGGGGCCGCCGGCCGTGGCGGTTCCGAGCTGGGCTGGGGCGCGGGCTTGGGCTCCGGCGGCGCCGAGAGCTCCTCGCGCGCCGGCAACAGCACGGTGAACCGTGCGCCGACCTCGGGATTGTTCGCCACTTCGATGACGCCCTGGTGATTCTCCACGATGCGCTGGCTGATCGGCAAGCCGAGCCCCGTGCCGCCGCTCTTGGTGGTGTGGAACGGCACGAACAGGTTCGTCATCGTGCGCGCGGAGAGCCCGGGCCCGTTGTCGCGGACGTCGATGGCGACGGCGTCGCCGCGCAACAGGCCGCGGTGCCGCACCGAGAGCACGATCTCCACGGACGGTGCCGGGTCGACCATGCCGCTGGTGGCGTCGAGCGCGTTGAGCACGAGGTTGTGCAGCACCTGGCGCAACGCGTCGGCGTCGCCGTGGATCTTGGGCAGTGGATCCCGGGCGCGCACGTGGACGTGCTCGCGCACGCTCTCGGGCAGGAGCCGCAGCGTGGACGCGACCACGAGCTTCGGATCGATCGGCGCGTGCTCGCCCTTGAACGGCCGCGAGTAGGTGAGGAACTGGCTGACGACGCGGTTGAGGCGATCGACCTCCTCGACGATGACGTCGAGGAACTCGCGGGTCTGTGCGCCGGGCTTCTCGTCGAACGACTCCATCACCTGCACGGCGCCCTTGATCGCACCGAGCGGGTTGCGGATCTCGTGGGCGAGCCCCGCCGCCATCTCGCCGAGCGCCGCGAGGCGGTCGCGCTCCTTGCGGGCCTCGTAGACCGCCGAGTTCTGGATCGTCGTCGCAGCCTGGGCCACGACGCCCTCGAACAGCTCGATCTCCTCGCGGCTGAACGGCTCGAGCAGGCGCTCGTCGTCGACGAACAGCGCGCCGAGCAGCTCGGGCTCGTTGCCCTCGTCGGCCCCGATGTGTCCGACGATCGGCAGCGCGAGGCTGGCCTTCAGCGCGCCGAGCGTCTCGAGCATCTCGTCGAGCTCGACCTCGGTGTCCTGACGCGCGCGCTCGCGCTCGCGCTGCAGCACGTCGCGCAGCTGGGTGCCGAGCCGTAGCATGCGCACGAGCAACGGCCGCCGCGTCGCGAGATCGAGGCGGGCCAGCGGCACCGGCCCGAGGTGGCGCGAGAGCACGAGCGCCGTGCCCTGGCGATCGATGAAGTAGAGGCTGGCCTGCGTGACGCGCCCCGACGCCTGCAGCTCGGCCATCACCAGCTTGGCCATCTCGTCGGGGTCGATCACGTTCAGTAGCTTGAAGCGCAGCTGCACGAGGATGCGGCGCAAGATGGTGCGGTCGCGGAACAGCCAGCCCTCGAGCCGCGACTCGATCTCGGTGCGCACGGGCTCGAGCAGCACGAGCACCGCGAACGAGGCCACCGCGGCGTTGAACACGAACAGCGAGCGGTTGGCCGCGTCGCGCGCGGGGATCCACAAGAGCAGCAGCGCGTAGAGGCTGGTCACCACGATCACCAGCACCGAGATGCTGAGGATGCGCAGGCCGACCTCGGGCAGATCGAGCAGGCGCTCGCGCACGAGCGTCTGGGCCACGAAGTAGAGGTACACCGCGGTGACGATCGGGCCGACGTAGGGCACGAGCGGCGAGCCGAGCACGAGCGTCACGAGGCTCGCGACGAACAGGTAGCGCAGGCGCGGCGCCGCCGAGGTGCCTTCGACGGCGCGGGCGGCCCGCAGCACGCGCGTGGTCGCGAGCAAGAGCCCCACGATCACGTAGGTGCCCAGCACCCAGGGCACGACGCGCCACCAGTCCAGCTCGCGCAGGGCCGGGAAGAACAGCACGACGGTCTGCGCGAGCACGAGCAGCGTGCCGAGCCGGCGCTGCACCTTGCCGACGCGGCGCGGTGCGTTCACGGCCGGCACGAACGACGAGAGGCTGCGTCCGGCAGTCCAGGGCAGGAGCAGGCTGATCGTCTGCGCGAACCAGCCGAACAGGCTGAGCGACGAGAACGTGTAGAAGAACCGCCCGAGGTGGAAGAGCCCGAGGTTGAAGCAGAACACCGTGAACAGCACGAACTGGTCGCGCTTGCGGTCGCGCAGCACCACCGAGGTCCCGATCGCGAAGGCGACGGTGGCCGCGAGCAGCGAGCTCAGGCTCTCGCTCAGCGTCGTCGTCATGGCCCGATCATGGCCCCACCATGGGCACGCCCATCATAGCGTTTGCGCGGAGCGCCGGCCCCGTGGCAAGCTGGGCGCGACATGGCGGGTCCACAGCTCATCGACAACGACAAGCGTGCGCAGCAGAAGGCCCGGGCGATCGCGTCGGACATCTACCTGTACAACAAGCAGAAGATCGAAGAGGCGCTGGTCGCGGACGTCTTCTTCGACGACCACGACCTCTCGGAGCTCATCACCGAGGGCCGCGATCTGTTCCGCGCCAGCGTCACGCCCGAGCTGTTCAAGCGCAACTACTACGACCGCGCCATCGTCGACCGCGTGATCAAGCCGATGGCCGCGCTCAAGAGCTCGATCTGGTAGTGGCCCCGCCGGCGCAACCGGCGGGAGCGCACTCGATCGTGCTGGCGCCGGAGCGCGGACGTCTCGACGTCTTGCTGTTGCGCGAGCTGCAGGCCCGCGGTGTCGCAGTCACGCGCTCCGCACTGCACCGCGCCTTCGCGGCCGGCTGCGTGCGCGCCGAGGGCAGGGCGCTGCGGCCGTCGAGCTCGCCCGCGCCCGGCGTCGTCGTCGAGGTCGAGCTCGTCGTCGCGGCGCCGCTCGCCACCGCGGAGCCGGAATCGCTGCCGCTCGCGATCGTCTTCGAGGACGACGCGCTGCTCGTGATCGACAAGGCCGCCGGCATGCCGGTGCACGCGGGGCCGGGCCACACGCACGGCACCCTGGTGAACGCGGTGCTCGGGCACCTGCAGCTCGAGGCCGACGCGCTGCCCGTGCTCGCCGGCAACGACGCGTCGCGGCCGGGCATCGTGCACCGCCTCGACAAGGACACGAGCGGGCTCCTCGTGGTGGCGAAGCATGCGGCGGCGCAGGAGCACCTCGCGGCGCAGTTCCGCCGCCACGAGCTCGAGCGCAGCTACCTCGGCATCGTCGACGGGGTGCCGCGCTGGACGCAGACGCGGCTCGACACGCTGCACGGCCGTGATCCCGCCGACCGGCGTCGGTTCAGCCCCGACGTCGCGCGTGGCCGCCGAGCGATCACAGACGCGGCCGTCGAGCAGCCGTTGCATGCGGCGGCGCTGGTCCGTTTCACGCTCCAGACCGGGCGCACCCACCAGATCCGCATGCACGCCAAGAAGCTCGGGCATCCGATCCTCGGCGACGCGCTCTACGGTCACGTGCCCGCGGACGCGCGCGCCCGCGAGGCCGTCGCCTCGCTGGGCCGCCATGCGCTGCACGCCGCGGTGCTGGGCCTCGTGCATCCCGACGGCCGCCGCATGCGCTGGGAGAGCCCGCTGCCGCCCGAGCTCGCGCGGCTGGTCCTCGCCCTCGCGCCGCCGTAAGCTGCGGCGTGTTCGATCGCTCGCCTCTGCTCGCGCAGATCCCCGGGCTCGTGCACGGCTTCACCGATCGCGACGGCGGCGTGAGCGTGGGTCGCTACGCCACGCTCGACGTGGCGAGCAAGTGGGGCGACGCGCCCGCGGCCGTTGCCGAGAACCGGCGCAGGGTCGCGGCCGCTGCCGGCTTCGTGCCCGAGCAGCTCGTCACTGCGCGGCAGGTCCACGGCACGGCGCTGCTGCATGCGGCGACGCGCGACGACGCGAGCGAGGCGGACGCGCTGTGGTGCCGTGCCGAGGATCGCGTGGTCGTCGGGGTGCTCACCGCGGACTGCGTGCCGGTGCTGCTCGCCGATCGCGACGGCACGGTCGCGGTGGCGATCCACAGCGGCTGGCGCGGCACGGCGGCGAACATCGTCGGCGCCGCGATCGCAGGCCTCGGCGTCGCGCCGCAGCGGCTGGTCGCGGCGATCGGGCCGTGCATCGAGCAGGCCGCGTTCGAGGTCGGCCCCGAGGTCGCGATGCACTTCGACATCGAGCTGGTCGACGCCAGCGGCCCGCGTCCCCATGTGGATCTGGTCGCGGCCGTCCGAGCCCAGCTGCTGCGCGCCGGCCTCGCAGCGACCGCCATCGATCGCGTCGGCGCCTGCACCTACGCGAATCCGGACCGCTGGTTCTCGTTCCGTCGCGACGGCGCCGGCATCGGCCAGCAGCTCGCGTTCGCCGGCTATCCCGGGCCGCGCTAGC
>CAZFKC010000195.1:0-7510 GCA_964519175.1 uncultured Nannocystaceae bacterium
GCAGCTACTGTGGCCCAGCTCGAAGCCGACCCCTCCCCGTGCTCCGCCCGCGCTCCCGCCACCGCTGCGCGCCCGCGCTCCTCGCTGGCCGCCCGCGCTCCTCGCTGCGCGCCCGCGCTCCTCGCTACGCGCCCGCGCTCCTCGCTGCGCGCCCGCGCTCCTCGCTGCGCGCCCGCGCGATTCCTCGCCAGTCTCCGAGCACTTTCCTCCAGCGCAGCTGCAACCGCGGCACGGGCCCGTGCATCGGCCCGCACCATGAAGACCGGAACCAAGATCGGGCTCGCGCTCGGCGGCGTGATGATCATCGGCTACTTCGTGAGCGCGGCGACGCTCGGCGCAGAGCTCGGGCAGCCCTGCGACAAGGAGTGGGGCTGCAAGGGCTTGTCGGCGTCGTGCCTCGAGGGCCCGCAGCCGTTCTGCTCGAAGGCCTGCGAGGCCGACGCGGACTGCCCCAGCGGGTGGAGCTGCGGCGACGTGGCGGTGCTGACCTTCGACGGCAAGAGCGAGAAACCGCAGGAGAGCAGCACGAAGATGTGCCTGCCCGGGGGTTGAGCGGCCGCGTCCGAGCGACTTGCATTGGCGGCGCGGATCGCTAGGATCGCGCGCGCATGACCAAGCCGATCCGCGCACTCGTCCTGCTGCTGACCCTCGCTCCGATCGCCTGCGACGATGGCGGAGAGCCGAGCCACGCTCGCACCGAGGGCGTGCTCGCGCTCGAGGGCGACACGATGACCGGCATGACGACCTTCACCGCCGTGTGCGGCGTCGCGGCCTGTCACGGCGCCGACGGCAACACGCCGGGCACGCCCGAGACAAAGAAGCTCGGCGAGGTCATCCCCGGCTTCAGCGACACGAAGGTCGTCGACACGATCTTGAAGGGCGACGGCCCGATGCCGCCGCAGACCCAGCTGAGCGATCAGGAGATCGCGGACGTGCTCGCGTACGTGCGCGATACGTTCGGCTGAGCCGGCATCGGTGAGCGGGCCTACGACCGGTCGGGCCCAAAAGCGGAACCGCGCGCATCCGCGGCGGAATTCCGGCCCGAGGCGAATCCCTGGCTCCGGAAATCCGTCGGGGAGGCGATGTCGTACACACCAGCAATGCCGGCCTCGCTCGCTCGCTTCGCCCTGGTGCTCGGTGTGTCGCTCCTCGCCGCCCTGCCCGCGCAGCGCGTGGATGCAGCGAGCACGCAGACCGGCGCGCTCGTGCGGGTCGAGGTGATCGACGACGGCGGTGCGGTCAAGCGCCGGAGCGCCCGCACCGTGGCGTGGGATCACACCGCGAGCTTGCAGCTCGAGGTCGGCGGTCACCAGCATCGACTCGGCATCACGCCGAGCCAGCGCGAGCACGGCGTCGCGCTGTCGTTCGACCACGCGCGCGACGGCGTGGAGCTGGCGGACGATCTCCGCGTGAGCAGCACGAAGCGGCGCGTGGTGATCGAAGCGGGCGAGACCCGTGTGGTGGTGACGGTCGTGCCGGTCACGATGCACCTCGACACGAGCGAAGGCTGAGCTGGTTCGGGTCGGGCGGTCCGGGGTCCGGCCCGGCCCTGCTAAGATGCGCGGGTGCTCGTGCTCGCGGCCCTGCTCGCGCTGGAACCACCGGTCCAACGCGCGGCGTCGCAGCCGGCCTCCGCCCCCCCTGGCATCGAGCTGCGCTGGAGCGCACCGGAGGGTTGCCCGGGGCGCGAGATCGTCGAAGCCCGGCTCGCCGAGCTGCTCGGCCCGCGCGTCGACGAGGTCGCGCACGTGCTGGTCGACGCGCGCGTCGACCCGGCGGCGCAGGGCTACGCGCTGCAGCTGCAGATCTCGACGGCCGCCGGCTCGGACACGCACATGCTCGCGTCCGCGGACTGTCGCGTGCTGGCCGATGGTGCCGCGCTCGTCGCTGCCGTCGCGGCCGATCCGCTCGCGGTCGATCGCACGCTGCAGGAGCCCGCGGCCATCGACGTGCCGCCCCCCGAAGAGCCCGTCGTCGCACCCCCGCCGAAGCCGGTGACACCGCCGCGCCCACGCGCGCCGCTGCGGCTGCTCCGCTTCGCGTTGCGTGCCGAAGGCATGCTGACGTTCGGCGTGCTGCCGAAGCTCGCGTTCGGTCCCGTCGTGTCGCTCGGGCTCATCGGTCCGCGCTGGCGCGGTGAGCTCGCGGCGATCTACCTCGCGCCGCAGAAGGCCTACACCGACGCGACCAAGGCCGCGGGCGTCGCGATCAGCAGCTGGGCGCTGCGGCTGCGCGGCTGCGGCGTACCCGTGTGGAAGCAGCTCGAGTTCCCGCTGTGCGCCGGCTTCGAAGGCGGGCAGCTGAACCCCGAGCCACTGGGCGCGACGATGCCGACCGCGGTTCGCGATCGCGGCTTCGGCCTGTTCTCCGCGGGCGGCGCGATCGGCTACTCGCCGCGTCCGTTCATCGCGGTCTTCGCGGGCGCCGACGCGATCGTTCCGCTCGTGCGACCGCGATTCGTGATCGGCGGCGTCGAGGTGCACAAGCCCGGTCCCGCCGGTGTGCGCGCCGTGCTCGGGCTCGAGCTGCGCGTTCCGTGAGCACTTCAAACGTGCTACACCAGCCGAGCTTCGGTGAGCTCGCCCGGATGACCGATCTGCACGACGACGACGGCACGCTCCTTCGCGTGTTGATCGGGATCACCGCCGCCGACGAGCTCGACTCCGAAGAGGGGCTCGCGTCGCTCTCCGCGGGCTACCAGCGGCTCGTCGGGCGCGGGCTCGACGAGGGCACGCTGGCGGCGGAGCGCGAGCAGGCCCGCACGCACGGCGCCGAGTGGCTCGAGGCCGCGCGCGAGCTCGGCCGTCGTCTCGACGACGAGGCCAAGCAGGCGGTGCTCGCCGTCGCGTTCGAGGTCGCGTTCGCCGACGGCTTCGTGCTCGACGAAGAAGATCGGGTGCTCGCCACGCTCGCGGCCGCGCTGGGCCTGCACGAGGCCGAGTACCGCCAGACCGTCGAGCGGCTGCTCGCGGCCGCGCACGGCAGCTGAGCCCGGCGCCGCCGCCCCTCGCGGGTGCGTCGGCGCAGCCGTGCTGTATTTCTGGGTCCTATTTTGGGTAAGCTCACCACAATTAGTGGTTGCGTCACCTCTAATGCGATCCAGGCTTCTCTTCGTGAACATCCAACTGGTCGTCATCGATCCCCAGAACGACTTCTGCGACCCTGCAGGCGCGCTGTTCGTGCCCGGCGCCGACGCCGACGTGCGTCGACTCGCGCGCATGATCGAGCGTCTGCGGGGTCGCCTCTCCGACATCCACGTCACGCTCGACTCGCATCGCAAGGTCGACATCAGCCACCCCATGTGGTGGCGCCGTGCGGACGGCCGCGAGCCCGCACCGTTCACGCAGGTGACCGTCGACGATCTCGAGGCGCGTCGCATCGACACCGCGCGTCCGGACCTTCGCGGGCGCTCGCTCGCGTACCTGCGCGCGCTGGCGCAGGCCGGCCGCTATCCCCACACGATCTGGCCGTACCACTGCCTGATCGGTGACGGCGGCCACAACGTCTCGCCGGTGCTGGCCGCGGCGCTGCACGAGTGGGAGCAGCGCTTCGCCACGGTCGACTTCATCACGAAGGGCAGCAACCCCTGGACGGAGCACTTCTCGGCGGTGCAGGCCGAGGTGCCGGATCCCGACGATCCCGGCACGCAGCCGAACACCGACTTCATCGAGACGCTCGAGCAGGCCGACATGGTGCTGCTCGCCGGCCAGGCGCTCTCGCACTGCCTCGCCAACACCGTGCGCGACATCGCCGATCGCTTCGCCGCGCCGCAGTTCATCGCCAAGCTGCACCTGCTCGTCGACGCGAGCAGCAGCGTGCCGGGCTTCGAGGCGCTCGGCGACGGCTTCGTGCGCGACATGACCGCCCGCGGCATGCGCGTGACCACCACCACCGATCTGCTCGCGTGAACGGAGACCCCACCATGACCAAGCCACTCGTCGATCCCGGTACCCTCGTCGAACGTCGCAACCTCGTCGGCTCGCCCTACGGCTTCTCCGGCGCACGCATCCGCGATCTCACCTCCGCCGAGTACACGCTCGTCGCCATCGCCGCCGACAAGAGCGGCAGCGTGGCCGGATTCGCCGCCGAGATCGAGCGCTGCATCGCCGCGGTGGTCTCGTCGTGCCGGCAGAGCCCGCGCGCGGAGAACCTGCTCTTGCGCGTCTGCACGTTCGACCAGCAGCTCGAGGAGGTGCACGGCTTCCTCCCGCTGGCGGTGTGCAGCGCCCGCGACTACCGCGGCACGATCACCGACGGCGGCAGCACTGCGCTCTTCGATGCGGCCCACAACGCGATCGCGGCCGTCGACGCCTACGGCCGCGAGCTCGTCGCGCAGGGCTTCACGGTGAACGCGATCGTCTTCGTCGTCACCGACGGGGCGGACAACGCCTCGCAGAGCACGTGCAAGAGCGTCGGCGATGCGCTCGCCGCCGCACGCAAGGGCGCGCTGGAGTCGTTGAACGCGGTGCTCGTCGGGGTCGGGCTCGGCGACGGCGAGGTCGCAACCGCGCTCTCGGCGATGCAGAAGGACGCCGGCTTCACGCAGTTCGTCGCGCTCGCGCAGGCCGACGCGCGCACGCTCGCGGGCCTCGCTGCGTTCGTGTCGCGCAGCATCGCGGTGCAGTCGCGCGCGCTCGGCTCGGGCACGGCCGGTCGCACCGTGGGGTTCTGATCCGCGCGGAGTCGCGGAGGAGGTCGCCATGCGCGTGTGGGTCGCCGACGAAGGGTTGGTCGTGCTCGACGAGCGCTCGTTCGTCGCGCACGGCGGCCAGGGCCGCGTGTGGGCGCGCGGCCAGCGTGCGTACAAGGTGCAGGACGATCCGGGCACGGTGATCTCCGCGGGCAAGCTCGCCGAGCTCGCGCGGATCACCGACCCGTTCGTCGTCCGACCGCTCGCGCCGATCGAGCGCGAGGATCGCCGCGCCGCGATCGGTCACACGATGCGGCTCGTCGAGAACGCGGTGCCGTGGGCGCAGCTCGTGCCCCGGCCCACCCGCGAGCGCCTCGGTCTCGACCTGCACCGCGCGCTCGAGCTGGTCGCACGGCTGCGCGACCGCGTCGCCGGCCTGCACGCGCTCGGCATCACCGTCGTCGATCTGCACGGCTTCAACGTGCTCGTCGACGTCCGTGCCCGCGAGCCCTACCTCATCGATCTCGACAGCGCACAGACCCCGAGCTTCCCCGCCACCGCGGTCGCGCCGCACATCCTCGACGTCGAAGCGGAGCCCGGTACGTTCGGCGCGGCGACCGATTGGTTCGCGTTCGCGATCACCAGCTTCGAGCTGCTCTGCGGAATGCACCCGTATCGCGGCACGCACGCCCGCGTGCACGGCCTGCACGAGCGCATGCGTGCGCGGCTCTCGGTGTTCTCGCCCGAGGTCCGAGTCCCGCCGGCGTGCGCGTCCCCGGACCGTCTGCCGCTCGCGTGGCGGCGCTGGCTGGAGGCCGTGCTCGCCCACGGCGTGCGCGAGCCGCCGCCGTCCGGCAGCGCGGGTCGTCGCCACGCGCCCGATCGCCGCGAGCCGGCCCCGATGCGCGGCGTGCTGCGGCTACCGAGCGCGCTCGCGTGGTGGACGGACGCGCACGTGCTCGTCGGCGGCGTACCGATCGGCGCGACGCCACCCGACGCGTGTGGCCTCGTCGCAGTGCCCGGCGACCCGCGCCCGCGCGTGCTCGTGCACGAGGTCGGCGGCGCGCTGGTGCTCGTCGATCCCGCGACGGGCGAGCGGCACCCGCTCGGCGTCACCGTCGGCGACGCCCGCGTGGACGAGGGCCGCGTGCTCGCGAAGAGCGGCGACCGCTGGGTCGAGGTCGCGCTGCACGGCAGCGGCGGCGCACCATGGGCGAGCCTGCGCACCCTCGCTCGCATCGCGCCGCGGGCCAGCGCGCTCTGGCCGGCCTGCGCGACGCAGACCCTGCTCGGCGCGGTGCACCTGTACGTCCGCACCGCCTCGGGGGTCGCCCGTTCGATCGAGCTGCCCGAGCTCGTGGGGATGCACGTGCTCGACGCGGCGGCGGACGAGGACAGCGCCTTCGTCGTCGCAGGCGACGGCACTGCACAGACGCGTGTGACCCTGCGCTGGGACGCCGATGGGGCGATCACCACGCGCACGGCCTCGCGCGCCGCGGACCCGCGCGAAGGGGCGTACTCGCACGGGGCGGGCGCCGCGGCCAGCAACGCGCCGTAGCTGGCTCCACGGGCCCCGGCGTCGCGATGGGTGGCCCGCTGGGGCCACGTCGCGAAGCCGTCGCACGCTCACGTCCGCTCGTTGCCGCGGCCGTCTCCGAGCAGCTAGCATGGACGCCTCGTGGATCGCGATCGCCATGCCCCCGCGGCGGCCGGCGGGCAGGATCTCGCCTCCCGCTACGACATCTTCGGTCGACTGGCCGTGGGTGGAATGGCGGAGCTGTTCCTCGCGCGCCCGAAGGATCCGAACGCCGAGCCCGGCGTCGTCGTGGTGAAGCGCATCCTGCCGCAGCTCGCCGAGGATCCCGAGTTCGTGCGGATGTTCCGCGACGAGGCGACGCTGGCC
The DNA here is from genome assembly GCA_964519175.1 of uncultured Nannocystaceae bacterium. GTDB lineage: Bacteria > Myxococcota_A > Polyangia > Nannocystales > Nannocystaceae > Xiheibacterium. Next base: position 6,534 of record CAZFKC010000195.1, read on the forward strand.
GCGACGCTCTACCACCCGAACATCGTGCGCGTGTTCGACATCGGGCTCGAGGGTGACGAGCCGTTCTTCACGATGGAGTACGTGCACGGCGAGAACCTGCGCACGATCCTCCGCGGCGCGCAGGCCCGCAACGAGGCGATCCCGATCGACGTCGTGCTCGGCATCGCGATCGGCGTGTGCGCATCGCTGCACTACGCGCACGAGCGCGCCGGCCCCGACGGCCGTCCGCTGATGATCGTGCACCGCGACGTCTCGCCGACGAACGTGCTGGTCAGCCAGGACGGCCAGGTGAAGATCGTCGACTTCGGCATCGCGAAGGCGGCCGCAGGCACGCACGTGACGCAGGCGGGCATGCTGAAGGGCAAGGCCTCGTACATGTCGCCCGAGCAGTGCCGTGCGGAGCACGTCGATCGGCGCAGCGACGTGTTCGCGATCGGCATCCTGCTCTACGAGCTCACCACGCTGCAGCGGCTCTTCCGCGGCGAGAACGAGCTCGCGATCCTGCACCAGATCCTCACCGGCCACGTGCCGCCGCCGTCGTCGATCGTGCCCGGCTTCCCGGCCGAGCTCGAGGCCATCTTGATGCGCTCGCTGCAGATCGAGCCCGCGAACCGCTACCCGACCGCGGCGGCGATGCAGCAGGATCTCGAGGCGTGGGCGCGCAAGGTCGGCGTGATGCCGACCGAGCGATCGATGGCGCGCTACCTCGTCGAGCGCTTCGGCAACAAGCCGTATCCGTGGAACGACGTGCCGGTGCGTCGACCCGAGGAGGCCTCGTCGGCGTACCAACCCGCGGCGAGCGGCACCTCGGCATCGCGATCGCAGCCCGCACCCGCACCCGCGCGCGCGCCTGCACCGAACGCCGGCGTGCGACCGAGCACGCAGGGCGTGCGACCGGCGACGCAGCCACGCGCGGGCAGCACCGGCGTCGCCGCGCGCAAGGGGGAGGGCATGGCCGTCGTCGAGGAGATGGAGGT
>CAZFKC010000196.1:0-7421 GCA_964519175.1 uncultured Nannocystaceae bacterium
CTGTGCTCCGCGACGAAGCTCGCCCAGGTCGCGCTCGGATCGACCGAGCTGCCGCGCGTGGGATCGAGCGTCACCGTGTCGGCGTGCAGCCGTGGCGCCTCGGCGGGGCCGGTCAGCACTTGCAGCCAGGTGACGAGCTCGGGGGTCCAGGTCGGGCACTTGCACTCCACGAGGCCCTGCGCGGCGGCCTTCATGAGCCGCGCGCAGCGTGTGCTCGGTTCGTCTGCCGCGACGCCGCTGAAGGCAGCGGTGATGGGTGGGCACGGGGCCACCAGCGTCTCGACCTCGCGCGCCATCGTCGCCGCGCGATCGGACACGTCGAGCGCTTCGATCTTCGCGCTCAGCTTCGCGTACAGCTCGGGGTGCGCGGCCTTCGGGGTCTTCGGAAGCGTGCCCGACGCGAACAGCAGCACACCCTGCTTCGCGTCGCTGGCGACCAGCGCCGCGACGATCTCCTGCACCACGCCGAGCTTCGCATCGCCCTCGATCGCGAGCGCGAACGCAGGCTCACCGCGCTGGCCCCACTGCCGCGCTTGCTCGAGCCGGCGCGGGAGGTCCTCGGTCGCGAGCGGTCGCCCATGGAGCTCCGCACCCTTGCTCGTCACCGTGATCGCGAACGACCCGAGCGGGCCCTCGTGCGTCGGCTTCCACTTCGCGAGCGCGAGCGGACGCGCATCCTGGCTCGGCGCATCGGTGCAGCCGTCGAGCAGGAGCGTCTCGAGCTCCTTCGCGCGCGCGGGCCCACACGCGTCGGCCGGCGGCGGCGCGTCCTCGGCGGATTGCGCGGTCGGTGCGGCCGCAGAATCGCTGCGCTCGCACGCGAGCAGCAGCGTCGAGAGCAGCACGAGCGGTGCACGCATCGCCGCGAGGATGCCACGTCGGGAACCTCGCGCTGAACGAGAGAGGCGATAGGGCTTGACAGAAGCGCTGCGCTCGCGTGTCTTGGATGGGATGACTCGCGCTTGGATAATGACGATGGTGGCTATCGTGGCGTTGGGCTGTGGGCCGAGCGGCGGCAGCGACGACGACGGGGACGCCTCGGCGGACGGCAGCACCGGCAGCACCGGCAGCACCGGCAGCACCGGCAACACGGGCAACACCGCCAGCACGAGCAGCACGAGCAGCACGGGCACCACGACCGACAGCGGCACGACGACGGACACGCCAGGGACGAGCTCGGCGAGCAGCGGCGACGAGAGCTCCACCGGCAGCATGTACCCGGCGGCGTGCGTCGCCCAGGGTTGGGACGACTCGCTCGCGGCCTTCAGCGAGATGAGCGCGGCCGCGAACGGCACCTACTACTACGTGCGGCCCACCGGCGGCGGCGGGTTCAAGGGTCAGGAGTGCAACTACGAGACCACGATCGAGGCGGCGGCCGGCGTCGTCGTGCGGCGCTCGTTCGCGATCGCGATGGTGCCCCAGGGGTGGACCGAAGCGGACTGCGCCGAGCAGCCCTTCGAGGAAGACGAGGCAAGCCTCGGCTCCCACAGCGGCACGTACGTACCACCGCCGTACTCGATGGAAGAGCTCTACGACGGCTGCTGCGATCTGCTCGCGCTCGAACCCGCCGAGGAGTACTCGCTGAGCTTCGGCGTCGATGACAGCGGCATCGTCAGCTCGTGCTCGGCGTCCCTGGCGAACTGCGCGGACGGCTGCGAGGTCGATGCCGGCGGCTTCACGAGCTTCTACCTGCAGACGTTCGCGTTCGGCATGCAGTAGCTCGTCACATGGCGTCGTAGCTCACGGCCGTCACCGTAGCCCGCGAAGCGGCGCCCGTTGCTGGCGCGATCGGGCAACGACAACACGACTGCGATCACCGCCCGTTTCGATCTCATCACGATCAGCCCCTCCGGTTCGCCCCCGACGGCCACGATCAACGTCCCGAGCGCGGTGACTTGCAACGCCTCGACATCGCTTTTCGAGCTCACCGACCTGTTCGAGGCTCCGGCGACTCGGTGACGTCGTGCCCGGTGCCCTTCGGGCCAAGGGCGACCGTGGGTGTCGAGCTCGAGTCGCGCGAGCCGTGCACACTGGGATCGTACGCCGAGCGGCGCCCGTGGGGCACGACCGACGGACGCGCTCGCCCTTGTCACTCACCCTCGAGTGAGAATCTTCGACGGCAGTGATCGATCCGCCCCGCTCGCTGCCACTGGGGGGCGGAGGTGTTGGACGATGTCGAAAGCTGGGTTGGGCAGCGTGGCTGCGTTGGTGTTGTCGTGCGTGGGTGGGCTGGTCGGCGGATGCGACGAGCGCGAAGCTGAACCGATCGAGGAGGCACGGTCGTGTCTGGGCGAGGATCCGGCGGCGTACGCCGATCGCGAGGAGCAGACGCTGCTCGCCGAGGCCCAGCCCGAGCATCCGCAATGCAATGGCGAGGTGGCGACCGAGCCGGGCGGCGAAGACGTCCTGTGCGACGCGAACGTCGAGGCCTGGGTGGACGAGGCCGGAACCACGGTGAAGGTCTCGAGCGCGACGTTTGCGATCGGCGACATCGAGGCCCCCCGAGAGGGTCCGCTCGGACTGGCGATCGCGCTGCCCGAGCTGCAGAGCGCGGCGGATGGGGAGGGTCAGCTGCAGGTGACGTGCACCTCGAGCTGCCCGGGCGGATGCACGATGTCCGGGTGCGTGCCGAAGCCCACCGGTTGCTCGGCGTTCACGTGCAAGACCGCCGCGGGAGGGGCGTGCGACAGCGCGTGCAGCCAAGTGGCGACGGGGACGTTCCCGACGGGTCCAGCGGGGAATCCGTCGCGCAACTAGAGCACTGCGGCCGCACGCGGAGGAGCACCGATCGAACCGACCTCGTCGCGACAGCTCACGGTGCCGCCGATCCTCAGTAGATGCATCCGACGCGGGTCGCGTCGATCGCCACCTCGTCGATCCACACGTCGTAGTGATCCGGCGTCGGCCCGCCCTGGTAGAGCCACCAGCCGATCCACACCGACTCGAACTCGGGCATGCGGTACTCCGCGGCCTGCTCGCCGCCGTGCGACGTCGCCGTCGTCGCGAGCGACGGGTGCTCCACCGCGTCCCACCAGAAGCTGGTCGCATCGTTCGCGCCGTCGTGCATCCACTCGATGCACACCCAGTCCTGCACGACGACCTCGAGCGGTGCGCCGGCCGGATCGTCGTCGAGGTTCGTCCAGTCACCGGTCGGTCCGCCATCGCTGCCGATGCCGAACAGGTTGATCCCCGCGAAGCGGTTCAGCTGGCCGCCCACGCGGATCTCTCCGGGCTCGCCGGAGCCGACCGCACCGACCAGCGTCCAGTGCGACCAGTCGGGCGACACGGGCAGCGCGTCGATCCACACGAACATGCGGCCGTAGTAGGTGTTGTCCGGCGCGGGGAACGTGACCGTCTCGCGCACGTAGGAGAACGCGTTCTGCTCGGCGTGCACGTGCAGCGAGCCGCTGCCGCGCGCGCCCTTGGCGAGATCGATGCTCACGTCGCCGCTCGGCTGCCACACCGCTTCGTCGAGCGCGGCCTCCTCGAACGAGTCGCACAGGAGCACGTCGGCGACGTCGCAGCGCGGTTCGCCGAAGAACTTCGTGCGATCGGGCGAGTAGTCGCGGCCCTCTTCGCCGGTGTCGCTCGAGCCTGCGCCCGAGGCCTCCGACTCGCTGCCGTCCGCGTTGGTCGTCGGCGACGTCGCGTCGACGGTGGTCGACGGATCGCCGGTCACGCCGGCGCTCGTCGTGGTCGGCGCGCTGGTGGTCGGCAGCGTGCTACCGGTCTCGCCGCTGGCTGCGGTGGTGTCGTCCGTAGAGGATGCGTCGCCCGCGTCCCCGCACGCGAACAGCGACAGGCAGAGTAGGCCGCACGATCTCGTCGACGTTCGCATCCGTGTCCTCCTCGCTCGGGTCCCAGGATCGAGGCCCAGCTCGGGTCGGTCAAGCGCTCTCGCTGCGAGAGGATGTCTTCCGCCTACTTCGGCTTCGTCCAGGTGCAGCCGATCGGCTCCGTCGCCATGCGTGCGGCCTCCCTCGCCTCACGGCACGCCTGCGCGAGCTCCTCTTGCTCGCCCTCTTCCGCCGCCTCCGCCCACGCGGCGGCCGAGTCGAACAGCCCTTGCCTCACCGGCCCACGTGCAGGCTCGGGGACTCTCTCGTCGATGCAGCGCGCGTAGTCGACGAGGTATGCGTCGCACTCTGCGATGCCGACCTTCGGCAGCGGCCCACGCGGGCGTGGCGGGGCGTCGGTGGTCACCGCTGCGCTCGCGGCGGGCCGCGGCGGATCGTCCGCGTGGCTGAATGCGCAGCCGAGCCCGCCCAGCGCGGCCTCGGCGGCATCGCGCGCCTCGTAGCAGTTCGCGACCACACGCTCGGACTCGCCGTTCGCGAGCGCCTCCTTCCATGTTGCGACCGAGTCGTCCAGCGCGTCGCGCAGCTCGCCACGCCCGGCCTCGGGCGCGAGCTCGATGCAGCGCCGGAAGTCGGCGGTGTACGTGTCGCAGACCGCCAGCCCGGTCGTGGGGACCGGTGCGGTCGCCGCTGCGTCGGTGCTCGCGGCATCGCCGGTGCTCGCGGTGCCGGGGGGAGCGGAGTCGTTCGATCGCTTGCATGCGACGGAGCACAGCACGAGTGCGAGGAGCCCAGCCCGATGCATCGGACGACGATAGCATGGCGACTGCGCGCACCGTGACCGCGACCGCCACGCCGAAGCTCGGCGAGAGCCGCTAGTATCCCCGCGTGGGCCGAGCGCCGACACCCGAGCCGACCACGTCGACGGCCTCCGATCCGTGGGCGAGCCTGCCTCCGCGGATCGTGCTCGCCGGTGTGCTCGTGCTCGCGGCGCTCGTGTACCTGCCGACCTTCGGGTTCGGGTTCGTCTACGACGATCACTGGACGATCCTCGCGAACGGATTCCTGCGCTGCCCCGAGGAGCTCGCCCTACTCTTCTCGCCCGAAGCCACCGCGCTGCACGTGCCCGATGCGTTTCGCCCCACGGCGGTCGTCGTCGACATGGCCAGCTATCAGCTCTTCGGCGCCCACGCGCACTGGCACCACCTGCTCTCGGTGCTGCTGCACGTCGGCGTGTGCGCGCTCTTCTGGCGCTGGCTCGCCGCTCGCGGCACGCCGTTGCCGTTGACGGCCGGCGCCGTCGCGCTGTTCGCCGTGCTCGGCATCCATGCCGAGGCCGTCGCCGTCGTCTCGTACCGCGAGGATCTGCTCGCAGCCGCGCTCGGGCTCGCGGCGATGCACGCCGCCGATCGGGCCGCGTTCGACGAACGTCACCCCGCGCGCGCGCTCCTGCTCGCTGCGCTGCTGCAAGCGCTCGCGTGTGGCGCGAAGACCAGCGCCGTACCGCTGCCGCTCGTGTGGGCGCTGTCGATCGCGCTGTGGCCCCACGCATTGCCCGACCGTCGGCGCGTCGCGCTTCCCTTCGTCGCGCTCGCGCTCGGCACGTTGCTCGCGCTCGCCGAGCAGCGCCACGTCGTCGGCGCGCTCAGTCCCTACGACGCGCAGCTCGGCATCCACTCCGCGAGCTGGTCGCTCGCCACGCGGCTCGCCGCGAGCGTGCAGATCCACCTCGGCTATCTGCAACAGCTCGTGCTACCGGTCGGGCTCTCGCCCGAGTACGTCGATCGCCCCGCTGCGTGGAGCGACGCCGCCACGTTGCTCGGCGCCGCCGCACTCGCGCTCGCGCTCGGGCACGCGCTCGTCTGCGTGCAGCAACGGCGCGCGAAGGCGTGGTCGTTCGTCGCGCTCGCGCTCGTCTGCCTGTGGCTGCCCACGTCGAACGTCGTGCCGATCCCCAACATGCGCGCCGATCGCTTCGCCTACCTGCCCAGCATCGTCGTGTGCATCGGGTTCGCGCACGTGCTGCTCGCGCTCGGCGACCGCGCCCTTGCCCGTCGCTCCGTCGCGTGGTCGTTCGCGCCGCTCGCCCTCGCGCTCGTCGTCCAAGGTGCGCTCGCGCAGGCCGCCGCGACCGCATACAAGAGCGACGCACGCCTGTGGGAAGTCGCGCTGCGCCGCGAGCCCGGCTCTGCGCGCGCGCAGGCGCTGGTCGGCGAGCTCCGCATCGCGCAGCTGCGGGCCGCCGGCGTCGGCGAGCGCGACGAGGGCGAGGCCGCTGCGCTCGCGCGGGCCGAGGCCTACTGCGTCCGCGCGATCCAGCTCGGGCCGGACGACGCGCTGCCGCGGCTGTGTGCCGCGCGCCTCGCGGTGCAGCGCAAGGAGTGGTCCCGCGCCCGGGATCACTTCGAGGCCGGCCTCGCCCGCGCCCGGGCCCGGGAGGATCGGATCCTCACCGCCCTCGCGAGCGTCACGCTCGACGTCCCCGAGCTGCCCTACCCGGCCCGCAAGGCCGAGGCTGCGGCGCTCGTCGACCGCGCGCTACGCGAGTTTCCTTACGCCTCCGAGGTCGCGGCCGCGGGCGGGCGCCTCCGGCACCGCATGGGCGACGCCGAAGGTGCCCTCGTGCTCTACGCACGTGCAAGGAAGCTCCGACCCGAGCGTTGGGACGTGGTGCTGTGGGGACTGGAACTGGCCCTCGATCTCGGCCATTCTTCCGCCGCCTGGGCGATCTGGGCGGGCGCGGAGGATCTCCTGCCCGACGCAGACCCGAGGTTGGTCGACGCTGCGCGTCGACGCTTGCACGACGGGCTCCGGCTCTTCCCGACCCCGCCGACCGACGCCCTACCGCTCGCCGACTTGATCCCGAAAGACTGACCCGATGATCCGGAAGTTCTGCGCCGTGCTCGTCTTCGTGGCCCTCGGAATCGCCGTTGGTGGCATGGCCTGCGTCACCACCGTGCAGGATCTCGACACGACCGACGAGACCGACGGAGCGACGTAGCGCGTCAGCCCGCGGTGCGGCTGAAGAGATCGAGCGTGAGCGGCACGAAGGCGGGCCGCGATTCCGGATCGAGGTGGCACTGCGCCGGGCAGCCGCAGTGATCGAGGCGCAGGCCCGCCTCGACGGCGGCGCGCTCGACCGAGCGCAACAGGGCGAGCCGCGGCATCGCGGGTAGCACGACGCCCTCGGCGGGCACCGGCGTCTCCGCGCCGGGATCGACCCCGAACGCGCGCGCCATCGTGGCGACCTGCGGCCACGGCAGCACGTCGGTCAGCCCGTGCAGGCGCGCGGGCGTGAGCCGACCGATCGTGAGGTGGGCATCGACGAGATCGGCCGCGACGATGTGGTGCACGAGCGTGGCCACCATCCGGTCGTCCGCGATCGCGGGCAGCAGCGGGCCGATCTGCACGGCGACCTCGACGTCGCACGCCCGCAGATGCTGTGCGTGCAGCAGCAGCGTCGCGCTGGGCTCGCCGTCTTCGCCGAGCAGGACCTTCTGCACCGCCGGGTCGGGGTGGGCCAGCTCGAGCACGACCGTGGCGCCGTGGCGGCGGGCCGCGGCCACGGCGGCCCGGCCGAGCGGCGCGGCCGCGCGCACGATCGCCCGGCGCCCGTGGGCGGCG
>CAZFKC010000197.1:0-7031 GCA_964519175.1 uncultured Nannocystaceae bacterium
CTGTTGTCCGCCGCCGCGGTCGAAGCGTTCGCCGCCGCCGTCGGCACGCCGTTCGACGACACGAAGGCCCACATCGCGGTCGGCGTCAGCGACGGCATGAACCCGGTCGCGGGTGCGACGCTCTCGATCACGCCAGCCTCGGGCGTGCAGGCGTACGTCGGCGACGACGGTCTGCCGAACCCGATGCTCGATGCGACGCAGACGAGCGGCGTCGGTGGCTGGATCGACGTCGAGCCCGGCGAGGTCGAGCTCGCGGTGACGCATCCGTCGGCCACGTGCGCGCCGTCGGCCAGCGCGATCCCGGGCAGCGCCGCGAACACCACCCGACTGCCGCTCCTGGCCGGCCACTTCAACAACGTGGTCGGTGGCGTCACCTGCATGTGAGCCCGCTTACTTGAAAGCGGCCGAATCCACGGCCACCTTGCCGATCTGTCTACCGAGTGGTAGAGACCTGCCTACCCACCGGGTAGCCAGATGGCGAACGATCGGACAGGGCGACCCGCGGTCGCCCAGCGGATTCTCGACCAGGCCACGCGCCTGTTCGCGCGCCACGGGTTCGTCGGCGCGTCGCTGCACGACATCGCGAAGGCGGTCGGCATCCGCAAGCCGTCGCTGCTCTACCACTTCCCCTCCAAGGACGAGCTGCGCCAGGGCGTGCTCGACCAGATGCTCGCGCACTGGAACGAGGCGGTGCCCCGGATCCTCCGCGCCGCGACCTCGGGCCCCGAGCAGTTCGATGCGATCGCCGCCGAGATCCTGACCTTCTTCGAGGACGATCACGACCGCGCGCGCCTCCTGCTCCGCGAGCTGCTCGATCGCCCCGAAGAGATCGCACCGCTCGTCGCGCTGCGCGTGCAACCGTGGGCGAAGATCGTCTGCGACTACATCCGCAAGGGCCAGGAGCAGGGTCGCGTGCACAAGGACGTCGACCCCGAGGCCTACGTCGCGCAGGTGATCAACCTCGTGCTCTGCGGCTTCGCCACCCACGGCAGCATCCGTGCGCTGCTCGGCGATCCGCCGATCGGCGACGTCGAGTCCGCCACACGCCTGCTGCGCGAGATGCTGCGCGTCGCCAAATCCAGCCTGTTCATCACCACGACTTCCGCGGCCGCCGATGCGGCCCGCGCCGCACTCACCAGCCGAGCTTCCAACGCCTGAGGACGAGATGGCCAACTACTTCACCGACAACGACGACCTGCTCTACTACTTCGAGAAGGGGCTCGACTGGGCGCCGCTCGTCGAAGCCACCGAGCGTGGGCTGAGCGAAGAAGGGGCGCCGAGCTCCACCGCCGAGGCGGTGTCGAGCTACCGCGACATGGCCGAGATGGTCGGCCGCTTCGTCGCCGACGAGGTCGCGCCGGCCGGCATCGAGATCGATCGCCAACACATGACGATCGAGAACGGCGAGGCGGTGATGCCCGCGCGCATGAACAAGCTGTTCGAGCAGATCAAGGCCCTCGATCTGCACTGGATGTGCGTGCCCCGGGAGCTCGGCGGCATGAACAGCCCGCTGCTGCTCTACTTCGTGAACACCGAGCTGTTCGCGCGCGCCGACGTCTCGGTCACCGCGCACCACAGCTTCCACGGCGGTATCGCGCTCGCGATGCTGATCTTCTCGATCCGCGAGGGCAGCACCACGTTCGACGGCGCGAAGATCACCGACACCAAGTTCAAGGGCTGGATCGAGGAGGTCGCACGCGGCGACGCGTGGGGCACGATGTGCATCACCGAGCCCGACGCCGGCAGCGACATGGCGTCGATGCGCACCGTCGGCGAGCAGGACGAGCACGGCAACTGGTTCGTCACCGGGCAGAAGATCTTCATCACCTCCGGCCACGGCAAGTACCACTTCGTCATCGCGCGCACCGAGAAGGCGAAAGCGGGTAGTGAGGACGATCCGATGGCGGGCCTCGGGGGGCTGTCGTTCTTCCTCGTGCCCGCGTGGGACGAGGACGACCACGGCCGGCGCCACCGCTACGTCACGCTCGATCGCATCGAGGAGAAGCTCGGCCACCACGGCTCGTGTACCGCGGCGCTCACGTTCGATCGCTCGCCCGCGATCCTGCTCGGCGAGCGCGGCGAGGGCTTCAAGTACATGCTCACGCTCATGAACAACGCCCGGCTCGGCGTCGGCTTCGAGTCGATCGGGCTGTGCGAGGCGGCCTACCGCATGGCCCGCGAGTACGCGGCGCAGCGGCCGTCGATGGGCAAGACCATCGATCGCCACGAGATGATCGCCGACATGCTCGACGAGATGAAGACCGACATCCAGGGCATCCGCGCGCTCGCGATGTACGGCGCGTACCACGAGGAGCTGGCCACCAAGTACGAGCTGTTCGCGTCGCGCATGGGCGAGACCGGCGTCTCCGAGCACAAGGCCAAGCAGATGGAGCGCCGCTCCAAGCAGCACAAGCGCGACGCTCGCAAGGTCACGCCGTTGCTCAAGTACATCGCCGCCGAGAAGGCGGTCGAGATGGCCCGCCGCAACATGCAGATCCACGGCGGCAACGGCTACATGAAGGAGTACGGCGCGGAGAAGCTGCTGCGCGACGCGCTCGTGATGCCGATCTACGAGGGCACCAGCCAGATCCAGTCGCTGATGGCGATGAAGGACGCGCTCGGGGCGGTGATGAAGGCGCCGCAGGACTTCGTGAAGAAGCTGGCGCAGGCGCGCTGGCGCAGCCTCTCGGCCCGCGATCCGCTCGAGCGCCGCGTCGCGAAGCTCAAGTACATGGCGCTCGACGCCCAGCAGTTCCTCGTGCGCAAGACCGCGGCCGACAAGTTCCGCTCGCTGTCGGAGAAGCCGCTGGCGCAGTGGCCCAAGCGCTTCCTCGAGGACTGGAACCCGAAGCGCGACTTCGCCTACGCGATGCTCCACGCCGAGCGACTCACCCGCATGCTGACCGACGTCGCGATCGCGGAGATCCTGCTCGAGCAGGGCCAGCAGCACCCCGAGCGCGCCGACGTGCTGAAGCGTCACCTCGTGCGGGCCGAGCCGCGCTGCCGCCACCTGCTCGACGAGATCCAGACCACCGGCGCCGAGCTGCTCGCGCGCCTGCAGCAGGACGACAAGTCGACCGCACAGGCGGCGGAGTAGGAGGACGTCATGGCCGTGTCCAACAAGCACGTGTTGCAGCAGGGTCCGGTGCTGGCCACGCTCGGCCGCGCAGCGGTCACCGCGTTCCGTCAGCAGCTCGACGCGCGGCTCGGTCGTGCGGCGCCCTCGGGCATGCCGCCGATTCCGTCGCGCGAGATCCACGAGACGATTCCGCCGCGCCCCGCCGATCTGCTGCGCGACTACGTGCGCAACACCGGCGGCGATCCGTCCGCGTACAAGGGCATCGTGCCGCCGCACTTCTTCCCGCAGTGGGGCTTCCCGCTCACGGCGCGCACGCTCGAGGGTCTGCCCTATCCGCTCGTGCGCGTGCTGAACGGCGGCTGCCGGCTGCAGATGAACGCGCCGCTGCCCTCCGATCAGCCGCTCGAGGTGCGCGCGCGGCTCGAGGACGTCGACGACAACGGTCGGCGTGCGGTGATCCACCAGCGCATCGTCACCGGGACGATCGAGGTGCCCGACGCAGTGGTCGCCGATCTCTACGCGATCGTGCCGCTCGGCTCGGGCAAGAACGGCAACGGCAACGGCGCGCCGAAGGAGGCGAAGAAGCCCAGCGTGCGCGTGCCCGAGGGCGCCGAGGAGCTGCAGCGCTGGCGCATCGGCACGCAGGCCGGGCTCGACTTCGCGAAGCTCACCGGCGACTTCAATCCGGTGCACTGGGTGCGGCCGTACGCCCGTGCGTTCGGCTTCCGCTCCACGATCCTGCACGGCTTTGCAACCATGGCGCGCGCGATCGAAGGCCTGCAGCGCACGATGTTCTCCGGCAGCGTGCACGCGCTGCGCACGGTCGACGTGAAGTTCACCAAGCCGCTCGTGCTGCCCGCGAAGGTGGGCCTCTACGTGGACGGCGATCAGCTGTTCGTCGGCGATGCGCCGGGCGGTCCCGCGTATCTTGCCGGCACCTTCACCCGCAACGAGTCGAGCCCGTCATGAGCGATTTCCTCCTCGAGAACCAAGCCGCGCGAAAGCTGATCCAGACCCTCGGCCTGCCCGTGCCGGTGCCGACGCGCTTGCGTCGCGCCGACGGGCCCGTCGAAGAGCGTCCCCTGCACGACGACGACGTCGTCGTCGGACAGCTCGCGAGCAACACCGCCGTCGCCGATGTCCTCGCGCGCACGCTCACCTCGGCCGGCGCCTCGCCGCAGGTGACCACCGCCGAGCTGCAGCGTGCGTTCGCGGCCCCGGGCGAGGCCTTCGGTCGGCCCGCGAAGCTCGTCGATCCCGCGGCGGAGTCGAGCGGCCGCGTGCGCTCGCTCGTGTTCGATGCGACCGCGCTCGCCGATCCGAGCCAGCTCCACGCGCTCTACGACTTCTTCCACCCGCTCGTGGTGCGCGTGAAGAACTGCGGCCGCGCCGTGGTCATCGGCCGCCCGCCCGGCTCGTTCGAGTCGGCCCAGTCCGCCGCGGCCCATGCTGCGCTCGATGGCTTCGTGCGCAGCCTCGCGAAGGAGCTGGGCAAGCGCGGCTCGACCGCGCAGCTCGTGTACGTCGAACGCGGCGCCGAGGACCGCCTCGAGGGCGTGCTGCGCTTCCTGCTCTCGGATCGCTCCGCGTTCGTGTCGGGTCAGCCGCTCACGGTCACCTCCGACGTGCGCGCGCCGGCGCATCCGCGGTGGGTGCGGGCGCTCGCAGGCAAGGTCGCGCTCGTCACCGGAGCCGCGCGCGGCATCGGCGAGGCGACGGCCGAGCTGCTCGCCGCCGAAGGTGCGCACGTGGTGTGCCTCGATCGCCCGCAGGACGACGCGCTGGTCAGCCAGGTCGCGCGCCGCATCGGCGGCTCGCTGCTGCTCGCCGATCTCGGCACGCCCGACGTCGCGAGCACGGTGGTCGCGGAGCTGAAGAGCAAGCACGGCGGCGTCGACATCGTCGTGCACAACGCCGGCATCACGCGCGACAAGACGATCGCGAAGATGAAGCCCGAGGCGTGGGATCAGGCGATCGACGTGAACCTCGGCTCCGTCATCAAGATCACCGGCGCGCTGCTCGAGGGCACACTGAAGGACGACGGCCGCGTGATCTGCCTGTCGTCGGTCGCCGGCATCGCCGGCAACATGGGCCAGACCAACTATGCGGCGAGCAAGGCCGGGCTCATCGGCTACGTCTCGCGGCTCGCGAAGCACACCGCCGCGCGCGGGATCACGGTCAACGCGATCGCGCCGGGCTTCATCGAGACGCGGCTCACCGCGGCGATCCCGGTGATGATCCGCGAGGCCGGACGGCGGCTGTCGAACCTCGGCCAGGGCGGGCTGCCGCAGGACGTCGGCGAGGCGATCGCCTTCCTCGCGAGCCCAGGCGCCTACGGCGTCACGGGCCAGGTGCTGCGCGTGTGTGGTGGTGCCCTGATCGGCCGGTAGGCCGAGAATGTGGGTCGGCCGGTAGGCCGAGAATGTGGGTCGGCCGGTAGGCCGAGAATGTGGGTCGGCCGGTAGGCCGAGAATGAGGAGCGAGCGATGTCCAACAAGATCTACACCCCCTCCAAGGACCGCCGTGCGGTCGTCGTCGCCGGCCTGCGCACGCCGTTCGTGAAGGCGTTCGCCGAGTTCCTCAAGCTCGACACCATCGCGCTCGGCGACGCGGTCGTGCAGGCGCTGCTCGACAAGACGCAGATCGATCGCGACGCGCTCGACGCGATCGTCTGGGGCGGCGTCATCCTGCCCGGGCTCGCGCCGAACGTGGCCCGCGAGATCGCGCTCGATCTGCGCCTGCCCGCGCGCGTCGAGGGGCACACCGTCACGCGCGCGTGCGCCTCGGGTCTGCAGGCGGTGACGACCGCCGCGGCGGCGATCGAGCGCGGCGAGTACGACGTCGCGATCGCCGGCGGCTCGGACTCCACCAGCAACGCCGAGCTCAAGCTGCCGCAGAAGGTCGTGCACGCCCTCGCGCCGCTCGCGTTCGGCAAGGCCACTCCGAAGGACTACCTCGGCGTGCTCAGCCAGCTCGTGCCGCTGTCCGAGGTGCTGCCCAAGATGCCGAAGATCGCCGAGCGCACCACCGGTCAGGTGATGGGCGAGTCGGCCGAGGAGATGGCGAAGCGCAACGAGATCTCGCGCGAGGCCCAGGACGAGTTCGCGATGCGCTCGCACCACCGCGCCGCGGCCGCGATCGCATCGGGGCGGCTGCGCAAGGAGATCTGCAAGGTCGAGACGGAGGGCGGGAAGGTCGTCACCGCCGACACGATCGTCCGCGCGGACACGAGCCTCGAGAAGCTCGCGAAGCTGCGCCCGGTGTTCGCGAAGGACGGCACGCTCACCGCGGGCAACTCCAGCGCGCTGACCGACGGAGCGTCGGCCGTGCTGCTGATGAGCGCCGAGCGGGCGAAATCGCTGGGGCTCACGCCGCTCGCGTTCTTCCGCAGCTGGGCCTATACGGGCGTCGATCCGGCCGATCAGCTGTTGATGGGTCCTGCGCTCGCGATGCCGATGGCGCTCGATCGCGCCGGCGTCACGCTCGCCGAGATGGATCTCGTCGACATGCACGAGGCCTTCGCGGCGCAGGTGTTGTCGGTGCTGAAGATGCTCGGCAGCGACGCCTTCGCACGCGCGCGACTCGGTCGTGATCGTGCGGTGGGCGAAATCGATCCCGCGAAGCTCAACGTGCACGGCGGATCGGTCGCGCTCGGCCATCCGTTCGGAGCGACCGGTGCACGCATGGTGACGACGATGGCGAACGAGCTGCACGAGACCGGCAAGCGCTACGCGCTGCTGGGGATCTGCGCCGCCGGCGGGCTCGGAGCCGGCGCAGTGCTCGAGCGCGCAGACTAGTCTTTTTTGGTCGCGCCCTCCGGCGCTCTTCCTGGTGCGCGCAGTCGTGCTCGCTGTCCGCCGTGGCAAAGCCACGGCGGGCTCGAGCGCCGCGGGCTCGTTTTGGTCGCGCCCTCCGGCGCTCTTCCTGGTGCGCGCAGTCGTGCTCGCTGTCC
>CAZFKC010000198.1:0-3078 GCA_964519175.1 uncultured Nannocystaceae bacterium
AGGTCCTTCCACGTGCCGGCGACGCCGGGCACGATCGCCTGTCCGCCGAGCTTGCCGTCGGTGCCGACCTCGCGTGCGACGCGGGTCACCTCGGAGGCGAACGAGCGCAGCTGATCGACCATCGTGTTGATCGCCTCCTTGAGCTGGAGGATCTCGCCACGCACGTCGACCGTGATCTTCTTCGAGAGGTCGCCGTTGGCCACGGCGATGGTCACCTCGGCGATGTTGCGCACCTGCGCCGTGAGGTTGTTGGCCATGGAGTTCACCGAGTCGGTGAGGTCCTTCCACACGCCACCGACGTCGAGCACCTGGGCCTGGCCACCGAGCTTGCCGTCGGTGCCGACCTCGCGAGCGACGCGCGTCACCTCGGAGGTGAACACGCCGAGCTGCTTGATCATCGAGTTGACGATCGTCGCGGAGCGCAGGAACTCGCCCTTCAGCTTGCGGCCCTCGACGTCGAGCTGCACGGTCTGCAACAGATCGCCCTGGGCCACCGCCGCGAGCGCGCGCGTGACCTCGGTGGTCGGCCACAGTAGATCGTCGATCAACGTGTTCACGGACGATTCCATGTCGCCCCACGAGCCCGTGCTGCGCGAGAACTTCACGCGTTGTCGCGTCTTGCCCTCGCGACCGACGACCTGACCCACGTGCTCGAGCTGCTGGGCCATGCGCTCGTTCGCCGCCGCGATCTCGTTCACGGTGTCCGCGAGCTTGCCCTCGAGCCCCAGCCACTCGCCGGGCAAGCGGACGGAGAAATCACCGTCGCGCAGCGCCTGCAGGGCGTGCAGCAGATCGGGCAGATGCCCCGGCGCGGGTGCGGGGACGGGGGTTCGCTTGCTCGTGGTCGTGTCGTTCCGCATGGCGCGTGCAGCTGCCGAGGCAGTGCGGGCAGCATCGCCGAAATTGCGGCACAGTGCGCGCAGCGATTCGCGCGCCAGGGGCGGAAACGGCAGCGCAGCGCGATGCATCGGCGGCTCGAGTCAGCGCGCCCACGCGTCGACGCGAGGACACGACGTACGGCGGTCGCAGGGTGGACGACAGTGGTGCACGCGAGCGTCGTCGCAATGATCACCGTTCAGAGGTCACCACCCGCGCCGCGCTACCACTCGGCCTTGCGGTAGCTGGCGTCGCGCCGCCTCGGCGGTCGCGGTCGCGCTGCCGTGCGATCGACCTGCTCGCGCAGCGTGAGCGCGTTGGCGACCGCGGCGCCCTCGGCATCGTTGTCGAGGTAGCAGTGCACGGTGCGACCGGCGTCGGCCCAGCCGCGGATCCGCGCGGCCCAGCGCGCGAGGTGATCGGCGCGGTAGCTCGACGCGTACTTCCGCGTGTGGCCGTGCAGACGCACGTAGACCAGATCGGTGGTGACCGCATCCCAGAGCGGGAAGTCCGGCGCATCGCTCATGCACACGGCGAGGCCGGCGTCGGCCAGGATCGCGGCGGTCTCGGCGGTGAACCACGAGGCGTGCCGCAGCTCCACGGCGTGGCGCACCTCGGGCCAGCGCTGCAGGCTCGTCGCGAACTCCTGCAGGCGCGCGAGCTCGACCCGGAACGTCGCCGGCAGCTGCCACACCACCGCCGCGAGCTTCTCGCGCAGCGCGAGCGTCGGCTCGCGCTGGATCTCGATCGAGGCCGCGCAGTCGCGCAGTCGCTTGTAGTGAGTGAGGAAGCGGTGGCCCTTCAGCGCGAAGCGGAAGTCCGCGGGCGTCTCGTCGTACCAGCGCGCGTAGGTGCTCTCGCGGATCTGCGTGTAGAACGAGCCGTTGATCTCGAGCGCGCCGAAGGTCTTCGCCGCGTGCTCGAGCCAGCGCTTGGTGGGGATCCCGGCGTAGAGCCCGTCTCGCCACGCGCGGTACGTCCAGCCGCTGGTGCCGATGTGGATCCGCGCCACGACGCGAGTCTGGCGCGCAGCCCCGCGCCCGCAAGCTCCGCCGACGCGGAGGCCCGCTTCGCCGAGCTCGTCGCGGATCGGGAGCTCGCGCGGCGCAGCGGCACCGCGCGAGCGCGTTCGTCGTGAGGGATCAGCCGTGCGCGTCGCGCTGCGGGAGCTGCCAGTCACAGCCGGGGTGATGGGGCGTACCGCCGAAGCACAGCGTCTTGCCCATCAGCGTGAGCTGCTTGGGTGGCGTGGCCTCGGGTGGCGTGGTCGGCTGCGGCGGAGGCTGCGGGAGCGGGGGCAGCCTGACGTCGCAGTGCTGCGCGGCCGAAGCCCCGTCCTTGCAGATCGTGAAGCCGAAGATCGACCACGTCGAGCTCCCGTCGGTCGTGTGTGCCGTCGTGACGGGTGCGCTCGACGGCATCGGGTCACTCGCTGCCGCCGGCTCGGCGGCGGCCAGCGAAGCAACCGCCGCCGCGAATGCCGAGAGGATCCATGCTCTCCACATCGTCGTTGTTCCGTTTCTCGGGGCCGACGCATGCAGCGGCGGCACCGGGCCCCGTACGGCGCCGGCCACCGCGGCCCACCGCTCCCCGGCGAGCCGCGGATTGGGTTAATCACGGCCTCCGAGACCGTCAAGCGGGGGGCGTTCGCGGGCCGGCAGCACGCCGTCGCACTCCGCGCGATGCATCGGGTGCGCGCGTGCATCCCTCGGCTCGTCGGCGCGCGGAGATCAACCGCGTTCAGGGTTTGTGGGGGCGCAGGGGTGCTGCATGTCGGAGTCGACCATGACGAACCCGAACAACGAGATCCCGCAGCGGCAGACCGACGACGAAGCTCGCGACCTGGAGGACGAAAGCACCCCCGTGCTCCCGAACGAGAGCGAGAACGAGGACGACGCCGACGCGGACGACGAGGAATCGGACGACGACGACGAGGACGACACCGGCACCCGACCTCCCCCCGACGTCGACGTGAGATGATCGCGATGCTGGTGACGCAGCCCGAGCGGAGGTGCGAAGCAGCGTGAGACGGGTGGCGTCCCCGACGACGCGAACGCTCGTGACCGCGGTGGTCCTCGCCGTCCCCCTCTCGGCGCGGGCCGGCGAGGACCACTCTCCCCCCGTCGTGCCCGAGCGCCCCGACCGCAGCTTCAATGCGACGTTGGTCGCGCCCGGCGCGATGCAGCTCGAGGCCGGCTTCGA
>CAZFKC010000198.1:3178-6769 GCA_964519175.1 uncultured Nannocystaceae bacterium
GGCCTGCAGGTCGACGCGAACCGCCGCACGGATCGTCGCTTGGACGCGGGCGCGTCGGCGAGCGCGCAGGTGGAGGTCACGCGCTGGCTGCGGCCGTATGCGGAGGTCTGGCTGCGCGGAGATCCGCAGCGCCCCCGCACGGGCCTCGTCGTCTTCGACGGCGGTCTCGTGCTACCGCTCGGACCCACCGTCGCGATCGACATCGCCGGCAGGGCGGACCTCGCCGCGTCCACCCGCGGCTACGGTCTGCTCGCCGGCGCCACGTTCGTCGTCGACGGCTCGCGCAAGGCCCGAGGCCGCGGCGAGTGACGCCGCGCGCCCCGTCGCTCACGCGTCCGTCGTCGTGACCGTGCGACGCGCTCGCGCGGGCTTGTGTCGCCGGCGCTTCTTCGATCGCGCGGGCGGCGTGTCGCCGTTCGTGCCCACGGCGGCCGTGTCGTCTTCGTCGTCTTCACCCTCGGAGCCCTCGTCGCCGGTCGCTCCGCCCTCGTCCATCGCGCCCTCGTTCGCGCCCTCGTCGCCCGCGCTGCGATAGCGGAGCAGGCGGAAGAGCCCGTAGCCGAGCGCCGCACCGACCATCAGCACGCGGGGACGCGGCAGGCCGCCACCCAACACGTAGCCGATGCCCGTGGCGATTCCCGCGGCCGCGAGCGGACGCGCGCTCACCATCTCGCGCACGCGCCCGACCACCTCGCGGGTCTGGGGCGGGAGCTCCGCGAGGACATCGCCGCCGTCGCCCGTCTCGTTGCCCGTACCCTCGTCCACGGCACCGTTTTCGTTGTCCATCATCTCGATGCAGGGCTGCAATCGCGGTGCCGGCGGGTTCGCGAGCGAAGGACAGTGATCGCGCGTCAACGGTGTGCCATCGCGCCACGATGAGCGCTGGCGGCTGCGACGTGGCTGCGTCGCCGATCGGTTGCCGCGCCGAGGGCCTTGCCCGAACTGGTGAGGTCGTGGCGGTCGGTGAGGCACGGCCCACCACGATGGATCGCTCTGCGCGTCTGCGTCGAGGCAGCTAGGCGAGGACGAGCGCCGCGGCCCCGGCCGCGAAGAGCGGCACGGAGAAGTTGTCGTCGATCCCGTCGCTCAGGATCTCGGCGAGCGCGCCCGCGAATGCAGCAGCGCTGGCGATGCCCCACGAGGCCGCGAACGCCGACGCCGGCGCGACGAAGAACAACGTGACGCCCGCCGCGATCGAGCCCGCGACGAAGAACGCGACGCTGCCCTCCAGCGTGCGTCGTTCGCCGAGCTTCCGCAGGCCCCACCGTTGCCCCGCGAGCGTCGCAGCGGGATCGCCGAACCCGAGCACCGCGAGCGCCACGCAGACGAGCACGGGATCGTGCGCCGCGGCCACCACGGCGATGCCGGTGGCATACCAGGTCGCCGAGTTCACGCGACTGGCGTCACAGCCGTGCGCGAGGGGCCCGAGCAGACGCATGAGCAGCGCGTTCAGTCGCGGTGCAGCCCGCCGCACGCCCTCGAAGACCCAGCACTTGATCGCGAGGCCGACGGCGAACAGCGCGAAGTCGTCGGCTGCGAGATATTGGGTGAGGCCGAGCAGCACCACGGCCGACGCGAGGTGGAGCGCGAGCCCGGTGCGGCTCGTGGGGCACGGACCCGACTCGCGGACCTCGGGGCTGGCCACCAGCTCGAGCGTCGTCGGCGTCTTCTTCCTCGCGGCGTTGTCGTGCATCGGGTCTCGAACCGGCGCGTTCGCGCGGTTCGGACGAGCAGTGCAATCGAGGTGCCGCAGCGATATCGCCATGATGGCCTCGCCGACGTCCGCCGCCGCGAACGGGCGACCGTGGCGCCCCGCCACGACTGCGCGCTCGCGGTCGAGATGGAATCGAACCCATGAAATCGAAATCCGGCCGACTTCCACTCAGGAGTCGTGATGACGCCATCCAGTTCGACCCCCAAGTCCATCTCGAGCACACGCCTGGCCTTGATCATCGTCGGAGCGCTGCTCGGACTCGCCGTGATCGGTGGCGTCGTCTACGGTGTCGTGGGCTTCTCCGCATACAAGGACAGCCTACCGGACGCGGCGCGCATCGACGCGGACCAGCTCCACGGGCTCGCCGCGGAGTACAAGCGGATGAAGCGCAAGTGCCCGGCCAGCAGCGCCGACCTCATCACTGCGGGCCTCCTCGGCCGCGACCGGCTCGACCCCTGGGGTCGCGGATACGCGATCGCCTGCGACGACGCGGGGAGCATCACCGTCACGTCGGCCGGTCCCGACGGTGTCGAGGGCACCGCGGATGACGTCATCGAGCGAGGCGCGTAGCGTCCACCGCTGATCGCGAGTCACCGCACGCTCTCCCCTGCGTGCGGCCGCGACACGGCTGTGCTGCTGCGCCGCACTGCGCCGGCACAGCGACGCGAGCGTCACGCCCGCGATCGCCAACCGACACGCGGTCCGACGTGGGCCGACGATTGCATACCCGGCACCTCCCGCATGCGCATCGACGCCCAAGACTCGGTTGCCAGCTCCCGTCCCGTGTTCATCGGCGCGGTTCCCGATCCGGCGCTCGCCTTCGACTCGCTCGTCGAGCTCGGGCGGCTGCTCGTCGCCGAGGGCTATTCGTTCGTGACGCCGACGCCGTCGACGCACCTCCGCGTGCTGCGTCGGCGTGGCTCGCACGCCGCCGATCTGCGCGACGTGTTCGGGTGGAATCGTCCCTTCGATGCCGACCTCCTGCCCGCCGAGATGCTCGCGTGTCTGCGCGCCGCCGGTTGCTGCCGCAACGAAGGCCAGCGGATGCGCGCCACCGTCCGCGTGTCCTCGTGCGAAGGCCACCTGTTCTTCCATTCCGCGTTCCCCACCGTCGAGCACGACTCCGTCTTCTTCGGCCCCGACAGCTACCGCTTCGCGGCCGCCGTCGAACGCCATGCGCCCCACTCGCTGCGCATCGTCGACGTGGGCTGCGGTACCGGCATCGGCGGCATCGTCGTGGCCTCGCGCGCGCGCCAGCTCGTGCTCGCGGACGTGAGCGAGCGCGCGCTGTTCTTCGCCCGCGTCAACGCCACGCTCGCGGGGCTCTCGCCCGAGATCGTGCAGAGCGACGTGCTCGACGGTGTCGAAGGGGACATCGACCTCGTCATCGCCAACCCGCCGTACCTGCTCGATCATGCCCACCGGCTCTACCGCGACGGAGGCGGGGAGCTCGGCGAGGGGCTGGCGGTTCGCATCGTGCGCGACGGGCTCGCGCGGCTGTCCGCGGGCGGATCGCTCATCGTCTACACGGGAACGGCGATCGTCGACGGCAACGACTCGTTCCTGCGCGCGGTCTCGCCGGTGCTCGATCGTCCGGGGCTCTCGGTCGCCTACGAGGAGCTCGACCCCGACGTGTTCGGCGAGGAGCTCGACGATCCGGACTACGTCGACGTCGAGCGGCTCGCGGCCGTACTGCTGCGCGTGACGCTCGACTGATTCGGATCGTGGCGCCGCGCCGCGGATGCGTCACATCTGGGGCATGCGGCGTGCGGTGCTCGTGGTTGCGGGGCTGGCGTGCGGTTGTCCCGGGGTCAACCCCGAGTGGGACGGGCCGGTGCCCGTGTCGAGCGAGCCCCACGTCGGCGAGACCTCGGACG
>CAZFKC010000199.1:0-6639 GCA_964519175.1 uncultured Nannocystaceae bacterium
CACTGGCAACGCGAGCGCTCGCACGCCGAGATCCTGGCGGCCTACGACGCCGCCGAGCAGGACCGCGCCGAGATCGCGAAGTGGATCGCGTCGCATCGACGCTAGCGCGGGCGTGCAGACCTTCGCAGGTCGCCTGTGATTGCTGCGTCGAGGGCTGACGATCGCGATGCCGTGGCTCACCCGCGACGCACAGGCGGGCAGGGCGGAGCTGGATCGGGACGCGGTCGGTCACATCGACGCCGGGCGCCGACTCGAACGCGCGCATCGGAGGCACCATGTCCCGCTCGACTCTTCGCCCGCTCACCATCGCCGGGATCCCCGCCGCGACCTTCCTGGCGCTGCTCGGCGTGGCCTCGCCTGCCCAGGCGGCCACCTTCGTGGTCGACGACGCGAGCGACGCGCACGACACGAATCCGGGCAACGGCACCTGCCGGGGCGCGCGTCCGCATGGCTGCACCTTGCGCGCGGCGATCGAGGAAGCGAATGCGAGCCCGGGCCACGACCTGATCCGCCTCGCCGACGCCACGACGTACACCCTCGAGCTCGGCCAGCTGCTCGTCGGCACGTCGATGACGATCCGCGGCGAGTCCGGTGCGGTCGTCGACGCCGACGGATCCTCGCGCGTGTTCTACGTGCAGGGCGGCGGTGTGACGATCACGGATCTCACGATCACCGGCGGCTACGAGAGCGAGTTCCAGCAGGGCGCGGGTGTCTATGTCGGCGGCGATGCGCAGGTCCATCTCGCGCGCTGTGTGGTGGAGCGCAACTATGCGGACCAGGAGGGCTCCGGCATCGCGAACTTCGGCAGCCTGCACGTCGAACGCACCTCGGTGCGCGATAACGAGAACCTGCAGACCGATGACGCCGGGGGCGGAGTGACCTCGACCGGCGGCGGGATCCACAACGGCACGAATGCGATGTTGATCGTCGAGCAGAGTGCGATCGTCCACAACCGGGCGTTCCGCGGCGGCGGCATCAACAACCGTGGCTACGCGTGGATCACCGACTCGACGATCAGCGGCAACGAGGCGTTCTCCCGTGGCGCAGGGCTGCTCGTCGAGTCCGCGCCGGGATATCCGGCCGAGGTCGAGATCGAGCGCAGCACGATCACCGAGAACGCGCTCACCTTCGCGGACACGACCGAGCTGGTCGGCGGGGCCGGAATCGCGAACGTCATGGCGTACGTGAGCATCCACGCCAGCATCGTCGCGGACAACGATCACGAAGATCTGGGGCTGCACGAGGCGGCGCCGGATTGTGCGGACTTCACCGTCTTCGTCGACGATCCCGCGTTTCCATGGTTGAGCGCGGGCGAGTGGTGGAGCGACAGCTACAACCTCATGGGCACGCTCGAGGGCTGCGAAGCCTTCGATCCGGCGACCGAAGACATCCTGCCGGCCGGGGACGAGCCGCTCGATCCGCAGCTCGGACCGCTCGCGCCGTGGACCGCCGGTGGGACCGAGCTGCACATTCCGTCGGCGGGCAGTGCTGCGATTCGCGGCGGCCCGCGCTGTCAGCTGCCGCCGATCCCGAACACCCCGATCCCCGATTGCTTCGACGTCGATCAGCGCGGCTATCTGCGATCGAGCGGCGAGCCGGAGACGGACATCGGCGCCTACGAGGGCAACGGCACGCCGCCGCCTCCACCGCGCGGAGGGTGAGTCGCGGGCAGGCGCGCGGCGAAGTAGCCGAAGACCGCGACGACGACGACGCGCAGGGCGACGTTGGCCCAGATCGCGGCGTCGAGGCCCTGCAGGAATGCGTGGATCTCGAGCACGCCGGTCGCGGCGTGCATCACTACGAAGGCGAGCAGGATCGCTCGGAGTGCGCGGGCGTCCGTGATCGTGCGTGCGCTCCACGAGAGCGCGCCCGCGCCGAGCTCCATCGCGGCGAGCAGGTAGCAGAGCAGATAGGCGGGGGGCTCGACGGTGATGCCCACGGTCGCCGGGATCGCGGCCGGCGCGACCACGAGCACGACGCCCGCGGCGAGCGTGAGCACCGCGTGGACCCCCAGCACTGCGCGCAACACCTTCGCGGTGCGCGGGCTGCCGGCGGGAGGCGTGACGGTCGTCATCGATCGGTCCAGTGCTCGTCGTCGGTGCGCAGCATGACGCACGCGTCGGCGGAGGCAACCTCTGCGCGAGGAACCGCGGCGTCGGACGTTGGCCGGCGAACGTCGGACGTTCGAATACGGCGAGCGAGGGACCTCGGTCGCGAAAGATGAACGCCCTGCGTTCATCCGCGCCGCAGCCCGATCGGCTCACCGCGGCGCGCCGGGGCATGCCTCGTGCACGGCGGCAGCGGCGTGCTCCGGTGCGCGTGGAACGATTGACCATGGACCGTCCCGACGGGCAGCGATAGCAACGAGATGAAGGAAGACATGAGACATATCATCCCGTTCGTGATCCTGGCAGCCGCGCCTGCGTGTGCGAGCATGCTGCCGGAGCTCCAGACCAGCGCTCCGCAGATCCTGGACGTCCGCGTGATCTCCAAGCATGCCCCGGTCACTGCAGAACCGCAGGTGCTGTACCGTAGCCCGACGGACGGCCAGCCGCTCTTCCAGTTCCGCTTCGTCAAGCAGGGGAGCCACATCGGTTTTCCCGACGAAGCGGAGCTCACGATCGTGAAGCAGGAGGGCATGAAGCTCGGCGCGGGCCTGCTGATCCTCGACTGCCCGGGCATGGGGCTGTATGGACAGGGCGCGTGCCTGGTCTACGGCTACGAGGCCGCGACCACCACCGCTGCTCCGCCGCCCGCGCCGGGGACTGCAGCCGCGCCGACGCCGTAAGAGGAGCTGGACGCCGCGCGGCTCGATGAACGTGGGACGTTCATTCTCGGATAGCGAGCCAGCTCGCGTGGAAAAATTGAACGCGCGGCGTTCGTTCAGCGGTCGGCCTTCGGGGGATCGCCGAGGAATGCGCCCGACATGATCTCGAACTCGTCGATCTGCGGGGCCAGATCCGGGTGCTCCGGGAAGGTCTGGGTCACCCGGTGCTTCGGGCCCGCGCCCGGCTCCATCGCGAGCCGCACGCGCGTGATCGGCCGCGATCCGCCCTTGCCGTCCGGGACGACCAGCGGCTCCGCGTAGTCGAGCCAGATCGCGCCGTCTTCGTGACGCCACGTGAGCGCGATGCCGAATGGTTGCGCGGCGCCGGTGAACGGATCGTTCTTCTGCAGCGCCGACGGCTCGCCGTTCATCAACGCGCACTCGTTGCGGAAGCCGTGCAGGTTCTCGTAGAGCTCGAGCCACACGCACGCGGTCGAGACGTGCTTGTCGTCCTCGATCGCCTTCATCACGCCGGGCACCAGCTCCTGACCCGGATCCATGCCGAGCATGACCTTGCCGTCCACCGCCGACGAGCGCGGCGCAGCCGCGCCGACCTTCGCGACCCAGGTGCCGGCGAGCACCTTCTCCGAGTCGGTGAGCGCACGCGGTGCCGGCTTCGATCGCGTGGCGACGATCGAGTCTCCGGGCGGCGGGGTCGGTTTCGCGGCCGGCGATGCCGAGCTCGCGCGTGGCCCGGAGTCGACCGCCGGTTGCGGCGGGGAGCGGTCGCAGCCCGCAGCGCCGGACAGCAGCAAGGACAGAGCGACGAGCGTGCGTCGGAGCATCATGGCCGAAGGACTGCCTGGCGCGAACGCTAGCATGGTGCGGTCGCCGCTCGAATGGCGGCCCTGCACGGAGGACGCCGGGGAGCGGGCTCCAGACCGACCGGGCGATTGCTTCACGTGTTCGCGGCCGAGCGTGCATGGGGACGGGCGTGCGCCCCAGCCGACGCCCCCTCGCGTTCGCGATCGCCCTCGGCTGCAACGGTGCCGATCCGAGCGCCGGCGACACTGCGGAGCCCACCGCGGCGGAGGCCACCGCTTCGACGAGCGGCCCCGATGATTCGACGAGCGCGGGCGCCTCGGCCGGCACGTCCGGGACGGATCACGGCGAGACCGCGGCCGAGGCCTCGAGCGGTTCGGCCGACAGCGACGGCGGATCGAGCGACACCGGCGGAGCCGAGGTCGGGTGCACCGGCACCCATCCGGTGGCCACGCCGATCCTCAGCCACGGCCTCCCCGCGTTCGCGTCGAGCGGCGACGCACCGGGTGCGTCGAACGATACCAACCCGGCGAGCACGTGGTTCCCGGCGGAGATGCCGGCGTGGCTCGCCTACGATCTCTCGGCGGTGCCCGAAGCGGCGCGCCAGCGGGTGCTCGTCGCCTGGTATGCACCGCACGCCGACGGGTACATCCTCGAGAATCCCGGCACGTACGTCGAGACGCCGATCGACTACACCCTCGAGATCAACACGGCCGCCGGCGGCACGCCGCCCGTCGACGGCTGGCAAACGGTCGTCGACGTCACCGGCAACGATCGCTCGGCGCGCCAGCACCTCGTGGATCTCGGCGGCGCCACGTGGGTGCGCATGGTGATCACCGCGAGCGTCGACCCGGCCGGTGTCGCCATCGATCTCGACGTGCACGCCGCGCCCGACGGAGCCTGCGACTCGTGGCTGCTCATGGGCGACTCGATCACCCATATCTCGATGGGCTACGCGTTCAGCGACGTGCCCGCCCAGGTGAACGCGATCGATGGGGAGCGCTGGCCGCAGCTGATCGAGGCGGCGATCGGTGGCACGAACACCACCACGGCGATCGACGTGATCGACGAGACGATGGCGGACTGGCCCGGCCGTTTCGTGGTGCTCGCCTACGGCACCAACGATCACGCCGACAGCTTCGACATGGAGTCGCTCGTGCTCGCGGTGATCGCCGCCGGCAAGGTGCCGGTGGTGCCCCACATCCCGTGGTCGGACAGCGCCGGGGTGCAGGCCGAGGGGCCGGCGATCAACGCCACGATCGATGCGCTGTACGTCGCGTATCCGGAGATCCTGCCGGGGCCGGATCTGTGGGCCGCGTTCGAGGGGCGGACGGATCTGATCCCACACGAGGACGTGCATCCGAACGGCGCGGGCATCGAAGAGCTGCGGCGCCAGTGGGCACTGACGATCGCGCAGTGAGGGGGGGGTAGGGAGGTTTCGAAGGTTCGGCGACCTGGATCGTCCCCGTCCTTCTTGGTTCACCCGAGAATTCGGCGCTCACACGAACTCGGCGACACGGCTCTCCCCGTGGCGTTGTGCTCGTCGCAGCGACCCGTGGCGACGAAGCAGCCGGAACAGCGCGATCGCGGCGTAGCCCGCGGGGACGACCTGCAGGATGCCGGACACCTCGAAGATCACATCGTTCGGCAGCTCGTAGGTCGGGGGCGGGAACAGCTCGCGATGCAAC
The DNA here is from genome assembly GCA_964519175.1 of uncultured Nannocystaceae bacterium. Lineage (GTDB taxonomy): Bacteria > Myxococcota_A > Polyangia > Nannocystales > Nannocystaceae > Xiheibacterium. Next base: position 5,278 of record CAZFKC010000199.1, read on the forward strand.
GCGAGCGGCATCCCTGCGAAGTAGGTCACGTTCTTGATCACGTGGTTGTAGAAACCTTCGAATGCTCCGATCGCCAGCACCGCGTGAAGGCCGACAACGGCAGTGAACAGCGCGAGCCCGATCCGCCCGCGGGCCGACGCCGGGTCACGCGTGTATGTGCGGTGGGCGAGCCAGAGCAGCGCGCCGGCGATCGCTGCGACGACGGTGGCGTGGTGGCGCCATGGCGTGTCGTAGATGACGGCGCCGTAGGTGTGGTGTGCGGCCGTGAGGCCGAACGTCGCCAACGCGCCGGCGAGCGACCGGCGTGCCTCGACCTCGATGGTGCTCATGCTCGAGAGCTAGCACTTGCTCTGTGTGCACGGTAGCGCCGCGCTTGCCGTTCACTTGTGCGCGGAACACAATAGTCGCGCCATGGATCGCCTCGGCAACCTCGAAGCGTTCGTCGCTGCTGCCGACTTGCACAGCTTCACCCAGGCGGCGAAGCGACTGCGACTGAGCCCGTCGGCGCTCGGTCGGCGCATCGCTGCGCTGGAAGCCGACGTCGGCGTCACGCTCTTCCACCGCAACACGCGGACCGTGCGGCTCACGGACGAGGGCCACCTCTTCTACCGACGCAGTCGAGGCGCGCTCGTGGAGCTGCAGGAGGCCCACGCGGAGCTCGGCTCGCTGCGAGCACGCCCGTCGGGACGTCTGCGCGTCGAAGCCCCGACCATCCTCGGGCGCTACCTGGTCGTGCCTGCGCTCCCGCGCTTCGTCGCTCGCCATCCCGGCGTGCATGTCGAGCTCTCGTTGCGCGACACGGCATCGGATCAGGTGGCCGAAGGCATCGACGTCGCGCTCCGCATCGGTCCGCTGCGCGACTCGGGCCTCGTCGCGAAACGGCTCGGCCGCACGAGGATGTGCATCTGCGCCGCTCCATCGTACCTGGCGCGAAAGGGCACGCCGCGGACGGTCGAGGAGCTGGGGCGCCACGAGCGACTCGCGTTCGCGCCACATGGCCGGGCGCTGCCATGGCGACTGCGCGACGGCACGTCCGTTCGCGACGTCGAGCCTGGCGCCCGCATCACGGTGGATGACGCCCAGGCGCTCATCGATCTCGCGGTGGGTGGGGCCGGGCTCGCATGGGTCTGCGATTTCATGCTGGCCCAGGGCCGCGCGGCCGGCCGGCTCGTGGAGGTGCTCGACCAGACGGCGTGCCTCGAGCAGCCCGTCCACGCGCTGTCACTGCCGACGCGCAACGTCGCTCCCAAGGTCCGTGCCTTCGCGGCCTTCGCCGCGAAGGAGCTCGATCGCTCCGACGCACGTCGAAGAGAGCCGCGGTGAATCGTCAGGCCTGCCACGACGACGGACGTGTCGTCGGTG
>CAZFKC010000200.1:0-6610 GCA_964519175.1 uncultured Nannocystaceae bacterium
GCGGCCGCCGTCGGGCACGACGCAACCGCCCGCAGCGCAGCGACCCGCGCCGGCTCGCACGACGCAGCCGCCGACCGCACGCAGCACGACGACGCCGCCCGTGCGCGGCACGACGCAGCCGCCGACGCGTGCGGGCGCCACGGCCCCGCCCACCACGGCGAGCACGAGCACGACGACCGAGGAGACGACGACGAGCAAGACGCCGGTCGCACGGATCAGCCCCGTGCGCGCGCCGGCGCCGAGCGAGGCGACCGGTGGCACCGTGCCGCCGACGGCCGCACGCACGACGGCGCCGCCCGATCCCTCGACGCTGCAGGTGTCGCCGCCCCTGCGGCGCACCACCTTGGCCCCCTCGGAGTCCGCCGCCGATACGCTCGAGTTCGACGTCGACTCCGAGTTCGACGACGCGCCGGTGGATCCCGCCGCGCTGTCGCTCGCCGCGGGTGCGCGCGTCGACGGAGGCCGCACGATGGTGCCGACCTCGTTCGACGATGGCGACGATGCCGTCGGCGAGACCGTCGTCGATCTCGAATTCGATCGGGCCGATCGCACCGTCGTGTCGAAGGTGCCGCCCGCACCCCCGGTGTTCGACGAGGAAGGCCCGTCGGTGCGCGACGACCAGCCGCCCGCCGTCGAGGCGATTCCGGATGCGCCTCCGCCGGCCGAGCGCACCGTCATCGCGCGCTATCCCTCGCCGCCTGCGCCTTACCGCGCGAGTGAGCCCGAGCCCGCGCGCGAGCTGCCGCCCATCGTCGAGGTCCCGCCCGTGATGGGCCGCAGCGGAACGACGGCACCACCACGCACGACCGTGGTGCCGACCGAGCCCGACAAGCCGCAGCCGCCGGCGCCGTTCGGCGGCGCACCACCGCCGGGCAGCACGCTCGTGCCCGGTACCACGCCGGTGTCCGGTGGCTTCCCGGCCGCGCCCGATCCCGACGAAGAGGCCGCGACGGTGCACATGCCCTCGATCGAGGACATCGATCTGCCGCCGCCGCGCGAGCGCACGCAGGTCGCCGCGATCCCCACGGCACCGGATCCGGTGCCCGAGCCCGAGCCGATCACGGTCCCGATCTCCGCGCAGCAGGTCGCCGCGATCACCCCGCCCGTCGCAGCGCAGCCGCCGGCGGTCACCGGCCACACGATGCCGCCGGGCAGCGGGCTCGGGGCCGTGCCGACGAGCGACGCCGCGGAGGGCGGCGACCTCGAGGTCGTCACCACGCTGCAGCGCCCGCGTCCCGCCGACGAGCCGTCGGCGCGCGGCGGCACGGTGCCGCCGTCGGGTGGTCCCCGCCGCGGTCGCGGTCGCAAGGAGCGACGGCCGGCGGGCGTGCGCGTGATCATGCTGGGCAACCAGGGCGAAGCGGTCGCCGAGCGCACGATCGAGATCGGCGGCGCGTTCGAGCTCGGTCGCGCCGGCGAGCAGCCGTGGAGCGACGACGTGTTCATCGAGCCCGCGCACGCACGGCTCGTCGCGCTCGGCGAGAACGTGCGCGTCGAGGAGGTGGTGCCGACCGGTGCGGTGTTCGTGCGCGTGCAGACGCGCATGCGCATGAAGGACGGCGACCAGCTGCGCGTCGGGCAATCGCTCGTCGCCTACGAGCGTGCGAACGGAGATCCGCAGGCGGGCCGCTTCGGCCGGCTCCTGGTGCACGTGCCGCCCGAAGGTGCGATCACGGTCGTGCCGCTCGGCGAGGGCGGCGTGCTCATCGGGCGCGAGCTCGGCGACGTCACGCTGCCGAACGACACGTTCGTGTCGAGCTCGCACTGCCGCATCGGCTGCGATCGCGACGGCATCTTCGTCGACGATCTCGAGAGCAGCAACGGCACCTATCTGCGGCTGCGCAGCGGGGCGACCGTCGAGACCGGCCAGTCGATCCTGGTCGGCCAGACGCAGTTCGTGCTGCGCAAGCGCTGACGATCAGCGCGGGGCGTCGTCGGGCAGGCCCGGAAGGTGCAGCCCGCACTCCTTCTTGCCCTCGTGCTCCCACCACCACCGGCCCTCGCGCTCGTGCTGGCCCGGGAGGATCGCGCGCGTGCACGGCTCGCAGCCGATGCTCACGAACCCGCGCGCGTGCAGCGGGTTGAACGGCACCTCGAACGCCCGGATCGCGTCCCACACGTCGGCGCTGCTCATGTGCGCGAGCGGGTTCCACTTCACGAGCGGGGTGCCGTGCACGCCGGTGAAGCGGCGATCGAGCTCGACGATCTCGACGGCGTCGCGCGTGTTCGGGCTCTGATCGCGACGCTGCCCGGTCATCCACATGCGCAGCTCGGCGAGGCGGCGCGCGAGCGGCTCGACCTTGCGGATGCCGCAGCACTCGCCGTGGCCGTCCTGGTAGAACGAGAACAGCCCCTTGTCGCGCACGAGCGCTTCGACCCGCACCGCCTCGGGGAACGCGAGCTCGATGCGCAGCCCGTAGTGCCGCTCGACCTGCTCGATGAAGCGGTAGGTCTCGGGGTGCAGGCGCCCGGTATCGAGCGTGAGCACGCGGAACGGGCGGCCGCTGCGGTGGGCGTACTCGAGGAGCAGCACGTCCTCGGCACCACTGAACGAGATCGCAAGCGTGTCCCCGCCGAGCTCGAGCGCGCGCGCGACGATGCCCTCCGCCCCCACACCCGCGAGCTGGCGCCCGAGCGCGGCCACCTGGGCCGCGACCGAGCTCGCTTCGCCGCCCGTGCCGCCGGCGTTTTCGGGCACTGCCCCGGCCATGGAGTCGTCCACGCGCTGCATCCTCCCCGATCCCGGCCGCGTCGACGAGCCCGTGTGCCCCGGGCCCACCGGGCCGATCCCCGGTCGTCGACCCGTAGTCGCCGCCGTTTCCGCGTGCGATGATGCCTGCTGGGGGAATCGAATGATGCGTCTGCGGATCGCTGGGGTCCTGGCCGGTGCGCTCTCGTGCGGCGGCATGTCCGTGCTCGGGGGCTGCGCAGGCGCCGACATCCAAGAAGGGCTGACCGGGTTCTCCGCCGGCGTGCAGTCGATGGGCAACGAAGAGGGCTCGGCGACGCAGCCCGCGACGACCGACGACACCGAGAGCGGCGAGTCGTCGGACACCGACGACACCGCGGGTGAGCAGAGCGGCAGCGATCCCAGCGATCCGACCGCCGACCCCACTGCGGACGACACCGATCCGACGGACCCCACCGATCCCACCGGCTGCGTGCCGGGCGACGAAGTCTGCGACGGCGACGACAACGACTGCGACGGCGACGTCGACGAAGACGATCCCGGCGTCGGGCTGCCGTGCGACACGGGCATGCCCGGTGCGTGCGGTGCGGGCACGCAGCAGTGCAGCGACGGTGCGCTCTCGTGTGTCGGCGAGGTCACGCCGACCGCGGAGACGTGCAACGGCCAGGACGACGACTGCGACGGCACGGCCGATCAAGGCAATCCCGGTGGCGGTGGCGCGTGCGAGACCGGCCAGCCGGGCATCTGCGCGGCTGGCACGTCGCAGTGCCAGAGCGGCGGGGTCACGTGCGTGCAGAACCAAGCCGCGGGCGCCGAGAGCTGCAACGGCCAGGACGACAACTGCGACGGCAACACCGACGAGGGCAACCCCGGCGGTGGTGCGGGCTGCAGCACGGGATTGCCGGGGATCTGTGCCGCCGGCACGCAGACCTGCCAGCAGGGCGGGCTCGTGTGCGCGCAGAACCAGAACCCGGTCGGCGAAGCCTGCGGGGACGGACAGGACAACGACTGCGACGGCGCGGTCGACAACGGCTGCGGCTGCGCGCACGACCTCTGCACCGCAGGTGCGGCGCTCGTGAGCGGCTGCGACCCCTGCGTCACGTCGGTCTGCGGCGCCGATCCCTACTGCTGCAGCACGTCGTGGGATGGGATCTGCGTCGGCGAGGTCTCGAGCGTCTGCGGCAACTCGTGCCCGGGCACGTGCGCGCACGATCTGTGTGCGACCGGCGACGTGCTCGTCGCGGGCTGCGATCCCGGCGGCTGCGTCACCTCGATCTGCGGCAGCGACGCGTACTGCTGCAACACCGCGTGGGATGCGATCTGCGTCGGCGAGGTGTCGTCGATCTGCGCGCTGGCGTGTTGATGAGCGCGCTCGAGCTCGAGCTGCTGGCCGAGGAGCTGCACGGGGCCGAGGGCGGCTTCCTGCGCGTGCGTCGGCTGCACCTGCGCAACCGGCTGCAGGACGGCACGGTCTCCGATCGCTACGTCTGCGACTTCGCGATCCGTCCGAAGGGCACCGACGCGGTCGTGGTCGCGCTGTGGCGCCGCCGGGGCGAGGCGATCGAGGTGCTGCTGCGCACCGGACTGCGGCCCGCGCTCGTGTTCGGCCGCGTGCAGCACGAGCTGCCGATCGCCGATGTCGCGCCGTCGCCGTGGATGACCGAGGTCGTGGCCGGGATCATCGAGCGCGAGGACGAAGGCGAAGCGGGCGTGCGCGAGCGCGCCGCGATCGAGGCGTGGGAGGAGGCCGGGCTGCGCGTCGAGGCCTCCGCCGTCGCGCTGCTCGGTGCGGGCACGTTCCCGACGCCGGGCTCGATGCCCGAGAAGTTCTGGCTCGTCGCGGCGGAGATCGACGGTGACGTCGAAGCCGCGCCGCCGCCGGGTGACGGCAGCCCGATGGAGCAGGGCGCGCGCACGTGGTGGTGCGAGCTGGACGCGGCGATCGCTGCGTGCGTCGCGGGCGAGATCAGCGACGCGAAGACGGAGCTCGTGCTGCGTCGGCTCCGCGACCGCGTGCGTTGAGGCCCGCGGCTGCGATCACATCCGCGAGATCACGATGTCGTCGACCCAGAGGTTGCCGGTGCCTTCGTAGTTGTAGTTGTCGACCGCGAAGCTGCCGCTCACGTCCTGCAGCTCGGGGGTGTCGTCCTCGACCGTGACGGCCCAGCCGGCCGGCTCCGCGGCGTCGGCGGCCCACACCTTCGCGCGCAGCGTCGTGGTGGCGCCGGTCTGCTCGCACTGGAAGCGCACGCGATACGGCACGCCCGCGAGCAGCCCGCCCGCGATCGGATCGGCGGTCTCGAGCACCGGCGTCTCGACGCCGTTGGTCTCGCGCCAGATCCCGATCGCGCGCATGTACGCGCCCTCGATGTACAGCGCGTAGCCGAGCCCGTGGGGATCGGTGTCCTGCAGCGCGCCGCCGTTCTGGCGCGCGTAGAGCCCGAAGCCCTGCGCGGTCGGTTCCTCGAACGTGACGGTCGCGTACATGTCGACGTCGAGCTCGTCGAAGCCGGGCAGGGCGATGCGCCCGGTGTGCGTGGTGATCGCCGAGAAGCGGCCGCGCCCGTCGTCGAGCTCCGAGTCGATCACGCCGTCACCGATGACGGTCCACGGATCGGGCCACGCCGAGCCGTCGACGCCCGTGAAGTCCTCCGAGAAGATCGCGTCGCCGGGGACGCCCGTCTCGGACCCGTCACTGCTGCTGTCGGGGTCGCCGTCACTGCTCGACGTGTCGCCGGGCCCGTCGGTGGTGCTGCTGCCGTCCGCGGTCGTGCTCGCGGTCGACGTGCTGGCAGTGGTCGACGTCGTGCTCGGATTCGTCGTCGAGGGATCGCTCGACGGGTTGCCCGAGGGGTTGCCGGAGGGATCGGCGCTGCCCGTGGAGCTGCTCTCGCTGCTGTCGGCGAGCGCGGCATCGTCGCCGCTTCCGGATCCACAGGCGGTGAGCGCCACGACGAGCGCGATCAGGGCTTTCGACGGCTGGGTGCGCATGCTCGAGTGCTCCGGGGACGAGCGTGGGCCGGCATCCGAGCCGGCTCGGCCACAAGGTGCCGCACGAACCGAGGGCGTCAATCGCCCGAACGCAACCGCACGGTGACGCGGCGTGCGGGGACGCTCACCCAGCCACTACGGAGATGTCGTCGAACCAGATCGACGGGTTGCCGTCGTACTCGTAGACATCGGCTCCGAGGCCGCCGAATTGGTCTTGCAGCTCCGGCGAGGCGTCGGTGGTGTCGATCGTCCACGCGCCGGGCTCGGGGTCACCGGCGGCCCACATCTTCGTGCGCAGCCGCGTGAAGCCGACGTCCTGGATGCACTGCAGCCGGATGCGGTAGGCCGCGCCGTCGACGACGACGACGGGCGCGGGCACGCTCGTGATCACCTCTTCGACGCCGTCGATCTCGTGCCACAGCCCGATGTGGCCGATGAACCCGCCTTCGACGAAGACGGCGTAGCCCTGGCCGGGCGGCACGGTGTCGTCCAGCGTGCCGCCGTTTTGTCGCACGTAGAAGCCGGCGCCTTGCTCCGAGAAATCCTCGAAGCGCACCGTGAACACCGCGTCGAAGTCGCGCGCGGAGATCTCGGTGTGGACCATCCGCGCGGTCGTGCCCGGCTCGCCCTGCAGCTGGCCTTCGCCGCCGTCGACGTCCGCGAGCAGCACCGCGGCGTTCGAGATCGTCCACGGCGCGGGCCACGGTGCGCCGTCGACGAGATCGAACGACTCCTCGTACGGCAGCCCGTCGCCGGGATCGCCGTCGGTGGTCGTGCCGTCGGAGGTGGTCGCGTCGGTGGTCGTGCCGTCGGAGGTGGTCGCGTCGGTCGTCGTGCCGTCGGAAGTCGTGCCGTCGGAGGTGGTCGCGTCCGTGGTGGTCGCGTCCGTCGTGGTCGCGTCCGTCGTGGTCGCGTCCGTCGTGGTCGCGT
>CAZFKC010000201.1:0-6585 GCA_964519175.1 uncultured Nannocystaceae bacterium
TCCGCTTGGGCGCGTCCGGCGTCGCGGGCAGCTTCTTCGCGGCGGGCTTCTTCTTGGTCGTGCTCACCGCGGAGAGCGTTGCACGACTCGGCACCCGCGTGCACGATGAACGTGGGCCGATCGGGTCGGTCACTGCGCGAGCGCGATGGCTCCGGGCCGTCCGCGGTGTACGAAGCCGTCGGCGAGACGGAGCTCGAGCGCCTCGATCTCGAGCGCGGGCGCCAGCTCGACTTCCACCATGCGGACGCCCGCATCACCGATCTCCGAGGCGCGCACCGGCAACGTCTGCACCGCACCCGAGCGCGCGCGCACCTCGAGGCTCCCGTGACCATCGTTCGTGATCGGCAACCCGAGCACGCGCACGCGGGACCACGTCACCACGCCACCTTCGCGCACGTACCCGCGCAGGCGCCAACGTGGTTCGGCCTCCGCGTGGCCGGCGAGGGCCGTCACCATGCGGACACGCTCCACCAGCGCGCGCCAGCTGTAGTCGCTCCACCACTGCGGCCAGCAGTACGACATGAAGTCCGTCGGCGGCATGGTGAACTCGGGCGCGATCGCCTGTGGGTCGATCACCGTGCCCCGCACGATGTCGAAGCCGCGAGTCGTCAGCGTCGCCCCGGCGTACGGATACGCCGGATCCGGTCCGGCCGGATCACCACACGGCGCGTGCGAGCGGCCGTGGTTGTGGCCGACCTCGTGCACGATCGTGGCGAGATCCCACTCGGGGTCTGCGTTCTCGGGGTAGACCTTGCTGATGCCGTCGCGTGGCGAATCCGCATACTCACCGCCGACGATGTTGGCGACGCCCGCCCAGCTGTCGTAGTCGCTGCCTTCCTCGCAGCAGGTCAGGTTGTCGAGGATCAGGTGGTAGTAGGTGCCGCTGCCCTCACCGTCCGCCACGCGCCGAGTCGCCATGTAGTCGAAGGACTCGTCGATGAGCTGGAGCCGCGAGTCCCGGTCCCAGGGTGCACCGACCACGAGGTCGATGTCCTGCAGCGGATACGTCGCGAGCATGCGCTCACGGATCGCCGTCACCTCCGCGGGCCCCAGGGTCGGGCCTCCGTCGGGCGTCATCACGGGCACGAGCACCAGACGCATCGACATCGCATCGGCACCGACCCCGAGCTCGAGCTCGCTCCCGTCGGACGGAAACATCGCGCGATCCGTCGCACCCACGCGCTGCACGTCGTCGACCTCGAAGAGCGACAGCCGCATCCGCAGTCCGGGATCGACCTGTTCCGGCGCGAGCTCCCACGCGAAGGAGCGCTCGGGATCCGACAGGTCCGCGAGGCCGGCGACATACTTCTGGTCGACGAGCAGCTCGATGCGACCATCGGCGTGGATCAGCTCGAGCCGTGCTTCGATCATGCGGGCCTCGCCACCGTCCGCGAGCCACTCGGCCTGCACGAGCGTGGTGCGGCCGTGCACGAGCTCACCGTTGCGCGCGACCGGTGGGATCACGCCGTCGCCTTCGCTCACGATGATGGCGACGCCCTGGTCGAGCTCGATGCGACCGAGGGCGATGCCGGCCGCCAACGTTCCGTCGAGCTCGTCGCCGCTCTCGCTCGCTGCGTCCTCGCTCTCCCCGTGCTCGTCGGTGCCGTCCGACGTATCGGATCCACCGCTCTCGCCCTGGAACGGATCGCCGCCGGTGACGATGCCGCCGGTGTAGGGGAACTCCCGTGCGCGTCGCTCGGGCGCACAGCCGGTCGCAATCGCCAACGAACCCACGCAAGACAGCAACTTGTACATGATGGCCTCCATTCGAACGGGCACAGCCCGCAGCTCGTTCCTACCCTCGCACTACGCTTCGCAGCCGCTACATCTCGATGCAGCCGAGCACCGCCATACCGTCGGCCTCGGAGAGCTCGCACGCATCACCCGGATTCCACTGCCCATAGCAGCCGGGCGTACAACCCGACGGCTCGTCGGATCCGTCCTGGCAGTCTTCGACGCCGTCGCACACCCAGTCGCCACGCATCGTGATGCCGTCGCACTCGTGCGCCGGCAGACAGGCCTCCCGCTCGAGACAGCTCGCGTAGCCCTCGAGGTACCGTAGCTGGCACTCGAAGAACGTCCGGGCGGACGGCGATCCTTCGGTGTACTCGACCAGGCAATCGAGCGCCGCGCCTTCGACACCGTCGTAGTTGTCGATGCACTCCGGCACGCTCTGCCCGTCGAGCGCCGCGTAGCAGGGACAGGTCAGCTCGGCCGCCGCCGCCATCGCGGCGTTGCTCGCCGCGAACAGAGCAGCCACGTCACCGTCACCCACGGGCGCGTCTCCGCTCGTGCCACTGTCCGGGTCGTCGGGGCCATCGGAGCCATCGGGTCCGTCGGCCCCGTTCGATGCGTTCGACGGGTCCGATGCGCCACCCGAGTCCTCGGAGACTGCGGGGCCGCCTCCGGCGTCGCTCTCGTCGCCGTCGCCCGACGTGTCGTCGTCGGCTTCGGCTCCTCCGCTGGCGCTCGCGCCCGTCCCTGGCCCCGCGCCGGTCGACGGATCGCTCGGTGCGACCGTGCAAGCCATCAGCGCTGCACCGAAGCACGCGATCTCGATCACTCCGTGTCGTCGTTTCATGTGGGTGTTCGTCCCTCCGATGGGTCATTGCCGCTGCGGACCGAACGGATTTCGACGCGACTGGGGTAGGCTGGTCTCGTGGTGACCTCGGACAGCGGCAGGTCGCTCGAGCGGAGCCTGCGAGACGCGCGGCTCGACGATCCGATCGAGCGTGACCGAGCGCTGGCTGCTACCGAGGCGGCGCTGTTCGGTCGGCCGGCGGCCCCGCTGCGCTTCGGTCGCTACCTCTTGCTCGACCGCATCGGCGCGGGTGGACAGGGCGTCGTGCATGCCGCGTACGATCCCGAGCTCGATCGCCGCGTGGCGATCAAGCTGCTCGGCACCCGAGGTTCCTCGGCGCGCCACGCCGATCTGCTGCGCGAGGCGCAGGCAGCCGCGAAGCTCGCCCACCCGAACGTACTCGCGATCCACGACGTCGGTGTGTTCGAGCAGCGTCCCTTCGGGGCGGCCGACACCCCGGACCACGGCGTGTACGTGGTCTCCGAGCTCGTCGATGGGGAGACCTTCGACGTGTGGCGGGCACGCGGCGCGCCGAGCACCGACGCGATCATCGAAGTCATGTGCGCTGTCGGGCGTGGGCTCGCGGCTGCACATGCCTGCGGCCTCGTGCATGCCGACGTGAAGCCGACCAACGTCCTCATCGATCGCGAGGGCCGTCCTCGCGTGCTCGACTTCGGGGTCGCGCGCGCCATCGGGTCCTCGGGGCCGCGGCCCGACGAGCCCCGGCCCGTCGCGGGCACGCCCGCGTACATGGCTCCCGAGCAGCAGCGCGGCGGCGAGGACATCGACGCACGCGCCGACGTGTTCGCGGCGTGCGTCATGCTCTACGAGGCGCTGTTCGGACGGCGACCGTTCGACGGCGCAGACGGAGCTGCGCTGCTGTCCGCGAAGCTGCGCGGTGCGATCGACTTCCCGCGCACGCCTCGTGTGCCGCGCTGGATCGTCCGCGTACTGCAGCGCGGGCTCGCCAGCGATCGCAAGGACCGGCACCCGTCGATGCTCGCGCTCGTCGAAGCGCTGGAGCGCAGGCATGCACGCAAGGTGCGGGTGGCGGTCGGCATCGCGGTGACCGTGGCGACGGTGCTCACGCTCGCCACCGTCGCGCTCGCACAGCAACGCGCCCGGGCTGCGCAGTGCACCGAACGAGGCCTCGCACTCGAGGGAGTCTGGGACGCACGCAACAGCGAGGAGCTCCACGCTGCCTTCGTCGCGAGCGCTTCGCCCGAGTCGGCCGTGCTGCACGAACAGACCTTTCGCCGCGTGGCCGATGGCCTCGACAGCTACGCGCGCGAGCTGACCGCGCTGCGCGAGCGCGTTTGTCGAGAGACGTTGATCGATCAGCACGTGCCGCTCGGGCAGATGAACGCGCGCATGCTCTGTCTCGATCGCCGCGCCACCCGCCTCGGTACGCTCGTGCGACGACTGCTCGAGGTCGATGGGCGTAGCGCGGCACGTGCGACTCAGATCGTCGCCGAGCTGCCCCCCCTCGCACCGTGCATGGATGCGCCAGTCGAGAGCGACGACTCCGCGCGCGGCGAGCTGCTCGCGCTCGAGGCCGAGCTCGCCGATGTCGATGCGCTGCGCCACACCGACCGATTCGCCGAGGCCGAGGCCGCCAGCGACCGGGCGTTGGCGGCCGCGCAATCGCATCCCGCCTGGCACGCGCGCGCGCTGGCTCAGCGCAGCCAGCTCGAGCGCTGGCGCGGCGACTTCGCAGCGGCCGAGGCGGCGCTCGAGCAAGCGCTGGGTCTGGCCGAACGCGCAGGCGACGACGCGACGGCAGCGGCGATCCTGATCGAGCAGGGCTTCGTGATCGGCGTCCCCGGGGCACGCCACGACGAGGGCCTGCGCGCGCTGGATCTCGCGGAGGCCAAGCTCGCGCGGATCGGCGGCGATCCCTCGCTGGCGATCCAGCACGGTTACCACCGCGGCCGCGTGCTCGAGGACGCCGGACGCCTGGACGAGGCCGAAGGCGTGCTCGTCGACACCTTGTCGACCGCCGAGGCCACGTACGGCCACACGCATCCCCTCATCGCAGATGTCGCCAACATGATCGGGGTGATCGCCGAGCGACGCGGCGACTGGAGCGGCGCGCGCGAGCGCTATCGCGAGGCCCACGCGATGCGGGTCGAGCTGGTCGGCGAGCTCAACGCGCGGACCGCCGTCACGCAGTCGAACCTCATGCACATCAGCTGGGTGTTGGGCGACACGTCCGGCGTGATCGAGGGCTATCGCGAGGCCATCGCGGTACTCGCACGCACGCTCGGACCCACGCACCTCGACACGGCGTGGGCACGCGCGCTGTTGGCGGGCGCGTTGCTCGATCTCGAGCGACCGGCGGAGGCGCTCGCCGAGGCCGAGACCGGGCTACGCGGGCTCGAGCCGACGTTCGCGCCCGATCATCCCGACGTCATCGAAGCGGTGAGCGCCGTCGCGGGGGCGCTACACGGGCTCGGTCGCGACCCCGAGGCGCTCGTGCTCGCCGACCGCGTGGTCGCGGCAACGCGTGCTCGCCACGACGTTGGGGAGCTGGCCACCGTGTTGCTCGATCGTGCGGAGTACCTGCGTGCGCTCGGTCGCTGCACCGAGCTCGTGTCGGTGCTCGAAGAAGTGCTCGCGCTCGGACCCCCGACCCCCGCGACCATGGTCCGCGTGCACCGGCTGCGCGGCGGTTGTGCGCTCGACGAGGGCGAAGCGCTCATCGCAGCGTTCGAGCTGACCCATGCGCTCGCCGGCGCGCGCGCGTGGAACGGGCCCGTGATGGTGGTGCTCGCGGTGCAGTACGAGCTGGCGCGGGCGCTCGCGGTGCACTCTCCGACAGCGGCGTGCGAGGTCGCGGCGGAGGCGATCGCGGTCATCGACCGTACGGGCGCCCGCCGCTCGTGGCGCGCCGAGCTCTCGGCGCTCTGCTCGGAGCTGCGCGCGCCCTAGCGTGACCGGTCGCGCAGGCATCGTCGAAAATGCGACGCTCTTGGTCGCCCGCGATGGACCCGGCCGTGCCCACCGACGTCGACCTGCTCGTGGCGTGGCGCGCGGGCGACAACGTCGCCGGCAACGTGCTGGTGCGCCGGCACTTCGACGCGCTGTTCCGCTTCTTCCGCGCACGCGTCGACGATGGCGTCCCCGATCTCGTCCAGCAGGTGTTCCTCGCGTGCGTCGAGTCGTCGACACGCTTGCCCGAGCCCGCCGGCTTCCGGGCCTGGCTGTTCGGCATCGCGCGCAACAAGCTACTGATGCGTCAGCGCGCCAGCGGTCGGCGACGCGACCGGCCGGAGAGCGACGCGCTCGAGGTCGCCGCCGACGATGCCTCGCTCGGCGGTCTCGTCGAGGCCCGCGCCGCGCACCGGTTGCTACTCAGGGCGCTGCGCCGCCTGCCCCTCGACCTGCAGATCGCCCTGGTGCTGAGCTATTGGGAGGAGATGTCGGGCAGCGAGATCGCCGAGGTGCTGGGCATCCCGCTCGGCACGGTGAAGACCCGCGTGCGACGGGCGAAGCAAGAGCTCGAGCTGATCATCGCGCAGCTCGCCCCCGACGCCGACACGGCCGCGGTCACCGTCGGCGATCTCGATCGCTGGGCGCACGAGCTCCGCGATTCGCTCGCGCGCTAGGGCTGACGCGGCGAGCCCCGACCTGCGCACGGATCGCCGCTGGTGGCGCATCGCCGTACGCGGGCACGGACGCGGTGGCGGAGGACTGTGCCGGCAACACGCGCCGCGTTCTTCCGTACCCTGCTACAAGCGCGCATGGGCTTCGGTCGCAATCCCCACGTCGCGAAGGCGCAGGCAGCCGAGCAGCGCGCGAAGGATGCGGCCGACGATCACGCCTCCGCGCGCGCCTACCTCGACGCCGCACGACTGTGGGATCGCGCCGCCGAGCGCGAGAAGCCGGGCGCCCAGCGCAGCGAGTACGAGGCCAACGCGGCGCGCGGCCGCAAGCTGGCCGACAAGCTGGGCTAGCAGGGTGCGGAAGAACGCGAAGCGTTCTTCCGGACACCCTGCTCCGTG
>CAZFKC010000202.1:0-6350 GCA_964519175.1 uncultured Nannocystaceae bacterium
CGGACGTGTGGATCCAACATTGGATGTACATCGCGGACTCGCCCGAGCAGCCGTCCTTGTTCCCGCCCACGGTGCGGCTCGGCAAGTGGTTCTACCCGACGCGCAACGACTACCCCGGTACCGATCTCGAGTGGTTGTTCACGCTGACCGGCGTGGTGGTCGACTCCGAGACGCAGCTGCTCGGTAGCTCTGCCGAGGTCGACATCGGCGTGCGCAGCGTCGGTACCGAGCTCGCGCTCACCGACGTCGAGGACACCGTCTACACCGACGGGCGTCCCGACGGCGCGACGGGGCTCGGTCACTGCGGCGACGATCCCGACTACCTCACGCCGCTCGACGCGAACCGCTGGTGGCTGTTGCGCGTGCACATCGACCACACCGTCGATCCCGGTGTCGCGCAGGTGTGGGCGCAACCGCAAGGTGGTGAGTGGATCAAGCTGATGGACTCGACGACGAGCCCCGTGGTCGAGTGGAACCCGGTCAACCGCGTCGACGGCCACCGTGGGCTGCGATTCCCGACCACGATGAGCAACTGGTTTCAGGCGCCCGAAGAGCAGACGACCCACGGCGACTGGTGGATCTACGTCGACGACTTCGCGATCGCGGCCGGCGAGCATGCTGGCGGCAACGGTGCCGACGACCTGCCGCAGTATTGATTCTGCGCCGGCCCGGAACCTGGGGCGAGCGCGATCCCACGGACTCTGCATGCGCCCTCGGCTCGTGCTCGCGCTCGCAGGATGGCTCGGCTGCGCGGCCGAGGACGAGTCCCCGCAGGATCTGACGTACGACGCCGGGCCATGGCCGACCACGCTCGAGTCCGGCGACGACGCGCCCAGCGACGACTCGTCGAGCGAGAGCAGCTCTGCCGAGGCGTCGAGCGGCGGCTCGTCCGAGAGCACCGGCGCGACGCCGACCGACTTCGATCCCGCGTTCGCGCTCGCGCAGGTCGAGGCCGCGCTCGCTGCGGGCGTGCCGGGGCTCGCGATCGCGATCGTGCACGACGGCGAGATCGTGATGGCCGAGGGTTTCGGGGTCGCCGACGAGAACGGCACGCCCGTCGATCCGACGACGCTGTTCAACCTGGCGTCGGTCACGAAGCACATCACCGCGCTCACGCTGCTCACGGAGCGCGACGAAGGCCTCGTCACGCTCGACACGCCGGTGCCGGAGGTGTTCCCGCAATTCCAGCTCGCGGCGGGCTTCGATCCGTCGTCGGTGCAGCTCCGTCACCTGCTCACGCACACGTCGGGGCTCGGCGACTGGCCCACCGAGCCGTATGCCGCTGCCGACGATCTGCTCGGCGAGTTCGTGAACAACCCCAACCAGCCGCTCTGGTTCCCCGCCGGTAGCGTGCACGACTACTCGAACCGCGGCTACACGCTCGCGGGCTTGCTCGCCGCGCAGCTGCACGGGGGCACGTTCGCCGACGCGGTGCAGACGCGGGTGCTCGAGCCGCTCGGCATGCACGGTGCGACGGTCGATGCCGCCGTCGCGGCGACGCGCGTGCATGCGCGCGGCGACTCGAGCTGGGACGGCGGCTGGGTCGGACCCGACGCGTACGTGGGCGAGTGGTACATGCCTTCGGGCGGGCTGTGGGCCGGCGCGGAGGATCTCGGCGCGCTGCTGCACGCATTGGTGCACCAGAGCGCGCCGGGGATCGCGGACGGTACGCTCGCCGAGCTCGGCTCGCCGGTGCAGCCGACCTACGAGTATCCGAGCTCGTACTACGGCTACGGGCTCTACTTCGACGGCAACGCCGACGCGCTCTACCACTCGGGCTCCACCGGTGGGTACCTCGCGGATCTCGAGGTGCTGCCGAACGCGGGCTTCGCGGTGGCGATCGTCGTGAACACGAACGCGTGGGAGCCGAGCCAGGCCGGCTACGCGATCCTCGATCACTACGCGGGTCCGCTGCCGTATCCCGAGGGACCGGATGCACTCGACTCGAGCTCGATCCCCGGCAGCTACGACGATCCGTGGCAGCTCGGGCACATCGAGGTGGTCGATGCCGGCGGCGCGCTGCAGGCGAGCTTCACCGACGCGGGTGTGGTGCGCGAGCTCGAGGAGCTGTGGCCGGGATTCTTCTCGTGCGCGCACCCGACCGATGCGTCGGCCGAGCTCGACGTGATGTTCTGGCCGGACACGAGCGGCCAGGCCTCGTACTTCGTCAGTCGCGCGGGCGTCGGCGCGCGCGTGCCTTGACCGTCCGCACGACGGCCGCGGCGCGGTGCTCTTCGACGACGAGCAGATCGATGCCCATGCGCAGGCGCAGCACCTGCAGATCACGTGCATCGGGATCGCGCGCGTCGCCCTGCGTCGCCCACCACCACGCGGCCTGACCGGCCGGCATCGCGGCGGCGCGACTCGCCGCATCGGCCGTCGTCGCATCGAGCACGCGCGGCATGTCGTGTGCGGGCCAGGAGGTCTCGCCTGCGAGCAGCTCGTCCATGCCGGGAGAGATTGATCGGCGCGGCGTTTGTGACACGCCTGCGTGAAATCAGGGCTTGCCGAGCCGCAGCTGCCCCGCGGCCGTGATCGGCACCTGCACCGGCTGCGTCACCGGACCCGGCTTGCAGGTGTTCTCGGCCGGCTTGGCCGGGTCGAACATCGACCAGTCGGGCCCGTTCGCGTCGGCTGCTCCGTTCAGCGCGAAGTTGTAGCGAGCGACGCGCTCGAAGTAGGTCTTCAGCTCGGAGAGGTACTGGGACTCCGGCTTGTCCTTCTTGCCGGTCGAGTCGGTGCGCGACGGGAACGCGAACAACGCGACGCCGACGCCCGCCAGGCGCATGCGCCAGCAGACCTGCTCCATCTCTGCACCGGGATCGACGATGCCGTCGAGGTTCTGGAACTTGGTGCCGTTCTCGCTCTTGCCGACGTTGTTCTTGTCGTTGTGGAAGCCCTTCGCGTTCTTGAAGCCCATCTGGAACACTTCTGCGCGCGTCGCCGGGGTGCCGCCGTTCGTCTTGCCGCTGACGACGGCGTAGTCGAGGATGTCGGCGTGCCACGCCGCGCGCGTGGACGCGGGCGTCTCGGGATCCGCGGTGAACGTGTCGTAGCACATCGGGCGCACCACCAAGTTGGCGAGGCCCGCGCTCATGTCGTACGGATGAGCGAGCATGAAGCCGTCGGCCTTCGACCCGTCCGGATCGAGCGGCCCCGGCAGCACCACCATCGTCGGGCTCGACAGCGGTGCGGCGGCGACCGACACGAAGCGGCCCGTGTCCTTTCCGACTGCGTTCGCGACGGCGCGATAGAACTTCACGAGCGGTACCCTCACGTTCGGTGCATTGACGCTCTCGTTGTCGAAGCCGATGCCGTCGAAGGTCTGCAGCGCAGTGCGGGCGCCCTTCGAAGTCTTCTCGTCGATCTTCGTCACCATCTCCTTCGCGAGCGCGTCGATCTGCGCATCGGTGGCGCTGGCCAGGAACGCCTCGAATCGCTTGGTGCGCTCGCCTTTCGGGCCGGGGGCGGTGAGCGCGAAGCCGGCGAGGCACTGGATGTGGTGCTTGTGGCACGCCTCGACCTCGCGGGCGGTGCGATCGGCGGTGACGAGCGGCTCGTAGACGATCTTGTTCGTCCTCTCGTCGTTCGCGATCGTCATGATCATCGTGAGATCGTCGATGATCATGTCGCCGCCGGCGACGGTGGCGTCGTCGAGCACGACGTTGCCGACCCAGATCGACAGCCGTAGCCGCTTCGTCGGGACTGCGCTGCTCATGCGCCTCCGGTGAGCTCGGCATCGTGCGCGGCGAGCAGCGCGGCTTCGGTGGGCGGATCGAGCACGCCGCTCGCGGGTAGCGCGTGGTCGCGCTGGAACTCGGCGATCGCGGCGCTCGGATCCGCGGCCGGGGTGTAGCCGAGGTTCGACAGCCGCTTGCGCAGCTGCTGATCCGCATCGCCCTCGGCGAAGTCGAGGTAGTAGCGGCGTGTGAACGGGAACTGTCCGAGCCACTCGACCTCGCTCGGCTCGCCCCACGAGAGCCGCACCCGGCTGGGCGCGAGCACGTCGGCTTCGACGAGGCGGCCGTCGGCATCGGCCGTGCCTTCGCGCGCCTCGTGGGCGCCGAGGTCGAGCCGATAGCGAGCACCGCCGAGCGGCGATCGATCGGCATCGTGCAGGCGCAGTCGCAACGTCGTGCGCACGAGCTCGCACGGGGAGCGGCGGGCCATGCCGTCGTAGAAACGGCACGCGAACGTGTTCTTCGCGGTCGCGTACTCGCGGCGCGTCGCGGAGGGCGTGCGGCGCAGATCGCCGTCGGCCCAGAACTGTGCGCGACACTCCGCGTCGCCCTCGCGTGCGCGTGGGCACGGCCAGCGCGCGGGGTCGACGGTCGATCCCGGCGGGAAGAGCAGCACGAGCACGCGGCGGTTCGGCAGGTTGGCCTCGTTGCGCGCGGTCTTGTCGGGGCTCGCTGCGAACGCCTGCTCCTCGTCGATCGACAGCACGCGGATCGGGTTGAACTCGCTGCAGCCCTGCACGTCGGCCTTGCCCCCCGGGTCGGCGCCGCGACCGAGGAAGTCGGTGCGCTCGAGCCGGAACGGTGCGCCGGTCGCATCGACGGCGATCGCGTCCATGTAGCGCTCGAAGAGCACCGCGCGCGTGGCCGGGCCCGCGACGCCATCGGCCGAGAGGCCCTCGGCGGTCTGGAAGTCCTGCGTCGCCGCGTACGTGCTGCCGCTGCTCCTCGGGAAACCGAGCGCTTCGAGCATCGCGGGCACCGCCCGCGTGCGCCAGTCGTCACCACCGAACGGCTGGCTGTAGAGCTCCTCCCAGATCGCGGTGTCGCGCACGAGCAAGCCGTAGATCGCGAGCGCGCGCCGACCCGCGAGCGTCTTGTTGTAGGCGTCGTCGCCCACCGGATCGGCGTGGCCGAACACCGACGCGGGCGCGTGGCTCGTGCGCTCCCACAGCGCGGCGAAGCGTACGAGCTCGTCGCGTGCCGTCGGCTGCACGAACGAGGAGTCGAACGCGAATCGCACGTCGTCGAGCCGCCAGCACGCGATCGGCAGCAACGGATCGCGCACGGTGTTGTGCACACCCGCGACGGTCGGAGCGACGGCGATCGGCAGGCGCACGACCGGGCGCACGAGCGCAGAGACGGAGCCTGGGCGATCGTCGGTCATCTCAGGTCCCGAACGCCTCGACGATCGCCGCGAGCACCGACTCGCTCGCGCCGTCGATCGGCAGGCCGTGATCGTGCTGGAACAGCTCGATCGCGAAGCGCAGATCGTCGGGATCGTCGCCCGCGAGCTCGCCCGCGAGGTAGCCGAGCCCGACGAGCCGATCGCGGAGCCCGGTCGGCGTGTCGATGGGATCGAGCCGACCGACGTCGAGCTCGATGATCCGATCGGCGAGCTCGAGTCGCACGTGCTCGGTGGTCGCGCGGATCGGCACGGACAGCACGCCGTCGCCATCGGTCGCGAGCTCGTGCGAGACGTCGTCGACGAAGGCCTTCACCTGCGTGTCTGCCCGCGGCTCGCCGAACGCGTCGAGCAGACGGCAACGCAGCTCGAGCGTGGACACGGGCACGCGGAAGCCGTGGCGGCGACCGGCGGGGACCTCGAACGCAGGTGGATCGGGATCCGGCACGTGCAGCTCGTCGCCGCGCAGCAGCACGTTGGGGTTGTCGCGTCGCGCCCGGAGCTCGGCGTTCGCGGGGTCGTCCCAGATCCGCATCGGATCGCGGATGCCGTGCCGCGCCGCGATGCCCGCGAGATGATCGTTGGGGCCCACCGCGACGATGATCGTCACGCTGCCTCGACCTCGGCGCGGTGGCAGCCCGGGAAGCGCACGACGCAAGGCCCCACTGGCACGGCGTCGACGCGCGCGAAGCCGTCGGCGTCGAGTCGCCCGGTGCACACGCGCCCGTCGGGGAGCTCGACCTCGTAGGGCTCGTCGGCGACGGGCTCACCCGCGTCGTCGACGAGCACGATCTCGATGAACGTGAGCGCAGCGCTCTCGGAGGCGGGCCCGGCTTGCGCGGCGAGGTCGACGAGCTCGGAGAGCAGCGGCGCGCGACGGGCGAGCGGCCGACGCGACGTGTCGGCGCGCGCGGGCGTCTCGACGACGAGCAGATCGATGCCCATGCGCAGCCGCATGACCTGATGGTCGCGCGCGTCGGCGTCGCGCCAGTCGGCATGCGTCGCCCAGAAGAACGCCGCCTGCTCGGCGGGCAACGCGGCCGCCCGAGTGGCGGCATCCGCGGTCATCGCGTCGTGGATGGATGCGCCGCCCTGCGCCGTGCACCAGGGCGATCGCGCGTCACCAGCGAGCAACTCGTCCATCGCACCGCTTGGATACCGACCGCGCGCGTTTGTGACGCGGGCGAGGAGAGGGCGATCCTTCGGCC
>CAZFKC010000203.1:0-6033 GCA_964519175.1 uncultured Nannocystaceae bacterium
GCAGGCGACGGAGATCCTGGACGGCGCGCGCAAGCAGCTGTTCGGGTTGCTCGCGAGCGACTGATCACGCACGAACACTGAGTGATCACCTAAGGTGGCGCGCTCTATGCGCGCCACCTTTGCTTTCGCCCTGCTTCTCCTGCTGCTCACCCCGGCCGCCGCACCGGCGGCGGAACGGCCGGAGGACGACCTCGGCAGCCTGTTCACGGGGCTCGACCTCATGGCCGAGGGGGCGACCCCCGGGGTGCGCGTCGTACGGGACGGGACCCGCGCCTTCATGGTCTTCGATGCTCGCGCGGCACGCAGGTTCCGCCATCTGGCCGGCCGGCGGATCGCGATCGACTGCGGCGACGTGCCGGCGATCGACGCTCAGAACGTCGAGCACAACGTCTACGAGCGCATCATCCGCGCGCCCAAGCGGCGTGAGGCGTTTCGCGCCCCGCTGCGGGTCGGGACGGACACCTGCTCGGTCGGGCCGGCCGAGTACGACAAGGAGGAGGGCGAGTACACGCTCTCCGAGGTCGTGGCGTCCGTAGCGCTCACCGAGGCAGGGGTCACGCGGCTCGACCGGGGCCCGGTCGCCCGCCGGATCACGCTGGCCTACGTCCGCGCGCTCATCCGCGACGTCACGCGCCCCTTCCCCGCGACGACGGAGCTCGTCCGCCGCGCCGGCGGGGTCACGGTCGCGCTGCCCGGGCCGGACGCTCCGGCCCCAGCCGCGCCGGCCGTCGGCGCGTGGAGCAACGGGACCGATCAGGTCGTCCTGAAGTCGCGCAGCCCTCTGGGATACGAGCTCTTCGTCAGGCAGGACGGCGACCTCGAGACCAAGAACACGACGTTCTGGCTGTAGCCGACCCCGGTAGTCTGGGGAAGGCGATGCCCGCCGATCCCGAGCCCGCCCGCAAGCTCCAGACCCGCCGCCGCTCCAACCCGGGCGGCATGGACGTGCTGAAGGTCATCGGCGCGGACGTCCTGCCGTTCAACGCGCGCAAGCCCAGCTGGTTCAAGGTTCCCGCCCCCGGGGGCGCGAAGTACCGCGAACTCGGCAAGCTCATCGACGGCGAGGAGCTGCACACCGTCTGCAAGGAAGCGGCCTGCCCGAACATCGGGGACTGCTGGGAGCGCGGCACCGCGACGTTCATGATCCTCGGCGACACGTGCACCCGCCGCTGCGGGTTCTGCCACGTCAAGACGGGCAAGCCGACGTGGAACGACCCGCTCGAGCCGGCGCGCGTCGCGCGGTCCGTCGCCCGGATGGGCCTGCGGCACGCGGTTGTGACGAGCGTCGACCGGGACGACCTCCCGGACAAGGGCTCCCGTATCTGGGCCGCGACCATCCGGCAGATCCGCGCGCAGGCGCCGAACTGCAAGGTCGAATGCCTGACCCCCGACTTCCAGGGACACGAGATGCCGCTGGCGACCGTCATCGCCGAGCGGCCCGACGTCTTCAACCACAACGTCGAGGTCGTGCCGCGGCTCTACCCGGTCGCGCGGCGAGGGTCGACGTGGCAGCGCTCCCTGCGCGTGCTGCGCAACGCCAAGGCGATGGGCGGCGACGCCGTCAACACGAAGTCCGGGCTCATGGTCGGACTCGGCGAGACGATGGACGAGCTGCTCGACGCGCTGCACGACCTGCGCGAGCACGACGTGCAGATCATCACCATCGGGCAGTACCTGCGCCCCACGCGCGAGCACCTGCCGGTCGTTCGCTACTGGCACCCCGACGAGTTCGCCGAGATCGAGCGCGCCGGCTACGAGATGGGGTTCGACCACATCGCCGCCGGGCCGCTCGTGCGCTCGAGCTACCACGCCGACGAGCACGTCAAGCAGGACCAGCCGGGCGTCGGCCCGGTCGCCGCAACCGCCTAGGGGATCCAGCGGTAGATCTGCCCGTCGCGCAGCTCGACGGACGCCGGGCGCTCCGGCACCCCCATCTCCTGCAGCATGGCGAGGACCTTGCGCCGGCCGCGCAGCGTCGTGCCGTCGTGCCGGCCCCAGTGCAGGTAGGGGTGCAGCAGGAGCTTCGCGCGCTCGCGGTCATCGGCGCGCATCGCTTCGAGGAACTCGTCGACGACAGGGGGCATGGCGCCGGGTAGCCTCGCGCGAAACGTGATCCCGCTCAAGGACAACATCCCGACGGACCGCACCGCGATCGTCACGATCGCGCTGATCGTCATCAACGTGCTCGTGTACTTCGTGCTGCAGCGCGGCGGGGTGTTCAGCGCGCCGCCGGACGGGCTCGTCGTCAACTGGGGCGTGATCCCGTACGAGCTGTGGAACTACGGCGACCACTGCCGTCTGGCGAGCAGCGAGCTGGCGTGCGGTGCGCAGTCGTCCAGCGGCGAGCCGCCGACGTGGGTGACGCCGTTCTCCTCCATGTTCATGCACGGCAGCGTCCTGCACCTCGCGGGGAACATGCTGTTCCTGTGGATCTTCGGCAACAACGTCGAGGACAGCATGGGCCGCCTGAAGTTCATCGTCTTCTACCTGCTCGGCGGGTTCGCGGCGATCGCCGCGCAGGTCGCGATGGACCCGAACGACCCGGCGCCGATGATCGGTGCGTCCGGCGCCGTGGCGGGCGTGCTCGGGGCGTACGCGGTGCTCTATCCCCGGGCGCGCGTCGTGACGCTGATCTTCATCGTGATCATCTTCACCGTCATCGAACTGCCCGCGTTCATCATGCTCGGATTGTGGTTCGGCCAGCAGATCCTGCTGGGGTCGCTTGAGCTCACCGGCCCGGAGGGCGGGGGCGGCGGCGTGGCGTACTTCGCCCACATCGGCGGATTCGCGTTGGGGGCGGCGCTCATCCGGCTCTTTGCGACGAACGTCAAGCCGGTGCCGGAGCGGATCCCGAACCCTGCCTGACCCGAAGACGCGGGACGGCGATACGACCCCGGAGAGCTGGTTGTATACAGCGCCTCGGTGGGGTACCGTCCGCCGCTCCGAATTCCGGTCGTACCCCGTATGCGCGCTGCCTCGTTCGCATTCTCACTCTTCTTCGCGCTCTTGGCCTTCACTGCGCCGGCGAGCGCGCTCGGTCCGCAGGACGGCCGCATCTCCGCGGGCGACTCCCACGCGTGCGCGATCAAGACCGACGGCACCCCGGTCTGCTGGGGCTCGAACGGCGACGGCCGCGCGACCCCGCCCGTCGGCATCAAGGTCACGCAGATCAGCGCGGGGCGCGAGCACACCTGCGCGATCAAGGTCGACGGCACCGCCGTGTGCTGGGGGCGCAACAACGCCGGACAGGCCACCGTGCCCGCCGATCTGGGGACGGTCACGCAGATCAGCGCCGGCAACGAGCACACGTGCGCGATCCGGACGAACGGGCTGCCGACGTGCTGGGGTGGAAGCGCGCAGTTCCCGTTCGGCCAGGCCCCCGCCGATCCGGGGGTCGGCCGGGTCAAGCAGATCTCCGCCGGGCTGTTTCACACCTGCGCGGTGAAGGTCGACGGCACCCCCACCTGCTGGGGCTACAACGGCAACGGCCAGGCCCCGGCCGACCCGGGGTTGGGGACCGTGACCCAGGTCGCTGCGGGCGACACGAGCACGTGCGCGATCAAGACGACCGGCGCCCCGGTCTGCTGGGGCGCCAACGCCTGGGGCGAGGCGCCCGCCGATCCCGGCCTGGGCACCGCCACGCAGATCACCACGAGCCGCAGGTTCACGTGCGTGGTCAAGACCGATGGAACCGCCGCGTGCGTGGGCACCACGAACTTCGGTCACCGGCCGCCGCCCGCCGACCTGGGCACGATCACCCAGATCACGACCGGCAGCGACTTCGAGTGCGCGATCAGGACCGATGGCACGCCGACGTGCTGGGGCGACAACACGTCGGGCAGGGCGACGCCGCCTGCCGACATCGGCACCGTCTCGGTCCCGCAGGTCGACGCCGGTGGGTCGAACACATGTGCCGTGAAGGTCGACGGCACCCCGATGTGCTGGGGCGACGACACCTACGGACAGTCCACGCTTCCCGCGGACATCGGGACCGTCACGCAGATCTCCGCGGGCGTCTTTCACTCGTGCGCGGTCAGGACGAACGGCACGCCGGTGTGCTGGGGCTCCGACGCAAACCAGCAGAAGGCCATCCCGGCGGACGTCGGCACGGTCACGCAGATCTCGGCCAACGGGCTGCACACGTGCGCGATCAGGACCGATGGAACGCCGAGGTGCTGGGGCGACAACAGCCAGGGCCGCGCCCCCGCCGACCCGGGCGTCGGGACGGTGACCCAGGTCTCCACCGGCAGCTTCAACACGTGCCTGATCAGGACGAGCGGCCTGGCCCGGTGCCTGGGCAGCAACGGCGCCGGCAACGCACCACCCGACCCCGCGATCGGGACGGTGAGGAGCATCAGCGTCGGCGGGCTGCACACCTGCGCGCTCAAAGCCGACGGCACGGCCACGTGCTTCGGCCTGAACACCGACCAGCAGGCGCCCGCCGATCCCGGCATCGGGGCGACCACCGCGATCACCGCCGGCGGCGTGCACAGCTGCGCGATCAAGGCCGACGGCACGCCGACGTGCTGGGGCTCCGCCGCGGACGGCCGCACCACCGTTCCGGGCGGCGCGACGAGTGCCCTGCAGATCTCGGCCGGCGGCTCGCACACCTGCGTCGTCACGACCGCCGGCTCCATCGTCTGCTGGGGCGCGAACGCCAGCGGGCAGGTCAAGGCGACGATCGGCGGCACACCGCCGGAGTGGATCGGCGCCAAGGCGTTCAGCTTCCAGTTCACCGGCACGCCTCTGCGCGGGTTCTCGGTCACCGCCGGCGCGCTGCCCGACGGGCTGACGATCGACGACGGCGGCCTGATCGCCGGCACGCCGACGAAGGAAGGCGCGTTCACCGCGACGATCACCTCGTCGAAGGACGGTCTTCCTGCCTCGGCGTCAAAGGACGTCACGATCAAGGTCGATCTCACCGCGCCGACCACGAGCGATGACGTCCCCGGGGCGTTCCAGTCCGGGCCGGTCACGGTGACGCTGACGGCGGCTGACACGGGCGGCTCCGGCCTGAAGGCCACCACGTACGAGATCGTCGACACGGCCGGCAACCCCGGCCCGACCACGACGTACGACCCGGCGAAGAAGCCCGTCCTCACCGATGGTGAGCAGCTGCGCTACCGCAGCACCGATGCGGCGGGCAACGTCGAGATCACGAAGACCAGCGCCGCGGCGAAGGTCGACGCGAAGGTTCCGACGGCGACGATCACGACCGCGCCCGCGGCTCTGAGCAGCGAGCGGTCCCCGGTCGTGGCGTTCACCAGCGACGGGGTCGACGCGACCTTCGCCTGCTCGGTCGACGACGCGCCGTTCGCGGCATGCGCGAGCCCCATGACGCTCGGCCCGCTGCCCGACGGTGACCACACGTTCCGCGTGCGCTCGATCAGCCGTGCCGGCGTGACCGGACCGACTGCGACCGTCGGGTTCGCCGTCGCTCAACCCGTCGTCGGGCCCGGCGCCTCGACGCCCGCCGCGTCAGCGCCGCCCAAGCCCACGCTGCAGCTGCTCAGCGGCGCCAAGTCCCGGCAGATCCTGCTCAACAAGCGCTGGATCACCGTCAGGGTCGGCTGCGGCCAGGTCGCCTGCACCCTGAAGATCGCCACGATCCTCAGGGCCAAGGGCAAGACCCGCGTCACCCTCAAGCCCATCACCGTCACGCTCGCGGCCGGCCAGACACGCACCCTGAAGATCGCCACCACCGAAGCCCAGCGGCGCATCATCCGCAAGCTCGTCGGCACGCGCGGCACCGGGGGCCAAGCCATCTTCACGCTCACCGCGACCGGCACCGACGGCGCATCGAGCACGAGCACCGTGAAGATCGGCCTCCGGCGGCTCGCCAACCAGTGACGTCGCCGGGGCGGCGTCTCGCCGTCCTGCACGAACCCCGTCTGATCGGGGTGTGACCCGAACCGTGACCATGGAGCGCGTTTAGGGTCACGCCCCTCCCGGGAAGGCCCCCGTCGTACGTGCTGGGAGACCTGACACTCCTGGCCGCCGTCCAACTGCTGCTCGCAGTCTGGGCCCTGGGGA
>CAZFKC010000204.1:0-5995 GCA_964519175.1 uncultured Nannocystaceae bacterium
GGCGAGGCCGACGTCGAACGCGTCGACGCCCCGATGTACGCGAAGCTCCACTGAGCTTTGGTCGCGCCTCCGGCGCTCTTCCTAGCGCGCGCAGCCATGCTCGCTGACCGCCGTGGCGAAGCCACGTCGGGCTCGAATCGGCGCTGGGCGAGTTGCAGTCGTCGCGTGCACAGATCGCACCGCGAGCCCGCCGCCTGCCCGCTCAATCCGTCGTGATCGCGATCGGGCGCCGCTGGCACGCCGCGTGCTGTAGGGACGGGCGTGCCGCAACTGTGTCGCCGTCTCATCGTTCGAGGCGGACAAAAAACCTCACCCCTGCCGCAAGAGATCGCAGCGAATGCGGGGGCGGCGACACAGGGCCCGGCCAGCCGGCGAGTGAGATGGGCTCGTCGATCAGGTCGTCACACATGAACGCGACCTGACGACGTCGGTTGGTCGGGGCCGCGGCTGCGTGGGCGAGTCGTCGCGGTGCCTGGGCGAGTTGCCCAGCGCATGCTCCACGGCCGCTCGCGATTCTCGGCGCGTAGCTCCGCCTCCGCTTGGTACGGGACCTGCTCTCGGCGCGCTCGCCCATGGCGACCCTCGTCCAGCTCGTCCTCGCCTCGATGATCGCGACCGAGCCCGCGTACGTCGCGAGCCCGCCGCCGCCCGTCACCGGCTACGGCACCTCGCGGGGCGTGCCGCGTCCGGTGCCCGACGACGCGCCGCGGCTGCGCGCGATCGGAGCGCCGAAGGCTGCGAAGCAAGGCACGATCTTCGTCAACTTCGACGGCGCGCAGCTGAGCTCGGGCTGGGACGACTCCCACAACGACGTGACCCAGATCGGCGAGTGCGCGGGCTCGTTCGCGTCGTACGGCGACGGCTCGATGCGCGACGCCGTGATGCAGGCGGTGCGCACCGACTGGGCCGACTTCGACATCGTCGTCACCGACGAGCGTCCGGCCTCGGGCGACTACGTGATGAACATGACCGGCCCGAGCAATCCGTTCGGCGGCGGTGTGCTCGGCATCGCGCCGCTCGACTGCGACGACAGCGAGACCCCGAACAACATCACGTTCGCGTTCGTGAGCGCGGACGACGGGCTCGGTGCGTCGGAGCACGCGACCACGATCGGTCAGGAGGTCGCGCACAGCTTCGGGCTCGAGCACGTCGACGACGAGACCGACATCATGAACCCGTACGTCGCCGGTGGTGATCCGTCCTTCAAGGACGAGTGCATCACGATCGTGCAGGGCGGGAGCTGCCCCGATCAGCACGTCGCCGAGTGCGGCGACGCGTACGCGCAGAACTCCTACCGCGAGCTGATGACGCTCTTCGGGCCCAGCACGCCCGACACCGCGGCGCCGACCGTGACGATCACGTTCCCCACCGATGGACAGGAGCTCGATGCGGGCACCGACTTCGCGATCATGGTCGACGCGAGCGACGACCAGGGCATCGCGAGCGTGACGCTCTTCCAAGACGGTCAGCAGGTCGCCGAGGACACCAGCGCGCCGTACAGCTGGCAGGTCAACGATCTGCCGTCCGGGGTCTACGAGCTCTACGCGACTGCGGTCGATCTCGCCGGCAACGAGATGCAGAGCGACACGGTGACGATCGGGATCGGGCATGCGCCGCCGCCCGCCGACGACGAGGGCGGGCCTGCGGGCGACAGCGGCGGCGCCGACGACGAGGGCGGATCCGGCGACCCGTCGGGAGATGGCGCAGACGCGGCCTCGGGGGATGGCGCAGACGACGACGGTGCGCCGGTCGGTGGCACCGCCCTGCCGCCGGGGTTCGGGGGCGACGGTGCAGAGGGCTGCGCATGCGTCACGCAGCCGCGCGGTCGGGTCGGTTCGCTCGCCGCAGCGATGCTGGTGGTGGTCGTGGCGCTCGGCCGCCGACGTCGAGCTCGGTGAGCGAGTATCGATCGTTCGGACGAGGATGGCGCCAGAGTTCGTCGGCCGCGCGCGGGCGGCCCAACCCGGAGCGCCCGAACATCGCCCGCGCAGGGTACGCTGCGAAAGGTGACGGCGCATGGCGACTGAGGCACCGAGCGGAAGTGGTACCGCGGTGTTGGTCGTGGACGACGAGCCCGGCGTGCTCGCGGCGTTGTCGGCCGCACTGCGCGCGACGAAGATCGAGGTGCTCACCGCGGAGAACGCCGACGCGGCACTCGTGTGGGTCGAGACCGGTCGCGTGGGCGCGGTCGTCACCGACATCGCGATGCCGGGCCAGGACGGCATCGCGTTGCTCCGTGCGATCCGCATGCGTGATCTCGATCTGCCGGTCGTGCTCATGACCGGCGCGCCGGAGCTGGAGACCGCGATCGCGGCGGTCGAGTACGGCGCGCTGCGCTACATGACGAAGCCGTTCGAGACCAAGGCGCTGATCGAGCAGGTCCGCACGGCGCTGCGCTGGTACCGACTCGCGCGAGCGAAGCGCGAGGCGATGACGTGGCTCGGCACGCAGACCGGCGAGGCCTCCGATCGCGCCGGCCTCGAGTCGGCGTTCGAGCGCACGCTCGACAGCCTCTGGGTCGCGTACCAGCCGATCATGCGCGCGGCCGATCGCTCGCTGTTCGGCTACGAGGCGCTGCTGCGCTCCGAGGACCGCACGCTGCCGCATCCCGGCGCGATCCTCGACGCCGCGACGCGGCTCGGTCGACTCCCCGAGCTCGCGGCCGCGATCCACCGCCGTGTCGTCGACGATCTCGCCGGCGCCGATCCGAGCTGGACGATCTTCGTGAACCTGCACCCCGACGATCTGCGCGACCCCGCGATCATCGGGCCCGACGCGCATCCGTTCGAGGGCGTCGCGCAGCGGCTCGTGCTCGAGGTGACCGAGCGCGCGGCGATCGACTCGATCCCCGATCTGCGCACCTGCATCACGCGGCTGCGCGACCACGGCCACCGCATCGCGATCGACGATCTCGGCGCCGGCTATGCCGGGCTGTCGAGCTTCCTGTTGCTGCAGCCCGACGTGGTCAAGCTCGACATGAGCCTCACCCACGGCGTCGACCACGACGACGTGCGGCGCAAGCTCGTGCGCTCGATGACCGGGCTGTGCCACGAGATCGGGCTCGAGGTCGTCGCCGAGGGCGTCGAGACCGAGGCCGAGCGCGACTGCCTGGTCGAGCTCGGCTGCGATCTGCTGCAGGGCTTCCTCATCGCCCGTCCCGAGCGGCCGTTCGTGTCGGCGCAGTGGTGAGCGGCCACTCGCCGGCGATCCAGCCCGCGAGCTGACGCGCGAGCGGATGCCGGGCGAAGCGGAGCTCGGCGACCGTCGCCTGGGCCCGCCCGACGGCCGCAAGCGTCTCCGGGGTGCGGTCGTTCGCTGCGATCGCGCGTGCCGTGAGCACGAGGGCCTCGTCCACGCGACCACGCACGGGCATCGCCTCGATGCGCGCGAGCCAGGTCGCGAGCGCGTCGCCGTCGCCGAGCGCAGCCGCGGCTGCGATCGCCCAGAAGGCCTCGGGCATGCCGACCAGGACGCCGTTGCCCCACCGCGGATGCGCGGCCTCGAAGGCGTCGAGCGCCTCGCGCCACCGGCCCAGCTCGACCAGCACGCCGGCGCGGATCAGCCGGTTCTTCGCCAGCGCGCGCTCGAACAGCTCGCCTTCGCGTGCGTAGAGCTCGTGCGCACGCTCGAGGTGCACGAGCGCGCCCTCGAAGTCCTCCGCCAGCTGTGCGATGCGGGCCTCGAGATCCTCGAGCTGCGCGTCCGAGATCGGATCGTCGGTGACCGGCCATGCGTCGCGGGAGCGCTGCAGCGCTGCGCGGGCCTCGTCGATGCGGCCATGGACGGCCGACGGCAGCGCGAGGTTGAACGCGATCGTGCTCACCTGCCGACCACGCGCGCCGA
This sequence comes from uncultured Nannocystaceae bacterium, assembly GCA_964519175.1. GTDB lineage: Bacteria > Myxococcota_A > Polyangia > Nannocystales > Nannocystaceae > Xiheibacterium. The sequence continues at coordinate 3,844 of CAZFKC010000204.1, forward strand.
ACATCGCGTCCGCCCGCTGCAGTGCGTCCTGCATGATCGCGATCGCGGTGTCGGAGTGCTCGCGCGCGAGCTCGAGCACGCCGAGGGTGTGCAGGGCCCGCAGCGCCTCCGGGTGCTCGCGGCCCAGCTCCGCCTCGATCACGCGCTCGGCTGCGGTGGCGCGCGCCCACGCCTCGTCCGTGCGACGGAGCCGGACCATGACATCGGCGCAGCCGAGCTCCGCACCGGCCGTGAGGTAGTGCTCGGGCCCGTGCGCGCGCTCGTAGGCCGCGAGCGCGAGCTCGTCGTGGACGAGCGCCGCCGCGAACTCTCCGCGGTTGGCCAACACCGCGCCGAGTGAGCCCTCGAGCTCGCCGAGCGTGTGGTCGTCGCCGCCGCTGCGCTCGAGCAGCGCGCGCGCGAGCGTGCCCCAGTGCTCGGTCTGGATGTCGTAGCTCGGGTTCTGTGCGGCCAGCCCGATGCGCACGATCGCGATCGTGGCCGCGAGGCGGTCGTGGCCACCGGCAAGGGCGAGCGCGAGCGCATCGTCGAGGTCGCGCGTGGCCGACTGCGGATCGCCGCCGAGATCTTCCACCTGCGCCCGCAGGGCGAGCGACTGGGCGATCACGTGGGGATACTCGGTCGCGCGCGCTTCGTCGACGACGGCCTCGAGCTCGGCTTCGAGCCCCTCGAGGTCGCCGCCCCGGTAGCGCAGCCGTGCCTCGCGTACCCGTGCGCGAATCGCTTCGACGCGCGCGGCGAGCTCGGGATCCGGCGGCACCGGCTCCCACGAAGCCGCATCGTCGCGACGACAGTCGTCGAGCGCCGGCAACGTGGCGAGCAGCGCGTCGACGCGCTCGGCGGCCGGTCGTCCGTGGGTCGCGAGTGCGACGAGCCCTTCGAAGGCCGCGAAGCGATCGGCGACGCACGCACGGCGCCCGGCGGCGAGCGGATCGTCGGCACGGGCACCGCTGCACACCTCGTCGTGCAGCCGTACCCACGCCGCGCCGTAGTCGTCGAGGCTCGCCGCGAGTCGCTCGGCGACGGTGTCGACATAGCCGCGCGACAGCTCGCCGGTCGAGAGCGCGACATGGCGACGGACCTCGTCGTTCCACACGGCGGCGGCCTGCTCGTCGCCGCGACACTGCACCGGCTCGACGGGCGGACGGAGCAGCCACAGCAGCACGCCGGCGGTGGCGCTCGCGGCCAGCGCGAGGGCGAGCGGCCACCGCGGCCTGCGTGCGCGCTCGAGCGCCGCGATCAGCTCCGCCATCGACCGATGACGTGCAGCGGGATCGACCGCCAGCCCCCGCGCCACCACGCGACGGATCCGCGGCGGCAAGCGAGCCATCACCTCGACGTCGGGCTCGCCTCGCAGCGTCGCTGCGGCGAGCTCGGCGAGCGTGTCCCCGTGGAACGGCCGCCGTCCGCTCGTGGCCTCGCACAGCGCGACGCAGAACGAGAACTGATCGCTGCGCGCATCGACGTCGCCGCGGCCGTAGTGCTCGGGAGACATGTACGCGGGCGTGCCGGCCGGGCGCGGTGCGGCGGCCGTCGGACCGAGCTCGGCACGGGCGAGGCCGAAGTCGACGACGCGCGCACGGCCCTCGTGGTCGACGAGCACGTTGTCGGGCTTGAAGTCGCGGTGCACCACGCCAGCGGCATGCGCGGCCGCGAGGCCCCGCGCTGCGCCGTCGAAGGCGTCGAGGATCTCCGCCGCCGTGCGCGGCGCTGCGGCGCACCAGCGTCCGAGCGTCGTGCCCTCGACGAACTCCATCGCGATGTAGAGTCGACCCTCGTGTGTGCCGACGTCGTGCACGAGCACGACGTTGGGATGCCGGATGCGCGCCATCGCCTGCGCTTCACCGAGCAGTCGCTTGCGACGCTTCGGATCGTTCGCGATCGGCTCGCCCACGAGCTTGATGGCGACCTTGCGATCGAGATCGCCGTCGTACGCGGCCCACACGCGCCCGGTCGTTCCGCGCCCGAGCTCCTGGACCACGAGATAGCGCCCGATCTCGGTGCCGCGGGCGAGCTCGGGGGCCTTGGCGGCGACCCGATCCTGCGTCGCGGCCAGCGTGGCTTCGCCCTCGGGCTCGGTGTCGCGCACCGATCGCTCGGCCGCGTCGCTCGGGGTCGACACCCGATCAGCATAGCCAAGACGGGCTCTAGC
>CAZFKC010000205.1:0-5985 GCA_964519175.1 uncultured Nannocystaceae bacterium
GAGACCTTCACCGTCGTGCCGCAGGACCCGTAGCGATCACCGCGTCCGCGCGACGCGACCGCGGCGGACGAGCGCGTAGCGGATCACCGCGCCCAACACAAGCGCGGTGCCGCTCGCGATCATCCCGATGCCGACGCCCTGCATCGTGTTGCTCTGGCGGAGCTGCCTGCGGAAGTCCTGCTCACCGCTCGCATCGTCCGCGCCGAGGCGTCGCGTCGCGCCGGCGATCTCGAGCGCCGTCCCGCCGACGGCGACCGCGAGGCCGAGCCCGAGCAGCACGCCGCCGGCCGGATCGCGGTGCCAGGGCCGCGCGTCGTCGGCCCTCCGATCCGCTGGGCGCGTCGGCTCGGCGGGCATGGGCTCGGCGCTCGCGGGCGGCGGTGCGACGACGAGCGGTGGTGGCGGCTTGCGAGGACGACAGAGCGCGATGCGTTCGCGGGCCGACGCGGCCTGCTCGGCGGACGGATCGGTGCCGAGGAAGCGCTCGTACTGCTCGGTCGCCTTCTCGCACTCGCCCAGCGCCTGCCAGGCGCTGCCCATCGCGAACACGAACGCGCGATCGGGCTCGATCGCGTAGGCCTGCTCGAGCGCGACGATCGCGGCCTCGTACTCGCCCGCAGCGAAGTGACGCTCGGCGCGTTCGGCCGCCTCGTTGCTCGGCGGGGCCCAGAGCAGCACGACCAGCGCGAGCGCGATCACGGATACATCCCGGCCGGCCCGACGCGCTTCGTGGGCTTGCCCGCCTGCCCCCGCGGCTTCTTGCGCTTCGTCTTCGTCGGCGCCGCACGTCGCGACGGCGCCACGATCGCGGGCTCGGCCTCCGCTGCACGCGTCGGAGCGGTGGAGGCGGGTGTCGGCGCGACGGAGGCCGGCGTCGCCGGAGCGGGCGGTGGTGTCTGCTCGGCTGGCGGCGCCGACACGACGTGCGCGGCCTGCAGTGCCGCGCTCGTCGGCGCGGCCTCGACCCGGAGGTCGGCGCCCGTCGCAGCCGGCTGCAGCGGTTGCTCGCTGCCCTGCGGCCACGCCCACCACGCGAGCGCAGCTGCGACCACCGCCGAGGCCGCGATCGGCACTGCACGTCCGCGTCGACGCACGATCCGCGGCGAGGTGGTGAGCTCGGACGCACCGCCGTCGACGGGCACGATCGCGAGCGACGACTCGACGCGCGCGGGCGGCAACGCGGGATAGGGTTGCTCGCCGTACAGCGTGCGCATCAACGTCGCCAGCGCGACGCTCGAGTGATCGAGCTGCTCGGCGCGCGCAAAGGCCTCGAGCTCGAGCTGCAGCTCCTGCGCGCTCGCCTGCCGCTCGTCCGGGGCCAGTGCCATCGCGCGCAGCACGATCGCCTCGAGCTCGGCAGGATAATCCTCCGCGATCTCCGAGGGCCGCGCGAACCGACCGCGCGCAATCTTGTTGAGCACCGCGACCGGGTTGTCGCCGAAGAACGCGCGCCGCTGCGTGGTCAGCTCGTAGAGCAGGATGCCGAGGTTGAAGACGTCCGAGCGGCGATCGAGCGGCTCGTCGGAGCACTGCTCCGGCGACATGTAGCCGGCCTTGCCCTTGAACACGCCGGTCGCGGTCGCGGTGGTCTGACTCGCCACCTTCGCGATGCCGAAGTCGAGCACCTTCACGCCGCCGTCGTGGCGGACCATCAGGTTCGACGGCGCGACGTCGCGGTGCACGATGTGCATCGGCGCGCCGCCGAGATCGACGCGCTCGTGCGCGTAGTGCAGGCCCGCACAGGCCGCGATCACGATCGCGAGCGCGCAGCCGAGCGGGATCGCGATCGACTGCTCGTTCGCACGGCGCAAGAGGCTCTGCACCGTCGCGCCGTGCACGAGCTCCATCGCGAGGTAGGGCTCGCCGTCGACCTCGCCGAAGTCGAACACCTGCGCGATGTTCGGGTGGTGCAGCGACGCGGCGACGCGCACCTCGTTCACGAACATCGACAGGAAGTGGGGCTCGCCGGCCATGTGCGGCAAGATCAGCTTGAGCGCGACCAGCCGCTCGACGCCGTGGGGGCTGCGCTCGTGCGCGAGGTAGACCTCGGCCATGCCGCCGCGTGCGAGCCGCTCGACGATGCGATAGCGGCCGAGCAGGCTGCCGCGGACGAGCTCTCGGCTCGCGTGCGCTCGCGGCGACGGCTCCATGCACCGCCATGCTACACGGAGCCGCGCTATGTCGACACGGTGGGGACCACAGACCGGGTCCAACCCTCGAGATCGGCGAGCAGCGACGCGCGCACGTCGGCGCGCGCTCGGATGTTCTCGATCTCGCGCCGCAGCCGCTGACGCGCGCGCGAGATCCGAGTCGTCACCGCAGTGACCGAGATCTCGAGCACGGCGGCGATCTCGGCGTTCGCGAGCCCCTCCCAGTAGAACATCTGCAGCGCGATCTGTTCGTCGGGGGTGAGCTCGGCGTACGCACGCAGGAGCAAGCGGTGCTCCTGCCGCAGCGCCACCACACCGGACGGCGTCAACGTGGTGTCGGGCCCCTGCGCCGCGCGGAACTGGGCCATCCGCTCGAAGCGCTCCTCGCCCCGCAGGTGGCGCAGGAGCAGCCGACGCGCGACCCCGAACATGTACGGGCGGAAGCCGGCCTCGTCGCGCAGCCGCTCGCGCCCCTCGACGCAGGCCAAGAACGCGAGCTGCGTCATGTCTTCGGCGACCTCGGGCACGCGCAGATCGAAGAACCGGCGCACCGACGCGTAGTGCCGCTGCACGAGCGTGTCGCCGGCCGAGCCGTCACCCGCACGCCACGCGCGCAAGAGGTCGTCGTCGGCCCACATCGTTCGCGGCGCTGCCCAGTATGTCAGGTTCGGGACCACCATCCTTCCCCCGAGTGCCCGATGGCCCGCGCTTGTCACCGCGAAACGACCGGGCTCGGCATGAGAAGTCGCGCGGTGACAGGACGCGCCGAGCGGGCACTTGGTGATTCGCCATGCGCGCACGAGCCCTCACCCTCGCAGCGACACTGCCGTTCGCCGGCTGCTACACCGGGCTCTCGGGGGGTCCGCCCGCGGGCGGTGGCGACGGGGCCTCGCAGGGCGAGGGCGCCGAGTCGCCGACCGACCCCGACGACGGCAGCAGCAGCGGCGACGACGGCGAGGTCGAGGGCCAGTGCGGCGACGCGGTCGAGATCGGCACGACCCCGCTGCGCCGCCTGACGCGTGCGCAGTACGACGCGACGGTCCGCGACCTGCTCGGCGACGCGTCCGCGCCCGGCGAGGCCTTCGTCGCCGACGAGCGCCACGGTGGGTTCGAGAGCAACACCGCGGTCGTCGCGGAGCTGCAGGTCGATCAGTATCGCGAAGCCGCCGCGGTGTTGGCCGAGACGGCCGCAGCCACGCGCTTCGACGAGTGGATGCCGTGCGATCGCGCGACCGACGAGTGCGTCGCGCCGTTCATCGCGTCGTTCGGTGCGCGCGCCTATCGGCGACCGCTCACGACCGAGGAGCAGGACGAGCTGTTGCAGCTGTATCGCGACGGGAAGGACACCTGGGGTGCCGAGGCCTCGCTCGAGCTCGTCGTGCAGAGCCTCTTGATGTCGCCGCACTTCGTCTACCACGTCGAGCTCGGTCGTCCCGATGCGACGGGCGCCGTACGTCCGCTGACCGGCTACGAGGTGGCCTCGCGGCTGTCCTACGGGCTGTGGGGGACGATGCCCGACGCCGCGCTCTTCGCAGCCGCCGCTGCGGGCGAGCTCGACGACGCCGATGGAATCGAGGCGCAGGCCCGCCGCATGTTGGAGGACCCGCGCACCGAGGCGATGGTGCGCGACTTCGGCGATCAGTGGCTCGAGCTCGAGGCGGTCGACGCCGCCAACCGCACGCCGGAGCAGCACGCAGGCTGGAGCGAGGAGCTGCGCGCGGCGATCCGTCGCGAGACCGAGACCTTCATGACCGAGACCATCCTGCGCGGCGACGGCAAGCTCGAGACGTTGCTGTCGGCGTCGTGGTCGTACGTCGACGACGACGCGCTCGCGGCGATCTACGGCGTGACCCCGAGCGAGGAACCGCTGGGCCGCACGGAGCTTCCGCCCGACGAGCGCGCGGGTCTGCTCACGCAGGCGTCGTTCTTCCTCAAGCTCGGGCCCACGCGGCAGGGCACCGACAAGGTGCACACCGGCAAGTTCGTGCGCACGCGCCTCTTGTGCGGCTCGCTGCCGCCGCCACCGCAGGGCGTCGAGCTGGATCCCGGCGTGGACCGCCTCGAGCGCACGGAGTGCAAGGGCTGCCACAGCATGATGGATCTGATCGGGCAGTCGTTCGAGACCTACGACTCGATGGGCGTGTACACGACCGTCGACGCCGAGGGCAACTCGATCTCCGGCGCAGGTGAAGCGATCGGATCGGAGATCGGCACGTTCGACTCCGTGGTCGGGCTCGCCCACGAGCTGTCGGAGAGCGACGAGGTGCGGGCCTGCATGGCGCGCAACTGGGGCTGGTACCTGCTCGCGCGCGATCTGGGCACGACTGCGGACGCGTGCAGCAGCGAGAAGATCGCCGAGGCGTTCGCGGCCTCCGATCACGATCTGCGCGAGCTGATGATCGGCATCGTGCGCAGCGACGCCTTCCGCCACATCCACGCCGACGCGTGAGCCCGAGGAGAGCAACGATGAAGATCCGACGTCGACGACTCTTGACCGGCCTCGGCTCCGCGCTCGCGACGGTGCCGTTCCTGCGCTCGATCCCCAGCTCGGCCGGCGACGGCGAGTTCCCCCGCCGTCTGGTGTTCTTCTACAGCCCCAACGACTCGATGGATCGCTGGTGCTGGGAGCCCAACGGTGGCGTCGACGGCTCGGCGCTCGCGGGTCCGCTGCCGACCATGCTGTCGCCGCTCGACGACTTCGTCGATCAGCTGACGATCATCGGCAACATGGTGATGTACACGCGCGACAAGGAGACGGGCCCGGGTGGACACGTGGGCATGGGCCACCAGCTCACCGGCGTGATCAACAACCCCTGGGCGAACCAGACCGCGGAGAGCGAGTTCTGGGCCGGCGGGATGTCGATCGATCAGTACATCGCCGATGCGCTCGGTGTGCAGGCGCTGACGCTGGCGGCGATGCCCTACGGCAACAACGGCGGCTGCCGGATCTCCTACCGGGGCGCAGACGAGCCCGCGCATCCCCACGAGGATCCGATCGCCGCGTTCGACACGATCTTCGGCGACCTCGATCAGACGCCCGACGAGCAGCTCGCGTACGCGCAACGTCAGGTGCGATCGCTCGACCGCGTCGCGATCGAGCTCGAGCGCCTCCGCCCGCGACTGGCCAGCGAGGATCGCCCCAAGATGGACAAGCACCTCGAGCACCTGCTCGCGCTGCAGCACGGGCTCGAGGCCTTCGCACCCGCCGACTGCTCGCCGGTCGCGCCCGAAGCGTCCTTCACCTACAACTCGTCGCAGGACTACCCGGTCACGGCGCAGCGGCACATGGACATCCTCGCGCAGGCGCTCGCGTGCGGCGTCACGCAGGTCGCGTCGATCCAGAACGGCAACACCGGCAACGCGGAGAACTACTCCGGCGGTACGTCGTGGCCGACCGAGGGCATCGAGTTCCCGGTGAGCCAGCACGTCGTCGCCCACGACTTCGAGGTCACGCCCGACGACCCGGTGTTCTACGAGCGGCGACTGACGATCGAGCAGTTCTACGTTCGGCAGTACGCGTACCTGCTCGGGCGCCTGCGCGACATCCCCGAGGGCGACGGCAGCGTGCTCGACAACACGATGGTGGTGTGGACGAAGGGCATGGGCCGCGGCCACGTGAAGGACCGGCTCCTCTACATGATCGGCGGCGGCAAGAACATCCCCGGCGTCGGGACCAGCCGCTATCTGAATCGCGAGGGCGTGCCGCACAACAACCTGCTGGTGACGCTCGCGAACCTGATGGGCGTCGAGCTCGACACGTTCGGCGACCCGGAGATCTGCGCGGGCCCCGTGGGCCTCTGACTCAGCTCGGCGGTGCCCAGGCGCCGAGCCACGG
>CAZFKC010000206.1:0-5892 GCA_964519175.1 uncultured Nannocystaceae bacterium
AGCCGATCACGGTCCGCGCGTGTAGATGATCCCATCGGGCGGCTCCCACTGCTCGTACGACGGTGACTGGAACATGTGCCCTGGTCCGGTCTTCCAGATCCCGACCACGATGTTCACGACCGTCGGACGCTCGCCGACGACGACCGGGACGTGCCCTGCCTTTCCGTTGGCACCCACGACGAGCTCGTGGTGACCATAGGGAAGGTTGACGACGCACGGGGTCTTGTCGCAGACGAGGCGCGTGGTGCCGCCGGAGATGCTGTCGCCCGTCGTCGCGACGATCGTCGTGCTCGATAGCTGCGCATCCACACGGAACGGTCCAGGATCGCCGTCGTAGCCGACTGCGTCGATGGCGATACGCCCCTGCCCCTCCACCGCCGGCGGTGGCTCGAGCGCGAGCACCGGTACCCTTCGCGCTGGTTTGGGCGGCGCAGGCACGATGCCACCCGCACAACCCGTGACGAATGCCGCGAACGCGACCACAACGGACCCCCGACCGAAGCTCGAACGACTCATCCGCTACGAGTTGCCATGGCCGCGTGGCCGACCGCCATGGTCAAACGTTCCACCCGAGCTCATGCGAAGCGGTCGCCGAGGCCGTGCAGCAGCTCGCGGCGCGAGCCGACCCCGAGCTTCGCGAAGATCGACTGCACCTGGTTGGCGACCGTGCGGGCGCTCGTGCCCCGGGCGCTGCCGATCTCGCGGTTGGTCTTGCCGCCGACGAGACCGGCGAGCACCTCGCGCTCTGCGTTCGTGAGCCCCTGGATGCGCTCGGCGGCCGGGAGCGGGATCCCGATCGCGAGCAGGCCATCGATTCCGATCGGCTGTGCGAGCACCCGGCGCTGCACCGAGGGCGAGTGCCAGCGCGCGAGCACACCCACGTCGTCGACGCCGAGCTTGCGCAGCGCGCGATGGAGCATCCGCGACGTGCTCGCGCGACTCGAGCCCAGTTCCGCCGCGATGTCGCGATTGGTCCAGCCCTGCACCACTCGCTCGACGAGCTGCAGCTCGGTCGGACTCAGGCGGCGGGGATTGTGCTCACCCAGCGGATTCTCCCACGCGAGGATCCAATGGCGGCCATCGTCGTCGAAGCGATCGATGACCGACCAACCCGCGATGGTCGCAGCCGTCCACGTCTCGACGGCGGCGGCGATGTCCCCTGTCCGGGCGCGGATCCGTTCGCGCGCCACCACCTGTGCCGCGATCCGTCGGAGCGACGCTCGCGCGAACGCGCCGTTCACATGCGCGCAGCTTCCGTCGGGACGGAAGACGGCGTCTGGTTGCTCCGCCTGTCGGGCTTGCAGCGCACGGCGGAGGTGTGTCGTGCTGGCGAGGTGCGCGCTGAGCCGGCGCCAGAAGCACCGCTGCTCGGCGGTGAGGTGCAGCGGCATGTCGAGGTGCACGTACAACGCGACGAACTCCGTGCGCGTTCGGGCGAGCACGTTCGCGATCTCGACGAGGCCGCGGCGGTTCATTGCGGACCGGACGCTGGGATATCCGTGGACGTGCTCGGAGACGCTCGAGATCCCGCTCAACGTCGACGCGGTTTCGCGCTCGGACTCGGAGAGCTCCACGTTGAGGGTGTCGTCCATCACCAGCGGGAGGCCGGAGTGCTTCAGCCTCGTCGCGAACGTCCAGGACGCGGTCTCGGCGTCGTAGCTGCCGAATGCTGCGGCGTGATCGTCCGAGGCCGGCAACAGCGGGCGCGAGACCTGGGAGATCCCCTCCAACCACGCCCGATCGTCGAGGTCGATCCGCTCCGCTGCCAGAAAGAAATCCAGCACCGCCTCGCCGCGAACGCGGGGAACGCGTACGCCTGCCTGGTGCGTCGCACGGTCGTGCGAGTATGGCGACGGAACCGAGCGCGATCCACGGCGCGGGCGCGGCGGCCGGCCCTGCGAACCATTCGGCGGATTTTCGCGCGAGGGAGGGAGCGAGAAGTCGCCGCGTGCGAATGCACCGGGGGGCTCGCGATCGCGCCGGCGGTGCCGGTCGAGGACGCGACGGTGTCGACCGGCCGGGGGGACGGTCGTCCGACTCGACGCAGCTCGAGCGCGCCCGGAACGGAAGGGACGAAAGACGATGCGGGCATCGATCATTGCGAGCCTGGTGCTCGCGTCGGGGTGTGCGAGCGAAGAGCGCGGAGCGGCAACGACGACCGTGGCGACGAGTGTCGGCTCCACGATGTCGGGCGGTGGGGAGTCGACGAGCTCGGCCGAGAGCAGCGAGGCCGGCTCGAGCGAAGCCGGCACGACGACGGCGATGGCGAGCGACACGAGTGGCGAGGCGACGTCGGCGGCGAGCTCGAGCGGCGCGGCCGAGAGCAGCGGCGACACGTCGACCGGCGACATCGTCGGGCTCGAGTCGCTCGGGAGCCTCGTGGTGCTCGGCGACTCGATCGGCGACGGCGGCGGACAGTCGCCGTTCTACTACACCCTCCTGCGCGACGAGCTCGATGCGCACTACGGAGGGATCGAGTACGTGCACGCGGCCGAGAGCGGCTCGGAGACGGGCGATCTGCTGGGCCAGGTGAACGGTCTGCCGAACGCGCTACCTGGGCCCGTCGCGGTGGTGATCACGAGCGGCGGCAACGACATGAAGTCGGCGATCCAGGCGATCGTGCTCGGGGCCGACGGTCCCGCGCGCACGGCGATGCAGGGCCACATCGAGGTCGCGCTCGACGCCCTGCTCGCGCCGAACCGCTTCGGCGCGGGCGTGGAGGTGTTCGTGTTCGAGGGCAACGTCTACGACGCGTCGGACGGCGTCGGCGATTTCGGCATGCACGACTGTGCCTTCGGCGGCGGGCTGCCGACGATCCCCAGCGACGATATCTTCGAGCGCTGGAACGACTCCATCGCCGAGGCCGTGGAGGGCAAGGGCCAGCGCGCGGTCGACATGCACGCGTGGTTCTACGGCCACGGCTACGCGAGCAACCCGAGCTGGTACGCGAGCGATTGCACGCACCCGAGCGCGGTCGGGCACGACGAGCTGCACGCGCTCTTCTTCGCGCAGATCACCGGCGAGCTGCCGTGATGGATCCGCCCGCGATCCGGGTCGACCCTGCCGCGCGCTTCGCCGCGATCGCACCGACCGCGTGTGGACCACGCGCGCAGCAGTTCTGCGCAAGTGCTAGCCGGACGGGCGCTCTGGAGCCGCGATGCGCCGCGCGTACCAGGCCCACACCAGCGCGATCGGGGCGAAGGTCAGCGCGAGTGCGGCGTTGCCCATGCCGATCGCCTGCAGGCCGCCGACCACCCATGCGGAGGCCGCATCTCCGGCGCGGTACACCACCGTGTCGACCGCGTTCTGGCCCTTCAGCTTCGCTTCGCGGTCGACGCGGTCGTAGAGCAGCTCGCGGCCCGGCTTCGCCACCGCGTGCTCGAGCGCGCGGCGCAGCGTCTGCACGACCACCAGCATCGCGAGCGTCGGCCAGGCCCCGAGCAGCACGAGGATCGCGATCGTCGCGACCGGCAGGATCGCGAGCACCGTCGACATGCTCAGCCGCTGCAGCAGCCGCCGGGTGAGCCCGAGCTGCACGGTGATCGCGAGCACGTTCACCACGAGATCGACACCCGCGAAGAACGCGGTGCGCTCGTCGCGATCGGGATACGCCGCCTTCGCGATGCCGGCCTGCACGATGTAGATCACCGTCGACGTCGCGGTGTAGAGCAGCACGTAGATCCCGATCTCGCGCAGCGTCGGGTTGCGCACCACGTCGCGCAGGCCCGCGAGCGCCGAGCCGCCGAGCGCCTCGCCGCGCGGGGCCGCAGGGATGTGGGCGACGGCACGCTCGAGCCGACCCGCGCACACCATCGCGAACAGCCACGCCGCGGCGCTGACCAGCAGCAGCTGGTGCGTGCCGATGCGGCCCGCGAGCACGAGCGCGAGCAGGGGCCCGACGAGCGCGCCCGCAGTGCCGCCGGCCGCGAGCGTGCCGAAGCTCTGCTTGCCGCGCTCGCCCCCGAACACGTCGACCGCGACGCCCCAGAACGTCGAGACCGCGATCATGTTGATCACAGAGAGCCAGATGAACGCGATCCGACTCAGCACGACGAGCACGGTCTCGTCGTCGCCGAGCGCCGCGAACGCGAGCCACAGCGCGACGAGGCTCGCCGCGAAGCCGCCGTACACGGCACTCGCCAGCGCGCGGCGGCCGAGCTTCGCCGCGGCGATGCCGAACAGCGGCACGAGTGCGAGCGTCACGAGGAACGTCCCGGTGAACAGCCACGGCAAGCCCTCGACGCCGCCCGAGACCCCCATCTCCTCGCGCACCGCTCGCATGACGAAGCTCGCGAGCATCACCTGCGAGAACAGCAGCGACGCCCAGGCCATCGGCGCTCGCAGCGAAACGGGGATTTCGGAGCTCACTTCGGAGCGGCTGGGACCCACGGCGGGCATGGTTGGGTTCGAAACCCTCGTGGCTTTCGTGGGGTCCAACCCCGGCTCATGATCGCATCCGGCTCGCGTCGTCGCTTCTTGTTCGGAACCTCCGCCGCCCTCGTCGGCGGGCTCGTCGGCTGCGGTCCGCGCGGCCAGCAGCCCGGCTCGACCACACCGGAGCCGGGCCCGCCCGCGCCGCTGCCCGAGATCGGCGAGCCGAAGAGCTCCGGCAAGTTCCGCCTGCTCGTGCTCGGCGGCACCGGCTTCATCGGCCCGCACATCGTCGACGCCGCGCTCGCCAAGGGCTGGGAGGTCACGCTGTTCAACCGCGGCAAGACCCGGCCCGAGCTGTTCCCCGACGTCGAGAAGCTGCAGGGCGATCGCGACGGCAAGCTCGACGCGCTGAAGGGCAAGAAGTGGGACGCGGTCATCGACAACTCGGGCTACGTGCCGCGCATCGTGAAGGACTCCGCGACGCTACTCGCGGACAACGTCGGGCAGTACGTGTTCGTCTCGTCGATCTCCGCGTACGCCGAGAAGATCTACGGCAAGAAGGGCATCACCGAGGCCGACGAGGTCGCGACGATGCCCGACCCCACCGTCGAGCGCGTGATGGAGTTCTACGGCGCGCTGAAGGCGTTGTGCGAGCAGGCGGCCGAGGCCGCGATGCCCGGCCGCGTGACCAACGTGCGCCCCGGCTACATCGTCGGGCCCGGCGATCCCACCGACCGCTTCACCTACTGGCCGCTGCGCGTCGAGAAGGGCGGCGAGATGGTCGCGCCCGGCACGCCCAACGATCCGATCCAGTACATCGACGCCCGCGATCTCGCGGCGTGGATGATCAACGCGGTCGAGCAGAAGCACGTCGGGGTCTACAACCTGTGCGGGCCGGTCGAGCCCACGACGATGGGGCAGTTCCTGCAGACCTGCAAAGAGGTCACCGGCAGCGACGCGAAGCCGGTGTGGATCGACAGCACGTTCCTCGGTGACAACGGCGCGCAGCTCGGCGTCGACTTGCCGATCTGGGTGCCCGACGACGACGAGATGGGGGGCTTCGCGCGCGTCTCGAACGCGAAGGCCGTCGCCACCGGCCTCGTCACGCGCCCGACCGCCGACACCATTCGCGATCTCCTGAAGTGGTTCCACGAGCAGCCCGAGACGCGCCAGAAGACGGTGCGTGCGGGTTGGCTGCCGCAGAAGGAGAACGAGATGCTCGCCGCCTTCCACAAGAGCGGCGACGGCAAGAACGTGAAGAAGAAGAAGCCGAAGGCGAAGAAGACCGCGATGCTCGAGCTCGCGGCCTCGCTACGCGGCTACGCCTAGCGTCGCCCGAGCCCGCCGTGGCTTCGCCACGGCGGACAGCGAGCACGACTGCCCGCACCAGGAAGAGCGCCGGACGGCGCGACCAAAACTAGCCCGCCGGACTCGAGCCCGCCGTGGCTTCGCCACGGCGGAGTGCGAGCACGACTGCCCGCACCAGGAAGAGCGCCGGACGGCGCGACCAAAACTAGC
>CAZFKC010000207.1:0-5850 GCA_964519175.1 uncultured Nannocystaceae bacterium
GCTAGCCGCAGGCGTCGTTGCCCGCGAAGATCCGTGCGAAGTGCAGCGTCGTGCTGCCCGCCGTGTCGAACCACGACCATACGACGTCGCCGTTGTTCGCCGTGCGGAACGGATCGTCGCGGCGGCCCCATGCGACCGCAGCGGTCGCGTCGATCGGGCCTTCGAGCACGCCGCCGCCCGCGTCGATGCGCGCGAGCCAGTACGCCGGCGTGCCGTCGTGCCAGCCGATCACGAATTCGTCGGAGTCGGCACCCGCGGGTCGCCAGAGTGCGATCGACGTGTCGTCCTCGTTCAGCGCGGGCGTGCTCGTGAGCCAGGTGACCGCGCTCGGCGTGCGGTCGGCGAGCACCGTCGCGAAGCCGATGTCCTGGTTCATCGTCGCCGGATCGTAGGACGACTGCCCGAGCGTCGTCGGGGCCTGGTGGGCATTGAACGAGAGCGCCCAGCCGTTGCCGAAGGGCGCCGCGCTGCCCAGCTCGCCGGCGACGCTGCCGTTGCAGCCGGCATCGACGTCGATGATCTTCGCCACGCCGTTCTCGACGTAGATTCCGCCCTTGCTCGCGGTCGCGAAGTCGCCGTCCGTGCCCGGGTAGCAATCGGTCACGCAGCCGGAGAGGAAGTCGCCGACCGCGTCGTTCCAGCGCAGCACCTCGCTCATGCTGTGCGAGCAGCCCCAGCCCCACTGCGTGCTCTCGACACCGGCGTCGGCGGAGACCGTCTTCAGCGTGTCGCCCTCGTGACCGGAGTCGGAGTGCACGTGGTAGTAGGCGCGGTAGTTGCCGCCGCCGGAATCGAGGCGGCTGTCGCCGATGCCGAAGTCGGTCGGATGGTTGTCCGGATTCGTGAGCTCGGTCGACCACAGCGTCGCGCCGTCCGGGTCGTGCCGCTCGACCCATATGCGCTGCCCGACGGGATCCCACACGAGCGCGCCGAAGCTCCCATCGGCCTCGGCCGCCAGCCCCCGCAGCTCGCGGCCGGCACCGAGCTCGTGCTCGGCGAGCACCGTGCCGGCGCCGTCGATCCGCACTGCGCGTGCCGTGCTGCCGGCGCCACCGCTGCTCGTGTAGCCCACCAGCGTCTCGCAGCCCGCGAGCGGCACGGTGAACGTCGGCGCGACGACGAGCGGAGCCGTGCCCCAGATCCGCCAGCTCGACACGCCGGGCGCGACGCCCTCGGGCACGGTGACGTCGACGACCGAGAGCCGCTCGAGCAGGCTCGCGTCCGGCGGCGGACCCTCGCTCGTGCCCGTGCCGTCGGCGGTCTCGTCGGTCGTCGCCGACATGCCCGTCGATGCGGTCGACGAGGCCGTGCTCGTCGACGCGCCCGTGCTCGGGCCCGCGCCGGACTCGCTCGACGAACCGCTGCCGCCGTCGCCGTCACCGCCCGCCGAGCCGCAGCCGAGCACGCCCGAGAGTGTCCACGTGAATCGTCGCATGCGGGCCTCCACCAGCCTCGCAGGATAGCGCAGCTCAGGGGAACGTGGCGGCTCGCAGCGTGGCCTCGAGATGATCGAGCTCCGCGGCCGTGCCGACGCTGACGCGCACGCACGAGCGCAGCGGCTCCGCGGCCTGCGGGAAGCCCTTCACGAGGATGTCGGCCCGCGCGAGGAGCTCGACCAGCGCGGTCGCACGCGCGAGCGAGGGCATGCGCACGAGCACGAGGTTCGCGGACGACGGATGCACGTGGGCATCGGGGATCGTCGCGAGCAGCGCGGCCAGGCGCTCGCGGCCGGCGATCGCCCGCGCGACCAGCTCGGCCTGCACGTCGGCGAAGCGCGTGACCACGGCGTGCGCGAGCACGAGCGACGTCTGCGACACGTTGTAGGGATGCCGCACCTTGTCGAGCGCGTGCGCGAGCTCGGGCGCCGCGATGCCGTAGCCGACGCGCAGCGCCGCGAGCCCGACCTTGGACAACGTGCCCATGTGCACGACGTGGTCGGGCCGATCGGCGCGCCACATCGACGCGCCCGGTGCATACGCGACGTAGGCCTCGTCGATCACGAACACCACCGCGGGGTGGGCCGCGATCAGCCGCTCGATGGTCTCGGCGCGCCACAGCGAGCCGGTGGGGTTGTTGGGCCGCGCGAGGAAGCAGATCGTGGCGCCGACCAGCGCGCGATCGAGCCCGGCTTCGTCGAGCTCGAAGTCGTCCTGCAGCGGGACCTCGCGCACCGCGTAGCCCAGCACCTTCGCGCTGTGCCCGTACATCACGAACGTGGGCGTGGGCACGACGACCACCGGCTCGGGCGCACCGCCGAGCGCGGTGAGCAGGAGCGAGATGATCTCGTCGCTGCCGTTGCCGAGCACGATGCGCGCCGGATCGCAGCCGTGCCGCAGCGCGAGCGCCTCGCGGAGCTCGCGGCCGCTGCTGTCCGGATAGCGCCCGAGCTCGAGGTTGCGCACGAGCTCGGCGAGCTCGGCGAGCACGTGCGCCGGCCAGGGCTCGGGGTTCTCGTTCGCGTGCATGCGCGCGCGTGCCGAGCGCTGGGGCGCGTGGTAGACCGACAGCGCCGCGAGCTGCGGGCGCAGGTGGGCCCGCCAGCTCACGCACCGTCTCCGCGGGTGCGCATGAGCACCGCGCGCGCATGGGCCTCGAGCCCCTCGGCGCGCGCCAGCGTGACGATCGCCTCGCTCTGCGCACGCAGTGCCGCACGATCGAGCGTGATGATGCTGGTGTGCTTCACGAAATCCCACACGCCGAGCGGCGAGGCGAAGCGCGCGGCACCGGCGGTGGGCAGCACGTGGCTCGGGCCCGCGGTGTAGTCGCCCGCGGCCTCGGGCGTGCTGTCGCCGACGAAGATCGCACCGGCGGTGCGGATGCCCTCGACGAGCTCCTCGGGCGCGCGCACCAGCAGCTCGAGGTGCTCGGGCGCATAGTCGTTCGCGGCCTCGAGCATGTGCGCGCGGTCGCGGACGACGACCGCCGCCCCGTGATCGACCAGCGATCGGGTCGCGATCGCGACGCGGGGCAGCTCGGCGAGCTGCCGCGTGAGCGCGGCATCGACCTGCGCGAGCAGCTCGGGCGCGTCGGTGACGAGCACGGCGCACGCGAGCTCGTCGTGCTCCGCCTGGCTGAGCAGATCGGCGGCGACGAGCTCGGGATCCGCGCTCGCGTCGGCGAGCACGAGGATCTCGCTCGGCCCCGCGATGCCGTCGATGTCGCAGACGCCGAACACGCGCCGCTTCGCCGCGGTCACCCACGCATTGCCGGGGCCGACGATCTTGTCGACGCGGGGGATCGTGCGCGTACCGAACGCGGCCGCGGCGATCGCCTGCGCGCCGCCGATCTCGAAGATGCGATCGACGCCGGCGAGCTCGGCCGCGATCACCACGACGTCGCTCGCACGCGGGGTGAAGAGCAGCACCTCGGGCACGCCCGCGACCTTCGCGGGGATCGCCGCCATCAGCACCGACGAGGGATACGCCGCGGTGCCACCGGGGGCGTAGACGGCGACGCGGCGCAGGGGCGAGGGCCGGCTGCGCAGCGTGACGCCGGGCTCGGCGAGCCCGCTCTCGCGGGGGAGCTGCGTGCGGTGGAACGTCGCGATGCGAGCCGCGGCGAGCTCGAGCGCCGCCACCAGCTCGGGCGGGATGCGCCGCCGCGCGGCCGCACGCCGCTCGAGGTCGAGCTCGAAGTGCTCGGGCACGATCGCGCGCGACTCGAACCGCTGCGTGTACTCGACGATCGCCGCGTCGCCGCGCTCGCGCACGGCGGCGATCACCTCGCGTGCGCTCTCGTCGGCCGCGCCGTCGAGCCCGGCCGAGCGACCGCAGCGCTCCCGCCACGCCCGCGCATGGCTCTCGTCGGTCGAGCGGAGGTCGATGCGCGCGAGGCCGGCGAAGGGGCGATCCATGGCGGCGAGAACGCTAGCCCGTAGATGCTATCCTCGTCGACCCGTGGGACGCTGCCGCCCGATCACCGCGTTCGCGATGTGCATCGCGGCCGTGGCGTCGTGCCGCGAGGCCGCGCCGCCGGCCGACGAGCCGCCGATGAAGGACGTGGACACGACCGACGGCGACGACTCGGGCAGCAGCTCGGGGGGCCCGCCGGTCGTGCTCGGCGACATCTGCGAGAACGCGCCGGAGATCGGCACCGGCCGCTTCGTGTCGACGATCTACAACGCGGCGTCGGACAAGGGCGGTGCGTGCGGCGAGGGTGGCCCCGACGTGTTCGTGCGCGTCGCGACCGACGTGCGCGGCGATCTCGAGCTCACCGCGAGCGGCAGCGGCTTCGTGCCGCGGCTCGGCGTGCTCGCGAGCGGCTGCACCGACGACTGGTCCGAGTTCGGGCTCGCGTGCACGCGCGGCCTGCCGACGACGGTGCTCGACGTGCCCGCGGGCGGCAGCATCGTGGTCGCGATCGGCGTCGCCCCCGACGATCCCGCGCTGCCGGGCGCCGCGTCGGATCACGACATGCTGTTCGCGCTCGACGTGGTGCTGCGCGAGGTGCTCGAGCCGGGCGAGCGCTGCGGGCTGCCCGGGCTCGGTCGCTGCGAGAGCGGCAGCGCGTGTCTGCCCGCCGACGACGGGACGCAGCGCTGCACGGTGCTCGCCGCCGACACGTGCGCGACGGCCGAGCCGCTCGAGCTGCCGCAGACCGGCGCGATCGCGACGATGATCGATCCGACGGTCGTGCTGACGGACTCGCACGCGCACTCGTGCACGGGCGCACGTCGGGCGGATCGCGTGCTCGCGCTGCGGCTGCCCGCGGAGCTGCCGGATCGCGCCGTGTTGACGGCCACGACCACGGCCGCGGACGTCGGGATCGCGCTGCGCGGTCCGGGCTGTCTGGCCAGCGACGAGCTCGCTTGTGCGGCGCCCTCGCCGAGCGGTGCCACGGCCACGATCGACGCCCTCGCGCAGCGCATCGACGGCGCAGACACGGTCTTCGCCTTTGTCGAGCTCCCGGCCGCGCGCGCGGACGACCCCGAAGGCGAGCCCGCAGGCGAGCCCGCGGGTGAGCTAGCTCCGTTCGCGGTGACCTTCGAGCTGGCCCCTTCGCGCTGAGCGCGACCCGGTGGGGCTGTGCTAGGCTCCGCCCTCGTTTCCGTCGCCCGAAAGGTAGAAGACATGGCCCGCCGCTTGTTCACCAGCGAGTCCGTGACCGAAGGTCACCCCGACAAGATCTGCGACAAAGTCAGTGATGCGATCCTCGATGCGATCATCGCGAAGGATCCACGCTGTCGCGTCGCGTGCGAGACGCTGGTGAAGACCGGCTACGTCAACGTCGCGGGCGAGGTCACGACGAACACGTACATCGACATCCCGCAGGTCGTGCGCAAGACGATCCGCGAGATCGGCTACACGTCGTCGGGCATGGGCTTCGACGCGGACAGCTGCGGCGTGCTCGTGGCGCTGGAGGCCCAGAGCCCCGACATCTCGCTCGGCGTCGACGGCAAGGGCGTCTACAGCGACGAGCAGGGCGCGGGCGATCAGGGCATGATGTTCGGCTACGCGTGCACCGAGACGCCGGAGCTCATGCCGCTGCCGATCAGCCTCGCGCACAAGCTCTGCCGCCGGCTCACCTACGTGCGTCGTCGCGAGACCGACAGCTTCCTGCGCCCCGACGGCAAGAGCCAGGTCACCGTCGAGTACGACGGGCTCACGCCGAAGCGCGTCGACGCGGTGGTCGTGTCCACGCAGCACCGCGAGGACGTCAGCCACGCGACGCTCAAGGAGTTCATCATGGAGGAGGTCATCAAGCCGATGATCCCCGCCAACCTCCTCGACGCGCAGACCAAGTACTACGTGAACCCGACCGGTCGCTTCGTCATCGGCGGGCCCATGGGCGACTCGGGCCTGACCGGGCGCAAGATCATCGTCGACACCTACGGCGGCATGGGTCGCCACG
>CAZFKC010000208.1:0-1355 GCA_964519175.1 uncultured Nannocystaceae bacterium
TCGAGCACGGTGCGGTCGATGGCCGCGCGTCGCAGCGCGAGCGTGAGCTCGTCGATGCTGTTGAAGCTCGAGCGCGCGAGCGCAGCCTCGACCGCGTCGGACACGACCTCGGCGACGGTCTTGTTGCGCAGGTGCTGGGCGAGCTCACCGACGCTCAGCTTCTCCGGACGACGCTCGCCGGCAAGCACGAACGGGACACGCAGGAATAGGTTTGCATCGGTGGCCGTGGGCCAACGTGCAGCGAGCGCGGACCGGACAACGTCCTCGAGCGTGGCGTGGAGGAAGACGATCGCGGCCCGCAGTAGGTCGGCATCCACGACGGCAGAACGACCGGACCGCGCGCCGGTGCGCTCCTCGTAGACTGCGACGAGGCTGTCTACCCGCGCGAGGTTGCGGCGGAGACGATCATCGATCGACTCGGACGGTCCTGGCACTGCGCGCGTCGAGTCTGCGAGCTGCGTGCCAACGAGGTGGGCAGGGATGAACGCGGCGATGCGATCGCGTGCTGCTCGAGGTGGCCCGCTGGCTGGCCGGGGTGGCTCGGATCCTGGCCGGGTGGCCCGTGGGCGGGCCGGGGTCGCGCTTCCTCTCGAGCTGCGCGACGCGGCCCGCAGCATCACCGATGCACGCAGACTGCAGCTCAGTCCTTCGTGCAGTACAGCAGCGCGAGCGAAGGCTGGAGGTTCGTGAACGCCTGCCCGCCGCCGACCTCGCTGGTCGCGCTTCCGCCGAAGTAGGCCGCGACGGTGCTGCCGCCGACGGCGACCAGATCGTCGTCGCCGTTCTCGAACGGCCCCACCCCGCTGTAGATCGAGACGTCGTGGTGGTGCGCGGGTAGCTGCGCGACGGTGAGCGTGTGGCTCTCCTCGCCGAACTTGTCGCCGCGCTGGCGCTCGGCGAGCCCGTTCTCGGTATCGAGGTTGACTCCGCTGATCGTCCGCCCGGCCGCGGGCGCGTACGCAGACCAGCCGGGTGGGCACGTCTCGCGATCGAACGCAATGACCGCGCCGGCAGGCGTACCGCCCGATTCGACCGCGGCGATGCGCTCGTCGAGCTCGGTGAAGTTGGCGTTGAGCTCGCTCGCGCGCAGCGTCTGCCCCGGCTCGAAGGTGTTCGGGACGCTGGCGAGCGCGATGCTCCCGACCGCGCACACGGCGAGCGCAACGAGGCCCGAAGCGATGCGACGCTCGCGTCGCGAGAGCTCGATGACGATGATCTTCATGGTCGTTCCTTCACTCGAGCACACAGGCGTCGAGGTTCGCGGCATCGAGCACGCACGCGTCGGCCGCGGCGGTCTCGTCGCCCGTGTCGTCTTCGGAGGACGTCGGGTCGGAGGTGGAGGTGGAGGTGGAGGT
>CAZFKC010000208.1:1455-5758 GCA_964519175.1 uncultured Nannocystaceae bacterium
TGGAGGTCGGGGCGTCGGTCGACGAGCTGCTCTCGTCCTGTGGGGCGGAGTCGTGACCGGACGTCGTCTCGGGCGCGAAACAGCCGCAGAGCAGCATCGTGGGGACCAGCAACGCGTGGGCGAGGGTGCGTTCGAGCTTCACGTCGGTCCTGCTGACTGCGGAGTGCGACGAGGCGGGGGGGCGATCCCCGGGAAAATTCAGGGGCCGGGGGACGGCCTGGGCTGCGCGCTGGTCGGGTCGGGGCTGCCGAGGGCAGGCTCCGGCGACCTCCGCGGGCGGGCCTTGCGGTCACAATCTGTGACGCCCACCGCTTCTCCTCGTCGGGCTGCAGCTGCCCGTCGTGGTGGGGGCGTCCACGAGGTCGTCGACCTCGAGCGGTTCTCGCGATCGACGACCCAGTCGATGCTGCCGTTCGCAGGCGCGCTGCGGTGTGGTGGTGAAGTCAGAACATCGCGTGGTCGCCGAGCTCTTGGCCGGCGAGCCCCTCGCGTAGCACCCGGGCGTAGTGATCGCGGAGCGTGTCTGCGCCGAACGAGGGGGTGGCGTCGGCATCGTAGCGGCCGCGGGCTTCGTCCCACAGCAACATGGACTCCGTGGCGTAGTAGCGGCCGATGCGGGCGAACTCGGCCTTGTCGCGCAACGGCGGGACGATGCGGGAGACCGCGCTCAGCGTCGCGATGATCGCATCGAACAAGCGCACCGGGACCTGGCGGAATCGCGGCGCCCGACCACACAGCTCGAACAACATCTCGCCTTGCTGACGCGGGGTGATGGCCGCGCCGGCGCCACCGACCGGGAGGATCGCGTTGCGCTTGCTTGGATCGTCGAGGCAATCGGCGAGAAACCGCGCGAGGTCTGCCTCGCTGATCGGCTTGCACGCAGTGAGCTCGCCGTTGCCGAACACGACGAACGGCTTGCCGTTCTTCACCGCGGTCACCTGCCCGGACAGCGACTTGAAGAACGCGGTCGGGCGCACGATGGAGTAGTCGATCGCCGAGGCCGCGAGTGCTTGCTCGAACGCCAGCTTGGCGCGCTGGAACTGCAGCATGGGCTTTTGCACGCAGATCGCCGAGAGCAGCACGAAGCGCCGCGCGCCGGCGCGTGTGGCCGCATCGAGCACGTTGAGGTTCGCCTGGTGCTCGATGCGCCACGCGTCTTTCACCCCGCCGGTGCGGGTCGCGAGGCAGGAGACCACCGCGTCGAAGCCATCGCCCGCGATCCCCTGCGCGAGCAGATCGGCCGGATCGGTGACGTCGGCGAAACGCAGCTCGGCGCCAGCCAGCGACGACTGCGTCGCGGCCTCGTCCAGCTTGCCGCCCACGCCCGCACGACGACGGGCGATGCAGACCACGGTCTTGCCGCGCGCCACGAGCTCGCGAACGACGTGGCGCCCGATGTAGCCGGTGCCGCCGACGACCAGTATTCGGCGCGGCGCGGTCATGCCTGGCGAGGGCGCGCTCATCGACGAGGGCCGATCGTCACCACCAGGACGATAGCACTGCGATGCCCACTGCGTGTGCCGCCGCACCGGCTCGCTCGGATCCAGGGCGACCGGCGCAAGCTCGGCTACGCGACCTCCATCGTAGAAGGTGCCGTCGCAGATCGTGCCGTTCGTCTACCGACCTCGCCGCTTGCCGACCGGCAGCGGCTGCATCGGCTCGACCATCGCCGAGAGCACGTCGAGGAACGCGCGGACCCTGGCCGAAAGATGTCGTCGACTCGGGAACACCGCCCACACCCCTGGAACGGCCGCGGGCTCGGGGCCGAACAGCACGCGCAGCCTTCCGTCGCGCACCGCCTCTCGGCACACCAGGCCAGGCAACAGCGCCAGTCCGACGCCGGCCTGGACGGCGACGCACGCGACCTCGAGATCGTTGACCACGAGCACCGGCTCCACGCGCGCGCGCACGCCCGCGACGTGCCACACCTCGCGGGCGCGCACGCCGACGCAGCGCTGGGTGGCGAGATTCGCCGGGGTCGGGCTGCCGTGCGTCGCGAGCCAGCCGGGACTCGCGACCACGTAGACGTGGCCGTCCCCGAGCTTGCGCGCCGACAACGACGAATCGTCCAGCGCGCCGATCCGAACGGCGACGTCGATCCCCTCGTCGATCAGATCGACGCGGCGATCGGCGAGCACGAGATCGACCCGAACGTCGGGGTAGCGCGCCATGTAATCCGCGACCACCGGCGCGAGGAACCGTCGGCCATAGAGCACCGGGGCCGAGACCCGTAGCTGGCCTGTCGGTGTGGCCTGGCGCTGCAGGACCTCGGCGTTGGCCTCGTCGATCTGTGACGCGATCGCAGCGCAGCGCTCGTAGTAGGTCGCGCCGGGCTCGGTGAGCCGCATCGCCCGGGTCGTGCGTTCGAGCAGGCGCACCCCGAGCCCCTGCTCGAGCCGCGCCACGCGATCGCTGGCGCTCTGCTTGGTGATGCCGAGCAGCCGCGCGGCGCGGGTGAAGCCGCCGGTGCGCACCACCGCGGCGAACAGGATCATGTCGGACGGAGCGACGATCATGCCCCGCGAGCTTGGCACATTGTCCACGCCTCGTTGACAGTGTATCCACGAATAGCCTGATTGTCGGGCTCGGGGCCGGACCCCAGACTCGGCGCATGCAAGACAAGCTCATCGCAGTCGTGGGTGCCGCCGGCAAGCTCGGCGGTTTGGTCATCGATGCCCTGCTCGAGACGCCGGGGGTCCGCGTGCGCGCCCTGGTGCGCGACCCATCCAAGCTCGCCGGGCGACCGAGCGATCGCGTCGAGGTCGTCGCGTTCGCCGCGACCACGGCCGACGCGGCCGCACGCGCCGCGGCCGTGCAGGGCGCGTACGCGATCGTCTCGACCCTGCAGGGTGGGCCCGACGTGATCATCGACGCCCAACTCGGGCTGCTGCGCGCGGCGCAGGCCGCCGGCGTGCGCCGCTTCATCCCCTCGGACTTCTCCTACGATCTGTTCTCGCTCCCCGCGGGCATCAACATCAACAGCGATTGGCGCCGCGCCTTCGGCGAGCGCGCGGCGGCCGAGGTCATCCCCGGGCTCGAGGTGGTGCACGTGCTGCAGGGGATCTTCGTCGACGCCGGCGTGCTCGGATTCCTCGGCATGCTCGACGGCGAGCGGGGCGTGATCCGCTACTGGGGCGACGGCACCACGCCGATCGACTGGACCACCTGGCGGGACACCGCGCGCTTCACCGCGGCGGCGGCGAGCGACGAGCGACCGGTGCCCACGCGACTGTTCGTCCGCGGCGATCGGATGGACGTCCTGCAATTCGCCACGGCGTGGGAGGCCGCCCACGGCCGGTCGCTCGTGCGCGAGCGCCTCGGCTCGCTCGAGGACCTCGCCGCCGAGACCGCGCGCCAGCTCGCGGCGCAGCCCACCAACATGTACGCGTGGCTCCCGCTCATGTACGCGCGCGGCGTGTTCGGCGGACAGGTGCTCCAGGGCGAGCTGCACAACGACCGGTGGCCGGAGATCCGTCCCGACTCGGTCGCGTCCGCGTTGGCGGCGGGCGCCGCATGAACCCCGAGGGAACGCCGATGACGACCACCCCGATCGCCTCCCATCACGCGCCCTCCGAGCACCACCACACGCCGGGTTTCCGCGCGGTCAGCCTGCGCGGGGAAGAGGGCCTCGTCGATCCGTTCCTCAACGTCGATCTCTTCCACATGTCGATGCCGACGTTCCGTCCGCACCCCCACGCGGGCTTCTCGGCGGTGACGTACCTGCTACCCGAGTCGCCCGGCTCGTTCCGCAACCGCGACAGTCGTGGGGACGTCAGCATCATCGGCCCCGGCACGGTCCACTGGACGCTCGCCGGAGTGGGCATCGTCCACGAGGAGGTCCCGACCGAACCCGGCGTCGACTGCTGGGGCCTGCAGATCTTCGTCGACCTGCCCGCCGACCAGAAGCACCGCGCACCCTGGACCGGCCACGCCGAGCCCGAGGCGATCCCGCAGATCGATCGCGACGGCGCCCGGCTCCGCGTGCTGACGGGCGACTTCGGCGGCGTGGCCTCCTCGATCCGTCCGCTCGGCGAGGCCACGCCGACCCTGCTCGACGTCACGCTCGATCCCGGCGCGAAGCTCGAGCTGCCGACCTCGTCCGCGCGACGCACCTGGCTGCTCGTGATCGACGGGGGCGCGCAGACCGACGGCCGCACGCTCGCGCGCCACAGCGCGGCCGTGTTCGCGGACACCGACGGGACCGCGGCGCTGGTCGCAGGATCCGCGGGACTTCGCGGGATCATCGGCAGCGGCGCCCCGCTGCGCCAGCGGAACCTGTGGAGCGGGCCGTTCTGCATGACCA
>CAZFKC010000209.1:0-5574 GCA_964519175.1 uncultured Nannocystaceae bacterium
CGCCTCGCGCGGGGGCTCGAACACGATCGTCGCGCGCCGCTCGAACTCGTCCTCGGGCTCCTCGCGCCGGGCCGCAGGCGGGCCGGGCATCGGCGCGCGATCGGTGTCGTCACCGAGCTGTTGCGCGAAGGCAGCGGCACGCGGAGGGGGCACGTCGAACAGCGGCAGCCCGGCCGAGCCGCCCGAGCCGGGGTCGTGCAGCATCGGGAAGCCGACGTCGGACATCGACGGTCGTCGTCGCAACGCGCTGAGGTACGCGACGCACAGCACCGCGTAGCGCTGGGGGACGACGGACGCGGAGCGCTCTGCGGCGATCTTCTCGAGGCAGCACTCGGGGATCACGAACGGGTGCACGTTGGGCACCGAGCGGTAGAGCGCGCCGAGCCGCTCGTTGGGCAGATCGGGATGGACCGCGATCCACACCTGGTCGCCGCGCTCGCAGAGCGGCACCGCCCAGCCGATCTCGAGCACGTCCTCCGGCAATGCGTGCCACGGCCGATCGCGCTCCTCGTCGATCAGCTCGAACGGCGCGAGCGGCAGGCCGCACGCGTGCACGAGCAGCTCGCCGAGCGTGTGGGCATCGAGCAGATCGAGCTCGAGCAGCACCGAGTCGAGGCTGCCGCCGTAGATCTGTTGGCGACGCAGCGCCATGTCGAGCTCGTCGGCCGGCAGCGCGGCGGTGCGCTCGAGATATCGCCGGAGGTGGCTCACGAGTCCCTCACGACGTAGGTGCCGCTCGCGTGGTCGTGCCACGCGCGCTTCTCGAAGTCGAAGGCGACCCACAGCCAGCCGAGCCCGCCGAGCAATCCACCGGCGATCGTGACGAGCACGCGGGCCGCCGTGCGTGCGAGCCCGGGACGACGACCACGCACGTCGACGACGCGCAGGCGCAGCAGCTTGAGGCCCGGCGTGCGACCGGACAGGTGCCAGAAGAGCCCGAGGTAGAGGCCCGCCATCGCCAAGAGCGGCGCGAGGCGGCGCAGCACCGCGAACGGGTCGACCTCGAAGAGTCGCAGCAGCGTCTCGAGCGCGGTCTTGCCGGCGATGAGCGACGGCTGATCGCTCCACGCGACGAGCAGCCACGCGAGCGGTCCCGCGGTGAAGAGGAGGATCGCACCGTCGACGATGCTCGCCGCGAGTCGTCGCCACACGCCCGCGACCTGCACCGGGGTCAGCGCTGCGCCGCATTTCGGGCAGTGCGGATTGTCCGCGCCTGCCATGTCCGCGGTCAGCGTCGTGTCGCAGACCGGGCAGAACGACGGCTTGGGCGGCCGCGGACGCCGGGGTCCCATCGCGCGGAGCTTATCACTGTCCGCCAGCGGCTGCGGCCGCCTCGCTCGCGTGGCGCACCGATTCCGGGCTCGCCCGTTCTGCGGCTCACCTCGCTGCGCGCGCGCGCAGGCGGGCGAGCCCGGCCACGGTCGCGGTCTCGGTCCGCAACGTCCAAGGGCCGAGCGAGAGCGGCGTCATGCCGTGCTGCGTGCACGCGCGGGCCTCGTCGTCGCGCAGGCCGCCCGCGGGCCCCACCAGCAAGCGCGGCCGCACGTCCGCAGGCAGGCCTGTCTCCGCGCCGCGCAGTCGCTCCCATGCGATCACGCCGCCGGGATCGCTCTGCGCGATCGTCTCCTCGAGCGAGCGCGGGCCGGCGAGCGCGGGCGCCTGCGGCAGCCCGCACTGCCGCATCGCCGCGCGGACCACCCGGTCGATGCGCGTGCTCGCGGGGGCGGCGTGGTGACTGTGGGCGCAACGCACCAGCGCGATGCTCGTCACCCCCAGCTCGCACGCCGACGCGATCGCGGTCGCGGATGCGTCGGGATCCGTGAGCCCGAGCCACAGCTCGAGCGGCTCCGCCTCGGGCACGACGACCGCGGTGTGCAGCTCGACCGTCGCGCTGCGTTCGTCGATGCGCGCGAGCTCGCCGCGGCTCGCACCACCCTTGCCGTCGAGCACCTCGATCGTCTCGCCCACCCGTGCACGACGCACGCGCGCGAGGTAGTGGAGCTCGTCGCCGACGATCTGGATGGCGGTACCGACGACGAGCGGCCCGTCGTGGAAGACGCGCATCGTCATCGCGGTCGCCGGAGATCGAGCGCGACCCACTCGCCGCGCCGACGCGGCCACGGATCGATCTTCTCGTCGCGCACGCAGCCCGCGGCGACGAACACCGGCTCGAGCTCCTCGAGCTCGTCGGCGAGCACCCCGGAGAGCACGAGCACGCCGCCGGGAGTCACGAGCTGGACGAGCGTGTGCGCGTGCTGGCGGAGCGTGTCGGCGCGGATGTTCGCGAGCACGAGCTCGAAGCGCTCGCCCTCGGCCTGCTCGATCCCACCGGTGCGAATCGCGATGCGAGCGCCGAGCTCGTTGAGCGCCGCATTCTCCTCGCTGGTCGCCGTGGATTCGGGGTCGATATCGATCGCCACGATGCCCGCGTGCTCGAAGCAGCGGGCGGCGCACAGCGCGAGGATGCCGGAGCCGCAGCCGAGGTCGAGCACGCGCGTGGGGTGGGGCCCGCCCTGGAAGATCGCGACGATGCGATCGAGACAGAGCTGGGTCGTCTCGTGCAGGCCGGTGCCGAATGCGCGGCCCGGGTCGAGCACGACCTCGCGCGCAGGGTCGCCGGTGCGTCGCGGGATCCAGCTCGGACGCAGGAGCAGCGCGCCGTCGCCGAGGACGATGGGCGCGTAGAACTGCTTCCACGCGTCACGCCAGTCGTCGTCGGTGCGGATCTCCCCTTGCACGGCGATGGTGATGCCGAGCTCCGTCGCGCGCTGTTGGGCAAGTTGCACGACGTCGTTGACCCGCTCCGGGGACGTGTACGCGAGCAGCTCCGCGTCGCGGTGCTCGACCCCGCCGACGCCCGGCGCCGACGCGAGCTGGGCCCCGAGCTCCTCGAGTAGATCCATCGCGTGTGACCACAGCTCGCGGCGCGTGCGGTCGGCCTCGAGCTTCGCCGTCACGACGGCCCAGGGTTGCATCGATCCTGCAGTGGTCATCGCGCGTATCCGGCGGCGAGCATCATCGTGGGGTGCAACAGAAGTACGCGGGCTTTCGAGTGATCGGGGCGCGGCAAGGGCGCGGTTCGACGCCCCATCGAGCGACCGAACTCGATGATAGCGTATCTCCCTGGAACGGGGCGCGCGGAGTCGGACTCATCAGGGGCCTGCCGGATGCAGATTTCCAATGAAAGACGTGGTCAGCCGAGGGCTCTGCTCGAGACCACCGTGATCGCGTTCATCGGTGACGAGCGCATCGAGTGTCGTGCGATCGACATCAGCGCGAACGGCATCGCGTTGCTCAGTCCCGTCGTCCGATCGAACGGCCAGTTCCTGCGGGTGAACTTCGCGTTGCCGCAGGCCACCGGCCCGCGTTGGCTCGACGCCGACGGCGTCGTCGCCCGCGTCGCGCGTGCCGAAGACGGCATCTTGCTCGGCGTGCAGTTCCTCGTGATCGAAGACCGCGCTGCGCGAGAGGTGCACGCGTACGTCGAGCAGACGCGACTCGCAGCTGCGCAGGCGCGACAGCAAGAGGTGTACGTGCGGCGCGTTGCGGGCTCGTCGTCGACGCCTGCTTCCGCGACGCCGACCGGCACACCGCCACCGCGTGCGCACGCGACCGGCGAGGTGCGCATGCCGGACGCGAACAATCCGCCGCGCGTCACCGGCGAGTTCACGCCCGCCGGCATGCAGCGGCGCACGGACGAGTACGGTCGCGCCGACGAAACCGCGGCCGAAGCCGCGACGTCGCCGGTAGGCACTGCGCGCACGCTCGAGGCGCCGCGTGCCGCGTCGTCGCCGACCGGACAGCACACGCCGACGGGCACGCCGCCTCGCGGTGTCACGCCGACGGGCACGCCGCAGCAACGCAGCGGTACGCCGAGCGGCACGCCGCAGCAGCGCAGCGGCACGCCGACGGGCACGCCGCAGCAACGCAGCGGTACGCCGACGGGCACGCCGAGCGCAGGACAACCGCCGCAGCGCAGCGCGTCGCCGACCGGATCGATGCCGCAGCAGCGTAGCGGCACGCCGACGGGCACGCCGAGCGACGGCGCGGGACGTTGGCCCGGCGAGTCGCCGAACGAGCGCACGTCGAGTCACTCGAGCGGTGGTGGGACCGGGCGTTGGCCCGGCGAAGCCGCGGGCGGAGGGGCGACGTCGAGTCAGTCGTCGGGCGGCGGAACGGGACGCTTCCCCGGTGCGGCCGCGCGCGCGCGCTCGGGCACGGACGGTGCGCCGCGCAGCGACGGCACCGGCGGTGCGCCGACGGGCGACACGACGGGTGGCGGCACGCCGCGTCGCAGCACGCGACCGCCGGAGCCCGCGACGGATGCGTCGCGGCGCAGGGCGACCCCCACGAGCAGCACCGAACGTCCGGCCGGCCACACTCCGACCGGCGCCGCGGTGTCGAAGACCGATCTCGCGGCGCTCTATCGCGATGCGCTCGACGAGGTCGAGGGCAAGCCGAAGGGCAAGAAGCGCAAGTAGGCGAGCGACGTTCGCGTAGCGACGCGTACGTCGATCGCACTTCGTGCGCATCGCTGCGCGCACGAGAACGGACGATCGTGCGTGCGTGCGTCGAATCGGGTTTGTGGCGGTGGCGGTGATCCGCCAAGATGCTCTGTGATGCGTGACGTGCCGTCGCCCCCCCAGGCGCGCACGGATGGATCGGTCCGTGTGCATCTCCTTCTTCGTGCCGGGCTCGTCGCGCTCGCGACGGTGCCCGCTTGCTACACTGGCGTCGACGATTCCGATGTGCCGTGGGAGACCGCGGCCGACGGCTCGTCGGCGGGCGAGGAAGGCGAGGCCGGCGGCGATGCTGCGAGCGCGGACGATGCCGCGAGCGCGGACGATGCCGCGAGCGATGCCGGCAGCGTCGACGATGGCAGCGCCGGCAGTGCGGATGCCGGCACCGGCGGCGAGGCCGACGATGGCGGCAGCGCCGATGGTGGTAGTGCCGACGGAGCGAGTGCCGATGGCGGGAGCGCCGACGGAGGCACCGCCGATGGAGGCACCTCCGATGGAGGCAGCGCCGACGGTGGCAGCGTCGACGGAGGTAGCGTCGACGGCGGCGCGGAGAGCAGCGGCGGCGACGATGGTGCCGGCGAGTCCGAGGTCCCCGACAACGCATTCTGCGATCCGGTGTCCGGCTGGAACGCGTCGTGGTCGACGCTCGAGGTGCAGATCCTCGACATCGTGAACCAGCGCCGCAGCGAGGGCGCGAACTGTGGCAGCGAAGGCAGCTTCGGGGCCACGGGTCCGCTCACGATGAACCCGGCGCTACGCTGTGCCGCGCGCGTGCACAGCAAGGACATGGTCGATCAGGACTACTTCGCGCACGACGGTCCGAACGGCGACAGCCCGGGCGATCGCATCGACGCGTCGGGCTACTCGTGGAGCACGTGGGGCGAGAACATCGCGGCGGGCAACTCGACGGCGGCCGCGACGATGGATCAGTGGATGAACAGCGACGGCCACTGCGCGAACATCATGAACCCGAGCTTCAGCGAGATCGGCGTGGGCTACTACCCGGGCGGCGGCTACGGGCACTACTGGACGCAGGCTTTCGGGCACCCCTAGC
>CAZFKC010000210.1:0-5492 GCA_964519175.1 uncultured Nannocystaceae bacterium
GCCCGCGGCTGCACCCGCGGCTGCACCGGTCGCTGCACCGGCCCCGGCTCCGGCCGCTGCGCCCGCTTCGACCGAGCCGCCGCCCGCGGGTCCGTCGGCGCGGCTCGAGGCCGCGCGCCAGGGCATCGACATCGCGAACGTCGAGGGCAGCGCGCGTGGCGGACGGATCACGAAGGACGACGTCGTGCGCGCGGGCCAGGCACCGGCGGCCGAGGCCCGTCCGGCCCCTGCCGCCGAGGCGCGACCGGTGCCGGCGAAGCCCGTGGTCGCCCCCGCACCGGTCGCACCGAAGCGCGCCGCCGGTGAACGCGAGGAACGCAAGGCGATGTCGCCGTTGCGTCGCCGCGTGGCCGAGCGCCTGATCGAGTCGCAGAACACCTACGCGATCCTCACCACCTTCAACGAGGTGGACATGTCCGAGGTGATGGCGCTGCGCGCTCGCTACAAGGAGTCGTTCGAGAAGCGCCACGGCGTGAAGCTCGGCTTCATGTCCTTCTTCGTGAAGGCCGCGATCGAGGCGCTGCGCGAGTTCCCGATGGTCAACGCCGAGATCGACGGCGACGACGTCGTCTACAAGTACTACTACGACATCGGCGTGGCGGTCGGCGGCGGCAAGGGGCTCGTGGTCCCGGTCGTGCGCGAGGCGGACAAGCTGAGCTTCGCGCAGGTCGAGCAGACGATCGGTGCGCTCGGCGAGAAGGCCCGCGCGAACAAGCTGACGCTCGAGGAGCTCTCCGGCGGCACGTTCACGATCAGCAACGGCGGCGTGTACGGCTCGATGCTCTCGACGCCGATCCTCAACCCGCCGCAGACCGGCATCCTCGGGCTGCACAACATCGTCGAGCGCCCGGTCGCGGTGAACGGCCAGGTGGTGATCCGCCCGATCATGTACCTGGCGCTCAGCTACGACCATCGCCTGCTCGATGGCCGCGAGGCGGTGCAGTTCCTCGTGCGCATCAAGCAGTGCATCGAGCACCCCGAGCGCCTGCTGCTCGAGGTGTGATGCTCCGCGTGGCGCAGGTCGGCTGCCGCTGGTCGCTGCTGCTGTTGCTCGGCTGCGGCGAGGCGACGCCGCCGCAGCCCCGTGCCACGCCCGCGCCGTCCGAGCCCCCGGTCGCGGTGGAGCGCGAGCCTCCGATCGCCGCGCCCACGGTCGAGTCGATCCGCACCGACGTCGCGACGCTGTCGTCGGACGACATGGACGGGCGCAAGCCGGGCACGCTCGGCGGCAAGAAGGCGGTCGCGTACATCGTCGGGCAGATGCAGGCGATCGGGCTCTCACCCGGCGGCGACGCGGGTGGGTGGACGCAGGCCGTGCCGATGCGCAGCGTCGCCAGCGATCCCGCGCGCGCGAAGCTCGAGCTCGTGAAGGGCAGCGAGCGCACCGCGCTGCGCTTCGGTGACGACTGGGTCGGCACCAGCTTTCGCGCCGCCGGCACGCAACGGCTCGACGCGGAGCTCGTGTTCGTCGGCTACGGCGTCACCGCGCCCGAGCAGCAGTGGGACGACTACGACGGTGTCGATCTCGCCGGGAAGGTCGTCGTGGTCTTCGTCGGCGATCCGCCCGTCGACGACGGTCGCTTCGCCGGCCCCGCCCTCACCTACTACGGTCGCTGGTCGTACAAGCTCGAGCGCGCGCTCCTTGCCGGTGCGCTCGGCTGCCTCATCGTGCACGAGAGCGAGCCGGCCTCGTACGGCTGGAACGTGGTGCAGAACAGCTGGTCGCGCGAGAACTTCCACGTCGTCGAGAGCGGCGAGCCGCTGCCGCCCGCGCTCGCGGTGCAGGGCTGGATCACCCACGAGGTCGCCGACGCGCTCGCGCACTCGGTCGGCAGCTCGCTGGCCGAGTGGCACACGCGCGCGCTCGATCCCGCCTTCGTGGCCGCCCCGCTCGGCGTCACGCTCGCGGGCGAGCTCGTCACCACGGAGCGCACGGTCTCCGACGTCAACGTCATCGGCGAGCTGCCGAGCACGCGTCGCAACGACCAGGCCGTCGTGATCACCGCGCACTGGGATCACCTCGGCCACGACGAGAGCGCGGCCCCGGGCACCGACGCGATCTTCAACGGCGCGATCGACAACGCGAGCGGCATCGCATCGATGCTCGCCGTCGCCCGCCAGCTCCGTGTGCACACGGCCGCCGGACGACCGCTCGGCCGCCGCGTGATCTTCGTGGCCACCACCGGCGAAGAGGAAGGCCTGCTCGGCAGCCGCTGGTACGCGACGCATCCCACGGTGCCGGTCGCCGACATCGCCGGCGTCGTGAACCTCGACAGCACGAACATCGACGGCACGACGCGGACCGTGCAGGTGATCGGCCGCGGTCAGACGACCCTCGAGGACACCCTCGCCGAGGTGCTCGCCGCCGAGGGCCGGTCGATCGTCGCCGACGAGCATCCGGGCAGCGGCGGCTACTACCGCTCCGATCACTTCAGCTTCGCGCAGCTCGGCGTGCCGGCGATCTACCTCCGGGGCGGTAGCGACATGCACGAGGGCGGCGAGGCCGAGGGCAAGCGGCTGGGCGAGCTGAAGGCCGCGCACTACCACACGATCGACGACGAGCTGGATCCCGCGTGGTCGTTCGCCGGCACGCTGCAGGACGCGCTCACGGTGGCGTCGCTGGTCGCACGCGTGGCCGATGCGGAGGCGATGCCGCAGTGGAAGCCGGGCAGCGAGTTCGCCCGCGCACGGGCACAGGCGGCGCCGTGATTCGATCGTGCTATCGTCGCCGGAGATGACTCGGCGGGCGGTAGTCGGCTCGACAAGGCGCACCGTCGCGGCCAAGGCCGGGAGCGCGGACGACTCCGTCACGCTCGACGACCATCCGCTGTCGCTGCAGATCACGCGCGACGGCAAGCGCATCGTCGCGACGCTGCCCTACGAGGTCTGGATCCTCCACGCCGAGACGCTGGAGGTCGAGAAGACCATCGAGCTCGGCAGCGCCGAGCCCTCGGTGTGCGAGGGCGACGAGGACGGCACGCTCTGGTTCGGCGGCGCGCACCTCCACCGCGGCAGCGTGTGGGCGGCGAAGGCCGAGAAGTTCGGCAGCAAGCTCGGCGGCTTCGTCGACGAGGTCGCGATGCTGCGGCCGCGCACGCTGTGCGGCGTCGGCACCCAGGGCGAGGTGCTGCTCGACGTCGACAAGCAGGAGGTCGTGCACCGGCGCAAGACCTCCGAGCACGAGGTGCTCGGCGTGTTCGGCTCGGCCGACGGCCGCGCGGTGTGGATCGACGGCAGCAACCATGCGTGGGTGATCGATCCGGAGCACCTCTCGGGCTACATGAAGCTCAAGCTGCGGCACACCAGCGCGGCCGAGGTCGCGTCCGAAGCGATCGTCGCGATCGGCAGCACCAGCGCCGGGCACTGCGTGCTCGCGGCGCGCGATGGTGCGATCGCGTGGACCAATCGCGCGCTGCGACCGATCGGCGAGAAGGTGCCCGCGATCGAGCTGCGCGGCGCGACGCCGCTCGCGATCGCCGGTGACGAGCGCTGGATCTACGTGCTGCGGCCCAACGCGACGCTGCACCGCTTCCTCGTCGAGCAACCCGTGCACGAGCCCAGCCCCGGCAACAAGCAGCCCGAGCCGCCGCCGCTGCCCGAGGCCCAGAGCGCACGGCTGCCGCGTCATGCGAGCTGCATCGCGCTCTTGCCCGGCGGCACGCTCGCGCTCGCCGGTGCACAGGCCGACGATCAGCTCGGTCGACTGTGGACCTGCGCGGCCGAAGAGCTGCCGTGGACCGAGCTGAAGCTGCGCGCGCGCACGCTGGTGGAGCCCGAGCCCGAGCCCGCCGACAGCGGCGGCCCGAAGGTCCCCAACTTCGTGCCGACCCGCAGCAAGCTCGCGGGTGCACCGCTCGCGCAGCTGCGCGTCGACGATGTGATCGGCGGTGCGCACCCGTTCTGGGTGACGCGCGCGACCGGCACGCTGGCCGAGCGGCCGGTCGAGCCGCGGCGCGCGGACGAGGTGCTCGCCGCCGACGCGCTGCTGCTGCCCGCGATGGTGCGCCTGCACGAGGGCACCGCCCGTCCGGCGCTGCTCTTGTGGCCGGGCGTCGCCGACGATCTGCGCGAGATCCCACCGATCGAGTGGCTGACGTGGGGCGACCGCCCGCGCGAGTGGATCGCGCTGCGCACCCCGGAGATCCGCGCACAGGGCTGGTCGCGGCGCGGCGTATTTCCGCTGCAGGTCGCGTTGGCCGGCCCACCTCCGCAAGTCGCGGGCCGACGCGCGAGCGTGCCGACCCGCTGGACCGACGCGGAGTTGTTCGCGGCGCTCGTCAAAGAGTGCAAGCACCTGCTCAAGGTGCTCTGGTAGCGGCGCGCGATCGATCGGGCGAATCGCGAATTCGTGGCGCTGCGCCGTGGTCCCACACGTTCGCGTGCGCTCGATGAACCAACGGCGCAGCGGGGACACATCTAATCGGTGGGGGCGAATTTGTCGGTGGCGATCGGCGCAGGCCATCCGGCCAGTCTCGATGATACGTGGCCGTGGTCCGGGCCGGAGTTCGCCGGCCGCGCCAGCGCACCGCTGCCGACGTCGTTGCCGGCGTGGATCGGACGCTACCGTCCGGTCCGCCGTGTGACTGCCGGTGGCATGGCAGAGGTGTTCGTCGCACGGCGTGCACGTGACGACGGCAGCGCCGAGCTGGTCGCGGTCAAGCGCATCCGTCCGCATCTGCGCGACGTCGACGATGCGCGCGAGCTGTTCGCCCACGAGGCGATGATCCTCGCGGGCTTCGATCACCCCGGCATCGTGCGCGCGCTCGATGTCTCGGCGGCGGAGCGCGAGGGTCACTTCGCGATGGAGCTCGTGCACGGCCGCGGGCTCACCGACGTCGTGAAGCGGGCCGAGCGGGTCGGCGTGCGCATGCCGCTGCGCCACGCGATCGCGGTGATCGCCGCCGCAGCCGAGGCGCTCGAGCACGCACACACGCGGCCGGGGCCGGACGGCAAGCCGCTGCAGGTCGTGCACTGCGACGTCTCGCCCGGCAACGTCATGATCGCGTACGACGGCACGGTGAAGATCGTCGACTTCGGCGTGGCCCAGAGCCAGCTCCGTCGTGCCGATCCACGCGCGCTGCCGAACGCCGGCACGCTCGCGTACATGTCCCCGGAGCAGTGCCGCGGCGACGCGCTCGATCGCCGCAGCGACATCTACTCGCTCGGCGTGATGCTGTGGGAGCTCGCGACCTGGTCGCGGCTCTACCGGCGGCTCGGCCCCGAGCAGGTCATCGCCCGCGTCGCGATCGGTGCGGTGCCGCTGCCCTCGAAGCTGCGTGCCGACATCCCCAGCGAGCTCGAGGACGTGATGATGATCGCGCTGCAGCCGGTCCGCGAGCGCCGCTTCGCCAGCGCCGGCGAGCTGGCGAGGGCGCTGCGACGGCTGGCGGGTCCGGAGGATCGCCGCGGCCTGGATGCGTGGATCCGCCGCGTGTTTCACTAGCAGGGTGCGGAAGAACGCGAAGCGTTCTTCCGGACACCCTGCTCCGTGC
>CAZFKC010000211.1:0-5492 GCA_964519175.1 uncultured Nannocystaceae bacterium
GTGTAGATCTCGTTGACGCGTTGCTCGAGATCCTCGGGACCTTCGGCATCCTTGTAGGCCTGCCCCACCGCGTCCCAGTCGAGGTCGACGGCGCTGTTCTCGGTGGTGACCCAGCGGTCGTTGCCGCCGCCACAGGCGGGCGCAGCGACACCGAGCGAGACGGCCATGGCCGCACCGAGGACACGAGCGGGCCACGTATGCTTGTCGTTCACGGGTGATCCTTCTTCGTCGCGGTCGAAGCCGCGAATACGGCTCGCCTTCGCGAGCACGTCGAGTGCGCAAGCTAAGGACCCGGGGCCGGGCCGTCAAGTCCGGAGCGCCGACGGCGCGTGCGCACCGCCCTGCACGCCCACGCGCGTTCAGGGGGCGATGCTGCGGCGGGCGATCGCAGCCAACGCCGTGCGTCCCAGGACCGCAACGACGCGATCGAGCACCGCGAAGCGGGCGTCGGTGGTGAAGCCCTTCGCGAAGCGGAAATAGATCTGCTGAACGATGACCGCGATCTTCAAGAGCGCAAACGCGTAGTAGTACAGCATGTCGGAAACATCGCGACCGGTCTGCTCGCCGTAACGTTCGGCGAGCTCCAACCGCGACATCGCCCCCGGCAGCATCGTCGGTCCGAACGCCAGCGCCTGCCAGGCGGGGTCGTCGCCGGGCTCGACCCAGTACCCGAGCGTGGTGCCGAGGTCGAGCAGCGGGTCACCGAGCGTGCACATCTCCCAGTCGAGCACCGCGACGATGCGCGTGGGATCGGCGGCATCGAGCATGACGTTGTCGAACTTGTAGTCGTTGTGCACGAGGCACGCGCCGGACTCGGGCGGGAGGTTCGCGAGCAGCCAGCGGCCCAGCTCGTCGAGGTCGGGCACCTCGCTCGTGCGCGCGCGCTCCCAGCGGGCGATCCACCCCTCCACCTGACGACGCACGTAGCCCTCGGGCTTGCCGAGATCGGCGAGCCCGGCCGCATGCACGTCGACGGCGTGCAGCGCCGCGAGCTGATCGACGAGCGCACCGCACATGCGGCGCAACAACTCGGGGGTGACGCCGAGCTCGGGCGGGATCTTGCGGCGCAGGATCATGCCGCGCCGACGCTCCATCAGATAGAACGGCGCACCGATCACGTCCGCGTCGTCGCACTTCGCCAGTGGACGCGGCGCAGGCGGATAGACCGGCGCGAGCCCGGCGAGCACGCGGTGCTCGCGGGCCATGTCGTGGCCCGACTTCACCTGCGCCCCGAACGGCGGGCGCCGCAGCACGAGCTCGGCGTCGCCCTTCTTCAGCAGGTAGGTGAGGTTCGAGTAGCCCGAGGGGAACTGCTCGCACACGAGCGGACCGGAGAGCTCGGGCAGCGCACCGGCGAGCCATGCGTCGAGCTTGCCGAGCTCGAGCGCCTCGCCCTCGCGCACGGGCTTGCTGCCGTCCTCGATCGCGCTCACCCCTTGCCTCCGAAGCCGGCGAGGATCCGCTTCGCCACCGACGTCCGGTGCACTTCGTCCGGCCCGTCGTAGATCCGCGCGCCACGTTCGTGGCGATAGAAGTGCGAGAGCACCAGCTCGTCGGTCATGCCCGCGGCGCCGTGGACCTGGATGGCGTGGTCGACGACGCGCAGCATCACCTCGGCAGTGTGGAACTTGATGAGCGAGATCTGATCGCGCGCTGCCTTGACGCCGTGGCGATCGATCGTCCACGCCGCGCGCAGCACGAGCAGGCGCGCCGCATCGATCGACGCGCGGCTGGTCGCGATCCAGTCCTGCACGGTCTGCTGCTCGCCGAGCATGCGCCCCGGCGCGAGCTCGCGGGTCGCCGCGCGGGCGCACATGGTCTCGAACGAGCGCTCGCAGACCCCGAGCCAGCGCATGCAGTGGTGGATGCGACCGGGACCGAGCCGGGCCTGCGCGAGCGCGAAGCCCCGACCGCGCGGGCCGAGCAGGTTGCCCGCGGGCACGCGACATTTCTCGAGGCGGATCTCGCCGTGGCTCATCCAGCCCGAGCCGGCCTCGCCCATGATCGGGATGTTGCGGACATGCGTGAACCCGGGCGTGTCCGTGGGCACGATGATCATGCTCGCGCGCTCGTGCGGCGCGGCGTCGGGATCGGTCACCGCCATGACGATCACGAACGCCGCACCGTCGACGCCGGAGGTGAACCACTTGTGGCCGTCGAGCACCCACTCGTCGCCGTCTTGCACGGCGCGCGTCGACATCCACACCGGGTTGCTGCCGGCGTGCTCCGGCTCGGTCATCCCGAACGCGCTGCGCGTGCGACCATCGAGCAGCGGCTGCAACCACGTCGCGCGCTGCTCGTCCGTGGCGAACTCGATCAACAGCTCGATGTTGCCGGCGTCCGGCGCCTGACAGCCGAGCGCGTAGTGCCCGAGCGGCGTGCGGCCGAGCTGCTCGGACACGAGGCCGTGCTCGAGCACCGAGAGCCCCATGCCGCCGTGGGCCTTCGCGATCTGCGGCATCCACAGGCCCTCTTCGCGCGCCCGCGCGCGCACGTGGCCGAGCTGGGGCTCGAGCGCCGCGAAGCCCCGCTCGAGCCCGCGCTCGAGCGGCATGACGTGCTCGTCGACGAACGCGCGCACGCGCGCGAGCAGCTCTTGCATGGGTGCGGAGGGCGAGAAGTCCATGGCGATGCTCCTCAGCGAAACGTCCAGGCCGCGCGATCGGGCAGATGCGGCAGCGCATTGAAGCCGTCGAGCGTGAGCTCGCGGCCACGGAACACGAACGTGGTGATCGAGGCGTTGCGCACGCGCCACGCGGTGC
Source organism: uncultured Nannocystaceae bacterium (assembly GCA_964519175.1). Lineage (GTDB taxonomy): Bacteria > Myxococcota_A > Polyangia > Nannocystales > Nannocystaceae > Xiheibacterium. The sequence goes on from CAZFKC010000211.1 coordinate 2,763, forward strand.
GGAAGCTGTCGGCATCGCTGGTGCCGAGCGCGGCGCGCAACAGCACGGCGATGGGGCCGACCGAGGTGAAGGCGAGCACGCGCTGGCCGGTGCCGTGGGGCTCGACGAGTCGCGCGAGCCCGCGAAGGACGCGGTCGGCGAACGCCGGCCAGCTCTCCAGCGTCTCGTCGGGCAGCTCGTTCTTCAGCCAGCGATGCATCACCGCCTCGAACAGGCGCTGGAACGCGGCCGAGCGCACGCGTGCATCACCGCGCTCGGCCGCCGCGGCGGCGAGCCCGGCGATCTCCGGGTCGTGCTGCAAGCGCGGGACGCAGGTCGCGAGCATGCGGAACGCGTCGTGCTCGTCGAGCTCGGGCACGAGCTCGGCGTCCGGCCAGCCATCGCCGAACGCGACGCCGGCGAGCCGCGCCGTCTCGCGCTGCCGCTTGGCGGGGCCGGTGAGCACGCGATCGGGCGCACCGCCGTGCGCACGCATCCATGCGCCCAGCGCCTGCGCCTGCGCTTCACCCTGCGTGGAGAGCTCGTCGTAGTCGGCTGCGAACAGCGACGCCTGCCCGTGCCGGACGACGATCAGCGTGCCCACGCCCAGCAGCCTACCATGGCCGGCCCGCCGGACCCGGTCGCTTCATATGAGCGCACCGGCGACGCAGGCCGACGAGAAGTTCGCGAGCGTCGCCGCGACGAGGCACCGGACCCCGAGCCGCGCGATGTCGGACTTGCGCTCCGGCACCAGCCCGCCGAGCCCGCCGATCAGGATGCCGATGGAGGACACGTTCGCGAAGCCGCAGATCGCGAACGTGGCGATCGCCTGCGAGCGCGCGCTGATCTGGCCCGCGACCTCGTGCAGCGTCTGGAAGGCCACGAGCTCGTTCAGCACCGTGCGGGTGCCGAGCACGCTGCCGACGGAGGCGGCCTCCGACGGCGCGGTGCCCATCGCGAGCGCGATCGGCATGAACAGCCACCCGACGACGCGTGCGAGCGACAGCGGCGCGCCGCCGACGTCGACGAGCCCGAGCACGGCATCGAGCAAGGCGACGAGCGCGATGAAGGCGATGAGCATCGCGCCGACGTTCGCGGCCAGCTTGAGCCCGTCGCTCGCGCCGCTGGCGGCGGCATCGAGCACGTTCGCGTCGGTCTTGGGGATCTCGACGTCGATGCGACCCGCAGTGACCGGCGTGCCGGTCTCGGGCACCACGATCTTCGCGAGCACGAGCGAGATCGGAGCGGTCATCGCGACCGCGGTGAGCAGGTACTCGATCGGCACGTTGCCGATCGTCACGTAGGCCCCGAGGATCGCGCCCGACACCGATGCCATGCCGGCGACCATGATCGTGAAGAGCTCGGACTCGGTGAGCCGCGACAGGAACGGCTTGACGGTGAGCGGCGCCTCGGTCTGGCCCATGAACATGCTGGCCGCGACGACGAGCGACTCGGCCCCGCTCGCGCCCATCGTGCGCATCATGACCCACGCGAGCCCGCGCACGACGAGCTGCATGATGCCGAGGTGGTAGAGCACGGCGAACAGCGACGCGACGAACACGATGGTGGGCAGCACCTGGAACGCGAACACGACACCGAGGCCGCTGCCGCCACCTCGCGGTAGGCCGAGCTCGCCGAACACGAAGCTCGAGCCGGCGTAGGAGCGATCGAGCACGGTCTGCACGCCGGCCGCGGCGGCCTCCAGCGCGGTGCGTCCGGCGGGGAGGCGCAGGAGCACGATCGCGGCGACCCACTGCAGGGCGATCCCCCATGCGACCGGGCGCCAGCGAATGGCCTTGCGGTTGCGGCTCACCGCGATCGCGAGGCCGACCATGACCAGCGCACCGACGACGGAGACCAGACGCAGCGGATCCATGGCGCCCGGGCTTTACCACGGGCGCCGAGCGCGTGGGGGAGCACCCGGGATGGGCAATGTCCGGTGGCAGTGAAGGCCTGCTACCCTGCGCGCCGTGTACTGCGGCCCGGATCGGGGCTGAGCAACCTCTTTGCGTACGGAGAGCCTGACATGAGCGAAGACATGAAGCGTCGGTATTTCCTCGAGCTGAGCGCGGGCGCGGCCGCGCTGGCGATCGTCCCCGGCTGCCCGGCGGACGACGACGACGACACGGGCGCGGATTCGACGAGCACCGGGCCGAGCACCAGCAGCCCGAGCACGACCGACAACCCGACGACCACGAACGCCACGACGACCACCGACACGACCACGACCGCGAGCACGACGACCGAAGGCACCGAGTCCGGCTCGACCGAGTCGAGCACGACCGACGACCCGACGATCGACCCGACGACGGGCCCGGAATCGAGCGGCCCGAGCGACTCGTCGGGTTCCAGCGACGAGAGCAGCAGCACGGGTGCACCGGGCGAGTGCGATCACGACCCCGACGTCGCGATCCCCGGCAACCATCCGGCCGGGATGGAGCACATCCTGATCGTCCCGCTCGAGGATGTGATGGCGGGCGTACAGGTGGTGTACGACATCACCGGCAACTCCGCGCACAGCCACACCGTCACGGTCAGCGCGGCGGATTTCGCGGTGCTCGCCGCGGGGGGATCCGTCGACCTCAATAGCTCGTTCGATTTCCACATGCACTCGGTGACCATCACCTGCGAGTAGGCGCATCCAGCCTGACCCGTGCGGGCGGCACGGGTCAGGTCGGACTCGTCTCCCTGCTCGCGTCGTCGAGGTCGAGGCGGCAGAGCAGAGCAGAGCAGAGCAGAGCAGAGCAGAGC
>CAZFKC010000212.1:0-5438 GCA_964519175.1 uncultured Nannocystaceae bacterium
CGGTGGAGCCGCAGCATCATGGCGCGTCGTCCTTCGGGCGCTTCTTGTACTTGTCCTCCCACGACTGGGCGATCCCGAGCGGATCGTCGAAGGGCTCGTCGGTGAAGTCGAAGGCGGCGAGCTCGTCGAGCGAGGGCGGGCCCATCGCGCCCGCGAACGCCTGCATCGTGACGGACTCGATGAGCGCGCGGTTGTTGCGGGTGATCGTGCGGCGCCACGCGCTGGCCAGCAGCTCGTTGGCGAGCTCGCCCACCAGCGCGCGGAGCTCGTCGGCCTCGACCGGCAGCCGCTTGCTCGAGAGCGTGACCACGAAGCGCTCGGGGCTGGGGCGATCGACGAGCACGTAGCAGCGCGCGATGAACGTGTACGCGGCCGCGTAGACCGCCTCGAGATCGTAGACGGCGGCGTCGACCCGCAGACGAACCATGCCGTCGCCGAGCTCGGCGTCGATCTCGGGGGTGGGCATGCCGAACAGGCTCTCGCTCATGCGGTTCTCCGGCGGTAGCGTAGCAGCCACTGGTTGCTGGTGTCCGGCGCGAGCTCTCGGCGCGCGACGAGCTCGAGGATCGTCGCCGCCCCGACGCGTGCGATGCGGCGCTCGGCGGCCCCGGCATCGTCGTTGCGCAGGTGCTCGCGTGGGTGCGTCGATGCGCGTGCGCGCGCGGTCTGCCGGGGCGTGCGGGCGAGCCCGAACGGTCCGTCGTCGGCCAGCCAGAGCTGGCCACCGGGCCGCAGCACGCGGGCGACCTGCTCGATGACCGCGCCGGGATCGCGCAGATGATTCCAGGCGTGCAGCACGAGCACGTGATCGAAGCCGTCGCCCTCGAGCGTGGGCAGCAGCTGCTCGGCGGTGCCGCAGCGCAGCGAAGCGCGGGGAAGCCTGGCCCCGGTGCGCGCGAGCGCAGCCGCGTCGGGATCGATGCCGAGGTAGCGCACGCGCGCCTGCGCGATCGGCTCGGCCCACACGTGCGCCGTGCGACCGTCGCCACAGCCGAGCTCGAGCACGTCGCCACGCACCTCCTCGAGCTCGCGCTCGAGCGCCGCCTGATCCTCGGCGAAGACCGGGCGCAGCGTGGGCTCGAACAACCCCGTGCAGCTGGTCTCGCGCGTGCAGCCCCGACACAGCGCGCTGCGCTCGAGCTTCACGAGATCGGCGGCGAAGTCGTCGGGCGCCGTCTTCTTCGAGACGTCGTAGTAGACCTGCCCGAGCACGTGCTTCACCCGCACGATCTCGTCGTCGCCGAAGTCGCGCGTGTCGGCCCGGAATCGGGCGAGCTTGCTGCCGTTGCGCACGAACAGATGGCGGCCCGGCTCCCAGGGATCGACGCCGCCCTGGAGCAGCGGGCACTCGTCGTGCCGCGTGGGCGCAGCGACGTCGTCGACCTGCTCGAGCACCCAGTCGAACGCGTTGCCCCGCTCGCCGGCGCGCCGCGGGACCAGCTCGGCATCGCCGTGGCGCGCGTGGTACTCGCGGAAGATCCCCGGACACGGTCCGCGCAGGCTGCAGTCGTCACACGTGGCGGACGGATGCAGCTTGTTGCGATCGTCGACCGGGAAGAGGTCCGGCTCGCCGATCTCGACCATGGTCCAGTAGTCGTGCGTGCGCAGATCGTCGAAGCGGTGCTCGTGGCCGGGCAGGAGGCAGAGCGGAAAGCCGCCGTGGCGCACGCGCTCGTCGGGTACGCGGCCGCGCGCGTACTCGAGCGCATCGCGGACCTGGGCCGCCGCCACCGAGATCCGCGGTACCACCAGCTCGTGCAGGTGCAGCGCCCCGCCCTTCGGCTCGGTGGCCGAGAACTTCAGCGTGCCCTCGGGCAGGGCGGCGACGAGATCCACGAGCCCGCGCAGGTGCTGCAGGTTCTGGCGCCCGACCACACAGTTGATGGTGAGCTGCAGCCCGCGTCCCATCAGGTTGTCGAGCGCACGCACTGCGGTGTCGAACGACGCCGCCCGCACGATGCGATCGTGCACCGCGGCCTCGCCCGCGTGGAGCGACATGTACACGTAGCGCAGTCGCGACGCGACCAGCTCGTCGAGCTGCTCGCGGTAGGCCAGCACCAGCCCGTTCGTGACGAGCCCGAAGTCCATGTCCAACGCGGCGACGAGCGCCGCCCACTGCCGCAGCTCGGGTCTGATCGTGGGCTCGCCGCCCGAGAGCACGACCATCGTGTGACCCAGCGCCTTCGCGCGGTGGATCTTCCGCACGACCTCGTCGCTCGTGCCCTGGATGTGGCGTACGTCCTGCGTGTGGCAGAACGTACAGTGCTCGTTGCACGCGTAGCCGACCTTGATGAGCGCCTTCATGGCGCCGCCTCGGCGTCCGCGCGCCGGCGGATCGTCACCAGCTCCGCGCCGGGCTCGAGCGCGCGGGCCGGCGCATGCAGGCGATCGAACGCACGGGCGATCTGCTCGCCGTGGTGCGCGGGGTCGACGTCGACGATCACGTGGGCGATGCGCCCGTGCGGATCGACCAGGTAGGTGCAGCGCCCGCGTGCCCGCCACGCGTCCGCGATCGCGCGCTGCGGATCCGAGATCGTCGTCGCGCGGGCATCGTGCCGCGCGGCCCAACGCGCCTGCGTCTCGCTCGCGTCGGGCGCTACCACGAGCTCGGCGATCCCGCGCGCCTCGAGCTGCGCCCGCGCGCTCACCAGGCTGCAGAGCTGGGCCGTGCACGTGGGCGAGTCGGCCTGGGCGACGAAGCAGACGGCACGCCATCCGCTCGGCGCATCCGGCAACTCGGGCGCGGGCGTGCCGAGCAGCGCGAAGCGGTCGTCGAGCACGAGCGCCGGATCGATCACCCGCGCACCGGCGACCGGCACGAACTCGTCCGTACCCATGCCGGCCGGGTACTCGCGCCACGGCCCCTCGCAGATCGGCTCGAAGCGGCAGCTCGCGCACTGCACGAAGCGCGTCTTGCCGCGCGCCATGCGATCGGCGCCGTAGTCCGGCACCACGTAGCCGTCGTAGACGATCTCGGTGGGCGGGATGTGCAGCTCGGCGACCTCGCGCTCGTGGCCGGCCATCATGCAGAACGGCATCGCCTCGGCCATGCACGCGACCCCGGCAGCGCGCCCGAGCGCGAGCGCCTCGTGCACGTACGCGGCGATCTCCGACATGCGCGGCACGACGCCGCGGAAGAACGTCGCGGCATGCCCGGTCGGGTGCGGGAACGCGAGCTGGTACTGCGCGACGCCGAGCCCGATCAGCATCCGCGCGAGCTCGGGCAGGTGCTTCGCGTTCTGCTTCGTGATGACGGTGTTGGTGACGACGGTCTGGCCGAGCGCGACCAGGTGCTCGATCGCGGCCACGATCTGCACGAACGAGCCCGGCGCGCGCGTGAGCCCGTCGTGCAGCGTCGCCGTGTGCCCGTGGATCGACGGGGAGAACTCGTTGGCCCCCGCGGCGATCGTGCGCTCGCAGAAGTCGCGGTAGGCGAACATGCGGCCGTTGGTCTGGATCTGGATGCGCTCGTAGCCGAGCCGCTTGGCTGCGCGCACGAGCTGCAGGAAGTCGGGGCGGATCGACACCTCGGCGCCCGTGAACACGACGTCGACGCAGGTCGCCCGGCTCTCGCGCAGCTCGGCGATGCAGTCGGCGGTGCTGCGATCACCGGTGAACAGGTGGCCGCCGATGACACAGAACACGCAGTTGCTGTTGCAGGTCGTGCCGGTCTTCAGGTCGGCGCGTCGTCGCAGCACGGCCCGACCAGGGTAGCACCGCCGCCCGCTCTGCTCGACGCTAGTCCCGCTTGAGCAGCGAGAAGTCGCTGCAGCCCTGCTCGGTGAGCGCGCCGGAGAACTCGCGACGATCGGCGGACAGCGTGCCGCTCGGGCTCACCGGCACGAACGCGGGCGGCTGCTCGCGCCAGGCGTCGAACGCGAGCGCGAGCGAGGACGCCGCGGGATCGAAGCTGCCCTTCACGGTGTAGCTGCCCTTGGCCTTGCCGTAGTCGAACGAGAACAGCGCCTTCAGCTCGGTCGCGCTCGGCACCTCGAGCACCTCGAGCACTGCCGCGGCCTTGCTCTCGCCGCACGTGTAGTGGCCTTGCCACTTCTGCCCCACCGCGAACGGCGTCGGGCGATCGACGCCGACGAGCTCGATCGCCAGCACCGAGTCGCAGCGCTCGGTGGGCTTGTCGGCGCCCGCAATCGCCGACTCGCACGCGACCTTGTCACCGCCCTTGTCGAGGTGCTTGTACTCGCGCGAGCCACCGGCCTTCACCTCGGCGGCCATCGGCACGTCGGCCGTCACGCTGCCGCCGACCTTGTTGCCGGCGAAGAACTCGAACGCGCCGACGCTCAGGCTGCCGAGCACGTGCGTCGCACCCTTGCAGTCGCCGGTCAGGTCGGCCTCGGCGACGAGATCGCGATCGAGCCGCCACTCGCCGATCGAGTGGTACTCGACGGTGAGCTGGCCGTAGGCCTGCAGCGTCGCGCCGAGATCGACGGGGCCCGAGAACGGCAGCTTCGCGCCGAGCTCGAGCTGGTTCTCGATCGACATCGTCTGGCTCGCGTGCGACGAGCCGACGAAGTGGTACGAGCCCGGCACGCGACAGCGCGGCAACACGCGCACGTCGTCGCCCGCGACCGCGATGACGACCGTGCCCTCGGTCGCGCGGGTCTCGAGCGCGGTGCGCTCGGTCGGCGCCCAGTTCACGATGAACGGCCGCGACGATCTCGCGGCCCCGCTGGCGCCCGCTTCGCCGTCGAGGGGCGGCGTGGTCTCCTTCGGCCCCGCGAGATCGCAGGCGACGAGGAGCAGTGCAGATCCGACGAGGGCGCGCGTCCGGGCCATGGCACGAAGAGCCTGCCCGACCGGGCAGCAGCGGTCGAGTCGCCCGGCGCCCCCCATCGGGCGTAGGATCGTGGTCGCGTGCTCGTCCGTTTCGAGCTCTCCGACGTCGTCATCCGCCGCGCGACCCCGGCCGACGCCGCGCGCCTGGCCTGGGTCCGTACTGCGAGCTGGCGCGACGCGTACGCGGAGATCATCCCGCCGCGCACGCTCGAGCGCATCGCGACCCACGATGCCGAGCGCATGCGCCGTGCGGTGCTCGATCGCCGCTTCGGGCAGACGGTGTGGGTCGCCCAAGACGCGGCGAACGTGGTGTTCGGCTACGCGTGGGGCGGACCGCAGACCGACGCGTCGCTGGGTTTCCTCGGCGAGATCTACGAGCTCTATCTGCATCCCGCATGGCAGCGTCGAGGCGCGGGTCGCATGTTGCTCGTGCACGCGATCTGGGAGCTGGTCTCGGTCGGCCAGCATCCGGTGTGCCTGTGGGTGCTCGCCGAGAACGACGCGCGCCACTTCTACGAGAGCTGCGGGGGCACGGCGGTCGGCTCGCGCTCGGTCGAGCTCGGCGGGCGCACGACGAAGAAGATCCTCTACGGCTGGCACGAGCAGCTCCCGCTGCCCCAGCTCCTGCGCTGAGCCGACGCTAG
>CAZFKC010000213.1:0-2085 GCA_964519175.1 uncultured Nannocystaceae bacterium
CGGACGGCTGGACCCAGATCTCGTCGAAGTGCGCGGCCAGGTGGTAGTCGACGGTCCCGTTGCCGGTCTCCCCGAACGCCTCGGTCCAGCACACCGTGGGCTTGCCCGCGGCGGCGAACGCTTCGACGGCGGCGCCGAGCTCCTCGGCCTGGGACGGCTCGATGCCGTCACCGCCGACGTGGGCGATGAGCCCGACGACCTCCGGGCGATCACGCGCCTCGCGCAGACGCCGCAGCACGCCCGGCAGCGACGGCGTCAGACGCGCGCGCCAGGCGGCGAGCGGATCGGCCGGCGGCGCCTCCAGGAGCCCGCCGGTCAGGTCGAGTTCGAGCAGGATCCGGGTCTGCGCCATGCCTGCACGGTAGAGGGCGCGGAGTAGGCTCGATGGACCGTGCGCTCGACGGTCGGGATCTGTGAGGACGACGACGCGCTCCGCGGCACCATCCGCCGGGCGCTCGAGCAGGAGGGCTTCACCGTTCGGCCCACCGCGTCGGGTACTGAGGCGGTCCGGGCGTTCGCTGCCGCGCCGCCCGACGTGCTCGTGCTCGACATCGGGCTGCCGGACGCCGACGGGCGCGACGTGTGTCAGGCGCTCCGTGCCCAGGGGGCCCGGATGCCCGTGGTGTTTCTCACCGCCCGCGACGCGCTGCCCGATCGTCTCAGCGGCTTTCATGCAGGCGGCGACGACTACCTGACGAAGCCGTTCGCCCTGGCCGAGCTCGTCGTGCGGATCGAGGCGCTGCTCCGCAGGTCGTCGACCGGGGGCGCCGCGACGCTGGCCCTGGATCCGACTGGGCACGCGGTCGAGCACGACGGGCGCCGCGTCGCCCTGACCCCGACCGAGTTCCGGATTCTCGCCGCGCTCGCGGCGCGCCCTGGGGAAGTCGTCCGCCGCGCGGCGCTCGTCGCGGCGGCGTGGCCCGACGGCGCGATCGTGCACGCCAACACGCTCGATGCCTACATCGCGCGCATCCGCCGCAAGCTGCGCGACGTCGGATCGCCGGCGACGCTGGAGACTGCTCGCGGCGTGGGGTACCGGCTGTCGTGACGTTCCGGGCGCGACTGATCCTCACGGCGATGATCACGCTCGCGGTCGGGCTCGGCGCGCTGCTCGTCGCGGGCAACGTCCTCCTGGATCGGCGGGTCGGCGTCGAGGCGTCGAATCTCCTGCGCGGCCGTGCGGAGGCGGAGGTGGCGGCCCTCACCATCCGCGACGGGCGGGTCATCGTCCGCGAGACGCCCAACGACGTGGAGCTCGACCGGTCGTCCTGGGTGCTCGAGGGTCAGCGTGTCATCGAACGCCCGCCGTCAGTCTCGGCCGGGTTGGACCAGCGCGCCGTGGCGCTCGGGCGCGCGGGTCGGGCGGTCGAAGCTGAGGGCCCGAACGACTGGCGGCTCCTCGTCCGACCGCTGGCGGGCCGGCCCGGCGGCGCGCCCGTCGGCGCGGTCGTGGTCGCGGCCTCGACCGCGTCGCTCGAGCGCCTCCAGCAGGAGGTGCTGCTCGGCTCGTTCGTGCTCGCGGCGCTCACGCTGCTCGCCGGCTGGTTCGCCATCCGCTCGGCCGTCGACGGCGCGCTGCGCCCGGTGGCGCAGATGACCTCCGCGGCGGAGGAGTGGGGCGCCCACGACCTCGACCGACGATTCGATCTCGGGCCCGCGCGCGACGAGCTCGCCGGGCTCGCCGCGACGCTCGACCACCTGCTCGAGCGGATCGCCGCCTCGCGCCGCCACGAGCAACGGTTCGCTGAGGACGCCGCGCACGAGCTGCGCACCCCGGTCGCGCGGCTCCGGGGGGAGGCCGAACTGGCGCTTGGTGCGACCGGCCCCGACGCCGACGTGCGGCGCGCCGCGGCGCTCCGCACGGTGGTCGCCGAGACCGAGGAGCTCGACCGGGCCGTGCAGATACTCATGGACGTCGCCCGGCGCAGCGCCGCGGGCGACGACCGGGGCGTCGATCTCGGCGCGCTGGCCGGGAGCTTCACCGACGTCACGGTGGTCGCGCCGCCCGACCTGCCGCGCGCCGAGGGCGATCCGGAGATCGTGCGCCGGGCGCTGGCGCCGCTGGTGGAGAACGCGCAACGCCAC
>CAZFKC010000213.1:2185-5205 GCA_964519175.1 uncultured Nannocystaceae bacterium
TCCCGGCGGTCCGCGACCCCTGAGCGCATTCAGGTCCCTGCAAGGTGGGCGCGCCGATGGTGTCCGCATGACCAGCCTCGCTTCGCCCGCGCCTGAGGTCTCGCTCGGCCGCCGGATGCTCAACAAGGTGCCGGAAGTCACCGTCTTCTTCTGGCTCATCAAGATCATGTGCACCACGGTCGGGGAGACGGGTGCGGACTACCTCAACGTCAACCTCGGCTTCGGGTTGACGAAGACGACGTACGTCGCCGGCGCGCTGCTCGCGGTCCTGCTTGTGATCCAGTTCCGGCTGCGGCGGTACGTGCCCGTCGCCTATTGGGCCGTCGTGGTGGTGATCAGCGTGTTCGGCACGCTCATCACGGACAACATGACCGATGCACACAACGTGCCGCTGACGACGAGCACGCCGATCTTCGCGCTCATCCTCGCCGCGGTGTTCGCGGCCTGGTACGCCGTGGAGCGGACCCTGTCGATCCACACGATCGTGACGACGCGGCGCGAGGCGTTCTACTGGCTGGCCATCCTCTTCACGTTCTCGCTCGGCACGGCAGCCGGGGACCTCATCGCCGAGCACTTCAGCCTCGGCTACGGCGTCTCGATCGCCATCTTCGGCTCCGTGATTCTCGCCATCACGTTCGCGCACTACGTGCTCGGGATGAACGCCGTACTCACGTTCTGGCTGGCGTACATCCTGACCCGGCCGCTCGGCGCGTCGATCGGCGACTTCATGACGCAGCACAGCAAGCGCTTCGGGGGGCTCGGGCTCGGCACCACCGGCACGAGCACCATCTTCATCGTGGGCATCGTCGGCCTCGTCGCCTATCTGACCGTCAGCAAGCGCGACCAGCGCGCACAGGTCGAGGCTCCCGCCTGATGTCGTACCTCCAGGCGGTGGTGATCGCCCTCGTCCAAGGTGTCACCGAGCTGTTCCCTATCTCCAGCCTCGGCCATTCCGTGCTCGTTCCCGCGTGGATCGGCGGCGACTGGCAGACACTCGTGACGCAGTCCTCCCAGGCGTCGAGTGCGACGTCGTTCTACCTGGCCTACATCGTCGCGCTGCACTGCGCGACCGCGACGGCCCTGCTCTGGTTCTTCCGGGCCGACTGGGTGCGGATCGTCCGCGGCCTCCTGCGGACTGTGCGGCCCGTGGTGCGGACACGGCGCATCCCTGAGGACGATCCGGATGCCCGGCTGGCCTGGCTGCTCGTGATCGCGACGATCCCCGTCGGGATGACGGGCCTGGCGCTCGAGCACGTGTTCCGCACCGTCTTCGCCAAGCCGGTCGCCGCCAGTGCGTTCCTCCTGGCCAACGGGTTGGTGCTGCTCGCCGGCGAGTGGCTACGCCGTGGCGCGTCGGTCGCCGCTGACGCGGCTGAGCGCGACGCCTACCTGGCGCGGCGCGCGCGCGGCGAAACGGCGACCGAGGGAGAGGCCTCTGACGTGCGGCTCGCGACGCTGTCGGTGGGCGACGGCCTGCGGGTCGGGCTCCTGCAGGTCCTCGCGCTGCTCCCCGGCATCAGCCGATCGGGGATCACGATGGTCGGCGGCCTATGGCGCGGACTCTCCCACGAGGACGCGGCGCGGTTCGCGTTCCTCCTGGCCACCCCGGTCATCCTGGCGGCCGGCGTGCTGAAGCTCCCGAGCCTCGCGGGCGATGCCGGCGCGCACATCCGCGGGCAGGTGGCCGTCGGCGTCATCGTGTGCGGCGTCGCCGCGTACCTGTCGGTGAAGTTCCTCGTCCGCTGGTTCGAGACGCGGACCCTCATGCCGTTCGCCGTCTACAGCGTCGTTGTCGGCGGCGTGAGCCTCGCGCATTTCGTCGCCTGATCGCCGGCGCAGCACGCGTCGCCCGCCTCCTGCGGCACGGGGGAGGCGACGCAGCAGCCCTCGCCGCGCCACGCCTCGCGCCCCTCGATGACCGCGACGCCGGCGATGAGGAGCCCGACGATCGGATCCAGCCACCACGCGCCGACCAGCGCGTTGCCGAGCAGGCCCACGAGCAGCGCGCCGGCGAGGTACGCGCACAGCATGTTCTGCCGGCCCTCGCCCTTCGTCGCCGCCGAGCCGAGCTGCTCGGCGATCCGCTGCTTGGCGATCCCGAGCATCGGCATGAAGATCACCGAGCCGATCGCCAGCAGGATGCCGGCGAGGCTCGGGTCGGCACGCTCGCCGGTCGCCACCGCCCGGATCGACTCCACCGCCACGTACGGCGCGAGGATGAAGAACTGCACGGCGACGAGCTTCTGGGCGCGGACCTCCGCCGCGTGCGAGTGGATCCGGTGGCCGGTGAAGCGCCAGATGATGATCACCGAGGCGAAGCCCTCGATCGCGGAGTCCAGGCCGAACCCGATGAGGGCGACCGAGCTGGCGACGATGCCCGCGGCGATCGCGACGCCGCCTTCGATCGTCATCCACAGGAGCGACAGCCAGGACAGGAGGCGCGCGCGTCGTGCCAGGCGCTCGACCGTCGCGCGGTCGGGGCCGGTGGTCATCGGCAGCGCGGTGGCGCTCATCGGGCGGCGGGGGGAACGGTCGCGGCCAGGAGCTGCTCGCCGGCCGCCGTCAGCCGGTAGAGGACCATCTTGCCCTCGCGCTGGGAGCTCGCGAGGCCCGCTGCGCGCAGCGTCCGGACGTGGTGGGAGACGAGGTTCTCTGCGCGGCGGACGATCCACGCGAGGTCGCAGACGCACAGCGGCGCACCGGCGTGCTGGAGCGCCCAGGCGATGCGCACGCGGGTCGGGTCGGCCAGCGCCTTCGCGCGGGCGGCCAGCGTCTCGATCGCCTCGTCGCCGGGCAGCTCGCCGCGGACGGCCTCGGCGACCTCGAGGTCCAGGCACAGCAGGTCGCAGGTGTCACCGGCCACGCCATCATCCTAACGTCCGTTGCGGTGTTGTGGCAAGGCGCCGAAATCCGGGCGGCGCCTTGCAGGAGTCGAGCCCGCGGACCGGGGTCTCTAGCCTTCTCTCGCGTGCGACATGACGTCCATCGCGCGCGTCGCTTCCGCCTGGGCGGGGGCGCCG
>CAZFKC010000214.1:0-5023 GCA_964519175.1 uncultured Nannocystaceae bacterium
CGTGCCTCGCGCTCGCGCCCGCTCGCGCATCCGCATACGCCCGCTTCCCCCTCGCGCGCCCGCTCGCGCTTCCCACATCCGCTCGCGCGCCCGCTCGCGCGCCCGCTCGCGCCCGCTCGCGCTACGGGCTGCAGTCGTTCGGCATGCAGTGATCCCCGCACTGCTCCTGCATGCAGACGAGCCACGTGTCGACCACGCCGCAGATCATGTGCTCCATGCAGTTCATGCAGCAGAGCTGCGCGCACTCGGCCGTGATGCCGTCGCCGGTGCACATCGAGTCGATGCAGAACAGCGAGCCCGCACAGTCCGGGCTCATCGCACAGCCGTTGAACTCCTCGATGCACGGGCCGGTGCGCGCGCACTGCCAGCAGCTCGCACAGTCGGTCGACATGCTGCAGTCGGTCGGCGGCCCGCTCTCGCTCGACGAGGTCTCCGCCGGCATCGTCGTCGCCGCCGTCGTCGTGGTCGACGTCGTGGTCTCGGAGCTGGAGCTCTCGCCCTCGCTCGAGCTGCTCGAGTCGCCGCCCGTGTCCCCGTCGTCACCGCAGCCGAGGAGCAGGAGCGCGAGGCACCACGTGGAGATCTGCCGCATGGTCGGACCATAACAGCCCGCCCGCACGGCCGGGGACGGCGCGGGGCCCGTGCCCAGGGCTGGAACGCGCGCGCCGGCCCGCGCGTTGGGTCACCGCGTCGGTTTGTCGGATCTCTCGCCTCCGCGATCCGGGGCGGTTAGGGTACGGGCCGCCGCGCCGGCCTTCCGACCGCGATGCTGTTCCCGACCTTCGACTTCCTGCTGTTCGTCATCCCCGTGCTCGTCGCGACGTGGGTGCTGGGGAAGCGACCGCTCGCACGCACGCTGCTCCTGCTCGCGGCCAGCTACTTCTTCTACATGGCGGGTCCGAAGACCGACCCGCCGCCGACCCCTTGGTACTACGTCGGGCTGCTCTTCCTCTCCACCGTGCTCGACTACGCGTGCGGGCTCGGCATCGCGAACGTCGACGCCCGGGCCGAGCGCACCGGCCGACCGGCGCGCGCCCGCGGCCCCCGCAACCTGCTGCTCGGCATCAGCCTCGTCGGCAACCTCGGCCTGCTCGGCTACTTCAAGTACACCGACTTCTTCGCGCGCACGGCGACCGACGTCGCGGCCGCGCTCGGCATCGACTGGGCCGTGCAGCCGCTCGGCCTGCTGCTGCCCGTCGGCATCTCCTTCTACACGTTCCAGTCGCTCAGCTACTCGATCGACGTGTGGCGCAAGCGGCTCACCGCCGAGCGCTCGTTCCTCAAGTTCGCGCTGTTCGTCACCTTCTTCCCTCAGCTCGTCGCCGGCCCCATCGTGCGCGCCGACGAGTTCCTGCCCCAGCTGCACCGCCCGCCGCGGCTCACCGCCGCGCGCTTCGAAGAGGGGCTCTTCCACATCTTCAAGGGCCTGGTGAAGAAGGTGCTGCTCGGCGACTGGATCGCCGCGCAGCTCACCGATGCGATCTTCGCGTCGCCCGAGAGCTACACCTCGGCCGAGCTGCTCTTCGCGCTCTACGCGTTCACGCTGCAGCTCTACGCCGACTTCTCCGGCTACTCCGACATCGCGATCGGTGTCGGCAAGCTGCTCGGCTACGACTTCCCCGAGAACTTCGATCGCCCGTACCAGGCCAAGAACGTCGGCGAGTTCTGGCGGCGCTGGCACATGACGCTGTCGACGTGGCTGCGCGACTACCTGTTCTTCCCGCTCGGCGGCAGCAAGGGCTCGCCCGCGCGCACGTACTTCAACCTGTGGCTCACGATGTTCCTCGTGGGCATGTGGCACTACAGCCAGGGCACGAGCTGGAACTTCGTCATCTACGCGAACCTGCATGCGGCCGCGATCGTGTTCAACCGCTGGAACCGCATCCGCGATCGCTCGGGCTCGCCGGTCGCCCGCACGCTGCGCTGGCTGCCGGGCCTGCTCGTGCTCGGCGGCGTAGTCGCGGCGCTCTCGCACTCCGTGCTCGAGCTGCCCTGGGATCGCGCGTGGGGCCTCGGCATCTTCGCGATCGTGATGTTCCTGGTGGTCGCGTGGCTGCCCGACACCGGCACCCCCGGCAACACCGCGCTGCACGTGCTGCTCACGTTCCACTTCACCGTGCTCTCGCGCGTGTTCTTCCGCGCGGAGAGCTTCGCGATCGCGAAGCAGATGTGCAGCGGGCTCATGGCCTTCGATCTGCACGGCGTGCGCCCCGGGCTCGTCTCGCCCTGGGTGGGGCTCACGCTCGCGCTCGGCTGCGCGTATCACTTCACGCCGCGCGCGTGGGTCGACGTGCACGGGCTCGCGCTCGTGCGCCGCACGCCGGGCGTGGTGCTCGGCCTCGTGTTCGCCGGCCTCTGCCTCGGCATCATGCTGCTGCTCGGCACCGGGCCGCGCGCGTTCATCTACTTCAACTTCTGACGCTCCCGAGATCCCGGCGATGACCCCCTCGATACCCGAACCCGATGGCCTGCTCGACGGCGAGGACGTCCGCGTCCAGGTCGAGCTCACCGGCGACGACACCGGGGTGCACGGCTATCCGCGCGGCACGTTCACGAAGCTCGGCACCGCGATGGCCACCGTCTGCGCGTGCGTGATCGCGACCTACCTCGTGCCCGCGCTGCACTGGGCGCGCCCGTGGACGACGACCAAGACCGAGCACGCGTGGCTGCGCGGCGAGCGGGACGATCCGGTGCCGTTCTGGAACCTCGTCGGTCGCGAGCTGCTCGGCGAGGGCGAGGCCGCCGCGGCGCAACAGGAGCAGGCCGAGGCCACCGCCGAGCTCGCCAACGCGGTGCTCGCCGAAGAAGAGCGCGAGGCGGCGCCGATCGTCGACAAGCAGGTGATCACGCCGGCCTCCGGCAGCGGGCTGCCGCCCTATGAGGCCCACCCCGACGACACCGAGGTGCCCACGCAGCCGATCGAGCTGCAGGATCCGAAGGCGCTCGACGGCTTCTTCGGCCGGCTCGCGCGCACCGACGCCGGCTATGCGGGTGCGGTCACCCGCGTCGTGCACTGGGGCGACTCGGTGATCGCCGCCGATCACATCACCTCGGCCGTGCGCGCGAAGATGCAGCAGCGCTTCGGCGACGCCGGCCACGGCTTCATGCTGCTGGCCAAGCCGAACGCGAGCTACATCCACAAGGCGGTCGAGTTCCGCGGCGGCGACGACTGGTCGCGCTGCTACATCATCAACAAGTGCAAGTCCGACGGGCTCTACGGGCTCGGTGGCACCACGGTGTGGTCCTCGGGTGGCGCGGAGACGACGTACCGCACGGCCGACGACACGCCGAACGGTCGCAAGATCTCCAAGCTCGAGCTCTGGTACCTCGCGGATCCGAAGGGCGGCGATCTGCGCGTGCGCATCGATCGCGACGAGCCCATCGTCGTCTCGACGCGGGCCGACGTCGCCGCCGACGCGTGGCACACGATCACGATGGACGACGGCCCGCACGCGCTCGAGGTGCGGGCGGCCGGCGGCGGCAAGGTGCGCATGTACGGCGTCGTGATGGAGCGCGACGTGCCCGGCGTCGTGTGGGACGGCATGGCGCAGCTCGGCGCGTTCACCAGCCGCATGCTGTACTTCGACGCGGCGCACATCCGCGATCAGATCGCGCACCGCGACGCGGGGCTGCTCGTGTTCATGTTCGGCGGCAACGATCTGCTGCTGTCGGAGAACCGGCTCGACGAGTATCGCGAGACGTTCCGCGACATGCTGAAGAGCTTCCGCGCGCAGCCGGAGCCGCCGAACTGCCTGGTGATGTCGCCGGTCGATCACGGCGTGCGCGAGGGTCAGCGCGTGATCAGCAACGCGATGGTCGAGAAGATCACCGCGATCCAGCGCGAGCTCGCGTTCGAGCAGGGCTGTGGCTTCTTCGACACGCAGGCCGCGATGGGCGGCGACGGCTCGGTGGCGCGGTGGCGGCGGAGCAACCCGCCGCTCATCAGCGGTGACCTCGCGCATCTCACCGACGCAGGCCAGAAGGTGCTCGGGCACATGCTCTACGTCGCGATCCTCCAGCGCTACGTCGAGTACCGCAAGCGCGTGGGCTGACCCTCGGGTCTCGCGATACTGTTCGCGCGACCCGATGATCCGCTACGAACCGTCTCCGGACTGGCTGCGCGACATCCTGCACTTCCCGGTCAGCTACGCGCTGCGTCGCGCGCTGCTCGGTGCACTGGGGATGTCGATCTACGCGATCGTGCTGACCTTCGCGCTCGATCGGATCGGCGGCGTGAGCCTGCGGCACAGCGGTGCGACGGTCAGCGTCTCGGGCGTCGTGATCAGCCTCGCGCTCGCGTTCCGGCTCAACAATGCCTACGCGCGCTGGTGGGAGGGACGCACGCTGTGGGGCACGCTGGTCAACCACTGTCGCAACTTCGCCGCGGTGGTCGAGGTCGCGTGGCCCGCCTCGGACCGGCGCGGGCGGCAGCGCATCGCCGGGCTGCTCGGCGACTTCGCGGTCGGACTCTCGCTGCACCTGCGTGGGCAGCTCGACGCGACCGCGCTCGAGTCTCTCGATGCGACCGAGCGCGAGACAGCGGCGAAGCGCCGGCACAAGCTGTCGTTCGTCAGCCAGCTCGTGTGGCAGGAGCTCGAGCGTCGCCGCGCCGACGCCACCCTCGACACCGCGCAGGTGCTGCTCCTGCAACCGCATGCCCACGGCCTGCTCGACGTCGCCGGCGCCTGCGAACGCATCCGCAACACGCCGATCCCGTTCGCGGTCACCGTGGCGACGCGGCTCTTCCTGCTCTGCTTCTCGCTGATCGTACCGCTCGGTCTGCACGACGATTTCGGCTACGCGATGGTGCCGATCGCGGCGGCCGCCTTCTTCGCGCTCGCGGTCACCGACGTGCTCGCCGCCGAGCTGGAGAACCCGTTCGGCCTCGACTGCAACGACCTGCCCACCCGCGCGATCGCAGAGATGATCCGCCGCGACGTCCACGAGATCCTCGCCGTCGAGCGCGTGGGCGAGGCCGACGTCGAACGCGTCGACGCCCCGATGTACGCGAAGCTCCACTGAG
>CAZFKC010000215.1:0-4602 GCA_964519175.1 uncultured Nannocystaceae bacterium
CGCGGCGTCGAGCTCGTCACCCTCGAGCGCGACCGCGAGTCGGCGCCGCAGTCGATCGCGGTCGGCGACGACGGGTAGGGCGACGTGCTCGTTCAACAGCTCGGTCAACCGACTCCGGGCGAGCTCGGCGTCCTTGCGGGAGACGTCGCCGTAGACCACGGCCGTGCCAGGCAGGCGGTGCTCGACCAACGCGCCGAGCGCGACGATGAGCCCGTGGTACGGCAGCCCCTGCGTCTTGCTGCCGAAGAGGTCGCGCCATTCGAGGTCGCGCCATTCGGTGCGCTGATTGTCGCGGGCGACCGTGGGGAGGATATCGAGCTCGGCGCTGGCGTGCGGCGCGGGTCGTTCCGGACCGAGCGTCGCTGGGAGCAGGAAGCTCTCGGCGGTGCACAGCGACTCGGCATCGCCGACGATGTAGAGACCCTCCGGTCCCTCGACCTCGTCCGTGTATTGCGCGACTCGCTCGCTGCCGATCCGCCGCCATCCGCTGGAGAGCGCGCGTGGAGCCCAGCGCGAAACGACGCGTCGGGCGTCGGCGAAGACTGCCCGCCAGGTCGCATCATCGACGCGCGCCGTGAAGATGGCGAGATGCACGTGGACGCCCACGCGGTGAATCGTAGCAGCCGCCGCGCCGACGTACGCGCGGCACCCGCGTCGGAGCGACCGCACCCCTAGTCGGGCAACGCGACTTCCCAAGTCGCGCGGCCCGTCGCCCACGCTCGCCCGAGCCGCGCGTGGATACGCGCGATTGCAGTCGGCACGGGTCGTGCTCCAATGGCGGCCCGTGCTGCTCCACGACTTCCACGCACCCACCGAATCGTGCCCGCTCGCGCTCTGCATCCTGCGCTTCGCCGCGCCGCGCTCACCCGAAGAGCTCGACGCGATCCGTGCGCGCCTCGTAGACGGACACGCGTTCGCGGACGAGGACGCGCAGGACGAGGACGAGGACGAGGACGGCGACTCGGACGAGGACGACGGCGAGGACGCCGAGGACGAAGCCGCCCCGGCCGAGCGCACGCCGTCGTCCTTCCTCGTCGGCTCATGGCTCCCGCGCGACGCGGCCGCACAGTCCGCCGCCGAAGCTCTACTGCGATCGACGGGTGGCACCGACGCGTGGCTGTTCTCCGTCGACACGTTCATCGACGGCCTCACCGCGATCAATCGCGAGGGCGAGCTGCCCGACGACTACCAGGGCGACTGGATGCACGGCACGCCGCCCTCGGCGACGTCGCCCGCGTTCGCGTTCGACAACTACCCCGACATCCTCGACGCGTGGGATGCCGACGACTTCGGCATCGCGCTCAAGCTCGCGGGCCCGGCGGTTCCGGGCACGCACGACGTGCTCGCCGCGATGCACCGCATCTGGATCTCGACCTACGTCGATCCCCGCGTGAACGGCGTGCCGTTCGGGCACACCGGCGTCACGTTCGACGAGGCCCACCACGCGGCGCTCCTGTGGATGGACGAGGACCGCACGCCCACGACGGCGCAGCAGCTCGTCGAGCACCTGCTGTGGGTCGCGAATCGACTCCACGCGATCGTGCCGATCGCCCACGGTCGCTTCGCGGGTGCGACGCTCGATCAGAAGCGGGCGGTGCACGTCGAAGGTGCTCCGATGCCGCTCGTGCTGGCCGGCAACCCGCTGCAGAAGCTGTGGCACGACGAGGGTGAGGCCGCCGCGTTGGCATGGGCCGAGCGGCAGCGCGAGTGGTCGAAGGTCGAGCTCGCGGCGATGTTCGTCGAGCTCGCCAAGGACTTCGATCCCGACGAGCCGGAGCCCAGCGCGACGGCGACGCGTCTGTTCGATCGCGCGTCCGCGCTCGATCCCGACAACGACGACGCACCGAGCTACGCCCAGCAGGCGCTCGTGCGCTCGGGCAGGGTCGACGAGGCGCTCGCGCGCGCCGGCGACGATGCGGGGATGCGATCGTTCACGTTCGGTCTGGTCGTCGAGCATGCACCGAAGCGGATGCGCGACGCGCTGCCACTCATCGACGCGCAGACGCTCGACCAGGTGCGTGAGGAGCGGGTCGGCGAGCTGCTCGCGGAGATCGCCGCCGTCGATCACACCGCGGTGCTCGAGGTGTTGCCCCGACTTCCGCGCACCGCCGAGATGGTCGCGCCGATCTACAACGCCACGGCCAAGGTGGAGGACCTGCCGACGCAGATCCGCATGCTCGAGCTCGTGATGGATCTGCCCGAGCCCGAAGGTGGGCCGGGGCGTGTCGCCTACACGTTCGCGTTCAACAACGCGTGCGTGCGCGCGCACGCGATCGGAGACTTCGAGCGTGCGCGCGTGTTCGCGGATCGGGCGCAGCCGTACGCCGCGGAGAATCCGTACATCTACCACGCGGCGGCGTGTGCCTACGTCGCGGTCGGCGAGCTCGAGAAGGCGATGGAGCAGGTCGAGCGCGTGGCCGCGAGCGAGTACGATCACGTCGAGCAAGTCGAGACCGATCGCGATCTCGGTGAGCTACTCGGCTGGCCTCGCTTCACCGCGGCCTTCGCCGCGCGGCGCGAGCGACTCGCGAAGAGCGAGCCGGTGATCGAGGTCGACGCGAGCGACTTCGCGGACGCGGTGCTCGCCGCCGACCGTCCGGTGCTGGTCGACTTCACCGCGACGTGGTGCGGCCCGTGCAAGCGCCAGGCGCCGATCCTCGACAAGCTGGCCCAGACGGCCGAGGCCCGCTTCCGCATCGTGAAGGTCGACATCGACGAATCGCCCGATCTCGCCGAGCGCTACGGAGCCGACAGCGTGCCCACGTTGGTGGTGTTCCACCGCGGCGAGGAGGTCGCGCGCACCTCGGGCCTCACGCAGCGCGACGAGCTGCTCGAGCTGCTCGCCGCGGCGCACGACTGACGTCGCGCACCGCGGTCACGCGGCGGTCCGGGAACGCGGCGTCCTGCGTCACGGCAGCTCGCACACGTACCGCGCCGTCGCGTAGCACGGCTGGTCGTTCCACGCACCGCCCGCCCACGCCGCGAGATGCCCGCAGTCCTCGCCGCCCGAGTCGTTCGGCTCGCCCCCCGCCCAGGCGACGAAGTCCATCGCGCTGCCGTCCGTCCACACGAACGTGCCCTCGACATCGCCGTCGTTCGCACCGATCCACCAGCTGTCCCCGGCGATCGCGAACGCGTGCTCGACGACAGACGCCTGCTCCGCGTCGTCGTGGATCGACACCAGGTGCCCGCCCTGCGTCACGCAGTCCGCCTCGGCCTCGCTCCACTGCAGCGCCGCGAAGCAGAAGGCCAGCGTTCCACCACCATCTTGCGCAACCAGCTCGCACTGCGGGCACATCGGGTCGTCGTCCCACACGCCGTTGCAGTTGTCGTCGTCCAGATCGCAGACCTCGGTCGCACCTGGATGCACCGCATCGTCGCCGTCGTTGCAGTCCATCCCGCAGCCGCTGTAGCCGTCGCCGTCCTCGTCGACCGCCGACGGATCGGCGCACACGAGCTGGTCGAGGATGATCTGGCCCTGCTCCGCCAGGAACACCGCGTTGGCCGCGACGTAGGCGTCCACGGTGTCGATGCCGTACTCCTTGCGCGGATCGGCGTCGGCGGCTTCGTGCAGCGCGCTCGCGAGCGACGCAGCCTGGGCCGGCAGGCCGATCGCGTCGACGCGCTCCACCACCTGCTCGAACTGCGCCGCGAGCAGCTGGCGACACGGCAGCGACGCGTCGCACAGCTGCGCGAGCCGACCACCGCCGCCGAACGGATCGAGCCCGAAGCCGAAGCTCTGATCGAGCCCCCACGGCATGAACACCCACCGACCGTCGCTCTTGCGGTACAGGTAGTAGTTGTTGCGGGTCCACGAGTAGCCGTCCCAGTGGCCGAGGTAGAGCTCGGTCGCCGCGAAGGCGAGGAAGAGATCGAGATCGACGACCGCGCTCACGTCCTCGACGAACGTGTCGGGGTCGTTCATCGCGTCGAGCGCCTGCGACAGCGCGGTGAGGTCGGCGAAGCCGACGTCGTCGCCGTTGTCCTGATCGAACGTGCCGACCCAGTCGGTGTAGAGGTCGCTGCCGTACGCGCCTTCGTAGAGGCTGCCCTCGTCGTCGCCGAACCAGTGCTCGAGGAACTCGGTGTTGTCGGTGGACTCGACCGTCGTGTAGAGGCCGTAGAGCTCGCCGTTGACGGTCACCACCGCGTGGGCGGCCCGCGGTGCCGGCACGCCACCCTCGCGGAACAACCGGTAGGCCAGCGCCTCGCGCTGCATGCTCGGGTCCTGGACCATGTTGTTCAGCGCGAGCTTCTCGACGCCGAACAAGGTCTGGTCGTCGACGTATTTGTCCGTGTTGATCAGGAACCCGGCCTTCTGCTGCAGCGTGCGCAACGAGCCGTAGTTGCCCTTCAGTCGCACGGCTACGTTCGGCAAGTCGGTGACCACGCCGTCGAGCGTCACGGTGAGATCGCCGTGCACGTATTCCTTGGGCGCGTCGTTCAGGTCGGCGATCGCGTCGTCGCCGAGCACGAGATCGATCTGCGCGATGGTGCCGATGGTGAAGAACTCGGCCGCGGGATCCACGGCCTCACCCGTGCTCGAGCTCTCATCGTCGCTGCCGATCGCGGCGCTGCTCGACTCGCTCTCGGTGCTGGTGG
>CAZFKC010000216.1:0-4590 GCA_964519175.1 uncultured Nannocystaceae bacterium
CGATGCGGTTCGTCGACGCGCCGTCGTAGCCGTTTGCGACGAGCACGCGAGTCCCTGCGTCGACGATGCGCTCGACCATCTGGCGCGAGCGCTCCTGGGTCGGTGTCCGGCGGGGTGCGGCAGAGCGGGAGGCGGTCATGGCGAATGCGAATTGTACGCGAGTGAAGACTCGCGTTGAGATATCCGCATGACCGATGGCTACTTCCCGCCCGGCTCGATGTTGCGCCGGGTCCAGTCCGAGCGCGCGGTCGGACTCCTGTACGGCCAGCGCGCGCTCATGGTCGGCTCGCTGCAGCCGCTGGCGTTCATCGGCACGACCCAGCGCTCGAAGGCGCACAAGCGCCCGTGGCGCCGGTTGACCCAGACCGCCGAGTTCTTCGAAGCGGTGTTCTTCGGCTCGCGTGAGGAGGCCGATCGCGCGCTGGCGATCACCGAGAAGATGCATCACAAGGTGCGGGGCGAGATCCCCGAGGACGCCGGCCCGTTTCCCGCGGGCACGCCGTACTCGGCGTTCGACCCCGAGCTCATGATGTGGGTCGTCGCGCCGATGTACGACTCCGCCGCGGCGCTGTACGACCTGCTCGTCAAGCCGCTCGGCGCGGACGAGCGCGAGCGCCTGTGGCAGGACTACCTGCGCTTCGGCGAGCTCTTCGGCATGCGCCGCGAGGACGCACCGGCGACGGTCGAAGAGCTGGACGCGTGGTGGGAGGAACGCCGGACGAGCGACCAGATCTTCCTCACCGACGCGGCGCGCGCGGTGGGCCGCAGCATCGGCACGCGCATCCCTGTGCCCATGTACGCCAAGCCGCCGATGCGCGCAGCGAACCTCGTCCTGCTCGGGTCGCTGCCGTCGTGGATCCGCGAGGAGTACGGAATCCCGTGGTCGGCCGCGGAGGAGAGCGCGTTCCGCGCCGTCACCGCCGCCAGCCGCGCGGGGCGCCTCGTGACGCCGAAGGTCGTGCGCCGCGGCTCGTGCCTTCCGTTCTACGCGCTGGTGGAGCGCCAGGAGCGCGCGCGACTGCGCACCGGCAAGGAGGCGCTCGACATCCCGGACCGCGTGCGGCGGGCGACGCCCGACCTCACGACGGTGACGCCGGGGCGCGGCCGGCGCTGACGGGTGCCGCACGCCGGCGCACGGCCCACTTCCGCAGCTCGTCGGCGCCCCACACGAGGAACGGGAACGGGACGACGAACAGCACCATGTCCCACCGCAGCGCCGCGGTCCCGAGCAGCTCCTGGAACGGCGGGGTGTAGATGAAGATGGCCGCGAGAACGAGCTCGAACGCGATGCCCCACAGCAGCAGCCGGTTCGACAGGACGCCGACCGATCGCAGCGACGCGCGGTCGGTCCGCGCCGCGAACGCGGTTCCCACCTGGCCGGCGACCATGCCGAGGAAGGTCATCGTGGTGGCCTGCTGGTAGGCGTGGTGCAGCGGGCTGCCTTCGCCCGTCGGGTCGCCGGGCCGCCAGCCGGCGTCGAGCAGGACGTAGAAGAAGCCGCTCATCGCCAGCGCGGCGCCGATCAGGCCGAGGAAGAGCCACGCTCGCAGCAGCATGCCGCGGGTGATGACGCCCTGGCCGCGAGGTCGCGGAGGGCGGTGCATGAGGCCGGGCTCGGGCGGCTCGCGGCCCAGGGCGAGCGCCGGGAGGGTCTCGGTCCCGACGTCGATCGCCAGCAGCTGCATGACCGTCAGCGGCAGCGGAATCGCGCCGCCCCCCAGCGCGAAGACGATGAAGGGGACGAGCTCCGGCGTCGCGTGGGCGAAGATGTAGAGGATGAACTTGCGGATGTTGTCGTAGACCCGCCGCCCCGCCGCGGTGGCGGCCACGATCGTCGCGAAGTTGTCATCGGTGAGTACCATCGTCGACGCCTCCCGGGCGACGTCGGTGCCCGACAGGCCCATCGCGACTCCGATGTCCGCGCGCCGCAGCGCCGGCGCGTCGTTGACGCCGTCGCCGGTCATCGCCACGACGTGGCCCTCGGAGCGCAGCGCGTCGGCGATGCGGAGCTTCGCCTCGGGCGAGCTGCGGGAGAAGATGAGCTCGCGGCCACCTCGCAGCAGCTCGTCCAGCGCCGGCTCGCTCATGCGGTCGAGCTCGTCGCCCGCGACGATGGTCGGATCGTCGCCGGCGATGCCGACCTGCCGCGCGATCGCCGCGGCCGTCAGCCCGTTGTCGCCGGTGATGACGATGATGCGGATGCCCGCGCGATGACAGGCCGCGACCGCATCGGCCACCTCGGGCCGGGGCGGGTCGATCATCGCCACGAGCCCGAGCAGGCACAGGTCGCGCTCGGCGTCCTCCCGGCGTGCGGGGATCGGCTCCCCGGCGGCCAGGTTCCGCCGGGCGACGGCGAGCACCCGCAGCCCTTGTTCGGCGTAGGCGTCGGTGCGTCGCGCGATGTCGCCGCGTGTCGCATCGTCGAGCTCGACCTCGCGCCCCTCGGCGTCGAGCGTCGTCGCGCACGACGGCAGCAAGGCCTCGGGCGCGCCCTTCGCGTCGATCCGGCCTTCGACGGCGGTGAGCATGGTCTTGCGCACGGCGTCGAAGTGAAAGAGCGCGCGCCGCTCGCGCTCCCGACGGGCGAGGGTGGTGTCCACGCCCTGCTCGGCGGCGTGGGCGAGCAGCGCGATCTCGGTGGGGTCGCCGGTGGCGGGCGCGTCGTCGCCGGCGAGCTGCGCGTTGTTGCAGGCCGTCATCGACTCCGCGAGGTCGTGCGCCGCCGCGCTGCTCCGCGCGGGGGCCCACACCTCCGTCACCCGCATCTCGTTGCGCGTCAGCGTTCCCGTCTTGTCGGTGCAGATGACGTCGGTGGAGCCGAGGGTCTCCACGGCGCTGAGCCGCTTGACCACCGCGCCGTCGCGGACGAGCTCCCGCACGCTCACGGCGAGCGCGAGCGTGATCACGGGCAGCAGGCCCTCGGGGACGTTGCCGACGAGCAGGCCGATCGCGAAGATGACCGCGTCCGAGAGCGGAAGTCCCGCGCCGACCATCGCGATGGGAACGAACGCGACGCCCATGATCACCGCGATCGCGGCGATCAGCCACGCGACCCGTCGGACCTGGTGCTCGAGGGGGCTCTCCTCGCGCTCGACACGCTCGGAGAGCGACGCGATCCGGCCGAGCTCGGTGTGCATGCCGGTCGCGAAGACGATCGCGCGCGCCTGGCCCTCGGTGCACGTCGTGCCCGAGAAGACGATGTCGCGCGCCTCGAGCAGCGGCACGCCGCTGTCGGTCAGGTCGGCCGAACGGAACGCGGGCATCGACTCGCCGCTCAGGGCCGCCAGGTCGACCTCCACGCCGCCGGAGAGCAGACGCGCGTCGGCGGGGATCCGGTCGCCCTCGTCGATGACGAGCACGTCACCCGGTACGACCTCGGTGGCGTCGATCTGGAACTCGCGGTCGTCACGCAGCACGGTCGCGCGGATGGGCAGGAACCCGGCGAGCGCCTCCACCGCGCGTTCGGCCTGCTGCTCCTGGATGAAGGCGAACGCGGCGTTGAGAAGGATCACGACGACGACGGCGATCGCGATCGGCTCGATCCCGGCGATCCAGGCCAGCGCTGCGGCAGCCCACAGCAGGATCGCCAGCGGGTGGATGAGCTGCTGGGCGAGGTCGCGCGGCCAGTGCCGGCCACCGCGGCGGATGATCGCGTTGGGCCCGTACTGGACTTGCCGCCGCTCCGCTTCGCGGGTGGTGAGGCCCTCGCGCGACGAGCGCAGGTCGCGAAGCAGCAGGTCGACCCGCTCGGTGGGATCGGGGGCGATCGCCATTGCGTGGATCGTCGTGGCTGGCGCGCGCAGATACATCCGGGCCTTCCCGCAGGTACGCTTCGCGCGTGGAGGGGGAGCGCGGCCCGGGAGACCGATGAGCGACGACGCCGCGAGGCTGCTGTGTGGTACGTGCGGAGCGATGCGCGGCACAGGCGCGCGCTGCGGCGCGTGCGGATCGAACCTCGTCGCGCGGCTGCTCGACGGTGCGGTCGTGGCGCTGCCCGCGGGCTCGATGGCGTGCGAACGCTGCGGGACCACCCGTCGGCCGGTTCGGTTCCGCGGATGGGTGCGGCTGGCCTCAGCGGTGTGGTGGACGCGCGCGCGGCGACGGGCCGCGTATGTGTGCGGCCCGTGCGCCCAGCGCGAGACGGCAGGCGCGCTGGCCTACAGCGCGCTGCTCGGGTGGCTGGCGATCCCGTCGTGGTTCCTGCACGGCTGGCGCGCGCTGGCGGCGAACTGGCGGTCGCTCGTGGCTCCGCCGGCAGATCCGCTCGCGTGGGGCGCCGAACCCGCCGCGGCGTTCGCCGACGGGCTGCCGCACCTCGATGCGTGGCACGCCACTGAGTTCCTCGGCCGGGTCGACGACGCGACGATCGGCGCGTCACCGCTGGGGACGCTCGACGAGACGCAGCGGCGGACCGTCCTGTCGGCCAGCGCGCTCTACGAGACGCTCGGCGTTCGGCCGCTGGCCACCGACGAGGAGCTGCGGACGGCGTACCGCGCGCGCTCGAAGGCGCTGCACCCCGACGTCCGCGCCGACGACGGTGAGCAGATGATCCGCCTCAACCAGGCGTGGGACATCCTGCGCGACGCGCAG
>CAZFKC010000217.1:0-4302 GCA_964519175.1 uncultured Nannocystaceae bacterium
CGGATCGCGGCCGAATGGTTGTCGCGGCGCGCCGACTCCGCGATGCTGTTCGCCGACGATGCTCCGGCGCGTACGCGAGGCGGGTAGGGCGATCGCACCTCTGGTGTCGACGCTCGCGCTCGTGCTCGGCACGGTGCCGGTCGCGGCCGCGGAGCCGCCTGCGCCCGCGCCGACGTCCACTGAAGCGCCCGACCCGGCGATCGAGCGCGCGCGCGAGCTGTATGGTCGCGGCCGCGCGAAGTACGAGACGTTCGACTACACCGGCGCGATCGAGCTGTGGACGCAGGCGTACGACATGCTCCCGGACGCCGAGGAGTACGCCGAGATCCGCGGCAAGCTGATGTTCAACCTCGCGGCCGCGCGACTCGAGGCGTTCGACATCGACGAGAAGGTCTCGCACCTCCGGCAGGCGCAGCGGCTGATGGACATCTACGTCGCCTCGCTCGGGCCGGAGAACGAGGCGGACGCGGCCGAGGCCCAGCAGTGGCAGGCCCGCATCGCGGATCGGCTCGCGCAGGCCGAGCGCAGCGCGGCGCTACGAGGAAACGACGGGCGCAGCGACGCGCCTGCGCCGGTCGATCCGCGCGCCGCGAAGCGGGCACGTGCACTGACGATCGCCGGGGCGAGCGTGCTCGCGATCGGCGTCGCCGGGCTCGGCGCGATGGGCGGAGGGCTCGGCTGGGGCGCGAAGCTCGAGGCGGATGCGCGGCGTGACGCCGACGCGGTGCCCGTACCGCCCGCGTCGGACTTCGACCGGGTCGTGCGGCGCGGGCATGCGGCGAACGGGCTCGCGATCGCCGGGGCGGTCGTCGGCGGCGTCGCGATCACGGCCGGCGTCGTGATGCTCGCGATCGGGCTGCGCGGTCGATCGAAGCGGACGTCGGCCGCCTGGCGCATCGACGGTGGAGGGCTCGCGTGGCGGTTCTGACGACCGACGGGCGGCGACGCGGTCTGGTGCTCGGGCTCGGGCTGTCCGGTTGCTTCCAGAGCTCGTTCCTCGAGGGCTTGCCGTGCACCTCGGATCGCGAGTGCGACGGGCTCGCGTGCATCGACGGGGTCTGCGGGGGCACGTCCACGTCGAGCTCGTCGACGACGACCACGACCACGGCCACGACCACGATCACGATCACGACGATTGCGACCGCGGACGCGACCTCGAGCTCTTCCGAGTCCTCCTCCAGCGGCGGGCCGGGCTGTGCACTGCCGCCGCATGCCCCGTGCGACGGCAGCAACCAGCTGCTCTTCGCGCTCGAGCTCGGGTGTGACGGCGAGTGGCCCGTCGTCGGTGCGCCGACCGGGGCCACGCAGTCGTTCTCCACCTCCGCCGTCATCGGCGGCTTCCTGCCGCGCGCCGGTGAGCGCTTCGCCGTGATCGGGACCGGGCTCGCCGCCGAGCTCGAGGTCGAGCCGCCGGTCGGCGATCCGCCCAGCATGCCGACCGTCTGCAGCGACGACGTCGTCGACGAGGCCAGCGACGTGCTCACGTTGCCGTCGCCGCTCGTCGCCGAGGGGCCGGCCGGCGACTGCGTCGACGACCCCGCGCTCATCGGCGAGCGCCTCGACTGCTCGCACTCGCTCGAGGGCAGCATCACCCAGGTGCACGACTACGCCGAGCTGCGCATCGGCACCACCGTGCCCGACGACGCGCGCTCGTTCAGCTTCGAGCTGGCGTTCTCGTCGACGGAGTCGCCGTTCTACGAGGGCGCCGAGTACAACGATCTGTTCGTCGCGTGGCTGCAGTCCGACGCGTGGACCGGGAACATCGCGTATGCCGGCGGCTCGCCCATCTCGGTGAACTCCGACCTGCTGCTGCCCGCTGGCGCCACGACGTCGCTGCTCGCGGGTACGTGCATGCGCGATCACGGCACCACCGGGTGGCTCACCACGTCGGCGCCCGTGGTGCCCGGCGAGGAGATCGTGATCGTGTTCGCGATCTTCGATCAGACCGACAGCATCGTCGACAGCTTCGTGTTCCTCGACGCGTTCGAGTGGAGCTGCGCGCCGGTCACCCGTCCGGAGACGCACGCGTGAGCGTGGCATCGGCGGCCGAGCTCGAGACGCTCGCGGAGCACGTGCGCGCGGCGAGCCGAGTGCTC
Source organism: uncultured Nannocystaceae bacterium (assembly GCA_964519175.1). Lineage (GTDB taxonomy): Bacteria > Myxococcota_A > Polyangia > Nannocystales > Nannocystaceae > Xiheibacterium. The sequence continues at coordinate 2,097 of CAZFKC010000217.1, forward strand.
GTCATCACCGGCGCCGGCATCTCGGCCGACTCCGGCCTTCCCACCTACCGCGGCGTCGGCGGGCTCTACGAGGACGCGGCGACCGAGGACGGGATCGCGATCGAGGATGCGCTCTCCGGCGAGATGCTCGAGCACGACCCCGCGCTCTGCTGGAAGCACATCCACCGCATCGAGCAGGCCTGTCGCGGCGCGGTGCCCAACCCGGCGCACCGCGTCATCGCCGAGCTGCAGGCGCGCGTCGAGCTCTGCGTGCTCACGCAGAACGTCGACGGTCTGCACCGGCGCGCGGGCTCGCGCCGCGTCATCGAGATCCACGGCGACGTGCACGAGCTCGTCTGCACGCGCTGCGGCTGGGACACGCGCGTGGTCGACTACGCCGCGCTGGCGATCCCGCCGGCGTGCCCGCGCTGTGCCGGGCTCGTGCGCCCGCGGGTGGTGCTGTTCGGCGAGCTGCTCCCGAAGCTCGCGCTCGCCGAGCTCGCCGCCGAGCTCCAGCGCGGCTTCGACCTCGTGATCTCGGTCGGCACCACCAGCGCGTTCCCCTACATCGCGCAGCCAGTGGTGGTGGCGGCGGCGAGCGGCGTGCCGACCGTCGAGATCAACCCGGGCGACACCGCGGTCTCGCGCATCGTCGGCCTGCGGATCCGTGCGGGCGCGGCCGTGACGTTCGCTGCGCTCGCGCACGTGCTCGCGGAGCGGGGATGAGCGACGAGCCGAGCGACGAGCAGCTCATGCAGGCGTACGTCGCGGGCGATCGCAGCGCCTTCGAGCGCCTGTTCGAGCGCTGGTCGCCTCGGCTGCAGCGCAGCTTCGTGCGCGCCGGCATGCGCCACGACGAGGCCGGCGATCTGCTGCAGCAGACGTTTCTCCACCTGCATCGTGCCCGGCACGACTTCCGTCCGGGCGCGCCGCTGCGCCCGTGGATCTTCACGATCGCGATGAACCTGCGTCGGCAGTACATGCGTCGGCTCGGTCGCAAGCCCGAGCAGCCGCTCGACGACGACGGCCCGGAGCCCGCCGCGCCGCAGGACGATCCGGACGCCGGCTTCCTCGGCCGGACGATCCGCGCCGCGCTCGCCAAGCTTCCCGAGTCGCAGCGCGAGGTCATCGCGCTGCACTGGTTCGAGGGCCTCTCGTTCCGCGAGGTCGCGCAGGTGGTCGGGGCGACCCAGACCGCGGTGAAGGTCCGGGCGCACCGCGGCTATGCGAAGCTGCGCGCCGAGCTCGAGGCCGCCGGCGTAACCGCTGCCGAAGTCTCGGCGTACGCGCCGAGGGAGGAGTGACCGACGTGGAGTGCGACGACATCCAGCGGCAGCTCCACGCCGGTACCCGTCCGGGGCCCGCCGCGCAGGCGCACCTCGACGGCTGTCCGGCGTGCACGGCGATGCTCGCTGCCGCCGCGCACCTGCCTCCGCCGAAGGATGCGCCGCCGCGGGCGGGCGATCGTGCGCTCCTGGCTGCGACGATGGCCGAGCTCGATCGCGATCGTGGGGCGGGTGCGTGGCTGCGCGAGCGCAGTGGTGTCGCACGCCTCGCAATCGCGCTCGCGATCGGGCTCCTGGCGCCGCTCACGGTCGTGCTCGTCTCACCGCGCACGGATCTCGGCGAGTACCCGCGCACGCGACTGTTCGCCGAGCTCGCGTTGCTCGCGTCCGCGTGGGTGCTCGCGGCCGTCGTCACGCTGCGACCGCTGCACCGCGCGCTGACCGAGACCACGCGGCTCGGTGCGGCCGCGCTCGCGGTGATCGTCGCGGTGGTGCTGGCCTCGTTGCCGCCCGCACACTCGCACGCCGCGCTCGCGGACGGGCCCACGCTCGTGCGCCAGACGCTCGGCTGCCTCGCGTTCGGCACGCTCTGCGCGCTGCCGGCGTGGCTCGGCCTGCGCATCGTCGCGCGCGAAGGCGGGCTCGTCGGTCGGCGCGCAGCGACGCTCGCGGCCGCCGCGATCGCGATCGGGGTGGGCGCAGCACTGTTGCACTGTCCGATCCTGCACCGCGGCCACCTGTGGGCGGGCCACGTCACGATCGCGCTGCCGCTGCTCGCGTGGGCGTGGTGGCACGCGCGTCGCCCCGCGACCGCCCGCTGAAACGGCTCGGAGACTGTCGGCCAATCGAGCCCGACGTGGCTCCGCCACGGCGGACAGCGAGCATGGCTGCGCGCACCAGGAAGAGCGCCGGAGGGCGCGACCAAAACTTGTATGACCGTG
>CAZFKC010000218.1:0-4183 GCA_964519175.1 uncultured Nannocystaceae bacterium
CGCCCGTCCTTGGTCTTGTTGTCGGCGATCGGCTCCGCGGAGCCCTTGCCGAGCGCGGTCATCTTGTCGGGCGGCACGCCCTGCGCGGCGAGGAAGGCCATGACGCTCTTCGCCCGCGAGTCGCTGAGCTGCAGGTTCTTCGACTTCTGCCCCTTGCTGTCGGTGTGCCCCTCGACGACCAGCGAGTAGTCGTTGAAGTTCTTCTGCACCTCGGCGAGCTTGACGAAGGTCGCCTCCATCACCGGCAGGATGTTCACGCCGTTGCCGGAGGCGGGGAACGCCTCGACCACGGTCGCCTGCACGCCGCCCGCGACCATCGACGCGGAGACGCCGGTGATCTGCGAGATCGCGTCGAACACCGCCTTCTGACGGGTGAGCTTGGCCTGGTCGGCCTCGGTCGTCGCGTACTTCGGCTGCGCCTCGCTCTTCGCGGTCTCGGCGGCCGCCTTCGCGTCGATCGCGAAGCTCTGCGCCTCCTTGGCCTTGTTCTTCCCGAGCGCGTCGGTGGCCAGCTTCAGCTTGGCCTCCGCAGCGGAGAAGTTGGCCGCAGCGTGCACGTCGGCGTCGACGGCCTGCGCCTCCTTGAGCGCGGCGAGAGCGTCGTTGATCGCGCTCTTGGCCGCGTTGACCTCCTGGCTGTCGGTGACCTTGCCCTCGAGCGCGATGATCTGCGCCATGCGATCGAGCGTGGCCTTCGCCAGCTTCTGGCGCTTCTTGGCCTCGCCGAGCTCCTTCTCGAGCTGCGCGACCTCCTTCGACACCTGCTCGGTCGACTCCTTGGCCGCGACCGCCTCGCTGCGCAGCTTGGCGGACTGCCACCACAGCCACGTCAGGTGGGCGTGGTGCTCGAGCAGCTCCTTCTCCTTGTCGTCCTTGGCCTCGACGGCCTTGCTGTGCTCGCCGTCGGCCTTCTTGATGAGCTCCGGGTAGGCGAGGTTCAGCTCCTCGCCCGAGCGGGTCTTGCGATACTCCTCGAACTCGGCCATCTCGGCCGGGGTCTTGAGGTGCTTGCACGACGCGAGCCCGAGGGACGCGCCGACGGCGAGTACGATGGCGAGGCGCTTCACTTGCCACCTCCGAGCTTCTTCTCGAGGTCGGCCTGTTGCTGCTCCAACGCATCCGCGTCGGCCTGCACCTTCTTCACCTCGGCCTTGAGCCCGTCGCGCTGCTTCTGCGCCGCGTCGAGCTTCGCCTTCGCGCCCGCGTGGAGGATCTTGGCGTCGATCAGCGACACGGTGCCGTCCAGCTCGTCGAGCGTCTGCGCCAGCGCGTCGCGCTCGCGTCGCTCGCCCATGAGCGAGCGGGCCTTGTCGCGCAGCGCCTCGGCCTTGCCGATCTCGGCCGTCGCCGCGTGGCTCGTGTCGGCCACGCTGGCTTCTTTCAGCGCGACGGAGAGCTTCTGCAAGCGGGCATCGCTGCCGTCGTCGTCGCCGCCGATCGCAACGCGGCCCACGCCGAAGATCGTCAAGGCGATCACGGCTGCGGCTGCGAGGCCACGCCGCTTGAATCCTGAATTACCGAACATGCCCATGGTTCGCTCCTCGTCGCACGGCGGTGGTGAGCTCCGGCGACGGCTGCGAGTGTAGAGGGCGACGCGTCGTTGAAAAAGCGGGTCGCGATCACATCGTGGCGAGGGGCGGCCGCGGGGCCCGAATCGCGACCGTGGGTCGCACGGACCGGCCGCCGAAAACGAAACAGCGACGCCCCACCGCTGTGGTGAGACGTCGCCGTTTTCATGCGGATCGGACGGCCGACCCCGGTGGAGGCGGCCTCAGCCGGTCGGCTTGGCTTCCTCGGCCGGCGGGGCCTCGGCCGCGTCGGTCGACTTGGCCGGCTCACCGCCCGGACCGCTGAAGGTCCAGGTGAAGGTGGCCTGGCCCTCGCGCTGATCCGGCGGATCGATGGCGAGGCCCTCGAGCGCCGTGACGACGCACTGCTGCAGGCCGTCGGGCGCGGTGCTCTTGTTCGGGTCGGCCGCCGCGTTGGTGATCGTGCCGGTCTTCTTCTCGACGATGAAGGTGACGACGACGCTGCCCGACTGCGCCGGGTTGGCGGCGAGGGCGTTGTCGTAGCACGACTTGATCGCGTCGTTCTTGCTCTCGAGGACCGTGCGGGTGTCCTTCTTGTAGGTCTCGGTGTCGCGCGCGATGCACGTGCACCCAGGGAGGATTGCGCTCAGCAGGATGATGACGGCGTTCTTCATGGTGGTTCCTCAGCCTCCCCCGGCCACGGGCTTCTCGTTGCCCTTCTCGTCGATCTCGACCTGGGTCTTCACGACCTCTTGGTCGGTGATCATGAACTCCACACGACGGTTCTTCTCGCGACCTTCTTCAGTCTCGTTGTCCGCGATCGGACGCGTCTCGCCGAAACCTTCGGAGGTCAGCATGTCCTTGGGGATGCCGCCCTGCTTGGTCAGGTACTTCAGCACCGAGTTGGCGCGGTTCTTCGACAGCTTGAGGTTGTGCGCGTCGGAGCCTTCGGCGGACGCGTGCCCCTCGATGCTGATCTTCTTGATGCGCGGGTGCTCCTTGATGACCTTCGCGACCTCGTTGAGGAGATCGTGGGAGGCATCGAGGATCTTCGCGGAGTCGAGCGCGAACTGGATCTTCTCGTTGATGACGATGCGATCCTCGCGGACCTCGACGCGCTTCTGCGGCTCCGGCTCGGGAGCGGCTTCGACGGGCGGTGGCGCGGTGCCGAGGATGGCGATACCGGAGTCGTCGCCGAAGACCCGCGGGGCGCAGCCGGAGGCGACCGCAGTGGCCAACAGCGCTGCGACGAGCAGCCTGGACTTGGGTTGAGCGTGCATGTTGAATCTCCATCCGCCCTCGGAAGGGGCGGGTTGGTGAACGGTGGTGGTGAGGCCGAGCGGAACGAAGCGGCGCATGGGCCGGCTCGGGCGGTGCTGTGCGCGCGCCACTTTAGAATGAACCCGGGGAACGTCAACCCCGATCGGACGTGTGCAATCGGTCGCAGTCGGTGCCTGCAGGGGCCGCTCGGGGGGTGCGCGGTGCAAAACCGCAAAGCGCACCCTCGGCCCTCGCCGATGTCCGTTCGTGGCGCTAGCCTTGGATCCATGGCACGTGTCCGCTCCAGCTCTCGCGCCGTGACGAGGGTCATGCTCTGCGCGAGCGCGTTGACGATCCCCTCCGTCGCGATGGCCCATGCCCCCGCGGCGAGCCCAGGAGCGACCGCCGCGACACCGGAGGCCAAGCCCCCGGTGCAGACGCCCAAGGGCTTGGCGCCGACGACCGACGTCGCGCCGCCGCCGGCCGAGCCCGGCACCCCGCCGGCGTCGGGCGATGCGCTGGTGCCTGCGCCCGATGCGGGCGCGACCCCGCCCGCCGAGCCCGTGCCCGCGGATCCCCCGGCCGGCGATCCGGCCGGCGATCCGGCCCCCGGCGGGATCTCTGCCGACATGCTCGACGAGGCCCCGCCGACGACCGCGGCCCCGACGACCGCGGCCCCGACCAAGCCTGCGGCGCCCGTCACCGCGGCGAGCGACGACGAGGAGCTCACGCCGAACGAGGCGATCACCCAGGCGTACGCGCCGAAGTTCCGCCCACGCACGAACCCCGGCCGGCTCAACATCGCCGCGCGGCTGATGTTCGCGAACGCCGGTGGTGGCGACTCCGCGGGTGGGCGGCTCGGCGGGCTCTCGGCCGACGTCGGGCAGAGCTGGAACCACTTCGGCTACGCGCTGACCGGCACCGTGTGGGGCGGTCGCTACGTCGCCGCGCCCGAGGGCACGACGGAGCTGAACGCGTTGCTCGGCATCGGACCCACGGTCGGGCTCGGTCGCATGGCGCTGCTGGGCCGCGGCTTCCTCGATCTGCGCGCGGGCTACGACTTCTACTACGGCGTCGTGAACCGCCGCGGCGAGGGCACGGCGCTGAAGCCCCAGGGCGCCGACGGTGTCAGCCTCGCGCGCGCACAGAACCTCGCGCCGCACGGCCCGCGCGTGCGGCTCGATCTCGGGCTCGTCGCGCTCAACGACGCGCGTCGCTACTTCCACGGCGTGGGCGTGTCGATGGGCTACCAGGCGCTCGTCGGCTCGCTCGTGGGCAAGATGCCGGTCGCGCACATGCTGACGATCGGCATCGCGTACTGGATGGGGTAGCAGCGCGAAGCGCTGCTCCGTGCCCGTGCCCGTGCCCGTGCCCGTGCCCGTGCCCGTGCCCGG
>CAZFKC010000219.1:0-4108 GCA_964519175.1 uncultured Nannocystaceae bacterium
CGGCGTCGCCGAGCATGCCGATCTTCACCGCATCCACGCCGATGTCGCTCGCGACAGCCTCGACCTGCGCCCGGATCATGTCCGGGGCGATGGGCGAGATCGCGGTGACGCCGACGGTGTTCTGCGCCGTGATCGCCGTGATGGCGGTGGTCCCGTGGACGCCTGCGGCAGCGAATGCCTTCAGGTCGGCCTGGATCCCGGCGCCTCCACCGGAGTCCGACCCGGCGATCGACAGGACGACGGGAATCGGGCGAGTGCGCGAGGACACGGGCCCGATCATATGAGCGCGCCGATCCGGCCGGCCGGCAGATACCGGCCGGCGCCGTCGCGGCACACCGCCCCGAGGAGCTCGAGCCTCGTGAGATCCGCCGTGGCGTCCTCGACGGCGATGCCGCGCCGCGCCGCCAGCTCCCCCGCGGTGCAGGCGCCGTCCCCGACCGCGTCCAGCACGGCCCGCAGCCCATCGTCCAGCGCCGGGACCGCGGGGACCCGCACGAGCGCGTGGCCGGGAAGGAGCGCCTCGAGCACGTCACGGGCGTCGCGCACGACATGCGCCCCGTCGGCCAGCAGGGCGTTGGTGCCGTGCGAAAGGGGCCGGGTGACCGGCCCGGGAACCGCGCCGACCGGCCGTCCCAGCTGCATCGCAAGGTCGGCCGTGATGAGCGACCCGGAGCGCTCGCGGGCCTGCACCACGACCGTCATCCCGGCAAGCGCGGCGATGATCCGGTTGCGCGCCGGAAAGCCCCACTTGCGTGGCGCTGTCCCGGGCGGCAGCTCGCTGATGACGCACCCTGCGCGGAGGATCTGGGCGTAGAGCCCGCGCGCTGAGGGCGGATAGACGACATCGGCGCCGCCCGCCAGCACCGCCACGGTGGGTGGCCGGCCGCGATCGGGCGCAGGCGCCATGACCGACAGGGCACCGCGGTGCGCGGCGCTGTCGATCCCGAGCGCGAGACCGCTGACGACGCAGACGCCCGCGGCGGCGAGCTCCTGGCCCAGGGACCGTGCCACCTCTTCACCTTCACCGGCGGCACGGCGCGCGCCGACCACTGCGACCGCGGGTGCGAGATCGTCCTCCTCGGCGAGCGCGTCGAACGCCTCGGCGCGTCCCGCGACGAAGATCGCCCACGGCGCGTCGGCGGCCTCCTGCAATCCGCGCGGGAACGGGCCGCCATGGCGACAGCGGGACGTAAGCCCCGCAGTGACGACCAGTTTCCGCGCCGCCGCGGGATCGAACCCGGCGTGGCGTCGCCGCAGCTCCTCGCGCGTGGCGCCGCCAAGGGCCTCGATCAGCTCGTCGTCCTCGAGTGCCAGCACGCCCCCACGCCGGCGGCCGCGCTCGAGGTGCCCGCTCATCGCGCGCAGCAGCCACGCACGCCGCAGGCAGTCGTCACACGCGCTCATGCGGCACGCTCCGCCGCGGCCGGCTCGTCGGCCTGACGCAGGCCGAGCGCCTCCAGGATGTGCTCCACCGCGATGTCCGGCGTGCCCGCCAGGTCCGCGATGGTCCGCGCGACGCGCATCGTACGCACCTGCCCGCGGGCGCTGAGCGTGCCGCGCTCGTAGACCTCGCGGAGCAACGCACGGGCGCCTGGACGCAGCGCGGGGTCCAACGCGTCGGCGGACGTCGCGGCGTTCAGGAGCCCGCCGGGCCGCCCGAGCTGGAGGTCGCGCGCAGCGGCCACCCGCCCCCTGACCTGCTCCGACGACGTCACCGGCGGCGCGGCGAGCTCCGCCGCGGTCGGTCGATGGACGGCGACGAGCAGGTCAAGCCGGTCGAGCAGCGGGCCGCTCAGCCTGCGGCGATGGCGGGCGAGGTCCGCAGCGGTGCACCGGCACGCGTCCCCTCCCTGTCCGCACGGACACGGGTTCGTCGCCGCCACCAGCATCACGCCGGTTGGAAACCTCAAGGCCGTCTGCCCGCGCACGATCGTCACGGCGCCGTCCTCGAGCGGCTGGCGCAGCGCTTCGAGCGCGGGACGCGCGAACTCCGACAGCTCATCGAGGAACAGCACCCCGTGGTGCGCCATGGTCGCCTCTCCTGGCGACGGGCCGGTGCCACCGCCGACCAGGCCGGACGCCGAGATGGTGTGATGCGGGGCCCGGAACGGCGGCCGCCGCACCAGGCCGCCCCCTATCCGCAGCCCCGTGATCGAGTGGATCCTCGTGACCTCGAGGGCGGCGGCGTCGTCCAGCGCGGGCAGAATCGACGGCACCCGCCGTGCGAGCATCGTCTTCCCGGTCCCGGGCGGGCCTGAGAGCAGGAGGTTGTGACCGCCGGCGGCGGCGATCTCAAGCGCGCGGATCGCCCCCGCGTGGCCGCGGACGTCGGCGAGATCGGGGAGCGCGCCAGGGTCCACCGGCTGCTCGGCGCGCGCGTCGGCGCGCCGCTCGCCCGTACCCGCGGCGGTCCCGCGCAGCAGCGCCGCGACGTCCGCCAGGCTCTCGACGGCGGCGACCTGCAGGCCCGCGACGAGGCCCGCTTCCGATGCGCACGCCTCAGGCACGACGATTCCCTGCAGTCCGGCGGCTCTCGCCCCTTCCGCCGCGACGAGTGCGCCCGCGCACGGGCGCACCTCACCGCCGAGCGAGAGCTCTCCGAACACCGCCCAGCCCGCCAGCCGATCCGCAGGCACCTGGCCGCTCGCGGCGAGGATGCCGCAGGCGGTGGCCAGATCGAACCCGGGCCCCTGCTTGCGCAGCTGCGCCGGTGCAAGATTGACCGTGATGCGCCGTTGCGGGAAGTCGAAGCCCGAGTTCAGCAGCGCGCTGTGCACGCGCTCACGCGACTCGCGGACAGCGGCGTCGGCACGACCCACGATCGTCAACGCGGGCAGGCCCGTGCGCAGGTCGACCTCCACGGTGACACGGCGCGGACGCAGGCCGTCAAGGGCGAAGCAGGTGACTCGAGCGAGCATGGCGGCGACGCTACGGCGGAAGGTGTGCCGGATCTGCGCAAGGCGGCACCGGTTCTCCGCAGGCTTTGCGACGTGTCGGCATGCCGACACAGAACGTGCGCACCATCGGCACACCGCGACGCAGACACCTGGCACATGCGGATCTACGGTCCACCCCATGACCGAAGACCCACGACGAACCCTCGGCCGCACCGGCGAACACCGGGCGCTGGAGCACCTCCAGCGACGTGGCTACGCGTTGGTCGCGCGCAACCACCGGACCCGCCACGGCGAGATCGATCTCATCGTGTGTGACGGCCGCGCGCTGGTGTTCGTGGAGGTCAAGACACGGCGTCCGCGCGGCGGGGCGGGAGGACCGCTCGACGCGGTCTCGCCGGCCAAGCAGCGCCAGGTCCGGCGGATGGCACGTTCGTGGCTGGCGAGCACGCCGGACAGGCCACGCGTCGCCGAGCTGCGCTTCGACGCGATCGGCGTCACCGTCGACGCCACGGGCCGCCTCCTCGGGCTCGAGCACCTCGAAGGGTGCTTCTGATGGCGCTAGCCGAGCGCCAGCTGCTGGTAGGCCGTGCTCTGAAAGGACATCCGGTGCAGCGGGGACACGCCCTGCCGCCGGATGGCCTCGCGATGCTCGGGCGTCGAGTAGCCGACGTGCCGGGCGAACTCCCACCCGGGATGGCGTGCGTCCGCCCGCTCCATGAAGCGGTCCCGCGTGACCTTGGCGACGATCGACGCCGCGGCGATGGCTGCGCTCTTGGCGTCGCCCTCGACGATCGCCCGCGACTCGCAGCCGGCGACCTGGCCGACCGGGAAGCCGTCGGACAGGCAGATCGCGTCGGGGCGCGCCACGCGCGTGAGAGCCGTCCGCAGCGCCTCGAGATTCGTGCGGTGCAGGCCGCGGGCGTCGATGCCCGGAGCGCACCGCGTCACGACGGCGACGCGGCACGCGACGCGCAGGACGATCGGCAGCAGTGCCTCGCGCGCCTCGGCGTCGTGCTGCTTGGAGTCGTTCAGCGCACCCAGGGCGCGGACGTCGGAGACGGTGACCTGCTCGAGGTCGAAGAGCACCGCGCCCGCGACGAGCGGACCGGCGAGACATCCCCGGCCTGCCTCGTCGGCGCCGGCGACGAAGCGGTAGCCCAGTCCGCGATCGTGCGCGAACAGCTTGCTGCCGGACGAGCGCCGCCGACGCG
>CAZFKC010000220.1:0-4012 GCA_964519175.1 uncultured Nannocystaceae bacterium
TGCTCGGCGACTACGGCACCCGGGACCTCATCGAGCACGCCGCGCACCTGCACCGCGAGTTCGAAGCGCTGCACGCGTTCATCACCGACGCCGCCGCGCGGCTCGATCAACGGCTCGACGTCGTGGAGGACCGTGCCGACGGGGCCGTCAGCCGGGTCGGCCTGCTGCGCTACGACGCCTACAACGAGATGTCCGGGCGCCAGTCGACGTCGATCGCGCTGCTCGACGACCGCGACTGCGGCGTCGTCCTGTCCTCGATCCACCACCGCGAGCAGGCCCGGCTCTACGCCAAGCAGGTGCTCCACGGGCGCGGCGAGCTCACGCTCTCGCCCGAGGAGGAGGAGGCGATCCGCCTGGCGCGGTCGAGCACCGACGCGCCCGCGCCTGCCGCGGAACCGCCGCCGCCCGAGGACCCGGACACGCCGTGAAGGTCGCCTACCTCGGGCCGGCCGGCACGTTCTCCGAGGAGGCCGCCCGCGCCGCGCCGCGCGCCACGGGCGCCGACCTGGTCCCCGAGCCGACGATCGCCGACGCCATCGTCGCGGTGGCCGCCCGGCGCGCGGACGAGGCCATCGTCCCGATCGAGAACTCCATCGAGGGTTCGGTCGCGCAGACGCTCGACACGCTTGCCGACCGCGCCGACGTGACCGTCGTCGGCGAGCTCGTGCTGCCCGTCTCGCACCTCCTCGTGGCCGCGCGGCCTCTTGCGCTCCCCGACGTTCGCCGGGTGATCTCGCATCCCCAGCCGCTCGGCCAGTGCGCGCATTGGCTGCGCGAGCACGTCCCCGCCGCCGAGCTCGTGGCCGCCTCGTCCACGGCCGACGCGATCCGCGAGGTGACGGCCGCCGGCAGCGAGCCGTGGGCGGCCATCGGCACGCGCCGGGCGGCGGAGCTCTACGCCGGCGTCGTGCTCGCCGAGGGGATCGAGGACGAGGCGGGAAACGCGACGCGGTTCGTCTGGGTCGCTCCGGCGGGGACCGCGGTCGAGGGCGCCGCGAAGACGTCGATCACGTTCTGGGGCGCCGGCGACGACACGCCCGGCTGGCTTGTGGACTGCCTCGCGGAGTTCTCCCGGCGCGGCGTGAACCTCACGAAGATCGAGTCGCGGCCGCTGCGCGGGCGGCTCGGCCACTACCGCTTCTTCGTGGACCTCGACCTCGGGCTCGACGCGCCCGAGGCCGCAGAGGCCGTCGCCGCCCTGCGCGGACGCTGCGAGGACGTCCGTGTCCTCGGCAGCTACCCGGTGTGAGCTACGGGAAGCGCAGGCCGTTCAGGACACCGAAGATGTCTGTCTGGTCGTGCGTGCCCTGGAGGTTGGCCGCCTGCGGGCCGAAGCCCCACAGCGGCACCTGGGCGCCGGTGTGGTGCTGGGAGCCGCTGGTCGTCGCGCCGAGACCCGTGTCGGCGGTGCCGTACGAGACGCGGATCGGGGCGTTGTCGGCCGTCTTCAGCGTCGCGTAGCTCGCCCCCGTCGCCGGCTTGCCCGTCGTGTACGTCATCTGCGACGTGTGCGAGTGGTCGGCCGTGACGATGACGAGCGTGTTCTTCTTCAGCCGCGCGTACTCGAGCGCCACGCCCACCGCGTCGTCGAACGCGAGCGTCTCGCCGATCTGCCCGCAGACGTCGGCCGCGTGATCGCGCTTGTCGATCGACGCACCCTCGACCTGGAGGGTGAAGCCCTGCGGATCCTTCTCTAGCAGCGCGATCGCCTTGCGGGTCATCTCCGGCAGCGACGGCTCGCTGCCACGGTTCTGCGGCTGGCACGTCGTGGTCTCGCTGCCGCCCTGGACCTGGACGTCACGGCCCGGGTTGGCGGTGTAGTACGCGTCGGTACGGGCGAAGAGCGGCGCGTACTCGGTGGTCATGTTGCCACCGGAGAACAGGCCGAGGACCTTCTTGCCGCCGTTGAGCGAGCCGACGCCGTTCAGGGCGTCCTTGTCCGTGACGACGGTGTAGCCCTTCGACTTCGCGTAGTCGACGACGGTGTCCGTGCCGTCGGCGGTGAGCTTCTGTTCGTAGCGCGAGCGCCCGCCGCCGAGCGTGACGTCGAAGCCGCCGTCGACCTGCTGCTCGGCGATGGACCCCAGGCCACCTGCGGCCTTCGTCTCGCTCGGGCAGGTGGTGCGGGTGTCCGCCGGGCCCTGGCACGCGCGCTGGGAGATGTGCGCGCTCGGGGCGGCCGGCGTGGCGTCGGTGATCTCCGCGGTGGAGACGTTGCCCGTCGCCTTGCCCTTGTCACGGGCCATCTCGAGGTAGGTGCGGAAACCCTCGTTCGATCCGGGGACATTGTCCGCGCTGGAGGGGCCCTGCGAGACGCGGCCGTCCTGCGTGCGCTTGCCGGTCGACCATGCCGTGGCCGTCGGGGCGGAGTCGCCGACGTAGTTCGGCTGATAGGTCGGGCCCGGGCCCGGGCGCAGAACGTAGTGGATCGAGCTGCCGCGGAACGGGAGCTTGTCCATGTTCAGCCGGCCCGCGGCGCCCTTGCCGTAGTAGCGGGCGAGCGTGACCTCTGAGTCGCCCATGCCATCGCCGACGAGCAGGATGACGTTCGTCGGCTTCGTGGGGTTGAGGTTCTTCGCGAAGTTCAGCGTCTGGTCGCGGTCGTTGGACGCGCCGACCGCGACGCCGGCACCGGTCGCCAGGGCGACGGCGCCGAGGGCCGCGATGGCGGCCTTCCGGTTCACGGGCACGAGGGCTCCTTGGAGGATGAGGGGCGGACAGGACCGGACACTGCCCCGCCCCGTGCTGGACAGAGTGACCAGCCCGTCAAGGCCCCGTGAAGAAGGCGTTACCGCCGCCAGGCGAGCGCGCGCAGCTGCGGCCCGGCGGCGAGAAGCGCAACGAGCTCTGCGCGGGGGAGCCGCTCGGCGGGGAGCACCGCGGAGACGATCTCCCGCTCCCCGATCTCCACCTCGCGGATGCGCGGGGCCCGCGCCCCGGTGCCGAGGTCGCCGAACCGCCGCCCGAGGGTGCGCTGCATCGCGTGAATGTGGCGGATGTACCGCGGCGCCCCGCAGATCCGCAGCTGCAGGCCGGCCGGGCGGTCCACGCCGTCGGCAAGGCCCACGCCGAGCGCGCTGTCCGCGCCCATCGTGCCTGGTCCGAGGATCGTCTGGGCGATCGTCTCGCCCAGGCAGGACTGCGCCGCGCTCTGGGCAGCGGGGGTGATCGCGCTCTCCTGCGGGCGGGTGGTGCGGAGCTCGGCGGCGAGCGCTCCGTTGCCGGTCCGGACGACGCGGCCCTCACCCCGCAGGACGGTCGCGCTGGTCCCGACGCGCACCGCAGACCCGGCGTCGCCCACGCGCCGAGTGCCGAGCACCGCCTCGAGGACGGCCGATCGGCCGATCGGCGCGGCGTCGAGCGCGGGCAGGTTCACGTAGCCCAGTCGCGCCCGGGCCTCGGCCACGTTGGGGATCTCCGTGAGGGCCGCAGCCGTGGCGGGCGCCGGGGCATGGGCGGCCGCGCCCTTCAGCGCGGGCGGACTCGGCGCCGGCTCGTCGGTGGGCGCGTCGCCGCCGCATCCGGCGGCGATGGCTGCCGCGGCGATGGCGAGAAGAACGCAGGCGACGCGCATGCCCGGCATCGTGCGGGACGGGATGGGCCGGTTCGGTGAAAGAACGGTGAAACGCCGGAATCCCTTGGGTTCGGGGGCACGGGCGTTACACTCCCGCGTGGCCATGCCAGGTGACCCGCAGACTCCACCAGGTCCACCGGGGTCCGTACCGCTCGCTGAGCACCCGCGGTACGGACTGGATGGCGGCGGCGTGAGCCGTGGCGCCAATGGCCGGGTGCTCGTCCTCAACGCGACCTACGAGCCCATCAATGTGTGCACGGTCCGGCGCGCGGCGGTGCTCCTCCTGAAGGAGAAGGCCGAGGTCGTCGAACACGGCGCCTGGGAGCTGCGCTCCGAGCACACGGCGCTGGCCCGGCCGGTCGTGATCCGCCTCGTCAGCTACGTGAAGGTCCCGCGCGACACGCACCAGCGCAAGATCACGCGCCGGGCGGTCTTCGC
>CAZFKC010000221.1:0-3736 GCA_964519175.1 uncultured Nannocystaceae bacterium
AGGTCAACGGGCAGTACAAGGTCAAGCACGCCGACATGAAGCCGCTGCACGCCGCCGCCTTGCAGGTCTTGGAAGAGTTCGACGCCTGGAGCGTTCGCTCCGTCCCGCGCGCGCAGAACGCGCACGCCGACGCGCTCGTCAACCAGGCGCTCGACGCAGCCCGGTAGCGCAGATGGGCGCGGCGCTGCTCTGGGGAGCGGTGGCCGCCTCGTCGCTCGTCGTCGGCGCCCTGCTCGGCCTGGCGTGGCGTTGGCCGCCCGTGCTCGTCGGCGCGGTGCTCGCCTTCGGGGCGGGCGCCCTCATCAGCGCGGTGAGCTTCGACCTCGCCGAGGAAGGGGCGCGGGCCGGGGGCTACACCGTGATGGCGATCGGGCTCGGGGTCGGCGGCGTGACGTATCTCTCCGCCGACTGGCTCGTGCAGCGCACGGCCGGCGGGGGCGGGGAGGACCCCGGGCCCGCCCTGGCGCTTGGGGCGTTCCTGGACGGCATCCCCGAGCAGCTGGTCCTGGGAATCGGCATCGCAGCGGGCGACGGCGTCAGCGCGAGCCTGCTCATCGCGATCTTCGTCTCCAACCTGCCGGAGGCGATCGGCTCCGTCGCGGGGCTGCGCGAGGAGGGGCGCGAGCCCGCGCTGATCCTCGGCCTGTGGGTCGCGGTGGCGGTCGTCGCCGCGCTCGCGACCGTGGGCGGCTTCCTGCTTGCCGACGTGACGTCGTCGTCCTTCACGGCGGCCATCAACGGCTTCGCCGCCGGCGCCCTGCTCGTCATGCTCGTCGACTCGATGATCCCCGATGCGGCGAGGGACACCGGCCGCTGGGCGGGGATGATCACCGTGCTGGGCTTCGCCCTCGGCACGGGGCTGGCCGCGGTGGGCTGATCAGGCGACCACGGCGAGCGTGCGCGCCGCCGAGGCGGGCTTCAGCGGCGAGGTCTGCCCCTCGGCGCGCCGTGCGCGCATCGACGCGACCGACGGCGTGCCCCACTCCGCGCGGATGCCCTCGCCGAGCGAGCCGCTGTGGCGCCCGACCACGGCGGTGAGGAGCTTGCGCCCGACGGGCGTGCCGAGTGCCTGCACCCACGGCTTCGCGGCGGTGATCGCCGCCGCGTCGACAACGGGTGACCGGTCGATTCCGGCGAGATGGCGCAGATCCCGGGGGACGAGCGCGACCGCTGCGCTGGCGAACACCCGCAGGGGCACCTGGAACGGGAGGAGCTCCCGCGTGATCGGCGGCGAGGCCACGAAGTCGATGGCGTCCCGGGCGGCGGCACCGACGCACAGGTGGGGGCGCACGTCACCGAAGTACTCGTGCATCTGCGCGACCGACGCGGGCACGAGCCGCTCGGGCACGCCCAGGAGCGCGGCAATCACGACGCCTTCGGCGATGTAGGCGTCCTCCTCGGCGGCCGTCAGCCGCGGGCCGAAGACGCGGTGGGCGGCGAGGAACGAGTGCCACTCGACGCTGTGGACCCACACCTGCGTGTCGGGGTCGTCGGCGCTGTACTTCCAGCCGGTGATGGGATCGACGCCGCGCACGCGCGAGTGCAGCCGCCGGACGCGGGCGGCGGCCTCCTCGGCCGTCGCGCTGTCACCGAAGGCGGTCGCCCCGACGTAGGCCGACGTGCGCTGCAGGCGGTCCAGCGCCCGGTGGCGGTAGTCGCTGTGCTCCGCGACTCCGGCCATCGCGAGCGGATGCAGGGACTGGATGAGCAGCGCGCGCAGCCCGCCGATGAGCGACCCGGGGTGCGCCAGCACCGGCCACGTCACCGCGGCGGGGCCGAGATAGCCGCGGTCCGCCGGATTGGAGGGCGTCGTCATGCCAGGATGGTCCCAACTGACAACGCCGAATGTCAATGGGGCTCGTAGGGTGCCGGGCATGGATGTCGACCTCGACGCGCTGCGCGGTGCCGCCGGCATCGGCGTGGCCGGGAACTTCGCCGGGCACCTGGAGCAGGCGGGGGAGGCCGCGGACTTCGTCAGCGTCGCGACCGAGGGCGAGGCGCCGAAGGGCATCTTCCCGTGGTACGTGCCGGGCGCCTCGTCGTTCCTCGGGCAGTTTCCGCTCGCGAGCGACCGCATCGAGCTGCCGCGCAGCGATGCGCCGCTGAACCTGCAGATCGAGCCGGAGGTCGGGGTCCTGTTCGACCTGGAGACCGCCGCCGACGGATCGGTGGCGTCGCTGGCGCCGACGGCGATCATGGCCTTCAACGACTGCTCGATCCGCCGGCCGGGTGCGAAGAAGATCAGCCACAAGAAGAACTGGGGCCCCGCCTCCAAGGGCGTCGCGCGCGCGGCCTTCGACGTGACGGACCTCTCGCCCGGCGGGCCGACGGCGACGTTCCGCCTGGCGTCCTTCCTGCGCCGCGGCGACGAGACGCATGCCTACGGCGTCGACAGTCCGCTGCCGGGCTACTCGTATTACGGCGATCAGCTCATCGAGTGGATCGTCGACCGGCTCAATCACCAGCACGGCAGCGACGACACGCCGCTGGAGGACGTCGGCGCGCTCGTCCGCGCGGCCGGGCCGCCCGCGCAGCTGCTTGTCGGCATCGGCGCGACCCGCTACACCGAGGTGGGCGAGACGACGTTCCTGGCGCCGGGTGACGAGGCGATCGTCATCGTCTACGACAGCGATCAGCACACCCCTGAGCGCGTCGAGGACGCGGTCCGCCGGCGCTTCGAGGACGGAATCGCGGCGTCGGTGCTGCGCCAGGTCGTCGTGGAGGCGACCTGAGCGACGCGACGTACACCGTGACGGCGCCGCTCTGGCGCCATGACGGCGGTGCGGCCTGGCACTTCGTCACGTTGCCCGAGGACGTCGCCGACGAGATCCACGCCCGGTTCGCGCACGGCGCCTTCGGCATGGTGGCGGTCCGCGCGACGATCGGCGCGAGCAGCTGGACGACGAAGCTGTTCGCCGACACGAAGCGCGACTCGTACCTCCTGCCGGTCAAGGCCGACATCCGGCGCCGTGAGGGCGTCGGCGACGGCGACAAGGTGACCGTGCGGCTGGAGCTCGACGCGACCTGAGCGTCAGCTGCGCTCGTACTCGAGGGCGATGACGCCCGTCGGCCACGGCGTGCAGCTCGCCAGCGCGTACTCCCGCTTGACCTGCTCGTCGCCGAAGAGGCGCAGGCCGGCGCCGATCGTCACCGGGAAGAGCTGGATGCGCAGGACGTCGACGAGTCCGGCATCCAGGAGTCCCCGGACGAGTGTCCCGCTGCCGGGCACGAGGATCGGCCCGCCCTCGCCCTCCTTGACGTCGGCGATCGCCGACATCGCGTCGCCGTCGAGCACGCGCGAGTTCTGCCACGCCGGGTCGCTCAGCGTGGTCGAGGCCACGAGCTTCTCCATCGCGTTCATGCGGTCGGCGAATGGTCCCTCGCGCTCCGGCCACGACGAGGCGAAGCTCTCGTAGGTCACGCGGCCGAGGAGCATGGTCTCGGCCTCGACGACCTCGTCGAACTTGTACGCGAGCTGGTCGTCGCCCATGAACGGGGCGACCCACCCCGTGTGCGGGTGGGTCGGCTCGCCGCCCGGCGCCTCGACGACGCCGTCGAGGGTCATGAACGCGGTGACGATGAGGGTGCGCATGGTTCGACAGACTGCCGGACTGCGGGAAAGTCATCGCCGGGACAACGCGTCTTGGCGTCCCTTCCAAAACTGAACGCAGCCGTTCACGAGGCTGGTACGGTCGCGCTCGTCCAAGCGGGCACGAGGGGTGGCCCGCGCAGGAGG
>CAZFKC010000222.1:0-3706 GCA_964519175.1 uncultured Nannocystaceae bacterium
GGTCATCAGCATCTCGGTCAAGGACAACGACGAGAAGACCCAGATCGTCACCGGCTTCTTCGACAAGAACGAAGACGGCAAGGTCGACGACGGCGAGCAGATCTTCACGATCCAGCGCGACCTGACCGACGGGCAGAACGGGCAGTACCAGATGGCCGGCTACGGCCCGTACGCCGGCTATCACTCGCCGGTGTTCAGCATCGCCGCCGGCATGCTGATGGGTTCGATGATGTCGCGGATGTTCATGCCCGGCTACACGCCGATGTACACGACGCCGTACACCACCGACGCCGCGCGGCGTGGTGCGCTGACGAGCCACCGCAACTCGTGGCGGCAGGCGAACCCGGACAAGTTCAAGGCCCAGCAGAGCAAGAGCGGGCGCAGCTACGGCAAGAAGGGTGGTGGCTTCGGCGGCGGCGGTGGTCCGGCCCCGCGCGCACCCAGCCGCGGCGGTGGTCGCTTCGGCGTGCGTCGTGCACCGGCGAGCCCGGTGACGCGGCTCGTCGAGTAGGCGAGCGCTGGGGATGGCGATCACCCGCATCGCCGATCTGCCGCTGCCCGAGCGCGAGCCGCTGGAGCTGCTCGCGCTCGTGGACGATCGCACCGAGGTCGACGTCGACTACGCCGGTTTCGGATGGGCGTGGCTCGACGACGTCGAGCTCGCGACCTCCGATGGCGCGTCGGTGCTGCTGCGCCGCGCGCTCGTCGTCGCGGTGCACTCCGCCGACGAGCAGCCCGAAGGCGAGGACATCGAGCTGCTCTTCGAGCTGCCCGGGCAGAGCGTGCTCGTGCCGCTGTCGAAGTGGCTGCCGGTCGCGCTGCCCCGGCTTCCCCCCGCCGACGACCTCGTGCTGGTGCTCTGCAACCCGAAGCACGTGCCGCTCGGCCGGTCGCCCTCCGCCGCACATCCGCGGATCCACTACGCGCTCGGCGACGCGACCTCGTGGCTCGATTTCGACGAGCGCGGCCACGGGCACGTGCGACTATCCGCAACGCGCTGGCAGCTCGCAGGCACGCCATGACCGACGAACGCACCAAGCTCACCTACGCAGGCATCTACCTGCTGAAGAAGCTCGACGTCACGCCCGAGGACGGTGGGCTCGTCATCCCGCTCGTGTTGCCGCGCGAGCTCGAGCCGCTCGATGCCGCGCTCGAGCGGCTCGCGATCGACGGGCTCGTGGCGATGAACAAGAAGAAGGGGCGCTACGAGCTGACCCCGGCGGGCATCGATCACATCGGTACGCTCATCGACGAGGCCGAGCACTACATCGGCGAGTTCGACGGGATGGACACCGAGCGCATGGTCCCGCAGCTCTTGAAGCGCCGGCTGGACCCGCTGCGCGTGCGCTTCCTGTGGGGCTGGTACCAGGGCGAGCTCGACGACCTCGTGCTCTGGCAGCAACGCCGCGGGCTCACCGAGATCGAGGACGACTGGGCGTTTTACCTGATGAGCGACGCGTTCTGGGCCGAGCTCGAGAGCGAGCTCGGCACGGGCAACTGACGCGGCGTCTGCGCTGACGCGCGGAATGACCGGCAGCCCCGGCCAGCTCGCGCTCTGGTGCAGATTCGACGATTGCCGCGACCCGCCGGCTCGCCGCGCTCGTCCGAGCGCTCGGGGGATTCCACATGCAGGAACGGGCTCGGCTCATCCACGTGCCGGTGCTCGTCGTGGCTGCTGCGTCGGCGTGTGCCGTCGACGCGCGCAACGACGACACCGGCTTCGCCAGCGCTGGTACCACGGCGACGACCGCCACGACTTCTTCGGCGACCAGCGGCGAGAGCGACGACGGCGGTAGCACGGCGGTCGACGACGGAGCCACCAGCCGGGGTGTGACCGAGGGTGAGGCCTCGGACGATGCCGCCGGCGACGAGACCGGTGCACCGACCGTCCGTTGCGACAAGATCGACTTCCTGTTCGTGCTCGAGACGCCGGAGATGGGGACCGACGGGTACCAGGCCTCCGGCTATCCCGACCAGTACGGCCTCTACCCCGGCAACCTCGACGCCGGCTTCGCCTCGCTCGTGAGCGCGCTGTACGTCGACGTCGAGGTCGACGACTTCCGTGTGCTCGTGACCGGCAGCATGGCGCCCGATCCGTCGCTCTGGTGCGGCGATCTCGACGACAACATGATGTGCCATGGCGAGGACTTCATCGTGGACACCTGCGACAGGATCGTCGGCGCGGGTCGCAACGGGATCGCGACCCCGTATGATGGCGAGACCGACTGCGTGAGCGGAAGGTGGCTCGACTCCGGTACGCCGGATCTCATGGCCGGCTTCCAGTGCCTCAGCTACGCGCAGCAGTGGGCCTACTCGGGCGGCGGACCCGACACGCTCATGGACGCGATGGTCGCGTCGCTGTCGCCGTCGAGCGACGCCGGCACCTGCAACGCGGGCTTCATCCGCGAGGACGCGCTGCTCGTCGTGGTGATCGTCGAGGCCGCGTTCGATGGCCTCGACGACAGCTCGAGCACCACCGCCGACGCGTGGCGATCGGCGCTGCTGGACGCGAAGCTCGGCGTCGAGTCCAACGTCGTCGTGCTCGGGCTCGTGGCCGACGGCGACCTCGAGCAGTCGCTGTGCAGCCACGACCCCGGGCCCCTCGCCCCGGATCTGCGCGGCTTCGTCGAGAGCTTCCCCAACGGCGACTGGGCCTCGGTGTGCCTGCCCGACTACGTGCCGTTCTTCACCGCGGCGAGCGAGATGGTCGACGCCGCGTGCCAGCAGTTCACGCCGGCGGGCTGAATCAGCGCTTCGCGATGCGCTCGAGCACCGGGCCTGGCGGCGTCGCGGCCGTGTCGGCGACCCGCATCGCGAGCGCGAGGTCGCGCGCGGCGGTCTCGGCCGCGTCGCGATCGCGGGCGTAGATCCGGGCGAGCGGGCGATCCGGCCCGACCGCCTCGCCGATCCCGGCGACGTCCACGAGGCCCACCCCGAAGTCGATGCGATCGGCGGCGCTCTTGCGACCGCCGCCGAGCCCCATCACCACGAGCCCGACCGCACGCGTGTCGACGTGCGCGACGACGCCTGCACGTGCCGGTGGCGCTGCGAGCTCGATCTCCGCGAGCGGCAGGTGACGCTCCGGTGCGTCGCACAGATCGCGCGGACCACCGAGCGCCGTCACCATCTTCGCGAAGCGCTCGAGCGCGGCGCCCGACTGGAGCGACCCGAGGGCCTTCGCCCGCGCATCGTCGAGATCCTCCGCGAGCCCGCAGCCCGCGAGCAGCTCGGCGACGAGCGCCACCGTCACCTCGGTCAGCCGCGGCTCGGCCGGCTCGCCCTTCAGCATCGCGATCGACTCGCGTACCTCGGTGGCGTGACCGGCGGTGCGGCCGAGCACCTGGTTCATGTCGGTGACGAGCGCGGTGCAGTGCAGCCCGGCCCCCTCCGCGACGGCGACGATGCTCTCCGCCAGCTCGCGCGCCATCTCCGGCGTGTCGGCGAAGGCACCCGAGCCGCACTTCACGTCCATCACGAGGTGTTGGAGCCCGGCAGCGAGCTTCTTCGAGAGGATCGATGCAGTGATGAGCGGGATCGACTCGACGGTCGCGGTGACGTCGCGGATCGCATACAGGCGTCGATCGGCGGGCGCGAGATCGCTGGTCTGTCCGATGATCGCGCAGCCGACCTCGCGCAGCACTGCGCCGAACTTCGCATTGTCGGGCGTGCTGACGTAGCCCGGGATCGCGTCGAGCTTGTCGAGCGT
>CAZFKC010000223.1:0-3527 GCA_964519175.1 uncultured Nannocystaceae bacterium
TCCCGCGCCAGCAGTACGACGTGCCCATCCAGGCCGCGATCGGCTCGCACATCGTGGCGCGCGAGACCGTCAAGGCGTTCCGCAAGGACGTGACGGCCAAGTGCTACGGCGGCGACATCAGCCGGAAGCGGAAGCTGCTCGAGAAGCAGAAGGAGGGCAAGAAGCGGATGAAGCAGGTGGGCCGGGTGGAGGTGCCGCAGGAGGCGTTCCTGGCGGTCCTGGAGGTCGGCGACTGACACGCCGCATCGAGCGCTTGCGCGCCAGCGCGGGCGCTTCGACGAAGCGGTAGGACAGCGCGCTGACGCCGACGGTCAGGGCGCCCACGACCGCGAGGTTGAGCGCGAATCCCCGCGCGCCGTTCGCCGTCAGGCCGTGTTCGCGCAGCCCGTCGATGATCGGCTGGTGCCAGAGGAAGACGCTGTAGGAGATCACGCCCAGCGCGACGAGCGGCGGGAACTCCAGGAGCCGCACCGCCCAGGGCCGGGGCCGCGCCGCCGGCAGGACCACCGCGGCGAGCAGGGCGCTCAGCGCGACCGCGACGACGCTGTTCCACGGCGTGATCGTCAGCTGCTCGTCGACGGGCAGCTTCCAGAACGCCACGGCGAGAACCGCGAGCGCGGCCGGGCAGACCACCCGCCGCCAGTGCCGCGGGAGCGTCGCGCGGCCGTCGGCGATCTCCACCCGCAGGACGGCGACGAGCATCCCGGAGGCGAACAGGTCGCACTGGCCGAGGAACCCGGTTTCGAGCGGGCCGAACCAGTCGCTCCAGTCGTAGCCGTCGGTGAACGCGATGAGCACGAACCGCATGCCGAGGCCGAGGGCCAGGAGCGCGGCGGGCGCGAGCAGCGCGGCGGCGCGACGTCGGCCGCGCAGCCAGCGGGAGGCGCCGAGCGTCGCGGCGGCTGCGGCCAGCAGCGGCAGCACGACGTAGAAGACGGCTTCGACGGCGAGCGACCACGTCACGGGGAACGTCGTCCCGATCGTCGACGGGAACCAGTCCATCGTCAGCGTGAACAGCTGAGCGGTCTCGCGCACGCTCGGCCGGGAGAACGACCCGTCGCGCTGCACGGCCAGGCCGAGCAGCAGCATCGTGATCGCCGCGCACACCCAGAACGCGGGAACGATGCGCAGGACACGGTTGCGGCCGAACGCGCGCCAGTCCGGGAGAGGCGTGCCACGCAGCAGCGACGCGGCGAACGGCCCGTACAGCAGGAACCCGGAGAGGCAGAAGAAGAGCGTGACGCCGAGCGCGAAGTTGCTCATCACCACGCCGAGCTGACGGTCGTGGCCGATCGGCTCCCAGTCCGGGGCGGCGCTGCCCCATACGTGGTAGACGACGATCGACGTCGCCGCGATCGCGCGCAGACCCTCGATCCCGGGGATCCGGTGGCCGGTCGACGGGTGCGCGGTCAGGTGATGCTGCGCGGTGGGCACGCGAGCATGCTTCCACGCGGCGGGAATGTTCATGCGTCAGGCCGCGGTCCCCGGGATTACCAGTCGCCGGTTTCGGGAACACCTCGGCAGCGGCTGCCCTGCGGTGCGGGGCGGCCGTCGACAGACGGATGCGCAGGCGACGCCGTTTCCGCGGGAACGCGCCGCTCGCTGGGCGCCACGGCGAACCGACCCCCGGAGTGCCCATGGCGACCGTTCCCCTCGTGTTCTTCTCGACGGACCCCGCGCGCGACCGCGTGATCCTGAAGGTCTACGGCGAGCTCGAGCTGACGACCACCCCGCTTCTGCGGCGCGAGCTGGAGGAGCTCATCGACCTCGGGTGGCGGCGGATCGTCGTGGATCTGGAGGCGGTGGCGTTCCTCGATGTCGGCGCCGTCCGCACGCTCGTTCACGCCGCTCGACGGGTGGCCGTCGACGGCGGCGTCCTGTCGGTCGCCCACGCCCGCGACGAGCTCACCGGCGCGCTGCGTCTCGCCGGCGACGAGCTGACGCAGGTGTCGCCGCAGTCCGTTCAGGGCATCGGCGCGGGGTGAGTGACACCACCCAGGACGGCGCGCCGCTGGCGAAGATCTCCGGCGAGTTCGTCCGCATCTACAAGGAGCACTTCGGCCGCGGCCCGCGGCGCGTGCGCACCGAGTGGGCCGGTGAGGACGTGATCACGTCTGTCGTCGAGTACACGCTGACCCCGGTGGAGCGGCGGCTGCGCGACCTCGGTCAGAGCCGGCATCTGCACGAGAACCGGCTCCTCTACCAGCAGGTCAGCCGCGACGACTTCATCGATCCGGTGGAGCGCCACACCGGCCGCCGGGTCCGCGCGTTCGTGAGCGGGATCGACCCCGTGGAGGACGTCTCGATCGAGACGTTCGTGCTCTATCCGCGGACGATGGACTGATCGCGTCGCGTCTTCACCGGAACGCCACGGGTCGTCCACGGGTCGTTGACATCCGGGGCGCCGCCCGGGCGTAGCGTCGCGCCGGTATGCGCACCCCCATCACCCTCGCGGCCGCGCTGGCCGCCCTTCTCATCCCGGCCGCAGCGGCGGATGCCGCGCCGAAGACCGTCGCGATCCTCGGCGACACGCCGTACGGCGCCACCCAGGTCGCCAACTTCCCGAAGGACATCGACGACCTCAATGCCGATCAGGACGTCGATTGGGTCGTGCACGTCGGCGACATCAAGTCCGGCTCGACGCAGTGCACGGACGCGTACTTCACGCAGATCCGCGCGCAGTTCGATCGTCTCGCCGATCCGCTGGTCTACACGCCCGGCGACAACGAGTGGACCGACTGTCACCGCGCGAACAACGGCGCGTTCAACCCGCTCGAGCGGCTGGCGAAGCTCCGCCGGGTCTTCTTCGACCGCGCGTACCGCACGCTGGGCCGGCCGGTCCCGGTCCTCGACGAGTCGTCGCGCGGCCTGCCGGAGAACAAGCTGTGGAGCGGTCGCCGTGTGGTCCTGTCGTCGCTGCACGTCGTCGGCTCCAACGACAGCCTCGCGCCCTGGACCGGCCTGACCGCGCCGACGCCCGAGCAGCAGGCCGAGCATGACGCGCGCCTGCGCGGCAACCTCGCCTGGCTGAAGGCGACGTTCGCGACGGCCCGCCTGACGCAGGCCCGCGCGGTCGTGCTGACGATGCAGGCCGACATGTGGGACCCGTCCGCGGTCGCCGCGGGGCAGACGACGGCGTTCGTGCCCGTCGTCGAGGAGATCGCCCGGCAGGCGCGCGCGTTCAAGAAGCCGGTGCTGCTGGTCAACGGCGACTCGCACCTGTTCACGCAGGACACGCCGCTGGCGACGGTGAGCTCCGTCTATCCGGGCGCGGTCGTCGCGCCGAACGTCACCCGCATCACGGTGCAGGGTTCGACGAACACGCCGCGCGACTGGCTCAAGCTCAGCCTCAACCGCACGGGCGCGCCGCTGACGTGGCAGCGCGTGCCGTTCTCCTCGCAGGGCTGACGCCGGTCACGCCGCCGACGCCCGCGCGGCGTCGGCGGCGGCCGCGCGGATGACCCCGGCCACCGCGTCGGGGTCGTCCCACATCGGCACGTGCCCGCAGCCGGGCAGCGCGACCTCGC
>CAZFKC010000224.1:0-3473 GCA_964519175.1 uncultured Nannocystaceae bacterium
GGCACGGAGCAGGGTGTCCGGAAGAACGCTTCGCGTTCTTCCGCACCCTGCTAGCAGCCCACCTGGCACACGCCGTTCCCACACGTCCCGCACTGGCCGAGGTTGCCGGTGCACGCCGCACCGTTGAAGTCGAGCGCAGTGCAGTTGTTGCTGGCTTCGTTGCAGCTCTCGCTGCAGTCGACGTCGTTGTCCTCGCCAGGGCACGGATCGCCGGAGCCCGTGCACGAGCCCGCGCCGTTGCAGGTGTCGACCGTCGTGCAGAACAGGCCGTCGTTGCACGAGCTGCCGGCGGCGTCGTTGCCGTTGCAGCTGTCCGTGGCCTCGTCGCACGACTCGCTGCAGTCGGCGTCGCCGTCGGCGCCCGCACACGGGCTGCCCGATCCCGTGCACGCGCCGGCGCCGTTGCAGGCGTCCGTCACGGTGCAGAACGATCCGTCGTCGCAGGCGGTACCGGAGTCGGCGGGCTCCACCGCACACGCATGCGCGTCGCAGACCGCGGTGTTGCAGGTGCTCGCTGCCGGGCACTGGGCGGCGGAGTTGCACTCGACGCAGTCGCCCGTGCCGTCGCACACCCCGGTGGCGCACGGCGTGTCGGCGACCGCATCGGCGATCGAGGCCAGCCCGTCGTTGCAGCTCTCCTCCGTGCAGGGGCTGCCGTCGTCCGCGGGCACGTCATCGTCGTCGACCGCAGGCCCGGAGTTGCCCTGCCCGTCGCAGCGGATCTCGCGGCAGTCGCCGCCGTTCTGTTCTTCGTCGGGGAGCGCGGTGCCGTCGGGAGTGTTGTCGACGCCGCACACGCCCGCCGTGCACGTCATCGTGCGGCAGAAGGTCGAGCTGCCGCAGTCGTCCGGCGACTCGCAGCCCACGCACGCGCCCTCGCCGTCGCAGCTCCCCGCGGCGCACGGCGCATCGGCGCCGAGCGGTGGATTCGACGGCGTACCGCGCTCGCACCTGTCGTCGGTGCACTCGAGCCCGTCGACGGGGACATCGGCGTCGTCGGGATTGCTCTCGCTCTCGCCGGCGCCGTCGCACACCAGCTGCCGACAGTCGCCGGTCGTCTGCAACGCGGCGTTCAGCGGCGTGCCGGCGTCGGCCAAGCTCAGCGTACACACGCCCGCGTCGCAGGTGCGCACGCGGCAGTCGTCGCTCGGCGGGAGCGCGGTGCAGTCGTCGGCCGTGGTGCAGCTGCACTGCGGCAGGTCGGTCGCTGCCGCGTGCATGCAGGTCGAGCTCTCGCACGTGTCGGTGGTGCAGACGTTGTCGTCGTCGCAGTCGGCATCGCCGAGGCAGCCCTCCGGCTCGCCGGTCGTGGGCATCGTGCTCGTCTCGGAGCTGCCGACGGTGGGGCCCGAGGTCGGGCCGCCGCTGCTGCTGGCCGGGCTCGAGGTGCTGTCGTCGTCCACGCCGCCGGGTGGCGGACGGTCGTAACAGCCACCTGCGCTGGCGAGCAGTGCGAGCGCGGCGACGGCGGACGAGGCGGGCAGACGCATGGTCTCGGGTGGACAGGTGAGTCGCGGTTTCGATCACGGCCGATGCGCGATACCGCCGTGACACCGCCGTCATGGGCGGAGGGCCGCGGTCGGCGCAGCAGCACCCACGACCGCGAATTCGCGGGATCCACCCTGGCCGACGTGTCGTGAGCGCCCGCGAGCGGCCCGCCCGCATCGACCGTTCCCGACCACCGTCGAAGACCCCATGCCGATCGCTCGCCCGCTGTCCGCCCTGGCGCTCTCGTTCGTCGTCACGCTCCCCTCGCTCGTCTCCGCCGCCGACGAAGCGCCCGCCCCGGAAGCTGCCCGCATCGAGATCAGCCTGTCGGACGCGGAGGGCCATACCGTGTCGATGGTCGGTCAACACCTCTCGTGGAACGACACGCACCGCCTGCACGAGGCCGCCGACGATCACCGCTACGACGTCGCGAT
Source organism: uncultured Nannocystaceae bacterium (assembly GCA_964519175.1). Lineage (GTDB taxonomy): Bacteria > Myxococcota_A > Polyangia > Nannocystales > Nannocystaceae > Xiheibacterium. The sequence continues at coordinate 1,923 of CAZFKC010000224.1, forward strand.
CGCCGTGAAGAAGGGCGACGCCGGCAAGCTCACCGTGGCGCTCACCTACGAGAAGGACGGCGCGACGATCGTCGAGCGCCACGACGTGCGCGCGAAGCTGGCCGAGCCCGTGAAGCTCGCGAGCAAGGCCGGCGACTCCACGGTCGTCTTCGTCGTGCGCGCCGAGCCCCCGCGCGGCAAGCTCGAGGTCGGCGGCAGCGACGACCCGCTCGGCGGCCTGTGAGCCGCTACGCGAATCGCCCAAGAAGCGCGGTTTCGAGTCGAGTGAACGCTTCACTCGACTCGAAACGCATGGAATCGGTCGACTCGCGAGAGCGGCGCTACTTCTTCCGACCGCGCGGCTTCGCCTGTGCGATCGCGGCGAGATACGCCCGCCCGCGCGGTGCGATCTCGTAGCCCACCTCGAAGCTCTGCGTCAGTCCGAGTCGCTTCAGTCTGCGGATGTCGGCCTTCAGCTCGAGCTTCTCTCTGCCGAGCTCGACCGCCAGATCCGCCGCGCGCACCTGGGGCCGCCGCTCGATGATCGCCAGCGTGGCCGCCGTCCACGGACCACCCTCGTCCATCTTCGCCAGCTTCTTGCGGATGACCTCCACCGCCTCCGCATCGAGCTGGTCGTCGAGCGCGACCTCGACCCGGTCGCCGTCGCCCCCGTGGTGCAGCTCGACCCGGTACACCTCGGTGTCCGGCTCGAGCGGGCCCAGCTCGGCCAGGTAGTCGAGCAGGGCCTGCCGCGACGCGAAGCCCGAGCGCTCGGCATCGGCGGCCGTGATCGCACGGCACTGCACCAAACGCACGTCATCGACCTCCAGCACCCCGATCGGGTGGCAGCGATAACGCCCCCCGACACGCACGTGCGGCGACTTCCAGCGCCGGAACGTGAGCGTGATCCGCCCGTTCGCGAGGCCCTCCCAGAACGGCTTCTTGAACAGCAGCATGAACGTTGACCGCCGGCCGGTGCACACCTAGCATGCCCCGAATCCATGACCCACCGCGATCCACCGACCCGACCGCCGCTGCTCCGTGTCGAGCCGCGACCCGGCCACGTCGGTGTACCGAAGGGCGGCGAGCGTCCGATGTTCGGCTTCGGCTCCGCCGGCCGGGCCCCCGAGCGCGCCCGCTTCTCCGCGGCCGCCGCCAACGAGCCGCCCGACGAGCCCGCCTGAGCGTGCTCGGCCGAACCCTCACCCGCTGACGTCGACGCAGGCGTACGCCTCGTAGCGATCGCCGAGCGCCGCCTCGCAGTCGGCCGCGTCTTGGCACGACGTCTCGGTGAGCGTGCCCTCGGTGAGCGGCGGCCACAGATCGAGGCGGTCGCCTTCGACGCAGAACGGATACGGCAGGCTCGACTGCCCGTTCACGGTGAGCACGATCGTGTCGTCGACGATCTCGTAGCTGCCCGAGCTCGGCTCGTCGTCGATCACGGTCACCGTGCAGTCACAGGCGTCGTCGGGCCCCGTGCACGTGGCATCGCCGTCGGCCGCCAGCGTCGTCTCGATGTCGGCGCACGTGGCTCCGAAGCAGCCGGCCGCGTCGAAGGTCGCCGTGTAGATC
>CAZFKC010000225.1:0-3408 GCA_964519175.1 uncultured Nannocystaceae bacterium
CGCTCCCGGTGGTCGAGGCGGTGCCGGTGGGCGAGCGCTACGACTTCGAGGCCCGCTACAACATCGGCCAGACCGAGTTCGTCTGCCCGGCGCAGCTGCCCGACGGGGTGACCGAGCGCGCGCAGGAGCTCGCGGTGCGGGTGTGGGACGTGCTCGGCTTGCGCGGGATGGCCCGGATCGACGTGATGCTCTCCGAGGAGACGGGCGAGCTCTTCGTGCTGGAGGCCAACGCGATTCCCGGGCTGACGGACACCTCGCTCCTGCCGCAGGCCGCCGAGGCTGCGGGGATCGATTACGACGCGCTCATCCAGCGGCTGCTGGATCTCGCGGCGTAGCGCTCAGCGCTTCGCGGCGTCGATCGCCTGCTCGGCGAGGTGCCGGCTGACGCCACGCGCCTTGGCGTACTCGGCGATGGCGCCCGCGCGATTACCCCTCTCGAGCTGGGCCTCGACGGCAGGGGGAAGTGTCGGCTCGGGGGCGGGCACGTACCCGGTGTGCCGAACCACGTCGTCGAGGGTGGCTTCCAACTGCTCGACCCGGCGGCGCAGATCGGCGATCTGCTGCGCCCACCGCTGCTGCTCGGCCTCGGCCACCGGCTACTCGCCGGCGAAGTCCTCGGGAGACACCTGGTCGAGGAAGTCCTTGAACTTCTCGACGACCTCTTCCGTGTCCTCGACCTCGTGCTCGAACTCGATCGCCGACTCGGCGATGACGTCCTCGGCGGCGAAGATCGGCGCGCCAGACCGGACGGCGAGCGCCAGGGCGTCGGACGGACGCGAGTCGATCTCGATCTCGCGGCCGTTGATCGACAGGGTGATCTGGGCGAAGAACGTGTTGTCCTTCAGCTCCGTGACCACGACCTGCGTGCACTTGGCCTCGAGCTCGCCGAGCATGTCGACGAGAAGGTCGTGCGTCATCGGCCTCGGGGTGCTCGCGCCCTGAAGCTTCATCAGGATCGCGGCGGCCTCGGGGTGACCGATCCAGATCGGGAGGAACTTGTTGGAGTCGACGGTCTTCAGGAGGACGATCGGCTGCTTGCCGACCATGTCGAAGCTGACGCCGTAGATGACCATCTCCTGCACGCGCTGAAGCATAGCCGCCGGGTTGGGCGCGACCGCCGGGGTGCGATCAGCGGCCCACGGTGATGCCGAGGCGGCGCGGAAGGTCGGCGACGAACCGTGCGATCGGGTCGGGCGGCTCGCCTCGCGCCTCCTGCTCATCGCAGCGGATGAGGGCCGCGCGCACCGTGCTGGCCCCCGCCCAACGCACCGGTTCCGGGGGCACCGAGCCATCCGGGCGCCCGACGAGCGGGAGACGCGTTCTCTCGTTCTGCACGCCCGCCGCGCGGGCGGCGAGGATCTCACCGATGAGACGCGCCGGCCCGACCCCGCGGCCCGTGAAGCCGTACGCCGCGTCCACGCGCGGGCCGAGAGGCACCACCGCCGGCAGTGTGGTCGGGCTGATGTCGATCGGCCCGCCCCATCCCGCCTCGATGGTTCGCCCCCGAACGTCCGGCAGGAGCTCAACGAGATGGCGCCCCGCGCGGGCGATCGCGCGGGCGTCATGAACCACCGGGCCCCGCACGCGCGCGCCCATCGCGGGCCGGCCCCCCGCCCAGCCGAACGCGATGCGGCCGTCCGGCGTCGTGCGGAGGTAGTGCAGCAGCGTGCGGCGATCGATGACCGCCTCGCCGCCGGTCCAGCCGTAGTGCGCGACGACGTCGGGGACCGGCTCGGTCACGATCATGTGACTGGAGCCGACGGTGAGGCTGGTGGCCAACGGGGAGATCGCGACGAGCGCGGGCCCCGCGGTGAGGATCGCGCGCTCCGCGCGGACTGCTCCGCCGGGCGTCTCCACCCCCACCCCGGTATCGCGCTCCTCGATGCGCACGGCCGGGGTGTGCTCGAACAGGCGGGCGCCGCGTCGCACGAGCGCGTCTCGCAGCCCGCGCGCCAGGCGGGCGGGCTGGATCGTCGCCCCGGGGGCGAGGACCCCACCGCGCGCGGCGGGAGCGGCGAACCGGGCACGGGTCTCCTCGGGCGTGAGCGCACGCACCGCGTCCGGCACACCCAGCCGCGCGGCCTCGGTGACAGCCGCCATGTGGACGTCGTCCTGCAGCGGGCTGGTCGACACGCTGAGATACCCGCCCGGGGTGAACCACGCGTCGACCGCCTCGGCCTCGCACCAGGCACCGATCGCCTCGACCGCCTCCTCGCACGCATGCCCGACCGCCAGCGCTTGGTCGTCACCGAACTGCTCGACGAGCGCGGGCAGGTTGAGCCAGAGGCCCTTGCAGAAGCCGCCGTTGCGCCCGCTCGGGCCGTGCCCCGCCTGGTCGCGCTCGAGCAGCACCACGCGGGTCGCCGGATCGGCGTCGAGCAGGCACCAAGCCGCCCACATTCCCGCGTAGCCGGCGCCCACCACCACGACGTCCGCATCGACCGGCCCGGCGAGCGGAAGGTCGGGCGCGGTCGAGCCCGCCTCCTCGACCCACCAGCCCGCGGAGGGGTGCCGGGGAGCGACGGGCGGCGCCGTACTCATCCCGACGACTCGGTGCCGGGGAGCGGATGGGTGAGCAAGGGACGGAAGAGCTCCACCGAGCCGCACCGAGGACACGCGTACTGCTCGACAACGATCGCCGACGCCCGGATCCGGCCGAAGAACTCGCCGCTTGCCGCCAGGTGCTCGGGTGCGCCGGCGGTCATGAGGTGATGGCGCCCGACGTACTCCCGCGGCATGTCGCAGTGCGGGCACGTGGGCGAGATCTGCGCAGCCACCTCGTCGTTGGCCTGCCGGATGGTCTCGGTGCGGGTCCGGTCCGCCGCGTCGAGCGCGGCGTGGCGGGCGTGGAGCGCCCGGACCTCGGCCAGCCAGGCCTCGGCTTCCCCCAACTCGACCCGGCGGGAGACCTGCTTGCCGCTCAGGCCGGTGATGACGAACTCGGCGTGCGTCGCCTGTGAACGCGCGACGGCGCGGTACCCCGGAGCCAGGCCGCCGCGCGCTGCGAGAAACGTCACCGTCGCGGCGAGCGCGTTATCCGGAAGCGGCGGGGCGAACTCGAGCTGTTCGGGATCGTCCATGTCGGGACCCTAGAGGAGTGTCAGGAAGGCGACACATGGCACGGCGCACACGCGACGGAGTCCGTCCGCGCGAGCACCGACCATGAAGAACAAGGAACGCACCGCGGCAGCAAGGACGACTCCCGTGCCCTACCGACGCAACCCCCACCCAGGCGGCCCTCGGGCCCTCCCGCTCCTGTTCGCCTCGCAGGCGACCGTGATCGAGAAGGTCGCCACCGGCGCGGAGCCTGACGCCCCGCCCGCCCGGCCCGGAACGCAGAACGGCCCCGCAGTGCGGGGCCGTCAGAGTGGGCGATGGTGGACTCGAACCACCGACCTCTTCCTTATC
>CAZFKC010000226.1:0-3403 GCA_964519175.1 uncultured Nannocystaceae bacterium
GGACCGTGATCGTGAGCGCCATGACGCTGAGCGACCCTAGCAACGGCCGCCGGGTGCCGGAGTAGCCTGGCGGTCGTGAGCGGTTCGACATGCAGTTGGTGCGGCGTCCACGTCGAGCCCGACGACGGGTTCCGGGCCGCCGAGCCCGCCGGCGAGCGGGTCGCGACGTTTTGTCGCCTCGAGCACGTCGTGCCGTGGGCGATGCAGGGCGCGCACTGGGAACCCGGGCGCCTCCTGTCAGAACCGACGCGCGGCCTGGGCCGGTGCGCCTGGTGCGCGGAGCCGCTCGACGACGCGCCTGTGCTCCTCGTCCGCCACCGCGGTGAACACCGGATCGCTGACGCGTTCTGCTCTGTGAGCCATCTCTCGGAGTGGGCGAAGGCCGGCGGGCGTTGGCGGACCGAAGCCTGACGCTCAGCGGCGACGGAGCAGCACCTTCACCTTCACGCGTTTCGTCGCCGTGACACCAGGGACGATCGTCGCGCGGGTGATGGCGGTGAGCGTCAGCGAGCGCTTGCCGCGCCGCCTGGCGGTGCGCAGGATCTGACGGGCCTGCGCGCTGAACATCAGCTTCACCTTGCCCGCCCGCCCCTGCGGCAGCCCTCGGGCGCCCGATCCGATCACGACGCGGGACCGCGTGGCCGCTGCCACGGTGCCGACCGACCGCGGCGTCGCCGCAGGCGGCTTGTCGAGGCCGAGCTCGGCCTTCCGCACCCGCAGGCGTCGCAGTTCGCGGTCCACGGACAGCGCAAGGTCGCTCGCGAGCGCCGAGCACGTGGCCTGCGCGTCGCCAGTGCACAGGGCCTGCGCGCGACCGAGGTCGAACGAGATGATCTGCACGGGCCGGTCGACGGCTTTCGCCGCCCCGAACGCGTTCTTCACCGCGGTCGACAGGAAGAGCCCGAGGTCGGTGACCGCCCGCGGGCAGGTCGGATCGGTGACGACCCACTGCGCCGCGTGCGCGGAGCGGCTGCGCAACGTGGCCTGCTCACCCAGGACGAGCTTGCACGCGAGCGAGAGGCCCTGGAGGTGCTCGGCCATGACCTGATCGACCTCCGCGTGGAACTGGCGCACGAGCGTGGCGCGGGCGACACCGTCGGTGCCGTTGGGGTCCCGTCCCTCCAGATGGATCTGGACGAGGCAGGTCGTCGGGTCGCGTTGCGCCGGTCCGCTGACCGGATCCTGCGGCACCCACTGTGCCGCGCCGGCCGAGGCACGTCGCGACGTGAACCGATTGCGCCCCGCGCGCTCGTCGCAGCCGGCGCGGGTCGTCACCGACGATGGGAGGCCCGACAGGTCGATCGTGCCGGGCCCCGTGGGCGGCCGGCCGCCGAACCCGGTGCAGCTCTGCCACAGCGACACGCACGTCTGGACGGGTTCGGGGGGCGGGAAGCCGGCGCAGAAGCTGGTCCAGAGCCCGACGCAGATGAGCGGCCGGTTGGGGGCCTTCGGGGTGGGCGAGGGACTGGGGCCGGCGCCGGCCGGCCCGCCGCCTGGCCCGGGATCGCCGGAGGGGCCGGCGCCGCCGGGCGGAGACGGGGGCGTCTCGCGGGCGAACACCGTCACGGACGCATCGCCCCGTGAGGAGACGTACGCGTGCGCGCCGTCGGCCGGGACGGCGATCGCGTTGGCATCGTCAAGACCTTCGGCGCCGCTGCAGCCCGACCCGGCCGCGCCGTCCTCGAAGCACTCCAGGAACGTCAGGCGTCCCGCGGCGTCACGACTGAACCCGGCCAGCGCCTCGCTGTCGACCGAGCCCGCGTACACGGTCGCGCCGTCCGGGGCGACGGCGAGCCCCTCCGGACCGTTGAGGCCCGCGACGCCGCCGGCGCCGTGCTGCTCGAGGTCGAGCGGGACCAGGTCGCCGGCGATCGGGTCGCGCGTGAAGGTCACCAGCGCGTCGTCGTTCTGCCCGGCCGCGTAGACGTTCGCGCCGTCGGCGCTGATCGCGAGTCCCCGCGCGCCGTCGAGGCCCTGCGTCGCACTGTTGCACGCGCCCCCGGTGTCCGACACGCAGTTGCGGGGCGTCAGCGTTCCGCTCGGCGCGCGCTGGAAGTTCACGACGGCGTCATCCGACCTTCCGGTGACGTAGACGTTCCGCCCGTCGGGGGCGACGGCCACCTGGTTGGCGCCCGCGAGTCCCTGGACTGTGCCCAGCGTGCAGGACTCCGCTGCGCCGATGTCCTTGATGCAGCCGCTGTACGTGAGGTCCCCGGGGGACGAGGAGCGGCTCAGGACGTTCAGCGCCAGGTCGTTCGGTCCCGTGACGTAGACGGAGGCGCCGTCCGGTGAGACGGCGACGCCCTCGGCACCGGCGAGTCCGTTCCCCGCGTCGCAGCCGCCCGCACCCGTCTCGTTGACGCAGCCCTGGAGGGTCAGCATGCCGGTGACGGGGTTGCGCGTGAACCCGGTGACGGCGGAATCTCCTCCGGCCGCGACGTAGACGTCGAGTCCGTCCGGGGAGACGGCGACGGAGAGCGCGCCGCCGAGCGTGGTGACGCCCCCGGCGCCGTCGATCTCGGTGTCGACCGGCGTCAGGAGGCCGGTCGCCTCACGCCGGTAGGCGGTCAGCCGGGATTCCGCCTGTGCGACGGCGTAGACGTTGCGCCCGTCGGGCGAGACCGCGACGGCACGCAGGCCGCCTGCGCCCGTCGCCTGGCCGAGCCGGGTCAACGACCCCGTTGCCGCGTGGGCGGCCGGGACGGCGATGAGCAGCATGAGTACGCCGATGATGGCGGTGAGGGCCCGGCGGGGATCCATGGCAGCGCGTTCCTCTGAAAAACGGGACAGTGCGCATCGTTGCGCCGCTTGCGACTCCTGTCAAGCCGCGCTGACCGCTACGACCCGGTCAGCTCGAGCTCGTCGGCTCGCGCCTCCAGCGCGGCGATGACGAAGCGCACGTGCTCGTCGAAGTCGACGCCGAGTTCCTCAGCGCCGGCCCGTACGTCGTCGCGGTTGACCGCCGCGGCGAACGCCGGGGTCTTCAGCTTCTTCTTCACGGACTTCGGCGTCAGGCCCACGATGCCCGTGGGACGGACGACGGCGCAGGCCACGAGGAACCCGGAGAGCTCGTCGACGGCGCGGAGCGTGTGATCGAGCGGCGTCGTCGCCGGGACGCCGAGCGCATCGGCGTGCGCGGCGATCGCCTGGATCATCTCGGGCGGCGCGTCCCGCCGTTCGAGCTCGGCGATGATGAACCGCGGGTGGCCGGTCTCCAGATCGGGGTGGCGCTCGTAGTCGGCGTCGTGCAGGAGTCCGGTGACCTCCCAGAGCTCCTCGTCGTGCCCGCCCTGACCCGCGTAGGCGGCCATCGCGGTGGCCACGGCCTCGCAATGACGGCGCAGCGAGGGGCTCTCGACCCACTCGTGGAGCAGGGACCGCGCCTCGTCGCGCGAAATCCGAT
>CAZFKC010000227.1:0-3297 GCA_964519175.1 uncultured Nannocystaceae bacterium
TCCGCTCGCAGGCCAAGCGCTTCGGCGCCGAGGAGGCCGAGCACGTCGAGGCCCTCATGGGCACGATCAAGGACCTCGGGGGCACGCCCGTGAAGACACCGTCTTTTGACTTCGGCGTCAAGGACGAGGCGAGCTTCCTCAAGCTCGCCCAGACGCTGGAGGACACCGGCGTAAGCGCCTACAACGGCGCCGGCCCGTCGATCTCCAGCAAGGAGGTCCTCGCGGCGGCGGGCTCCATCGTGCAGGTGGAGGCGCGGCACGCCGCGGTGATCCGGCTGCTGCGCGACCAGGCGCCCGCCCCGCAGGCGTTCGACGCGCCGATGACGACCGCGCAGGTCAACAAGGCCGTCGCGCCGCTCGTCACGGGCTGACCCGCGCGCGCCGCCGCCGGGGATCGCCCCGGCGGCGCGCACGCGGCGCGGCGCTCACGCCGCTCCGTAGACCTCCAGCGACGCGAGATAGAACAGCGCGTGCTGCCAGAGCTGTGGGATCGCCGTGATCGTCTTGACGCTCCCGTCGCGCACGATCCAGTTCTCCCCCAGCAGGCCGGTGTCCGCGGTGGCCTGGGTCGTCGCGATCCAGTGCAGACCGCGCTTGAGCCGATCCATCTTGGCCGGGTCGCCCCGCCACTGGTCCGCGAGCGCGATGAGCGCGAGTCCGTCGTAGAACCCGGCGGTGCGGCCACCCGGCGCCGGCGCGTCGAACGTCGGGGCGAACGCCGCCCACGTCGCGTCGGCGTGGCGTCGCATCCGATCGTCCGTCGCCGGCTTGAACGGCTCGGGCCAGCCGACGTACGTCACGACCTTGCGGATCGCCGGGACGTCCATGCCGGCGTACCAGCCCTTCGACTCGTCCCAGAGGCGCGCGTCGATCGCCGCTGCGAGCTCATCGCGGCGTGCCGCGAAGCGCGCCTGCGCCGTGGTGTCACCGACCACGGCGGCGGCTTGCGCTCCGGCCTTCAGCGCGAGCCACCCCGGCATCGCCCCCGCAATGGTCTGCTGGTTGCCGATGTCGAGGTTGTCGTCCTCGGTGGAGCGGCACTGGAGGTTCGTCTGCGTGTCCTTGCACGTCACGAAGTGCTCGGCCGCGCGCTTGATCGCCGGCCATGCCTCGTCGAGGTACGCGCGGTCCCCGGTGTGCTCGTAGTGGCTCCACAGCCCCCAGCCGCCGAAGCCGGTCTCGTCGATCTCGTACGGGATCGGCCCCGAGACCACCCCTGTGTCGTACATGTTCATCGGCCAGCTGCCCATCGGCACGCCGACGTCGCCGATGGGCGCGAAGCCGGGGCGCCGCTGCGTCCGGATGTAGAACCGCTTGTGCGCGGTGACCTTGTCGTGTGCGCCCATGAGGTCGAGCGCCTCGTCGAAGTACATGCCGTCGCGCGGCCAGTCTTCGGCGTAGGGCGGCTGGACGCTGATCGCGGCGGGAATCGCCCCCGATGGCGCCTGTGAGGTGTTCAGCAGCACGACGGCGCGCTTGGCCAGGCGCAGTTCCTTCAGATCGCTCGTCGCCGGAAGCGGCGCCGCGGCCATGATCGGGGCCAGTGACGCCTTCTTCTGGGCGGCGACCGTCGCCTGGCCGCGTCCGAGCGCCGTGGCGAGCGTCGAAAGCGCCGCCGTCTGCGAGCCCCCGCCGGCAAGCGCGACGTCCCGCGTCGCCACGGTGCCACTGAAGGCCAGCGGAGCCCGCAGCGCCCCGGTCGTCTGCCCGTCGTAGGAGCCGCCCCGGCTGAGGTTTCCGTCGGCCGCGTCGCGGTACGCGTCGTACGTCCAGCCCGGCAGGAGGCCCAGCGGATCCTCCTTGGCGTCGGCGGCGACCTGCCAGTCGTCCACGCCCCCGCCGACGCCCATGGCCACCGCCACGTTCGCGGGGTCGCCGGTGGAGAGGTCGTTGCCCGTGAGCCAGTGGACGACCGCGCCCGTCCCGGAGTCGTACCTCGCCTTGTCGAGGCTGAGCTCCTGCGAGCAGCCGTCGGTCCCGGGGATCGCCGGGACGTTGGAGTTGTTCAGGCTCAGGTTCTCGAACGCCATGAGGGCCGTCGGCGTGACGTTGCCGGGGCTCCGGTGCACGGTGACCCGCTGGACGTAGGCGTCGACGTCGCTGCCGACCACCTGCCGCACGGTCACCGTCAGCCCGAGCGACGTGTCGGTGAACGTCGTCTCCACCTCGTCGCTGGCGTCATCGACATAGCGCTGCGAGCGCTGCGGGAAGTCCCGCAGCCATCGGGTGCCGCCGTTGACCACGAGCCCGAGCACGACGCCCTCGTTGGCCGCCGCCCCCGCGCGCGGCGCGCGCGAGTCCGGCGAGTAGTGCTTGAGCTGCTGATAGGACATCGTCGACGGCCACCGCAGCGTCGTCAGGGTGCCATCGTCGGCGATGCCGGCGGCCATGCGGCCGTTCGAGGTCTGCGCGTTGATGTTCGAGCTGCCGATCGTCGGGGCGAACTGCTCGTTGCGCTCGAGGACGACGAGCGGGTCATCGGTCAGATCGGCGAGATTGCCGGTCAGGCAGCGGGCGACCGGCGCATCGGCCAGCGGCACGGCAGGCGCGGACGCCGGCGCGATGAGCGCCGAGACCGCGGCGACAGCGGCGCCGGCGGAACGTAGGGACAGCACAGAGACCTCCAGGTGGGTTTCGCGCTCCGTCCGTTCCCTCCGGCCGTCGGCCCCCGCCGAACCGCGACCCCGGAGACAAAGTTGATGGAGCCCTCCGTCAACTCTACAGTTCTGAGGTGGGCCTCTGTCAAGATTGATGCGTGCCTCCCGTCGTCCGCCCCTACCGCGGCATCAGCGCCGACGCGCGCGTCGCAGCGCGCCGCGAACGCCTCTTAGAGGCCGGCCTCGACCTGCTCGGCCAGGAGGGGATCGCCGGCGTGACGATGAGCGGCACGTGCCGCCGCGCGCGCCTGACGGACCGCTACTTCTACGAGAGCTTCCGCAACCGCGACGACCTGCTGCTCGCGATGCTCGCCCGCTCGGTGGAGACGGTGAACGCGCGAATCGCCGCGGCCGTCGCGACCGCCGGCGCAGACCCACAGGCGCGCCTGCGCGCCGCCCTGGCCGCCGGCATGGAGCTCCTCACCGACGACCCCCGCCAGGCCCGCGCGTTCCTCGAGGCCTCCGCCGACCCCTCCCTCCGCGAGCCGATGACCGCCGCCCTGGCGGCCTACGCCCGCGCCGTCGCCTTCGAACTCGGCGGCGCCCACCCGAGGTCCGTTCAGGACACCACGCGCCTCGAGCTCGCGGCCACGATCCTCGTCAGCGGCATCGCCCGCGTCGCCGAATCCTGGCTCCAGGG
>CAZFKC010000228.1:0-3223 GCA_964519175.1 uncultured Nannocystaceae bacterium
GTGGGCGACGACGGCACGCCGAGCTGGCGCCACGCGGGCGCGCGCACGCGCATGCTCGCCGCCGCGGCGCTGCTGCTCGCGGCCGTGATCGCATCGTGGCTCGATCGCCACGCGTTCCCGGGGTTGCATGCGCCGGCCCACTCGGCGCTGCGCACCGCGAGCCTCGCCGGCCTCGCGTTCGCGGTGCTGCTGATCGGGCGTCTGCGCGCACGCGCGCCGTGGGACCGCGTCGCCCTCGGGCTCGCCGTCGCGCTCGCGGCCGTGCCCTTCTTCGCGCTGCGAGCCGATGCGGCGCTGCCCGCCGTCTGGGCCACGCCGGTCGCCGACGAAGGCCTCGCGCTGCTGCGCCGTGCCGGCGACGTCGACGGCGACGGAGCCTCCGCGTGGCTCGGCGGCGGCGACTGTGCGCCGTGGGATCCCGAGATCCATCCCGCCGCGATCGAGATCGCCGGCAATGGCATCGACGACAACTGTCGCGACGGTGACGCAGCGGTGGGCGCGGTGCGCATCGCCGACGTGCCCATTCCCCAGGCGCCCGCGAAGAGGAGCGTGCTGCTCGTGACGATCGAGACGCTGCGTGCCGATCGCATGGGCCTGTCCGGCTACGCGCGCGACACGACGCCCATGCTCGTCGCTCGTGCGGCCGACGCACGCGTCTTCGAGCGCGCGTATACGGCCGGCGCGTGGACGAGCATCGCGATCCCGGCGCTCTTGCGCGGCGTGCAGGCCCGCCGCCTGCAGTGGCAGCCGTGGCGCGAGACGACGCGCGGGCGCCTCGTCGCACCGGGCGCTGCGCTCGAGCTCGGCGAGGGCGAGCAGCCGCTGCAGGTGTTCATGCTGCCCTCGGGTGGCCCGCCGCCGCTCGCGTTCTGGCTGCAGCGCCGCGGCATGACGACGGCCGCGGTCGTCGACGATCGCTTCTCCGAGCTGCTCGATCCCACGACCGGCATCGCCGAGGGCTTCGACACGTTCGTCGATGCCGATCAGATCCGCGGTCGCGATCCCGACGACCGCGTCGTCGACCTCGCGATCGACACGCTGCGCGGGCTGCCGCGCGAGCGCCCGCTGTTCATGTGGGTGCACCTGTTCGGCCCGCACTCGCCGAACACGTTCCACGAAGGCGTGCCCACCTTCGGGGACGGCATCGGTGACGGCTACGACCACGAGATCCGCTTCGTCGACGCGCAGCTCGATCGCCTGCTCGCGGCGGCGGTCGCCGAGCTGCCGGAGCTCGTGTGGATCGTGACGGCCGATCACGGCGAGGCGCTGCTCGCCGGCGACCGCATGCACGGCTTCGATCTCGGCGAGGGCGTCGTGCACGTCCCGCTCGTCGTCGGCGGCGCCGGTGTGCCCGCGGGCAGGGTGGCAGCGCCGGTCTCGACGCTCGATCTCGTGCCGACGATCCTCGCGCTCACCGACACGCCCGCGCCGCCCTGGCTCGACGGCGTCGACCTGCTCGCGCCCGCGGGCGTCCCGGACGAGCGCGTGCTGCTGGTCGACACCTGGCACCGCGGCCCCGACGGCGCGCTGCTCTTCGATCAGACTGCGGCGACCGACGGCCGCCACGAGCTCGTCTTCGAGATCACCAAGAACGCGTGGGGGCTCGCCGATCTGCGCGACCCGAATCGCCCGCCCGATCAGGTCCTCGCGGGCTTCGATCCCGAGCCGTGGCGCAAGACGATCCGCGCGTACCTCGAGGCGGGGCCGCTCGCGGTCGAGCCGTAGCCGCAAAACGAAAGCGGCGACGGGAACGAGTCCCCGCCGCCGCGCTTCATCCGAGCTGCGCCCGAGCGGGCGCGCGGATCACTCGACCTCTTGGTCGATGTACAGACCCGCAGCCGCGTTCACGCCCTGCTGGTCGGCAGCGCCCGAGCGCTCGTAGGTCGAGAACACCGCGGTGTCACCGTCGAGGTCGCCGAACGCCTGCGAGGTGAACTGACACTGGCCGTAGCCGGTGTTGTTGTTCACGGCGACGAAGTTGTAGTGGAAGAAGTGCGCCTGCTCCTGCTGGAAGTTCAGGCCGTTCCACACCGCGTTGTTCGTCCACAGCGTCATGTCGTAGTAGCCGGCGCCCGCGGGCGCGCCGGAGGGCACGCAGCGGCCGCCCGGACCGGTGTTGCAGTCCAGCGCGAGCGCGGGCGTGATGAACGCCTGGCCGCCGGCCGGAGTGTCCTGCGGGTGCGGGCAGCGGTGTGGCGCGAGGTCGGTGATCGCACCGCCGGCGCTGATCACCTGCACCTGGCCGCGCTCGACGTGCTCTTCGTTGAAGAACGCCGACGCCGCGTCGAACATCTTGGCGAGCTGGATGCGCGCCTCGCTGGTCTTGCTGCGCCGCATGTACTTCGTGAGCGCCGGGATCGCGATGGCGGCGAGGATGCCGAGGATCGCGACGACGATCATGATCTCGATGAGGGTGAACCCTCGTTGACGCTTCAGCTTCTGGAGATCGAACATCATGGTGGAGTCCTTTCGGTTGGGGCGCACAAGTGGTTGGCGCCCCAAGGGGCGCGATCGGGCGGGCTTACTCGTTCTCTTGATAGAGGCCGGTGTTGTCGGTGCTGTAGTTGACGGACGAGCTGTTGTGCGTCGTGGAGAACGCCCAGTAGACGCCGTCGAAGTCGAAGTCGCAGAGCGCGTAGCTGACGAACCAGTCGCGCGCGACGAACGGGCCTGCGGTCGCCGCGGGGAATTCCTGGTCGAGGATCGGGGTGCCGGTCGGCGGCGTGTCGTCGTCGCCGTTGGGCGACTGCGAGCCGCGGCCCGAGATCGTCGCGTAGCCGCACCACGAGTCGCCGCCCTCGGGCACCCACTGCAGCGCGTCGAAGCCGTGCACGTTCTCGCCGCCGCGGAAGTACGGCGCATCGGCCTGGCCGGCCAGCGTGTACGCGGCGACCGTGGTGTCCCAGCGCAGCGGGGCCGCGGCGGCCTGCAGATCCGTCATCTCCGGATACGTGCAGGTCGGGCCCTCGCAGTTGGTCGAGCTCGCGTAGTGGCCGCTCTTGCCGAAGAAGGTCTTCTGCCGCAGCGTGAGGCTCGAGAGATCGCCGATGACCTCGGTCTTGTGCGCGTTGCGGATCTGCCGCGTGTAGGCGCCGATGGCGATCGCCGCGAGCACGGCGAGGATCACCACCACCATCATCAGCTCGATGAGGGTGAAGCCCCGTTGGCGGTGTGGCGCGGAGATGCGCAAGCGGAGCTCGACTAAGCACGCCCCATGCCAAGG
>CAZFKC010000229.1:0-3132 GCA_964519175.1 uncultured Nannocystaceae bacterium
GCCCGACTCGACGCGACGTTCTGCACGACGTGGATGGCAGCGGCGCGCGCGAGCGTGCGTGGGCGGGTCTCGGAGGGCGTGTTGGAGGACGGGCTGCTCACGATCACGCGGCTGCCGGGACGGCAATGCGACGACGAGCTGCTCGCGATGGCGACGGCGGTGGACGAGCAGGGAACGGCGCTGCCGTTCCGCGCGCTGTGGATGCTCGCGATGCAGGACTCGCCGCACTTCGATGCTGCGTTCGCGGTGCTATCGGGGCGGCTCGGTCGGCGGCAGAAGGCGACGATTGGGCAGACACGAGCGCTCGTGCGGGCGGATGCGCGGCGGGGGTGAGCGAGATTCGCACGATCGGATTCGCATGGGCGGCGACGATCGGCGACGATCGCAGAGACGCGCGGTGCAACGAAGTCCGGCGGTGGTCGACGGGAGCTCGTACGCGAAGGCGGGGTTCGGTGAGACGGTGCAGCTGCCGGCGTGCAACAAGAAGATCGCGCTGGTGCACCCCGGTCTCGGTGCGTTCTACGAGACGACGCCGCTGGTCGCGGGCGAGACGTACACCCGCGAGGTGGTGCTGACGCCCGGCAGCGCGATGGTGCGGATCCAAGGCGGGGATTTCGTGGCGGGGATCAGCGAGGCGGAGACCGAACGCATCCGCACCGATCCGGTGTATCGCAAGAGCCTGGACGTCGCCGACGTGTTCTCGGAGGAGCCACCGGCGAAGGAGAGCTTCTTGCGCTGGCCGCAGCACGTGAAGACGTTCGACCTCGACCAACACGAAGTGACGGCGGCCGAGTTCGCGGCCTGCAGCGCAGCCGCGAAAGGTAAGAGCTGCTTGTACCGCGAGTGCCCGGAACTCGACGGTTGTCCCGCCCGTTGGTTCATGCGCGGGCCCCAGCACGGTCGATGCACGCTCGAAGAACATGCCTACGCCTCCGAGGCGAAGCCGGAGCACTTGTCCCGGCCAGCAACCTGCCTTCCCTACGAGCAGGCGGAGCAGTACTGTCGCTGGGTCGGCAAGCGGCTGGCGACCGAGATCGAGTGGGAGTACGCCGCTCGCAATGGCCGCGACCACGACAATCCGTGGGGCCGCGATGCGGACGTGGACTGTCGACGCACGGGCTGCGACCACGAGCTCCGGGGGATGCCGCCCGAGGTGTGCACGCATCCCGGCGACGTGACACTTGCGGGCGTCTGCGATCTGTACGCGGGCGTGAAGGAGTACACGACGCCGGTCGAGCTGCCCGGGCGGCCGGCGCTGCGACACTCCGATCCGTTCGAGATCCGGGGCTGCGCATCACGGCGGATCCCGTTCCCGAACGAGTGCTGGTCGTGGGTCGACACGCACGAGTCGGTGCCGGAGCACCTCGGCTTCCGCTGCGCACGGGATGTGGAGTAGTCGAATGGCGATCTATCGGGGGGGGTGGCGGCGTCCGCTGGCCGTCGCCGCGACGGTCGGGCGCGTCTCCGAGCGCCGCGGTCCTCCCGAATCGTCGGCCGGGGATCGAAGTGCTCGCACGTCACACTCCACGGGTGCGATGTCCTTGCCCCGCACACTGATCCTGACCGGCCTCGCGGCCACCCTCTGGTTCCCGGCGCTCGCGCTGGGCAAGCCGCGCGCACGGGCGGCCGAGGCGGCCGAAGCTCCGGCCGAACCCGCAGACGACGCCGGCAGCGAGGCGAAGAGCGAGTGGTACTTCGCGGCGCAGGGCCGCACGCAGGGCCCGTTCGACGACGCCAGCTTCCAGGCCATGTACTTGTCGGGTCGCATCGACGACACGACGATGGTGTGGTGGGACGGCGCGGAGAGCTGGGTACCGCTGGCGAAGGCGAGCTGGTTTCTCGACTTCGATCGCTGGTACGTGCGCAGCGGCAGCAAGGGCTTCGGTCCGCTGACCGGCGCGGCGATGCGAGCCAAGCTCGCGAAGGGCCGCGCCGAGGGACACGACGTCGACAAGCTCGAGGTGCGGATGGAGTGGTCGGCCTGGGTGCCGCTCGCCCAAGCCGCACCGCTGCACGAGCGCGCGCCGGCGACCGTCGCCACTACGACGGCACCGTTGTGGGAGCCGTCACCCGAGTCGCCCGAGCCACCTGCGTCGGATACGACGTCGGTCGCGACGCCGAGCGCAGCAGTCACGCCAGCGCCGGCCCCTGCCGAGGTCGCGACGACGAGCGCACCGGTGGCGGCACCGAGCCCGTTGGTGCCGACGCGCGCGTACTCCGGTGCACGACGCTCGGAGCTCGCGGCCGCCGACGCGCAAACGAGGCGCGAGCGTCTCGAGCAGCTCGAGCACGCGGAGCTGATGCGCAGGCGTGGGTACATCCTGACCGGCACCGGCTCGGCGGTGATCCTGACCGGCACGACGATGGCGACGATCGCGATGCTGCGATCCGGCGGAGGCCCGGTGACGACGGCAGGCTTCGTGCTCGCGGGCCTGGGCTTGCCGCCTTGGATCACGGGGCTCGCACTGCTCGGCGCGTCGAAGCGAAAGCTGCGAAGGCTCGAGGCGGACGATCGGCTCGCGAGCCTGCGCGTGGGCGCAATCGCGGGCGCGGGGCGTGGGGGGGTGATGGTGGGCGGGAGATTCTGAGACGCGCTCACACTGCCGTGCGCTCGAGCTTGTCGCCGGTCAGCGTGACCGTCTCGATCACACGCGACTTCGCATCGGCCGTGACCTCGATCTTCGACGGGAACCCCTTGGTGAGACGGAACTTCATGATGCCGTCCCCGTCGGACGCCCGTGCGGTGATGAAGACGGTCTTCACTGCCGTGTCTGGGTGGGTGCGCTCGAGCTCGTGCCACGCGGACATCTCGATGTTCGAGCTGGCGAACCGACGCAGCACGAGCGTCGGCTTCTTGCCCTTCTCGTTCGAGATCGAGACCAGCGTGTCGAACACGGCGACGTCGTGGCCATCGATCGAGAGCACGAAGCTCGTCGCGACCATCGGTGACGGGGCGGGCGCGGCTGCGGTCGCAGTGGAGGCGCGGGCGTGCGAGCTGGTGGCGCCGCCGAGCACGGCGGTGGTCATGATCATCGAGCTGCAGAGAAGCGCGACGCGGAGGCGAATCGTGCGTGAGAGCATCACGAATGATCGCACGCGGGAGGCGGGCGGGTCCAACCGAGGGCTGGTCGG
>CAZFKC010000230.1:0-3095 GCA_964519175.1 uncultured Nannocystaceae bacterium
GGCGAGACGCTCACCGTGTTGTCGACGCTCGTCGAGGTCGCGACGGAGCTCGGCGAGCACGAGCGCGCGCACGCACACGCCGTCCGCGCCCTCGCGATGGCGGAGGTCCTCGGTCCGCCGCACGTCGACGAGGCCAAGGCCGTGCTCACGAAGCTGGAGGCGGATCGCAAGCGAGCGACGCGCGGCAAGACAGACCCGTGACGCGCGACGATCGCTCCGACGCCGTCGTCGTGCTCACGTGCCGTGGGTCGGGCTCGGGCGCGCAAGTCAGGACGCGCGAGCGCGTCGGCGAGCTCGCAATCTCGGCCCGCGCGCGCTTCATTCGACCCGATCCTGCGGAAACTTGCCCGGGTTCTCGGCGTGCGTCGCTCGCCGACGACCTCGCGGCGTACCATCGCGACCACCATGACCCGCAAGCGCACCGCGATCGTCCTCGGAGGCTCCGGCTCGGTCGGCACCGCGTTGCTCCGCGAGCTCTTCGCGGACGATGGCTTCGGCGTCGTCGTCACGATGTCGCGACGCTCGCTGCCCGAGGCGGTCGCGATGGCGCGCGCGGCCGGCCGCACGCTGGTGGAGAAGCTCGTGCCCGAGATGAAGCCGGAGCCGCTGGCCGCGGCGACGCTCGAGGCCGTGCGGGCGCAGGACGGCGAGGTCGAAGGCTTCAGCGTGCTGGGCATCGGTGCGGGCACTTCGAAGCTCACGATCGACGAGCATCGCGCGGTCGATGTCGCGCTGAACGAAGCGTTCGCGCGCGCGCTGCGGGACTCCGGCAAGGTCCACCATCTCGCGTTCATGAGCGCGGCGGCGGCCGACCCCACCGCGAAGGCCACCGGCAGCGGGGCGGCCGGGATGTCGCGGTACAACCGTGTGAAGGGCGAGGCCGAGGAAGCCGTGCGCGGCAGCGGCCCGGCGATCGTCAGCGTGTTCCGGCCCGCGATGATCATCGGCTCGCAGCACACGCCATGGCTGCTCGAGAAGACGCTGCCGCTGTTCTCGTTCCTCACGCCGGCGAAGTATCGTTCGATCAGCGTCGAGCAGATCGCCAAGGCGATGGTCGCGACGGCGAAGCAGCACCCGACGACGAGCGCCGTCTATCACTATCCGGAGATGTTCGCGTTGATCGCAGGCGGGGCACGGTAGCTCGCCGCGCGCGCCACCCTCCGGCACTCGAGTGTCCGAGATCGCGACGACGCGCCCGCGGTCCTGTCGGTCGGCGAGCGAGTCGCGCGCGCCATTCGGGGTTTCCTTCGCGGTTCCAGGTCCAGGCGCGTGGTCGCGCGGTCCCATTCCGATTGACCCGGCGCCTCCGGATTCATGACCGGGAATTGCTCGGGTCTCGCAATCGCGAGGCGAGTGAGCGCTTCATTCGAGCCGAGCTTGCGAAATTCGAGCAGAACCGAAGCGTGAGTGCGGCGCACAGCAACTTCGCAGCGAGCGAACGCCGCTGCGCGCAACTTCGGGTCGAGTGAACGGGGCTGCGCGCAACTTCGGGCCGAGTGAACGGGGCTGCGCGCAACTTCGGGGCGAGTGAACGGGGCTGCGCGCAACTTCGGGACGAGTGAACGAGGCTGCGCGCAAGCTCGGGGCGAGTGAACCGGGCTACCTCGGGCTCGGAGCGAGTGGCTCTCGACGCGCATGCTCGGACCGAGCGAGTGACGCCGAGCGCGAGCGCAAGCGCGGCGGATGAGCTGGGCTCGTCCGCCGCGCAAGCTCGTCTGCCGCGCTGCGTCAGGCCGCGCGCTTGATCGAGCGCAATGCGTCGTGCGTGCGCTGCTGCTCCGGGATCAGCTCGGTCTGCACGAACATGCGCACGTCCGCCGAGAGGCCCTCGAGGTCGGCGTAGTCCTTCTTGCCGTGGTCCTCGCCCTCCTCGAGCGCTGCGACGGCCGCCTTCTCGCCGAAGACCGTCGCGCCGCCCTCGATGAGCTTCGCGAACGCGCCCCAGGCTCCCGAGGTGGTCGCAGCCTCGCCGCCCGCCTGGGTGATGCGACCGGTCAGCTTCTCGACGCGCGCCGCGTGCGACGCCTTGAGCTCCGCGAGCTGCGTCACGAAGCGGCTGTTCGCCAGCTTCTCGATGCACTGCGCGTAGGTCTCCACTGCCGACCGCTCTCCCCGCAGCATGGCGTTCAGGCGATCGATGTCTTCCTTGTTCGTGTTGGTCATGCGCGGGACCGAGCACGATCCGTGCCGTTACTTTTGCAGTGCTCCGCGCACGTCGGCGCGCCATCCACCCACGCCGTGCGCGTCGGCACGTGCGCGCGCGAAGCGTCGCCGAGCACCGATCAGCGCGCAGAGCAGAGGTTGCGATCGTCGTGGGCGGAGGCGTTGGCGATCCGTGCGCCGCGCAGCGTGGCCTGCTCGAGGTCGTCGCAGCGGGGCAGCGTCTCCCAGCAGCTGGGCAGGTGCTCGCTCGTCACCTCGATGTGCGAAGGCCGAGTCGCCGCAGGCGGAACGCACGACGTTCGTCTCCGCCGAGCGAGCGCGCTCGCGCCTGGAATTCGAACGTGCCGCGTCCACGTGTTCACGCGTGGATGGACCCCGCGCGTGGTCGGTTGATCACGGACGTTCGCGCCCGCGAGGTTTGCGCAGCGTCGCCACGCCGTTGACCGCCCGCGCGCGCCGTGATCGAATGCCCGGCGTCGGGGTCCAGGGCAGCACTCCTCCGATGAGCGACTCGAACGGCATCGCCGAACGCGCTGCGGCCGCGTTGCTGGTGGCGGATCCGGTCGCGCATGCGCTCGTGCGCGCGCAGCTGCTCGGCGACGAGCCGCCCCGCGTCGGTCGCTATGCGCTCCTGCGTCGCATCGGTGCCGGCGGCATGGGCGTGGTCTACCTCGCACGCGACGGCGCGCTCGGTCGCGAGCTCGCACTGAAGATGCTCTCGTCGACGGCCGATCCGAAGCTCGCCGAGCGACTGCCCCGCGAAGCGAAGGCGCTCGCACGGCTGTCGCACCCCAACGTCGTGCAGGTCTACGACGTGGGGCTGCACGAGGGCCGCTTCTTCATCGCGGAGGAGCTGGTGCTCGGGCCCAACCTGCGCCACTGGCAACGCGAGCGCTCGCACGCCGAGATCCTGGCGGCCTACGACGCCGCCG
>CAZFKC010000231.1:0-3072 GCA_964519175.1 uncultured Nannocystaceae bacterium
GACACCCAGCCCCGCAATCAACTCGCAACAAACCCGTCACGAACCCGACACGCCGCGTGCATTGCGCGGACACGCGGGTGTCGGAGGCTCCCGGTCAGTGCCATCACTGACTGCGGAGGACTGACATGAGCGTGTTGACGAGAGGGCGGTGGATCGACGCCTGGAAGCCCGATGACGAGGCATTCTGGGAACGCGAGGGCAAGCCGATCGCCCGCAAGAACCTCGCGTTCAGCATCTTCGCCGAGAACCTCGGCTTCAGCATCTGGGTCCTGTGGACCATCGTCGCGATCAACCTCGTGAACGTCGGGATCGAGCTGACGATCTCGCAGCTCTTCTGGCTGACCGCCGTGCCGAACCTCATCGGCTCGGCGCTGCGCATCCCGTACACGTTCGCCGTCCCGCGATTCGGCGGGAGGGTGTGGACGACGATCAGCGCCTCGCTCCTGCTCATCCCCGCGTTGCTCGTCGCGGTGATCGTGCCGAGCGGATGGCTCGCCGATCAGAGCCCCGACACGCAGTTCTGGATCCTGCTGGCCTGCGCGGCGACGGCCGGCGTCGGCGGCGGCAACTTCAGCTCGTCCATGGCGAATATCTCGTTCTTCTATCCCGAGGACAAGAAGGGCTTCGCGCTCGGCCTCAACGCCGCCGGCGGCAACCTCGGCGTGGCGATCACCCAGCTCATCGTGCCGCTGGTGATCATCGTCGGCGTCCCCGCTGCGGCCGTGAAGAACCCGATCCACGAGGTCAATCTCGCGTACGCGGGCCTCGTCTGGATCCCGTTCATCGTCATCGCCGCGCTGGGCGCGTGGTTCTACATGGACAGCATCCGCGAGGCGAAGTCCGACCCGCGGTCCTACGCCGTCGCCGTCCGCGAGAAGCACACGTGGATCATGTCCCTGCTGTACATCGGCACGTTCGGGACCTTCATCGGGTTCTCATTCGCGCTGCCGCTCGTCATCAAAAACACGTTCCCGGACTTCCTCGGCCAGCATCCGTTCATCGCGACGTACCTCGCCGGGCTCGGCTTCATGGGCGCGCTGGTGGGCTCGGTCGCGCGCCCGCTCGGCGGCTGGCTCTCGGACAAGGTCGGCGGCGAGAAGGTGACGCTCGCGGTGTTCCTCGGCATGGCGCTGGCGACGTTCGGCGCGATCAGCGGGGTGAACAACCGCAGCTTCACGCTCTTCTTCATCTCGTTCATGTTCGTCTTCCTGCTGTCGGGCGTCGGCAACGGCTCGACGTACCGGATGATCCCCACGATCTTCACCCGGCTCGGGCGGGAGAAGGCGCAGCGGACGGGGCAGGCGGCCGAGGCGACGCGCCTGGACTTCAAGCGCCAGGCCGCGGCGGTCATCGGCATCGCGGGCGCGGTCGGCGCGTTCGGCGGCTTCCTCATCCAGGTCGTCCTGCGCCAGGCCAGCCTCGATGTGTCGGCCGCGATCAAGGCGGCGGAGACGCCGGCCCAGAAGGTCGCGATCGCGCAGGCGAACACCGACTGGTCGGTGCCGGCCCTGTGGGTCTTCTTCGGCGCGTACTTCGTGTTCGCGGCGATCACGTGGGCGGTGTACGTGCGCAGCACCGCGCCCGCCCCGGCGGCGTCGCCCGCCTACGAGTCGGCCTGAACGGTCGGGTCGCGCGCCGCGGAGGGCTCCGCTCCGCGGCGCGCGAAGGTACGTTGTCGCCATGACCGCCGAGGAGTTCGTCGCCGCCTTCGCCGAAGCCGCCGGAGCGCCGGCGCCGACCGAGGAGGAGATCGGGCAGCTGCTCGACCTCGCCGCCGTCGCCGCGCATGCGTCCGAGCGGATCGCCGCGCCGCTGTGCTGCTACCTCGCCGGGGCGACCGGTCGGCCGATCGGCGAGCTGCAGGAGATCGCCAGGCTCATCAGTTCCGGCGAAGGCGCCTGACCCGATCCGTCCGCGCCGCCCGCGCGGGCGTCCCGGCCCACCGGCCGGGTGCCGATGGCCTGTCCATGGACGGGCCCGACGTCATCTTCGGCACGCCACGACGCTGGGTGTGGTTCCTCGCGCCCGTCGTCGTGGGGGTCGTGGCGTGGCTGTCGCTCGTCGCGCTGCGCGACCGCGAGGACCGGGCGCGCACCGCCGAGGTCAAAGCGGAGCAGATGTCGGCCGATCTGGAGCACTCGATCCGCCTCGGTCTGGCACTGCGGCGCGCGGACGACCGGGCGGCGCTCGAGCGCGTGATCCCGGTCCAGATGGCGCTCCTGGTCGGGCGCGCCGAGGAGTTGCGCGCGCTCCTTCCTGGCGACGCGCACGTCGCCTCGCTGTTCGGCTTCGTCGACAGCGCCGAGCGGGCGCTGCGCATGCCTGACACGCCGGCCCGCTTCGCTGCGCTGCGCGTGCTCGGCGTCCGCATCATCCGCACGACGAACCGGATCCGCGCGGAGCAGCGTGCCCGGCGGCATCGCGCGGGCGCCAGACCATGGTCGGCAGCGCCGTGATCCTCCTGCTGGCGATCGTGAGCCTCGGCGTCCTGGCCGGCATGGCGCAGCGGCGCCTGCGTGCGGTCAGCCGCCATCATCACGAGCGGCTCGAGCGCATGGCGGGCGAGGATGCGCTCACCGGCTTGGCCAACCGCCGGAGGCTCGACGAGGACATCGAGCGGCTCGTGCCGGGCGCCCCGGTGCAGCTCGTCATCTGGGATCTCGACGGCTTCAAGGCCTTCAACGACGAGCATGGCCACGCGGCGGGCGACGCGCTGCTCGGCGAGTTCGCCGCTGCGCTGGGCGACACCGTGGCCGACGACGGCCGCGCCTACCGCCTCGGCGGCGACGAGTTCTGCGTCGTGTCCGTCCCCGGCGCGGATCTCACGCCGCGCCTGCGCAAGCTGGCCGGGACCCCGCTGTCGGGTGGGGTCACCGCGACGTTCGGCGCGGCGATGTGGCCTCAGGACGCGTCGGCGCCGGAGGCGGCCCTGCGGGTCGCCGACACCCGGATGTACGCGGTGAAGCGACAGCGCCGCGAGCGGTCGCGCGCGGCCTGAGCGCGTCCCGGCGGGTCACGAACGCGCTGATACCCTGAGGAGGACGTGCATCACTCCTCGCAAACTGCGCGTTT
>CAZFKC010000232.1:0-2896 GCA_964519175.1 uncultured Nannocystaceae bacterium
CAATGGTTGGGCCGCTTCGGGACGGGCCCGGAGGCCACGATTCCGCTGATTTCGAAGGGATCCTCCGCCTCGCTCGTGGCGAGCACGGCGCGGGCCAGCCACAGGCGGCCGCCGCCCAGGTGGAGCCGATGGCGGTGGAGATCCCAGCGGCGCCGTGCCAAGCCACGCGCGAGCGCGTCGTCGATCGCGGCCACCGTACGCTCGGGCAGCGCGTCGACCGGCACGCCACCGTCGATGCAGAGCGCGCGCACCAGCCTGCGTCGCGTGCCGCTAGACAGCGATCGGAGCACGGTCGCGTCCAGGGCCGGGCAGCCCTCGTCGTCGATCGTGGTCGGCAGCGGCGACGCGGCCGCGCCGTCGCGCTCGTGCTCGAGCCGCAGCGAGCGCGCGGCCGCGGCGATGCGGAGCTCGACCTGCGGGTTCAGCTCGCGCAGCTCCGCGAGCACGCGGTGGCGGATGCGTACGCGGGGATGCTCGATCGCGTCGTTGCCGGGATCGTCGACGAACGGTAGGCCGAGCTGCAGTGCGAGCGCACGCGTCTCGTCGCGGGTCAGGTGCAGCAACGGCCTCGTCCAGCTCCCTGGTGCGAGACGGCGCGAGCCGCCGTGCTGTTTCGACGTCCACGGCTCGACCGGGGCCATCGCGGCCAGCCCTTCGGGCCCTGCACCGCGGCAGAGGTGCAAGAGCACGGTCTCGGCCTGATCCGTCGCGGTGTGCCCGAGCGCGACGAGCTGTGCGCCGTGTTGCTCGGCGAGCTCCAGCAGCGCCGCGCGTCGGAGCTCGCGCGCACGGGCGGGGAGCCCGGGTCCTGCCGCGATCGACAGCCGCGCACACGCGTGCGCGTGCCCTCGCGCACGCGCGCTGGCCATCACGAGCTCGGCCTCCGCCCGCGCGCTCGCCCGCAGACCGTGATCGACGTGCCCGATCACGAGCCGCAACGCGTCGGCGCGGGCCACCCGATCGAGCAGGCCGAACAGCGCCATCGAGTCCGCACCGCCCGACACCGCCACGAGCACGCCGATCGTGCCGGTCGCACCGGTCGCACCGATCCGTGCGCGCGCCTCGGCCAGCGTGCGCCGCAACGGCCCCAGCGCACGCGCAACTTCGACCGAGCGCGGTGGCATCCCGTCCAGCGGTGCGATAGTACCTCGCCCCCGTGAGCGCGCGAGAAACCCCCAGCAAGCTCGAGGTCGACGACATCCGCGCGGTGATCGACGATCCGCTGGCGCTCGACGAGCGCGACGACGCCGACGAGCTGGTCCCGATGCTCCCGGCGGCGAGCTTCGTCCGCATGGCCCGGCGCCTCGCCGACGAAGCGCGGCTCGATCTGCTGCTCCCGCGCGCCACCCCCGATCAGCTGGTGTGCCTGCTCGATCTCGACGCGTGGCACGGCGATCGGATGGACATCCCGCGCGCGCGTCGATGGCTGGTCGCGATCGGCGAGAGCTGGGCCGCCGTCGACAAGCCCCGCGGCGCGCTGACCGAGCTCATCTACGCGATGGACCCGGAGTTCTGGACGCTCGCGCTGTTCGCCGGCACCCGCATCGCGGTGCTCGATCCCGACGACGGCGATGCGCGCGATGCCGCCGCAGCAGAGCTGGCCGAGCTGCGGGTGTGGGAGACGCCCGACGGCTTCTTCCTGGTCGGCGTGTCGGACGACGAGCTCGGCATGCAGGTGCTGCAGACGCTCGCGCGCGTGTACGAGGACGACCTCGGACAGGGTCGCAAGCTCGTGCTCTCGATCCAGTCCGCGCTGCCCGCCGAGATCGAGGAGACGTTGCTGCGCTTCCGCGCGGGCCGGCTCGCCGATCTCGGCTTCGTGCAGTGGGAGGACGCGGCCAAGCTCTTCCGCCCGCTCGATCACCGCGCGGCTGCGGAAGCGGAGCCCCGCGACTTCCGCTGGCTCGGCGGCGACGAGCTCGGCGCGTCGATGACGACCTTCCGCGGCAACGAGCTGCTGCGCCGGGCGATGGCGCGGCTGTCCGACGCCGAGCACGGCGTGCGCACGCGCGAGTTCCTGCTGCTCGTGAACGAGGTGATCGCGGCCCAGCGCCTGCCGCCCGGTGACGAGGCGGTGCAGGAGCGTGCGCTCGATCAGACCCAGGCCACGCTCGGGCTCGGCCTCGAGCTGCTGCTCACCACGCGGCCGGGTGTGCCCGAGCCCGAGACGTTCCTCGCCGATCGCATCGCCGCGATCGGGCTGCGCGACGTGTTCCGCGTCGGGTACGGCGCGCTCGACAAGCTGCGCCGCGCCGCGATCTCGCTGCATCGCTCGATGCGGATCTCGCTCGCCAGCGTCGGCTCGCTGCTCGATCGCCCCTGGGGTCCGGCGATCGCCGCGCTCGCGCGCTGGTACCCCGAGCTCGCGCTCGACTCCACCACGAGCGGCACGCGGCCGATCCGTGCGCTCGCCGACGTCGCACGTGCGACGCAGCGCATCGCCGAGGCCGGTGCGCTCGCGTCCCTGACGTTCGCGCCGGCCGGCTACGCGATCGAGCCGGTGTGGCTCGGCCGCGTCGACGAGCCCGAGCGGCTGGTGCTCGGCGATCTGGTGCGCACCGCGATGATCCACCGCGCCCTGCCCGGCTCGCGCTCCGGCTTCGCGCCGCTCGGCCCCGAGGATCTGGCGTGGGCGAAGGCGAACCTGCTCGAGGGCGGCAAGCTGGTCGACGCCCTCGCGCGCGATCTGTCGGCGCGCTGCGATGCGCTCGGCATCGGCCGCTACACCGCGGCGCTGTCGGACGCGCTGCTCACCCGGCTCCGCATCGAGCTGCTCGGGCTCGAGGACGCGGACGGCGTCGTCGATCTCACCCGCGTCGGCGGCCTCGTGACGATCCAGCAGGTCGGCATGTGGCTCACCGTCGAGGGTAAGAACTGAGAGGCTGACAGCCGATTG
>CAZFKC010000233.1:0-2814 GCA_964519175.1 uncultured Nannocystaceae bacterium
CTTCCACGACGAGGACGGCGCGATGATCGAGTGCTGCGCCGACCTCGCGCAGATGGAGCGCGACCACTACCAGCCCAGGAACTGGTCGATGCACCCCGGGACGATCAACCAGTGGGGCGGGCCGCCGCCGCTGAAGTTCCTGCTGACCGGGTTCCCGATCGTCGAGCCGACGCCCGGCCGGCCCTCCTGGGCGATCGGCGCCGGCCGCCCGACGACGGAGGGCGCCCGGGCATGAAGACCGCGGATCTGCTGTGGCCTGAGGCGACCGGGCCACACGACCTCGCTGCGATCGAGGCGGTGCCGCTGCGCGACCGCGGACTGCCGGGGACGACCTACGCCGCGCTCGTGCGCGCCGCGACCCTGTGGCCTGACGCGATCGCCACGTACTCCCTGCCGGACGCCGAACGCTGGGAGGAGCCGTCGACCCAGACGTTCGGCGAGCTCCGCGACGCGGTCGACCGGTTCGCCGCCGTCCTCTTCGACCTCGGGATCGGGCGACGAGACGCCGTTGCGCTGGTGTCACCGAACTGCGAGGAGCTGATCACAGCGATCCTGGCGGCTGAGGCGGTCGGGATCGCCGCGCCGATCAATCCTGGTCTGACCGCGGAGGCGGCCTCGGACCTCGTCGCGCTCTCGGGCGCGAGCGTGATCATCGCCGCCGGACCTGAACTCGACCCTGACGCCTGGGCGCTCGCGCGGCGGCTCGCCGAGCGCGGCCAGGTCGGCGCGCTGCTGGCGCTGCGCCCGACCGGTGCCGACGGGCCGGCGCCGGCGCTCGATCCGCTCCCTCGCGTCAGGGTCGCCTATCTCGGCGAGCTGGCCGGCGCGCAGCCCGCCGCCGGGCTGCCCGCCCCGGCTCCGCTGCCGGACGACCTTGCGAGCTACCTGCACACCGGGGGGACGACGGGGACGCCGAAGCTCGCCGCGCGCACGCATGCCAATGAGGTCGCCAACGCGTGGATGATCGCGTGCGGCAGCGCCTTCGACGAGGGCGGCGTGCTCTTCGCGGCCCTGCCGCTCTTTCACACGAACGCGATCGTGGTCACGGTGCTCGGTCCGCTGCTGCGCGGGCAGCCGGTCGTGTGGGCCGGGCCGCTCGGCTACCGCGACCTCCCGCTGTACGGGGTCTTCTGGCGGCTCGTCGAGCGCTACGGGATCGGGGGGATGTCGGCCGTCCCGACGGTGTACGCGGTCCTGTCCCAGGTGCCGGTCGACGCGGACATCTCGTCGCTGCGGTTCCCCATCGTCGGCGCGGCGCCGCTGCCGCCCTCGGTGACCGAGCAGTTCCGGGCGGCCACCGGGGTCGATCTCTGTGAGGGCTATGGCTTGACCGAGGGGACGTGCGCGACCTCGCGCAACTGGCCTGAGCAGCCGCGGCACGGCACGGTGGGGCAGCGGCTGCCCTACCAGGAGGTGCGCGCCGTCGCGGTCGACGAGGAGACCGGCGTGTGGCGGGACCTCCCGGCCGGGGAGGTCGGGCGGCTCGTGATCCGCGGGCCCAACGTGTTCGCCGGCTACCTCGTCCCCGGGCCCGACGGCCCCGTGCCCGAGCGCGGCGACAAGGTCCGCGACGGGTGGCTGGACACCGGCGACCTCGGGTCCGTCGACGTGGACGGGTTCATTCGGCTGGCGGGCCGGGAGAAGGACCTCATCATCCGCGGGGGACACAACATCGATCCCGCCGTCATCGAGGACGCGCTGCTCGAGCACGACGCGGTCACCGCCGCGGGCGCGGTCGGGCGGCCCGATCCGCACGCCGGCGAGGTCCCGGTGGCCTACGTCACCGTCGCGCCCGGCGCGGAGGTGACCGAGGAGACGCTGCAGGCATGGGCGGCTGACCGCGTGCCGGAGCGGGCGGCCGCGCCGAAGCTCGTCGAGATCATCGACGAGATCCCGCTCACGCTGGTGGGCAAGCCCTACAAGCCCGAGCTGCGGCGGCGGGCGACCGAGCGCGCCGCCCGGGAGGCCGTCGACGGGCTCGCCGAACGGGTCACCGCGAGGGTGGAGGGAGGCGCGATCCTCGTCGAGCTCGACGGCGTCGGCGACCGGAGCGCCGTCGACGCGGCGCTGGCGGCGTACACGTTCTCGTGGAGCGTGCGGTGAGCGCACCCGTCGTCGACGTCGACCTGTACGCCGATGACGTCCTCGCCGATTCACGCGAGGTGTTCGCGCGGATCCGCGACGCCGGGCCGGTCGTGTGGCTGCCGCGCCACCGGATGTACGCGATGGGGCGCTTCGACGATGTCCGGGCGGCGTTGCGCGACGACGAGCTCTTCACCAGCGGGCGCGGCGTCGCGGCCAACCCGCTCACGAACGCGCTCGCCCGGGACACCACGCTGAACAGCGACGGTGAGACCCACACCGCCCGGCGTCGGGTGCTCATGCGGTCGCTTGGCGCGAAGGCGATCGCGAGCGTCGAGCCGCAGCTGTCTGCTGAAGCCGACGCCGTGGTGGCCGAGCTCTCGCGCCGCCCGCAGTTCGAGGCGGTCGCGGACTTCGCCTCGCGGCTGCCGCTCAGCGTCGTGGCGACCCTGGTCGGCACGCGCGGCGGAGGCGACCGCATGCTGCGCTGGGCGGCTGCGACCTTCGAGGCGCTCGGTCCGATCAACGGGCGCGCGAGCCGATCGATGGGTCGCGCGCTGAGCCTCTATCTGTACAGCCGGGCACTCAGTCCGCAGTCGGTCGCGCCGGGAAGCTGGGCGGCATCGGTCTTCGACGCCCACCGTGCTGGCGAGGTCACGCTGCGGGAGGCGCGCGCCCTGGTCATCGACTTCGTGGCGCCCGCGCTCGACACGACGATCCTCGCGACCACGT
>CAZFKC010000234.1:0-2728 GCA_964519175.1 uncultured Nannocystaceae bacterium
CTCTGAGGTCGGGCACACGCGGCCGGGCCGGTTGCGCCGGCTCGGCCGCTCGCTCCGACTTCACCACTCCGACACCGGATCGTCACATCCGCGCTGGCGCGATGTCCCACGATCCGGTGTCGTGCTGTCCCGACTTCTCCCCCTCACCTGCGTCGCGGCGCTCCTCGCCGCTGCGCCCGCGGCTGCGGCGCGGCCTGATGCGAAGGCGCTTCGTGCCGCCGGCCTCGCCGTCACGTGGCCGCTGCGCACCGATCCGGCGGTGGTGCCGGCCGGGACGAAGATCCAGGTCCGCGTGCGCCGGCTGCGCAATCGCGGCGCCAGGATGGCCGCGCTGACCTTCGGCCGGCCGGGCGCGCGGCCACTGGCATCGAAGCGGCTGCGCAGCGGATCATTCGCATTCACCGTGCCGTCAGCGGCGTCGACGACGTACGAGCTGCGCCTCAAGGTCGGCGCGCGGACGTGGCGCGGGAGGATCTCCACGCCGGCCGAGGGCGTGACCGTCTCGACCGCGGCGCTGGCACCGGGAACGTTCACCCCTCCTCGCGCGACGCCGCCGCCCGGGGCGCCGTCGTCCTCCACGCCGCCGCCGGCGAGCGGCGACGAGGCCGAGGAGATCACGAACACGAAGGGGTGCGACCGCGGAGCGTCCGCGGCGGCCGCGCTGGAGGTCGCGGCGCCCTCGATCGGCGCGGGCGGGAGCCTGCGGTACACGCTCACCACCACGGGCGGCGCCTGCCTCGTCGTCAACGCGCTCTACGGCATCGACCGCCTGGTCGACGGCGCGTGGACGACGGTCGTGGCGCCCGGCACCGAGGCCGAGCGCGCGTACCTCGTGCGGCCGGGCAAGCGGTTCGCCAACGCCGCGGCCGTGCCGGTCGGGTCCTCTGCCGGGCGGTACCGGGTGCGGGTGGACGCGACACCGGTGCGGACCGGGGCAACCGATGAGGTCGTGACCGTCACGGCCGAGTTCGACGTCACCCACTGACCGGCGAGAGCGGGTCTGGGAGGATCGCGGCACCGATGTCGCCTGCGATCCAGATCCCCGCGCGCTTCAACGGCCCGCCGGACTCCGGCAACGGCGGGTACAGCGCCGGGCTGCTCGCCGAGGTCCTCGACCTCCCCGCCGTCGAAGTCACTCTCCGCCTTCCGCCGCCGATGGAACGGCCGTTGTGGATCGACGAGCGCGACGGCGTGACGGTCGCACTCGATGGGGACGAGGTCGTGCTGGAGGCGCGGCCGACCGAGCTCGACCTTGTCGCCCCCGATCCGGTCACCCTCGATGACGCGCTGCTCGCCGACGCGGCGTCGGCGTACCGCGACCGCGACGTCCATCCCTTTCCGACGTGCGTCGTGTGCGGTCCTGACCGCGCCGCCGGCGACGGATTCCGGATGTTCCCCGGGCCGCTCGGCGAGGACTGCTGTGCCACCGTCTTCCGGCCGGACGCGTCCCTGGCCGACGCATCGGGTGAGGTCGCGCCGGCAGCCGTGTGGGCGGCGCTGGACTGCCCGAGCAGCGGGCCGGTGCTCGACATGTCTCCCGGCGCGGCGGCGCGCCGCGCTCCGTCCGTGCTGGCTCGGCTCGCGGTGCGGATCGGTACGCCGCTGCGCGCCGGTGAGGACTACGTTTCGGTCGCATGGAAGCTCGGCGAAGACGGGCGCAAGCGCACCGCTGGCACCGCGCTGTTCACCGCGGGCGGAGATCTCGTGGCGGTGGGGCGGGCGCTGTGGATCGAGCTGCGGCGCTGACCGCAGCGGTTCCTGACCGCTCGTGACCCCTTCTGCATAGTTCCGGCGATGTCGCGACGCTGGTCACGGACGATGCTGGTCGCCACCCTGCTTGTTGTCGCCGGGTCGTCGCAGTCCGCCGCGGTCGCGAAGACGCCCGCCGGGAGCCTCCCCGATGCCGCCGCCCTCCGGGCGCAGGGCGTACGGGTGAGCTGGCCGTTGCGGACCGTGACCGCGTCGCTGGTGCCCGGAACGGTGCTCCGCGTGCAGGTCAAACCGGTCGGTTCGAGGAAGCGCCGCACGGTCCGCCTGGCGTTCGTCCGGACCACCGCCGCGGGCCGGCCGCTCCGCACGCTCTTCTCTCAGCGCCTGCGGCGCGGGACGTTCACCGCGGTCGTGCCGGGACCCGTAGGCGCGACCCATCACCTCATGCTCACCGTCGGCCGCCGGGTCTACCGATCGGTCATCACCACGACGGCGACCCCGGTGCCCGCGCCGATCCCCGCGATCCCGGGCGCTTCGGGCGCGGCGTCCGACTACAGCGTCCCGATGCTGCCCGGCGGCGGGTCCTACGCTCCGCCGCCAAACCCCGTGCCGTGGTGCGCCGACGCCGGCGTCGCTGGAATGGCGCTGCGCATCGGAACGCCGCAGGTCGCTCCGGGCGGCACCGTGAGCTTTGAGGCGACGAACACGGGGCAACGATGCATGGTCCCGCCGCTCATCCAGCGCGTCGAGCGGCTGGAGGGGGCGTCCTGGGTCGACGTGGGTTACTCGTCTTCGGCCCTAAGCGGCCAGTACTTCCTGCCGCCGGGGGACCTGTACTCCGGCACCGTGACGCTGTTCCCTGGGACCGTGCCCGGCCGGCATCGGCTGATCTTCAGCTTCCGCGTCGCGCTTGCCGAGACCACCGTCGTGGACGCCTCCGCCGAGTTCGACGTCGTGGCGCCATAGCCGCGCCAGTACCCTGAAGAGGTGCCTTTTCCCGCCACCCGCCTGCGCCGCC
>CAZFKC010000235.1:0-2625 GCA_964519175.1 uncultured Nannocystaceae bacterium
AGATCCTGGACGGCGCGCGCAAGCAGCTGTTCGGGCTGCTGGCCCAGGACTGACGATCAACTAGGGTTGCGCGCTTTATGCGCGCAACCCTTTTCGTTCTCGTGGCGACCCTCGCCCTCGCCGGCCCCGCCTTCGGGCAGGTCACCACGATCGATCCCGGAGAGCCCGGCGAGGAGCCGACGCTGCTCACGATGCCGACCGACGACTACGGTGCCGTCGGCGCGACTCCCGGGCTGCGTGTCGTGCGCTCGGGCAAGCGCGCGCACATCGTCTTCGACCCGGCCGCTGCGCAGCGTTTCCGCAAGATCGACGGCGGACGCGTGGTCCTCGCGTGCGCGTACGCCGACCACCCTGAGCGGACGAGCACGGTGCCCGACGTCCTCCGACTCATCCGGGTCCCCAAGCGGCGCAGCGCCTTCCGCGTGGCGGTCGACCCGCGGCGCGACGTCTGCCGGATCGCGTCACCGATCAGCCGAGAGGACACGGTCGTGTACGGCGTCCTCATCGGGTCGGTCGCGCTCACCCCGTGGGGGTCGACCATCCTGACCCGGCTGCAGACAGCCACGCGCATGGGGGACGTCAAGAGCGTCGCCTTCGATCGGGTGCTCTCCGACGGCGTCTGGCCGCCGGTGCAGACAACCATCGCCGAGGCCGACATGTCCGACATCGTCGCGCTCGCCACGCCAGACGCCGAGCCGCCGCCGGCGCCGAAGATCGGTGTGTTCAGCGACGGCGCCGGACGGTTCACGCTGCGTGCCCGGGCCGCGGACGGGTTCGTCCTCTTCTCCGACCACAACGGGGACACCGACCTCACCAACCTCATCTTCTGGCTGAACGCGCATCTGTGAGGACGAGAGCTCGTGACGCCGGGCCCGGCCGCGGCGCCCTGAATGTTCGACTACGCTTGCGCGCAATGCGTGCGACGTTGCTTGTCATCGCTCTCTCGGCGGCCGCGGCGATGACCACTCCCGCCGCCCGCGCCTCGACCGGTGTGTCCCGGATCCCATGGAGCGACGTGAGCGCGATCGGCGCGACGCCGGGAGTAAGCGTCATCAACGGCGCCATGGTGTTCGGTCCACGCGCGGCGAAGCGCTACAAGCGGGTCGCTGGACGCCAGGTCGCGGTGACCTGCACCGCGGTGCCGCGGTCGCCCCGCATCCTCGCCGAGATCGAGGACGGGTTTCAGGCTTTCATCGCACCCACCCGTCGCAGCGAGTTCAGCGCGGGAGTCGAGGGCGGTGACGTGTGCGACCTCCGCGTCGCGCCGAGGAAGGCGAAGACGTTGCGCATCGACGAAAGGCCGCCCGTCGCGAGCGTGGCCCTCACGGAATGGGGGACCACCATCCTTGACCGGCGGCCGACCGCCCTCCGCGTATCCCGGGTAGAGGATGCCGCGTTGTTCTACGACCAGCGCTTTCCGACGGCCGCCGAGCTGCTCAAGGGCACACGGTCGGTCGTCGTTGCGATGCCCGCCGCGGATGCCACCCCACCACCCTTCCCCGCCATCGGCCTCTGGGCCGACGGCCAGGGGCACGTGTCCGTCCGTGCCTTTACCCGTGCGGGGTATCTGCTGCACACGCTCATTGCCGACGACAGCCGCACCGAGAACATCCGGTTCTGGCTCGACACCATCCAGTAGCGCACAGACTCACGCGGTAGCCTGGCTTGGGCATGGACAAGCCGCGCAAGCTCCAGACCCGCCGCCGCTCCAACCCGGGCGGCATGGACGTGCTGAAGGTCATCGGCGCGGACGTCCTGCCGTTCAACGCGCGCAAGCCCAGCTGGTTCAAGGTTCCCGCCCCCGGGGGCGCGAAGTACCGCGAACTCGGCAAGCTCATCGACGGCGAGGAGCTGCACACCGTCTGCAAGGAAGCGGCCTGCCCGAACATCGGGGACTGCTGGGAGCGCGGCACCGCGACGTTCATGATCCTCGGCGACACGTGCACCCGCCGCTGCGGGTTCTGCCACGTCAAGACGGGCAAGCCGACGTGGAACGACCCGCTCGAGCCGGCGCGCGTCGCGCGGTCCGTCGCCCGGATGGGCCTGCGGCACGCGGTTGTGACGAGCGTCGACCGGGACGACCTCCCGGACAAGGGCTCCCGTATCTGGGCCGCGACCATCCGGCAGATCCGCGCGCAGGCGCCGAACTGCAAGGTCGAATGCCTGACCCCCGACTTCCAGGGACACGAGATGCCGCTGGCGACCGTCATCGCCGAGCGGCCCGACGTCTTCAACCACAACGTCGAGGTCGTGCCGCGGCTCTACCCGGTCGCGCGGCGAGGGTCGACGTGGCAGCGCTCCCTGCGCGTGCTGCGCAACGCCAAGGCGATGGGCGGCGACGCCGTCAACACGAAGTCCGGGCTCATGGTCGGACTCGGCGAGACGATGGACGAGCTGCTCGACGCGCTGCACGACCTGCGCGAGCACGACGTGCAGATCATCACCATCGGGCAGTACCTGCGCCCCACCCGTGAGCACCTGCCGGTCGTGCGCTACTGGCACCCGGACGAGTTCGCCGAGATCGAGCGCGCGGGCTACGAGATGGGGTTCGACCACATCGCCGCCGGGCCGCTCGTGCGGTCGAGCTACCACGCCGACGAGCACGTCAAGCAGGACCAGCCGGGC
>CAZFKC010000236.1:0-2619 GCA_964519175.1 uncultured Nannocystaceae bacterium
CCGGCGAGCGAGCCGATCGCCTCCATCTTCTGGGCCTGGCGGAGCTGCTCTTCGCTCTTCGACAGCGCCTCCTCCGCGCGAGCACGGGCGCGGCGGCCCTCGTGCTCGGCGAGCTCGCGCTCCACCGCAGGCACGAGTCGCGCGAGCCGGTGCTTGAGCACGAAGTCGCGGGCGCCCGCGCGGAGGGCTTCCACCGCGGTCTCTTCGCCGATCGTCCCCGACGCGATGATGAACGGGATGTCGAGCTTCGACGCGTGCAAGGTCGCGAGCGCAGAGATTGCGTCGAAGGCCGGCAGCGACCAGTCGCTGATCACGACGTCCCACGCTGCGGTCTCGAGCAGGCGCCGCATCTCGTCCGGGGTCTCGACGCGGGCGTACTCGAGCTCCGGCCACCCCCGCCGCAGCGCGCGGATCACCAGCTCTGCGTCGGCCTCGCTGTCCTCGACGAGCAGCACTCGCAGGGGCGCGTTCACGTCCGCCCCATCCGGGTGGCGCGTCCACAGGCCGCGAGGCAGTGCGTCCCCATATGGTCCCTATGCAACCGAGGGGAAACCCTGCAATCGGGATTTCCCTGAGCTCGCACCGTACGTCGTTCGCGTCAGGTCTTGCGCGCGACGCTGCCGGAGATCGGCAGTCGCACCGTGAACGTGGTGCCGCGTCCGCGCTCGGTCTCGAACGTCAGATCGCCGCCGTGGGCGTCCACCACGATCCGCCGTGCGAGCGACAGACCCTGGCCCGTCCCCCGTCCCACTTCCTTGGTGGTGAAGAACTGATCGAACACGCGCGCCTTGTGCTCGTCCTTGATTCCGCAGCCGTTGTCGGAGATCGCGATCTCGACCCAGTCTCCGTCGCGTCGCGACGAGACGCGAATCTTGCCGCCTTCGGCACGTCCGGCATCGGCGATCGCGTGGGCCGCGTTCACGATCAGGTTGAGGAACACCTGGCTCAGCTTGCCGACGAAGCAGGTCACCGCGGGCAGCGGCTGCAGCTCGGTCTCGACCGTCGCCACGCTCTTGTACTCGTTCTGTGCGACCACCAGCGTGTCGGACAGCGCGGCGTTCAGATCGGCGGGCACCATGTCGTCGTTGTCGACGTGGGCGAACGACTTCAGCGCACGCACGATGCTGCTGACGTGCTCGATGCCGTCCTTCGCCGCCTTCACGGCCTTCGGCGCCTCGCGCATCAGGTAGTCGATGCGGGTCTTCTTCTGCGCGGCGACGACCTCCGCCGGCACACCGCCGCCCGTGGCTGCGAACGCCTCCTGTACGGCGGCGAAGTAGGCACTGGTGCCCGAGAGCACGCGCACGAGGAAGTCGATGTTGTCGCCGACGTACTGCATCGGCGTGTTGATCTCGTGGGCGACGCCCGCCGCGAGCTGACCGATCGCCTCGAGCTTCTGCGCGAGGCGGAGCTCGTGCTCGAGGCGCTCGCGCGTCTTCATCTCGTCCTGCAGCGCCGCGTACGCCCGTGCGATCTCCTCCTGGGCGATGCGCAGCGCCTGGTTCTTCTCGGCCAGGCTGTCGCGCGCCGCCGCCAACGTGTCGGCGCGCTCCTGCTCGTTCGCCGCCCACCGCGAGTGATCGGCGAGCTCACGCTGCATGCTGCCAGCCGTTCGCGTCGTCATCACGACGCGCAGGCCGTCACGCGACTTCTTGGAACAGACGATCAGCGGACGGCGCTCGCCGTCCGGCGCGATGAAGATCACGCATGCATCCTCGACGCGCGCGCCTCCGAACATCGCCTGGAAGCCGATGAGGCACAGCACGTCCTCTTCGGCGACGAACGACTCCAGCGCTGCGCCGAGCAGCTGCGCAGTGCCGTGACCGACCATCTGCGAGAAGGCGTTGTTGACCCCTTCGATGTTCCCGCCGACGCCGAGCAACACGACCCCATCGGGGAGCTCGTCGATCGCCTGTGCGGAGGTGGACCGGTCCGGGCCCTCGGCGAGTAGCGGCGCGTTCATCGTCGACGATGCCTCGACACGTTCGCCCTCTCAACGACCGGGGACGCCGTGAACTTGAGGGCTCCCGGCCGAACACGCATCGCCGGGCCGCCAGCAGCGGACAGCTCGAAGCGGCCGCGATCAGGCCGCGCTCGCGGTTGCTCTCGCGCGGCACCGACCGCACGGATCCACGGCGATGTCCGGTGTGCTGACGATCGGTGACGAGCTCCACGAGCGCCTCGTGCTCGTGGATCCAGACGAGGACGCCCGCGAGCAGCTGCGCCGCCGCCTCGGCTCGCTGGGGTATGTGGTCGAGGTCGCCGCGAACGGCGTCGCGGGTGCAGAGCTCGCGCTCGCGAACCCACCCGCCGCCGTCATCGCCGACCTCTGGATGCCGGGGGTCTCGGGGATCCAGCTCTGTCGTCTGCTGCGCTCGGAGGTCGCGACCGCCGACGTGCCGATGCTGCTGCGTGGCGACGAGAGCGACCGGCGCAGCCGGTTCTGGGCCGAGCGTGCCGGCGCCGTCGCGTTCCTCGGCAAGGGCCGCATCGGCGAGCTCGTACGCCTACTACGGCGTGCGATCGCTCGTGCGCCGGCGCGCGGCGACTTCTTCCTGCAGCTGGGCGAGGAGATCGACATCCGCGATCGCATCGCCCGCCACCTCGACGCTGCGCTCT
>CAZFKC010000237.1:0-2514 GCA_964519175.1 uncultured Nannocystaceae bacterium
TCCTCGAGGAGGCGCGGGCCGAGGCGCGGCAGATCAAGGGCGATGCGCAGATGACCGCGCGTGACGTGGTGCGCGACGGGTCGCTGCTGGCCGACCACATTCAGCAGCTGTCGCGGTCCCTCGACGTCAACGCGCAGAAGCTGCTGCGCGACATCCAGGTCGCTCACCAAGCGCTCCAGGGCCAGCTCGAGCCCGGGGACGCAGGCGGCGAGCCGGCTGACCGCCCCCGCCCCCTGCGCGCCGCGCGCGCGTCAGACCTGCGGGTGCCGCGGCGCCCGGTGCGGCCGTCGCGAGGCGGTGATGCCGAGGCGGGTGAGGTACTCCCGCCGGCGGGCGGGACGTCTGCCGGCGGCGGGGACGACCTCGACGTGCCGGAGTTCATGCCGCGGCGGTGACGTCTGGGGCGGGTGCGAACATGTGTTCGTGTTCGCACCCGGATCGCCAACCACCAAGGGCGCAATCGCCGAGCTGAAGATCGCTTCCGCGGCTGCGCAACTGGGCATCGTGGTGGCGTGGCCGCTGATGGAGGGGCGGCGCTACGACCTGATCTTCGACACGGGCCCGGAGCTGTACCGGGTCCAGTGCAAGTCAGCGTCCCGTCACGGCGATGTCGTCCGGGTGTTGACGCGGACATCGCGCCTCACCAGCCGTGGACATGTCCGCACCACCTACACCGCCGACGAGATTGACGCAGTGGCCGCGTACTGCGAGGCGACCGACGAGTGCTACTTCCTGCCAATCGCGGAGATCGACGGGCAGTCCATGGTGCACCTGCGGTTGCAGCCAGCGCGGAACAACCAGACCCAGGGTGTTAAGATGGCCGTCGACTACCGGCTTGGGGCTATAGCTCAGCTGGGAGAGCGCGTGACTGGCAGTCACGAGGTCGCCGGTTCGAGCCCGGCTAGCTCCACTGCAGAACAGGCCGCCCACCAGGGCGGCCTGTTCTCGTTTTGACACGGCCATAGAATTCGGTGCCTCGTGCCGGGGCTCACCACTCCTCCGCGCCGTGCCATCGCCGCGCTTGCCGCTGTCGCGTCCGGCGTCGTCTTCCCTGCGTCGGCGGGCGCGGTGCCGACCACGTTTCTCTTCAAGGGCGCAGAGCAGACCTACACGGTCCCCGCCGACGTGACGCTCATCCGCATCGCCGCGGTCGGTGGACGGGGCGGCACCGGCGGATCCTCCGGCGGCGCCGGCGGTTACGGCGCGCTCGTGCAGGGTGATGTCTCGGTCACGCCGGGGCAGACCCTGTACGTCGAGGTCGGCGGGAACGGCTCCGTGGGGGCCGGCGGATTCAATGGTGGCGGCAAGGGCGGCGTGGTGGCGGCGACGGGTGGCGGCGGAGGGGGCGCATCAGACGTCCGCCTTGCGCCGCGAGCGGCGGGCACCTCGCTGACGACGCGTCTTGTCGTCGCCGCCGGTGGCGGCGGAGGCGGCGCCAGCAATCCCGGAGCCGGAACGTCGAACTTCGGCGGCACCGCCGGGCCCACACCCAGTAGCGGCATCGATGGATATGCGACGGGTGGACGGGCGGCGTCTGCCGCGGGCGGGGGCGCCGGCGGGAGCGGCTGCGGGTCTGGGGCACCCGGTGTGCTCGCCGAGGGCGGCGCGGGCGCAAGCACGTGCACGTCCGCTGGCGGTGGTGGCGGCGGCGGCGGAGGCGGCGGCCTCTTCGGCGGAGGTGGCGGCGGGTCGAGCTCGGCCGGCGCCGGAGGCGGTGCCGGGTGGAGCGGATTTGCCGCCGGCGTGACCAACACCTCCGTCCGCACGGACACGACCGCCGCCCCGTCGATCACCATCACCCCCCTGCCGAGCCCTCCGCCGACCACCGGCACGGGCGGCGGCGGTGGCTCCACCCCGACGCCGAGCTCGAGCAACGACGGCGGCAGCACGCCGCCGCCGACGACGGGCGCGTCCCAGGCCCCCGGCCCGACGAAGCTCGGGACCCCGACGTTCCCGACGAAGAAGACGATCCGCGTCACGTCGTCGCGCCGCTTCACCTTCACGTTCACGGCACCTGCCGGACTCCGTGGCACGGTCGTGTTCGCGAGCGCCGGCAAGGTGAAGACCGCCGCAAAGCGCCGCGTCACCCTCCTGCGCGCACCGTTCTCCGTGCCCACCACCGGTCGCGTCACGCTGCGGGCACGGATGTCGCGCGCGACCTACGCGACGCTGCGACGCAACCGGCGGATCCGCACCAACGTGACCGTCACGCTTCGGGACAGCACTGGCCGGACGAGCACGGGATCGACCGTGACGACCCTGGCCGCCACGACGTAGCCGTGGCCTCCGCTGCCTCGCGCCTCGTCTCCGTCAACGTCGGGCTGCCCAAGCAGATCGGCGTCCGCCGCGGTCGCCCCGTGATGAGCGCGATCGACAAGCGCCCCGTCCCCGGCCCGCACCGGGTCGACGGCGTCAACGTCACGGGCGACGCGCAGGCCGACCTCCGCGTCCACGGCGGCCCCGACAAGGCGGTCTACGCCTACGCCGCCGAGGACACCGCCTGGTGGAACGGCG